>NZ_BAAAHK010000018.1:0-201147 GCF_039525325.1 Kribbella koreensis
CGGGCATGGTCGGCGGGGACGCCGGCCGGCGGGAGGGTTCTGTCGGTGAGGGCGGCTAGCTTCGGGGGATGCGGTTTTCGGTGACGTTCGGGGCGGTGGGGGTGGGGCGGGATCCGCGCGGGCTGGCTGAGCTGGCGCGGATGGCGGAGGACTGTGGGTGGGACGGGGTGTTTCTGGAGGACTATCTCGTCTATCAGGGGGACGCGGCGGAACCGACGTACGATCCGTGGATCTGTCTGGCGGCGATGGCTTGTGCAACGTCGTCGATCAGGATCGGTACTACGGTGACGCCGGTCCCCCGCCGGCATCCGTGGCAGCTCGCCGCCGAGACCGTTGCCTTGGATCACCTATCGGGTGGGCGGCTGATCCTCGGCGTCGGGATCGGCGATCCGGGCGACCCGTTCCTCACCGGCACTCCACGCGAGCTGGCCGAGAAGCTCGACGAGTCGCTGGAGATCATCACCGCGCTGTGGACCGGTGAACCCGTCCGGTACGCCGGCAAGCACTACCAACTCGACGGCGTCCAACTGACCGCCACCCCACTCCAGCGTCCACGCATCCCGATCTGGGTGGGTGGCAACTTCCTCGTCCCGTCCGTCCGCCGCCGGATCCTCCGCTGGGACGGCTCCTGCGCCTACAAAGGCACCACCACAGCCCCACAACAAACAACCCCAGAAGACATCCGCCAACTCCTTGCAGACAAGCAAGCCGCCAAGGCGGACGAAGTCGAGGCGGGCGAAGTCGAGGCCGACGAGGTCGAGGCGGGCGAAGTCGGGGCGGGCGAAGACCGGCCGGGTGGGGGCGAACGCCGGCCGGGTGGGGGCGAACGCCGGTTCGAGGTGAAGGCGAGTGGTGGCGATCCGGCGGCGTTCGCCGAGGCCGGCGCCACCTGGTGGGGCCGGTGGATCGCGCCAGGGCCGGTCGCCGCCGCTCGCGAGATCCTCCGCGCCGGGCCACCTCACTGAGGGCGAAGCCCTGCACGAACACATCTGCGGGGTTATCCCCTCAACCGGTGGGTTGCCCCGCGAGATTCTGGCCAGGCAACCCACCAACTGCGGGGTTGTCCCCTGAGATGGTGGGAGCGGGAAGCGGCGTGGCGGGGCTGGGGTGCCAGGGGCGTGAGTGGGGGGTGGGTACTGGTCAGCCGTTGACACGGGAGGGTTTGGCGGTGAGACTGCTGGTGGATTTGAACGTTAAAACGGGTGGCTTCTGGTGCGGTGGGAGGTTGGTTCGTGGCTACGTTGAAGCAGGTTGCCGCTCACGCGGAGGTCTCGGTGCAGACCGTCTCCAACGCCCTCAATGCGCCTCATCGACTACGCCCGGACACCCTGCAGCGGGTGACCCGATCGATCGAGCTGCTCAACTACCGTCCCAATCGTAACGCGCGCAGCCTCCGGACGAGCGCCGTCGAGCTGATCGGGTACTGCGTACCGAGCTGGCCGCACGGGCAGGTCCACCTGGTGATGGACCAGTTCCTGCATGCGCTGTGCACTTCCGCCGAGAGCAGCGGACGGCACATTTTGTTGTTCACGGCACCGGTCGGCGTCGAGGGCATGCCGGTCTACGAGGATCTGCACGCCCGGCGCCTGGTGGACGGGTTCGTGTTGTCGCAGACCGAGACGCACGACCCGCGGCACGCGTGGCTCAAGGAGCAGCAGATCCCGTTCGTGTCGTTCGGGAGGGTGTGGGAGGAGTCCACCCAGCCCGGCCCTTGGGTCGACGTCGACGGCGCCGGCGGATGCGCGACCGCGGTTCAGCATCTGTACGACACCGGCCGCCGACGGATCGGCTTCCTCAGCTGGCCGCAGACGTCCGGCCTGGCGGAGAACCGGCTGAGCGGGTGGCGCGCGAGGTGCGGTGAGCTCGGGCTGCCGAACCACGACGAGCTGGCCGTCCGCTGCCGCGCAGACACCATCGACGAGGGCGCCCGCAGTACTGCGGAACTGCTCGACGCCGACCCCGCGATCGACGCGATCGTTGCCATCAGCGACATTCTCGCGCTGGGGGCGCTGCGCGAGCTCGGCCGCCGGGGGCTGGTGGCCGGAGTCGACGTCGCCGTGACCGGCTTCGACGACTCGCCGCTGGCGTCGGTGGTGTCGCCGGCGTTGACGAGCATCCGGCAGCCGATGGACGAGATCGCCGGCGAGCTGATCGACATTCTCACGACACCGGATCCCAAGGGTCCGACGGAACGGCTCCTGCAACCGGAGCTGGTGGTCAGGGGCAGCTCGGCCCCCGGCTGACGCAGGTGGCGCTCAGACGCCACCAGAAGGAGGAAGTACGTCATGACACCCCGCCCTGTCGGACGAAGCAGACCAACCACAAGACGAAGCACAAGACGGTACGCCGCCCCTGCCGGCCTCCTCGCCGCAGCAACAGTCCTCGCCCTCAGCGGCATCCCTTCCCTCGCCACCGCAACCCCAGGCGCGAGCCCAGCCTCCGCCACAGACGCGAGCGCAGCCTCCATCGCAGGCGCGGGCGCAACGGTCGACGCCCAGGCGGCGACCACACGGTCGAGTGAGTTGTCGGAGTCGACAAGGCTGGCGGATCGGCGGTCGTTGGTTGTCGGGGATCGGGCCTACGCGATGGGCGACGAGAACGGCCTCTACCCCGCGACCGGCTGGCACACCCGCGGTGAGATGGGCGGCTTCTGGACCGCCCCGCTGAAGCTGCTCGACGGACTCTGGTTCGGCGTCGACGGATCCTGGCTCGGCAAGGACACCGCGGCCGCGAAGTACACAAGCGGCCAGGGCTACCAGCGAATCAGCTACCCCGGCGCCGTCAGCGTCGAGCGCACCGACTTCGTCCCCGACGGAGTCCGCGCAACAGTGGTCGGCCTGACCTTCGAATCGACCACCGCCAAGACAGTCGCGCTCGATGTAGACGCACACTCAGAGCTGATGCAGTCCTATCCCTGGGGTTGGACGACCCCCAACGCCGCCCAGATGAACCTCCCGGACACCGGTTCGTACAGCGACGGCACCCTCCAATTCCGCGAGCAAGGCACCCCACCGATAGCCAACGCCGCCGAACACGACTACGCCGCGATCGTCGGATCAACCATCAAACCGACCAACCACGCCCTCGGTGCCAACAACCGCGGCCCACAGGACCCAGCAGTCATCTGCCCGGCCGACGGCGACGCACCCAAGCACTGCGACGACACCGCCTTCGGCAAAGGCACCGGCGGACGCCTCACCTACAGCGTCGATCTGAAGCCCGGCCGGACGACGACGGTCTGGTTCGCCGTCGCGGGATCGGACGAAGGCAGAACAGCCGCACAACGCGAGTACAAGCAGGCCATCAGCAACCCCGAGAAGTTGCTGCAGGCAAAGAAGAAGAGCCGCGCCGCGATCGACGAGATGTCCGCAGTGGACCTGCCTGGTGACCGGCTGCTGCAGCAGAGCGTCGAGTGGAGCAAGCAGAACCTCGCCGACTCCGTCCAGGAGGCGCACAACCTGCAGATCCGCGACGTCAACGAAGGCAAGGCGTACCCGGCACCCAGCGGCACCGTCGACACCGCCCGCTGGTTCGGCGCCGGCTTCCCCGACTACCCCTGGCTGTTCGCGACCGACGGTGAATACACCTCGTACGCCGCGGTCGCGGCCGGCCAGTTCGACACGGTGAAGTCCCACCTGCGCGCACTGCGCGACGTCAGCGACATCCTCAACAACCGCAGCGGCAAGGTCGCCCACGAGGTGACGCCGACCGGCGACGTCTACTTCGGCTCGAACACCAGCGCCGGCAACACCGACGAGACGGTCAAGTTCCCCAGCATCGTGGCGCTGCTGTGGCGCTGGACGGGCGACGACCGGTTCCGCGACGAGATGTACGACTTCAGCGTGCGCAACCTGAAGTACGTCTACCGCGAACTCGACCAGGACGGCGACGGCTGGCTCGAGGGCCTCGCCAACGTCGAGCGCAACGGCATGGGCTCGGAGAAACTCGACAGCACCGTGTACCTCGCTCGCGGACTGCGCGACCTCGCCGACCTCGCCGCCTCGAAGCACGACCAGGCGACGCGGCAATGGGCGACGGCCAAGGCGACCGACGTCGAGAAGCGGTTCGAGAGCCAGTGGTGGGTCGACCAGGCCTTCGGGTACGCCGACTCGATCGACGACCCTGCCAACCCGGCCAACGACAACACGCCGATCTTCCAGCGGCACTGGACCGGCGTCACCCCGATGGAGGCCGAACTGGTCCGCCCCGGCCGGCCCACCACTCCCCTGGCCTCCACCGAGCACGCCAAGACCGCACTCGACCAGCGCGAGAAGCCTTGCTACACAGGCGAATTCGGGCTGTTCCACACCGGCACCGGGCCGACCTCGGATCCTGCGGGCAACCCCGGAGCCTCCTGCGACACCGTCGTGTCGGGTGTGAAGAGTGAGCGGAGCATCTTCTCGCTGAACACCTCGATCATGGCGGTTGCCGAGGGCAACTTCGGTCGCCTGGGGAAGAGTCAGCAGCAGGTCTACACGACCGGGAACGCGCGGATCCAGCTCGACCCGAAGGTCTGGGAGACGCCGGGCGCCATGCCGGAGATCGCGCCGTCGCCGGACTCGCCGGCCAACATCGACCGGGCGTTCACCGACCGCTCGATGACGCTGCAGGCGTGGGGCGCGTACGGCATCCTCTGGCCGGTCGTGCACCAGCAGCTCGGCGTCGATCCGGATCTCGGGCACGGCATGCTGACCGTCGTACCGCAGATCCCGGGCGGGCAGCAGAAGGTGGCCGGTAGCAACATCCGGCTCGGCCGTGGGTCGATCGATGTCGCGGCATCCCTTGCAGGCAAGGAACTTCGGACCGAGGTCCGCGGCAAGGGGCTGTCGGCAACCCTCACGGTCGGTGCGGTACTTCCGGTCGGCGCGAAGGTGCAGGCGGTGAGCCTCGACGGTCGCGCGGCGAAGTACAAGCTGGTGACCACCGCGCGTGGAACCGAGGTCCAGGTGACTGGTCACGGGAGCCACTCGACACTGACGGTCAAGCTTCGCTGAACGCTCTACCAAGTAATCGGCCGGTGCGCATTCGTGCACCGGCCGGTTTCGTTTCACCCTGTGGACGACAAAGAAGCAGGCCCCTCCGAGTATGAGTCGGAGGGGCCTGCAAGAGCTGAAGGAAGGTGACGTCTCCAGCTTCCCAGACGGGTCCGTCGGGTCCGGCAGACCCCGTCACCGGTCTACCTCAGTGGGGATCCCCACCGCGAGGGTCCTCGGTTTCCGTCCGACCCGCCGTTCCCTGAGGAACAGCGTGTCGACATTTCTACCTCCCCGTCCGGTGCGCGCACAACCCTTTCTGGCAAAGAGGATCGGCGAATCTGCCACCGTCAGCGTGTCGTCCACAGTGTGTACCCGACCATCCACAGAAACGATCGATGTTATGCACAACCCCTGTGCATAACCTTCATTGCCAGCGAAAGAATCGAGCCGCCAATGCAACACAACCGATGGTTACCGCGAGCAACGCGACGACGTGTTCCAGGCCCGGCCAGTGCCCCGACCACGCATCCTGCATGCTGGTCATCCCGGCGCCCATCGGAGTGATGTCGCGGACCCAGCGGATGGCGTGCGGCATCAGATCGCCCGGCGTCCAGACGCCGGCGAAGAACATGCTCGGGAAGAACAGGATGTTGCCGACGATACTCGCGCCCTTGGCGGTCGAGACCAGGCCGGCGATCAGCACACCGATCGACAGCTCGGCGACCGTGAAGAGAACGGCCGAGAGGGCGAAGGGCAACGGCGCGGCCGGGAGGTCGGCGCCGAAGACGGCCGAGCCCAGCCCGAGGATGAGGGCGATCACGACGACGCCCGCGGCCAGGTGCAGGAGCAGCTGGGCGATCAGCAGCTTCACCGGGCGTACCGGGGTGGTCGACATCCGCCGCAGGATGCCCTTCTCGCGGTACCCGGCCAGGATCATCGGCAGCGTGGCCATCCCCAGGATGCCGATCCCGATCCCGATCGCCATCGTGGGCAGGAAGCTCGCCGGTACGCCGTCGCTCGACCCGCCGCCGTCGCCGATCAGCGAGAAGATCGTCAACAGCCCGACCGGCAGCACGAAGACGAAGAACAGCCCGGCCCACTCGCGCAGGAACAGCTTGCTCTCGATCCGGGTGAGAGTGAGGGTCTGGCTCATCGCTCCGCTCCTTCGAAGGTCCGGCCGACTGGTGTCCCCTGATCGGCATCGCTCGAGTGCCGCCGATCAGGGGGCACCAGCGCCAGGAAGGCGTCGTCCAGCGTCGTCTGTTCGGTGTGCAGGTCGAGCGGCGCCTGGCCGCGGCTCGCGAGTTCGGTGACGACCGCGACCAGCAGGTTGTCGTTGCCGGTGACAACGATCCGGTCGCCGTCGCGGATCACGGAGTTCACCGCGGGGAGGGCTTTCAGCACCGCGTCGTCCAAGACGCCAGGGACTCGGAAGCTGATCCGCTGCTCGGTACGGGCCGCGTCGACCAGGCCCGCCGGAGTGTCCAGGGCGACGACCAAGCCGGCGTCGATGATGGCGATCCGGTCGCAGAGGTACTCGGCCTCTTCCATGAAGTGAGTGACCAGGATGATCGTCACGCCCGAGTCGCGGATCTGCTTGACCAGCTCCCAGGTGTCCCGCCGCGCCTGCGGGTCGAGGCCGGTGGTCAGCTCGTCGAGGATGGCGAGCTTCGGGTTGCCGATCAGCGCCAGCGCGATCGACAGCCGCTGCTTCTGCCCACCGGACAGCTTGCCGAAGGCGGTGTCGCGGACCTTGGTCAGCCCGAGCCGCTCAAGCAACTCCGCCGGGTCGGCCGGGTTCGGGTAGAACGACGCGTACAGCTCGAGCGCCTCGCGGGCCTTGATCCGCTCGGGCAGCTCACTGGCCTGGAGCTGGACGCCGACCAGCGAGGTGATCTGGCTGCGCCGCTTGTACGGATTGAGACCGGCGACCCGGACCGTACCGGCGTCCGGCCGGCGGAGCCCGGCGATCGACTCGACCGTGGTGGTCTTGCCGGCGCCGTTCGGGCCGAGGATGCCGAAGATCTCACCCTCGCGCACGGTCAGCGAGACGTTGTCGACGGCGACGGTCGCGCCGTAGGTCTTACGGAGGAAGTTGACGACCACCAGGTCGTCGTCACGGCTGTTTCCGGGCATGGCGGAGCCTCCCTACCTACTGCCAAAGGGTTTGTGGAGTCAGCCCTTGGCGGGTTTGAGCGCCATCGGGCGAAGCATCAGGTAACCGAAGTACAGGCCGAGGGCACTGGCCACCAGCACTCCCGGTACGCCGATCGCCAGCGATGGACGGTGATAGCTGGTGGTACGCAGCGCGTCAGCGAGCCACTGTGCGACCAGCAGGAGTTCCGCCGCGGCAGCCGGCAGGACGCCGAGCGGCAGCAGCAGGAGACCCTTCCAGAAACCGAACCGGTAGAAGCTGATGCCGATCAGCCAGCCGGCGGCCTCGTGCGCGATGATCAGCAGGAAGAACTCGGTGAAGATCAGCCCCACCTGCGAGGTCTTGGTGAACAGATGCGGATTGGCCAGCGTCTGGGTCAGCCCGGCCCAGTCGTAGATCACCCGCTCGATCTGGTAGGCGACCACCCACAGCAGGGCGGTCGCGGCCGCGGCGCCGACCAGAAGGATGCCGGCGGCAACGGAGAACATCCGCCGGGTGACCCCGTGCGCGATCAGCAGGTTGAACAGCGCCGGCGCCAGGGTGATGCCGATCGCCGCGGAGAAGTACTTCGGCGACTGGGTGCCGTAGTCCCAGATGCTGTGGTCGAGGCCGCCACCGATCAGCTGCGAGACCAGTCCGCCGATCAGGAACGACCCGGTCATCACGACCCAGTAGCCGACGATCATCGGGCGGAGGCCGATCGCCATCGAGCTGACCACTCGCTTGAGCCGCCCGGACGAGGTGACGCCGCGCGGCAGGGCCGCAGTACGGGCGATGGACTGGGTGGTCATGCGGAGCCCTCCTTCGAGCGCGTCGTACCGGTCAGGTGGACGAACAGTTCCTGCAGGCCGACCGGACCGATCTCGAGCCCGGCCGACTTCGCCTGCGCGAGCAGCATGTCGTCCAGATCGCCAAGCACCGTTGACGATTTGGTACCACCGAGCCGCTGCTCGGCGAGCACGGTCAGTCCCGCGGTCAACTCGTCGACCGCCCGGGCCGGGCCGACGATCGAGGCGCCGCGGCCGCGCAGCGAGTCGACCGGCGACTGGGTGACGAGCCGGCCGTTGTCGAGGATGACGACCTCCTCGAGCAGCGCACTGACCTCGCTGACCAAGTGGGTGGACAAGATGATCGTCCGCGGTACTTCGGTGTAGTCGGCGAGCAGCGCGTCGTAGAACAGGTTGCGCGACGGCACGTCCATCCCGAGGTAGCTCTCGTCGAAGATCGTCAGCGGCGCGCGGCTGGCCAGTCCCAGCACGACCCCGAGTGCCGACTTCTTACCGCGCGAGAGCTTCTGCACCTTCTTCTTCGTCGGTACTTCGAACTTGTCGAGCAACTCGCCCGCCAGGTCCTCGTTCCAGTACGGCCGCAGGCTGCTCGCCAGCTCGAGCACATGCCGGACGGGCGCGGAGTCGACCAGGTCACCCGACTCGCGGATCAGGCAGATCCGGCTGGTGACGACGGCGTCCTCGTACGGCGGCAGCGCACCCAGCTCGTCGCCCTCGATCAGCACCCGCCCGTCATCGGGCTGCCGGAAACCGGCCAGGACGGCGGCCAGCGTGCTCTTGCCCGAGCCGTTGCGGCCGAGCAGACCGTGGATCTTGTCCGGCGCGAGCCGCAGATCCAGCCCGTCCAGGGCCGGTACGCCGGCGAATGCGACGGTCAGGTTCTCGGTCCTCACACCTAGGCCGCTCACTTCTCACCATCCTTCTGGATGTGCTTCACGACGTCGGACAGCGGTACGCCGATCGCCTTGGCCTCACGAATCATCGGGTCGACCACGTCGGCGAAGAACGAGTCGCGCCGGCCGGTCCGGAGAAGCTCGCGAGCATTCGGGCTGACGAACATCCCGATCCCGCGCTTCTTGTAGAGCACGCCCTCGTCGACCAGCTGGGCGAAACCCTTGGCGGCGGTGGCGGGGTTGATCCGGTAGAACGCGGCGTACTGGTTGGTCGACATCACCTGCTCGTCCTCGGCCAGCGCGCCGCTGACGATGTCGTTCTTGATCTGCTCCGCGATCTGCAGATAGATCGGGCTGCGATCGTCGAACACCGCGCTCACCTCCACCCCTGCTGCTAGGTTCTTCGGTTCATAGGTTCATTACTTGACTAATGAACCGTAGCACCCTGGATCGGTACCGTGCAATCGGACAATTCGGCGAAGCGCAACGGATCGAGGAGCGGATCGTGGCAGACGGAGTGCGGGAACTGCGGCTGGTGGTGACGGTCGACGACTACGAGGCGGCCGTCGGGTTCTATCGCGACGTGCTGGGACTGACCGAACGGGAGGCCTACGAGTCGGCGGACGGGCGGGTGACGATCCTGGAGGCCGGCCGGGCGACGCTGGAGATCGCGGATCCGAACCAGGCCGAGTTCATCGACCGGGTCGAGGTCGGACGGCGGGTGGCCGGCAAGTACCGCGTCGCCTTCGAGGTGGACGACTCGGCGGCGACGACCGCCAAGCTGGCTGCCGCCGGCGCCGAGGTGGTGGCCGAGCCGACCCGGACACCCTGGAACTCGTTGAACGCGCGACTCGAAGGCCCCGGCGGCGTGCAACTCACCTTGTTCACCGAACTCGACGCGTAGCGTGACCACATGGCTTCGAATCATGAGCAGGAACTGCAGGTCGCCCGTGAACTGGCCGCGAAGGCGGCGGAGGTGGCCGGCAAGTTGAAGGCCGGGACCTACGACTCGGTGAGCGCGCTGGCGCTGACCTCGATCGCGCACAGCCTGAGCGTCATCGCCGCCCGCGGCAGCGAGGGCTAGGCGTCCTCTTCCTCCTTGGCCGGGCGGCCCGGGCCGCGCATCTTGCCGACGTTGCCGGGCAGCCGGCCGGCGTCGGCGAGGGCGCGGCGGAGCAGAAACTCGATCTGCGCGTTCGTACTGCGCAGGTCGTCGCCTGCCCACCGGGCCAGCGCGTCGTGGACCACGGGATCCAGCCGGAGCAGGATCTTCTTGCGTTCAACGGCCACGAGCCCGCCCTACTGGTAGAGCGAACCGGCGTTGACCACGGGCTGGGCGTCGCGATCACCGCAGAGCACGACGAGCAGGTTGCTGACCATCGTCGCCTTGCGCTCCTCGTCCAGCTCGACCACCTGACGCTCGGACAGCCGTGCCAGCGCGAGCTCGACCATGCCCACGGCGCCCTCGACGATCTGCTGCCGGGCCGCGACCACAGCGCCCGCCTGCTGGCGACGGAGCATCGCCTGCGCGATTTCAGGCGCATAGGCCAGGTGGGTGATCCGCGACTCGATCACGTGGACGCCGGCCGCACGCACCCGGGCACCGATCTCGGTCGAGAGCTTCTGGGTGATCTCGTCCGTACTGTCCCGCAACGACATCCGGTCGGTCGCCTCGTGGACGTCGTACGGGTAGCTGTTCGCGATGTGCCGGACCGCGGTCTCGGTCTGGATCGCGACGAACCGGACGAAGTCGTCGACCTCGAACATCGCCTGCGCGGTGTCCTGCACCTGCCAGACCACCACCGCGGCGATCTCGATCGGGTTGCCGTCGGCATCGTTGACCTTGGCAACGGCCGTTTCGTGGTTGCGGATCCGGGTGGAGATCTCCTTGCGGGCGGAGATCGGGTTCACCCAGCGCAGGCCGTCGACGCGGATCGTTCCGGCGTACCGGCCGAGGATCTGCAGCACTCGAGCCCGGCCCGGCGCGACCGGGGTGAGACCCGCCGCCACGATCAGGGCGGCGACGAACAGGACGACACCGATGATCGTCAGCGCGACCTGATCACCGGTCGTCCCGACGATGAACAGCGCGGCTCCGCCGACCCCGAGCACGAACGCCAGACCGAGCATCGGCCATCCGTTCAGATCCCCCGCCGACCGCTCGCTGACCTTCGGCTTGGGCATCTCCACCATCACGTCGACATCCGCACTCATCGCACACCCCTGTTTCCTTCGAGTCGAACTCAGTATCTCAAAGGTAGCATAGTGATATCAGTTTTACGAACCGGACCGCCTGGGAAGGGCATCCCCCCGGAAGTAGCGGGCTTGGGGAGGGAAATCCCCCGGATTCGGGTTAAATTCCTCCCCGGCTCCGGGGAGAATCCTCCCCAACCCCTGACCGGCGGAATCGGCCCCGCCCCGCCCAAGCAGCAGCCGGCAGTTTGGGTGACGACTCAGATGACGGCGGCTGAGTCGAGCAAGATCTGCTGCCAGGCGGTGGAGCGGGTGAAGGGCAGCGGGTCGATCGGGTCGTGGTTCCAGGCCTCGACCGGGCGGATGCCGTGGAGTGCGTTGACCAGCCAGACCTCGGTGCCGGCGAGGTCGGTGGCGGTGCGGGGGCGCTCGGCGACCTCGATGCCTTCGGCGGTGGCGATTCGGCGTACCAGTTCCGAGGTGACCGAGGCGAGGTAGGGACGGTCGGTGGGCGGGACACAAAGGGTGTCGTCCTCCCACCAGAGGACGGCCGAGTACGCCGCCTCGACGACGATGCCGTCGGGGTCGGCGATCAGGACCTCGTCGGCATGGAAAGCCTTGGCGGCTTGGGCTTTCAGCTCACCGAGGGCCTCGAGATCGGGGCCCTTCACCAGCGGCTGGGTGCGCGGGTCGGGGCCGTCGTGGACCACCACGCGGATGCGGCCGCCTTGCGGTGGCGCCGGCCGGAGCTGGACGGAAAGCTTGCCGTCAGCATCCAGTTCGAAGCGCGGGAACCAGCGACCGAAGCCGGGCAGGCGCTTCACCTGGTCGTCGAAGTAGTCCCCCGCCTCGACGCCGCGCGCCGCGCATGCTCCGGTGAACCGCCGCCGGTGCAGGTCGAGCCCGCGGATCTTGCCATTGGCCACCAAGAAGGAATCCGCCACCCGCAGAACACTCATACCCGCCCCCTGGATCGTTGCTGTTGCCTTGAGCACCATCTCGTCGTACTCCGCGACCGGATCCGAGTCGAGCACGATCGCCCCACCCGCCCCGACCACGGTCTCCCCCGGAGTCATCACGGCGGTCCGGATCACCACGCTGAGATCCGCCCGGCCGTCCACGGTCAGGTAGCCGAGCGCGCCCGAGTACACCCCGCGCGCCGACCACTCGAGCTCGTCGAGCAGCTCCATCGTGCGGATCTTCGGCGCCCCGGTCATCGAGCCGGGTGGGAAGCACGCCCGTACTGCGTCCACGGCATCCACGCCATCGCGCAGCTGGCCGCGGACGGTCGTGACGAGTTGGTGCACGGTCTGGTAGCTCTCGACCGCCATCAGCTGTGGGACCTGCACGGTGCCCGGCCGGCTGACCCGGCCGAGGTCGTTGCGGATCAGGTCGACGATCATCAGGTTCTCGGCGCGGGTCTTCTCGTCCTCGGCGAGCGCCTTCGCGACGAGCTGGTCCTGCGCCGGGTCCTCGACGCGCGGCGCGGTCCCCTTGATCGGGCGGCATTCGGCCCAGCCGTCGCCGTCGACGGTGATGAACCGTTCGGGCGAGGAGCTGGCGACGGCCAGGTCGCCGTACCGGAGGAAGGCGGAGTACGGGGCGGGGTTGCTCTGTCGTTGCCACAGGTAGAACTCGAACGGGTCGTCGATGGCGGGGAGACGGACGCGATTCGTCAGGCAGACCTCGTAGGTCTCGCCGGCTTCGAGGGCAGCCATGCAGGCGTCGATGCCGGCCAGGTAGGTGACGCGGTCTTGCTCGAGGTGGGCTTCCAGGTCGAGTTCGGCGATCGGCGGCGCTTCCCGCCAGCCCATGTACCAGCTTGCCGCCGCTGTCTCTGCCCGGTCGAGCCATTCACCTGCCGACCGGTCGCCCGGGGAATGCAGGGCGACGAGCAGCGCCCGGTCCTCGTCGTGGTCGAGCAGGACGAAGCGGTTGGCCCAGATCCACAGGGCGTCCGGGGTCGGCGCTTCGTGCGCGGCGGCGCCACCGGTGAGGGCCTTCAGCTCATACCCGAAGTAGCCGACATAGCCGCCGCTGAAGACCTCCCGCAGAACAGCCGGTACTTCGCCCAGCTGAGCCGATCGAGTGCTGAGCAGGTCCTGCAACTCGGTGAACACGTCTCCGTCGGCGACGTCCCGGACGAGGACGTCCGCGTCGGCGCCGGTCGAGGTGCCGAGGACCGAGAGCCGGCGAACACCCCGATCGGTCAGGCTGCCGTCCAGCCAGAAGGCGGCCGGCTCGTCCGCCAGCAACTCGCGGTAGAACCGCTCGCCGTCCAGCGCACGATCCAGCGCACGGATCGACCAGGTCAGAGCAGGCACAGCATGAACGGTACCTGTGACTCAGGCGAGGGCGACCTTCGTCCGCATCGCGGTGATGCGGCGGACGGGGATGGCCACCTCGAAGCCGTCCTTGGTCTCGCCGTTCTTGGCCAGCCAGACGGCGGCGGCTTCGCGGCGGGCGTCCGACGTACCGGGCAGGTAGAGGGCGCCGACCAGGCGGCGGGCGTCGTCGAGGGAGCGGACGGTGTACGCGTACCGCTCGCGCTGGGACTCCATCACGTCGAAGCCGGCCCCGCGCAGCTGGTCCTTCAGGTCCTTGATCTCCCCGCCACCTGGGAACTGCGGCGTCGAGCGCAGCCGGGTGGTCAGGCTGGTGAGCGTGCGAAGGTCACCCCGGCGCAGCGGCCGCACCGCGGGGACCGTGGCGGCGAGGACGCCGCCGCGTCGCAGTACGCGAGCAGCCTCGGCCAGTACTTCGGGCAGCGGCTGCAGCACCGCCAGCCCCATCGAGCAGGTGACCACGTCGAAGGCCTCGTTGGCGAAGGGCAGGTGCAGCGCATCCGCCTGGACCTTCGGACCGGGCGCTCCGGCCAGCTGGGCCGCGTTGTTGTCGACGCCGACCACCCACCGCCCGTACAGCTCGCGGGCGACCGGGCCGTTGCCGCAGGCGAGGTCGAGGACGCGTCGCGCCTCGCCGGAGACCGCGCGGACCAGCCAGCGATAGGGCGTGTGGTCCCCGGCCACCGCTCGTGACAACAGGGCTTCAGTGCTGCCCGGGGCTGCGGTGTGGAACTCCCGCAGGTACCCCGGCCAGTCGATATCGTTCTCAGGCATCGCCGACAGACGTTACTGCCTGAACACTGTCAGTACAGCATCGAGCGCTGTCCGTACCATTTCTTGGTGCAGTCTTAAACCAGGCTGACGAAGATGTGGCCGGCCGTCTCGTCGCTGATCACGCCGCCGGCCTCGCGGCTGCCCATCAGGACACCCTCCGCGTCGAGCATCGAGTCGACCTCGCGGCCGGGCAGCGCGCCCGCGCGGCGCAGCACCGACATCGCGTCGTCGTCGCTCTGCACCGGCTCGGCGATCCGCCGGACCAGCACCCGGACACTGTCGCCGGTGGCCTGGTCGAGCACCTTGTCGAGCGGCTCGACACCGATCCGGAACTCGCCGATCGGGGTCGCCAGGCTCTCCTTCTGCAGCTCCTCCAGGCCCGGGATCGGGTTGCCGTACGGCGACTCGGTCGGGTTGTCGAGGATCTTCAGCAGCCGCAGCTCGACCGCGTCGCTCATCACGTGCTCCCAGCGGCAGGCCTCCGCGTGCACGTCCTCCCACTCCAGCCCGATCACGTCGACCAGCAACCGCTCGGCCAGCCGGTGCTTGCGCATCACCCGGGTGGCCTGCATCCGCCCGACCTGGGTGAGCTCGAGGTGGCGGTCGCCCTCGACCGTGACGAGCCCGTCGCGCTCCATCCGGGCCACCGTCTGGCTGACCGTCGGTCCGGATTGGTGGAGCCGCTCGGCGATCCGCGCGCGCAGCGGCAGGATGCCTTCTTCTTCCAGCTCGTAGACGGTCCGCAGGTACATCTCGGTGGTATCGATCAGCTCGCTCACGACATCCATTCTCACCTACTGAGGCAAGCCTTACCCAATCGTGTGTTCGGATCTCGCGGAGTGTCGTCGAAAGTTGTTCATCCGCGAGGATCTGAGGATGGCTACTGCGGTGATGTGGTTTCGGCGGGATCTTCGGTTGGCCGACAATCCGGCGTTGCTGGATGCGGTTGCGGCGGGCGACGGCAGCGTGGTCGGGCTGTTCGTGCTCGATCCTTTGTTGTGGGATCAATCAGGTGGGCCGCGGCGGGAACATCTGGCCGGATCCTTGCGGAGTCTGTCCGAGTCGCTGGGTGGGCGACTTGTTGTCCGGCGCGGAGATCCGGTCGAGGTGGTGCGGGCGCTGGCGGCCGAGGTCGATGCGGTGAGTGTGCACATCTCGGCGGACTACGGACCGTACGGGCGGCGGCGCGACGCGGCGGTCGAGAAGGCGCTCGGATGTCCGCTCGTCAGCACCGGTTCCCCGTACGCCGTTGCGCCGGGGCGAGTGCTGACGCAACAAGGGTCGTCCTACCGAGTCTTCACGCCGTACTTCCACGCCTGGCTCGAACACGGCTGGCGGCAGCCCGTCGATGCGCCGCCCGACGTCGAATGGGTCGATGCCAAGGGCGACCGGCTTCCGTCGAGCAAGGTGGTTGCGGGCGAAGGGGCAGCTCGCGACCAGTGGGAGGCGTACCTCGACGAAGTCGCGGAGTACGGGGAGGTCCGCGACCGGCCGGATCTCGACGCGACCTCGCGGATGTCGGTGCCGCTCAAGTACGGGGAGATCCATCCGCGGACGATGCTCGCCGATCTCGCCCGCAGGCGCAGCGCCGGTGCGGAGGGGTATCGACGTGAGCTTGCCTGGCGGGAGTTCTGCGCGGACCTGCTGGCCGGACACCCGGACGCCGCGTGGAAGCCGCTGCGACCTGAGTTCGACAAGATGGAGTACGACGAACCCGGCGACGCCTTCGACGCCTGGTGCCGTGGGATGACCGGCTATCCGATCGTCGACGCGGGCCTGCGAGAGCTCGCGTCGACCGGCTTCATGCACAACCGGGTCCGGATGGTGGTGGCGTCCTTCCTGGTCAAGGACCTTCATGTGCACTGGAAGTTCGGCGCCCGCTGGTTCATGCAGAACCTGGTCGACGGCGATCTCGCGTCCAACTCGCTGAACTGGCAGTGGGTGGCCGGCTGCGGCGCCGACGCCTCGCCGTACTTCCGGGTCTTCAACCCGTCGACGCAGGCGAAGAAGTTCGATCCCGACGGCGAGTACCAGCGCCGCTGGATCCCCGAGCTGGGCACACCGGACTATCCCGAGCCGATCGTCGACCACGCCGAGGCCCGGCTGGAGGCGCTGCGCCGGTACGACGCGATCCGCTGACTCTTGACCTTCTCCGTCATCTAGGTATTGTACTAGTTAACTAGATGAATGGAGATGGGGATGATCGAGTTCCATCTGGACGGCCGCTCGGGGGTGTCGCCGTACCAGCAGATCGTTCAGCAGGTGAAGAACGGGCTGCGGCTGGGGCTGTTGCGGGAGGGTGATCAGTTGCCGACGGTGAAGGACGTCGTCGGGCAACTGGCGATCAACCCGAACACGGTGCTGAAGGCGTACCGCGAACTGGAGCACGAGGACCTGGTCGCGGCCCGGCCGGGGCGCGGCACCTTCGTCACCCGGACGCTGACCGATCACAGCCTGGCCGCGCACGGCCCGCTCCGGCGGGACCTGGTGAACTGGTTGTCGAAGGCCCGTAAGGCCGGCCTGGACGACGACAGCATCGAGGCGTTGTTCCAGACCACCTTTCGGTCCGGCGCTCAGGAGGAAATAGCATGAGCGCCGCCCTTCAAGCCCGTGGCCTCGGCAAGAAGTACGGCCGCAAGCAGGCCTTGACCGACTGCACCCTGGAGGTTCCGGCCGGTCGCGTCGTCGGCTTGGTCGGCCCGAACGGCGCCGGCAAGAGCACCCTGCTCAACCTCGCGGTCGGCATGCTCACCCCGACGACCGGCTCGATCGAGGTGCTCGGTAACCCGGCCGGTACGACGCAGCAGGCCAAGATCGGGTTCGTCGCGCAGGACACCCCGACGTACGCGCGACTGAGCATCGCCGACCACCTCAAGCTCGGCGCCCGGCTCAACCCGGGCTGGGACGACTCGATCGCCAAGGGCCGGATCGAGCGGCTCGGGCTCGACCCGAAGCAGCGGGCCGGCAAGCTGTCCGGTGGTCAGCGCGCCCAGCTCGCGCTGACCCTCGGCATCGCGAAGCGCCCCGAGCTGCTGATCCTCGACGAGCCCGTCGCGGCGCTCGATCCACTGGCCCGGCGGGAGTTCCTGCAGGACCTGATGGAGGCCGTCGCCGAGCAGGAGCTGAGCGTCGTACTGTCCTCGCACCTGGTCTCCGATGTCGAGCGCTCCTGCGACTACCTCGTCGTACTGGTCGACTCGCGCGTGCAGGTCAGCGGCGAGATCGACACCTTGCTCGCCACCCACTACCGCCTGGTCGGACCGCGCCGCGACGAGAAGTCGTTGCCCAGTGGGCAGCACGTCATCTCCGCGAGCCACACCGATCGCCAGTCGACCTTTCTGATCCGGACCGACGAGCACATCCTCGACCCGGCCTGGACGGTCACCCAGCTCACCCTCGAAGACCTCGTGCTGGCCTACATGGGCCGCTCCCATCCGTCCCGGCACAACGACCGGCCCGTACTGGAGGTGCAGCGATGATCTGGCTCACCTGGCGGCAGTTCCGCGTCCAGGCCATCGTGATCGCGGCGGCGGTCGCGGTCCTGGTCGCCTTCCTCGCCGTCACCGGCCCCGGACTGCTGCACGACTACGCGCTCCAGCACGCCGGGTTCCTCGACCGCATCCGGTTCGACCGGATCAACCAGTACCTGTACTACGTGGGTCAGGTCGCCGTGTATGCCGCTCCCCCGGTGATCGGCGCGTTCTGGGGCGCGCCCCTGATCGCCCGGGAGCTCGAGGCCGGCACCCACCGGCTGGTCTGGAACCAGAGCATCAGCCGGACTCGTTGGCTCGTCGTCAAGCTGGCGGTCACCGGCCTGGGCGCGATCGCCGTGACCGGTCTGCTCAGCCTCGCGGTGAGCTGGTGGTCCAACCCGATCGACGACGCCATCGACAGCGGGCAGGCCGCCGGTCCGTACAACATCCCCCGGATGCTGCCGGCCGTGTTCGGCGCCCGAGGGGTGGTGCCGATCGGCTACGCGGCCTTCGGATTCGCACTCGGGGTCACGCTCGGGCTGGTCACCCGGCGCAGCATCGTCGCGATCGCCCTCACACTGGCGGCCGTGGTCGCGGTGGAGGCGCTGTCGCCGGTCCTGCTGCGGCCGCACCTGATGACGCCGGACCAGGCCAGCGTCATCGTCACCACCGAGAACCTGCGCGGGCTCCAGCTCTCCGGACCGGAGGACAACGCCGAAGTGATGCACATCGAGGCGAGGCTGCCGGGCGAGGGCTTCTGGAAGATCTCCGAGAACACCGTCAACTCCGCGGGCCAGATTCAGAAGACGCTGCCCAGCTACATCGCAGCCTGCGGCCCGCCACCGCCGGGCGTGGAGGAGACCACGCCGCGGCCGCCGATGAGCAGCTGCTTCCAGCGGCTCGCGAACGACGGCTACCGGCAACAGATCAAGTACTTCCCGGCCAGCCGGTTCTGGGACCTGCAGTGGCGCGAGGCCGGTCTGTTCCTCTTCCTGGCCGCGGCCCTGACCGGCTTCAGCTTCTGGCGGATCAAGCGCGACCTGACCTGAGCCTGACCCATCTGGCCAGCAGGGCCAGGGCCAGGAGCACCGCGCAGGTGATGGCCGAGGTCAGTGGCAGGGTGGCCGCGAGGACGACGCATCCCAGCAGTCCGAGGATGTTGAGGACTCGCGGCCATCGCCGTTGCCCGGCCGGTTGCGTGTACGCCGAGGCGTTGGCGATCGCGTAGTACAGGAGAACCCCGAAGGACGAGAACCCGATCACGCCACGGAGGTCGGTGGTCAGCACCAGTACGCCGACCACTGCCGCCAGCGCGATCTCCGCGTGATGCGGCACCTGGAAACGTGGGTGCACCGCGGCCAGCCAGGTCGGAAGGTCCTTGGTGCGGGCCATCGCGAGCGTGGTCCGGCCGATGCCGGCGATCAGCGCGAGGAGTGCTCCGAGGCTGGCCAGTGCGGCGCCTACTCTGACGATCGGCTGAGCCCAGGCGGCGTCGACTGCTTGCACTGCGGTCGCGAGCGGGGCTGACGCCTCGCCGATCCGGGCCGGGCCGAGGGCCAGCAGGAGGCTGACGCCGATCACCAGGTAGATGCCTACGGCAACGAAGAGGGCGATCAGGATGGCCCGGGGGATGGTCCGTGCGGGGTCGCGGACCTCCTCGCCCATGGTGGCGATGCGCGCATAGCCGGCGAAGGCGAAGAAGAGCAGGCCGGCGGCTTGCAGGACGCCGTACGGGCTGGTGTCAGTGGTCCAGTTCGTGACGTGGTCGGCGGAGAGCAGCAGGATCACGACGAGGGCCAGAACCGCGAGGGAGCAGGCGACGAGGATGCGGGTGAGAGCCGCGGTTCTGGTGACGCCGCGATAGTTCACGGCGGCCAGCACGATCACGGCTGCCAAGGCGACCAGTCTTCGCACCCACTCGTGGCCCGGTACTACGTACGTGGCGAAAGTCAGCGCCATCGCGGCACAGGATGCCGTCTTCCCGAGGACGAACGCGCAGCCGGCCGTGTAGCCCCACCATGGGCCGAGACGCTCACGACCGTACGCGTAGGTGCCGCCCGAGACCGGATAGACCGCGGCCAGCTGAGCCGACGCGGCCGCGTTGCAGTAGGCGACGAAAGCGGCGATGACCAAAGAGACGAGCAGCAGAGCGCCCGCCGACTTCGCGGCCGGAGCCCAGACGGCGAAGACCCCGGCGCCAACCATCGAGCCGAGCCCGATGACCGCCGCGTCCCCGACCCCCAGCCGACGCGCAAGCGCCGGCCGGGAGTCGTTGGGCGACAGGGCTTCGTCGGCCGGCTGGGGTCCGGTGCCTGGCCTGGAGCCGCCGGGGTTCTCAGTCACCGGCGGCCATCGCTGCGGCGATCTTCTCTTCGGCTTCGGCTACCTCGGCCTTGGGGGCCTCTGGGAGTAGGTCTGCCCAGAGCGGGAGCATTTCGCGGCGGGCCTCGAGCATGCCGAGGGGGCGCGGGAAGAACCAGATGTGGAAGTGGGACGAGCCGTCGCCCCAGCGGTAGACGTGGACCCGGGCGATGTCGCCGACGCTCAGGATGGCTCGTTCGATCCTGGCGACGACCGGTCCGTAGGAAGCGGCGAGCTTGTCCGGCAGGTCGGCGAAGGAGTCGTGATGGCCGCGGCTGGCCAGCCACACCACGCCGGGGATGGTCACCTCGGTGGCCCGGCACAGCACCCACTCGTCGTTGCTCCAGATCGGCGTGTGCTCGGACTCGTCGAAGTCGGCGAACCACTTGCACAGGCCGCAGGGATCCCCACCCGGCTCGCCGACGCGCGGCGGCTCCGGGATCACTCGCGGTCCCAACTCGACACGGGTCAGCGGTTCGGCGTACGGCAAGGTCATCGGATTGTCCCCTCTTGTGCTGCGACTGATGGGAACTATGTAACGCCCTCGTTGCGGTTTATGCAACACCTATGTTGCATCCGGCTAGGGATCGACGATTCCGCGCAGGACCAGGTCGAGCGTCAGCGTGCGGACCCGCGAGCGCGACCAGTGGTGCCGGCCGCGCATGTGCACGTAGGTGAAGGCCGCCGCCACCATCAGCACCTCGGCGACGTCGCTGATCCGGCCGTGCGGATGCAGCGAACCGTCCGCCTCGCCCTCGCGCAGGAACCGCTCGAACGGGTCGAGGAAGGAGACCGACCCGTTCCGCGCCTGCTCCTGGTGGAAGACCAGATCCGACGACAGCATCAGCGGGACATGCCGGTCGATCACGTCGAAGAGCGCGTTCAGCGACCGGACCAGCAGCTCACGCCCGGTGCCGGTCGCGGTCAGCACCGGCCACATCGTGTCCCGGTAGTCCTCGGCCAGCTCGTCCAGCAGCGCGTTCAGCAGACCTTCGACGGTCAGTCCCTGGCGCCACAGCGTCACCCGGGACCGCCCGACCCGCTCGGCGACCCGCTCGAGGGTGACGCCGTCCCAGCCGTGCTCGGCCAGTACCGCGACCGTGGCCGCGCGCAGGGTCTCGTCCACCGCCGCTGCCGTCATCGGACTCCCCTTGTGAAACATGGTCGTTGCATTGCAGGATGACTCTACCAACGTCGTCGCTGACGGGACACAGGGAGGATTCGTGCCGACCAGAACAGATTTCCTGCTCCGGCTGACCCCGCAGGAGCTGGCCGGAGTGGTCGCGCTGACGGCCGGGGTGTCCGGCGTGAACGAGGCGGAGGTCTCCCAGGAGGACGCCGTGGTGGCCGCGATCGAGTTCGCGCTGACCCGGCTGATCGACGACTACGAGGTGCCGGACCCGGTCGCCCGCAGCCAGGTCCAGACCGCCCGCAACGACCTCCGCGCGGGCTGGGTCCGGGGCAACTGCTCCCTCTAGACCGCCCTGAGTTCTAGACCGCCTTCAGCAAGGTGAGCAGCCGGGTGACCTCGGTGGCGACCGCGGTACGGGCGGGGCCGAGGTACTTGCGGGTGTCGACCAGGTTCGGCTGGTCGGCGAGTACCTGCCGCACGGTCGCGGTGAAGACGTTGTTGAGGTGGGTGGCGATGTTGACCTTCGTCATCCCCGCCTCGACCGCACGCGTCAGATCAGCATCCGCGACACCGGAAGAACCATGCAGAACAAGGGGAACCGGTACTGCGGCCCGCAACGCGGCGATCAGCTCGAAGTCGAGCTCAGCCGTCCGCTCGGTCATCGCGTGCGACGACCCGACCGCGACGGCCAGCGCGTCGACCCCGGTCGCCTCGGCGAAGGCGAGAGCCTCCTCGGGCTTGGTACGGGCGCCGGGCGCGTGCACGCCGTCCTTGCCGCCGACCTCGCCGATCTCCGCCTCGACGAAGACGCCGTGGTCGTGGCAGAAGCTCGTCACCTCGGTGGTGGCCGCGACGTTGTCGGCGTAGTCGAGCTTCGACGCGTCGTACATCACCGAGGTGAAGCCGAGCGAGACCGCCTCGGTGACCAGGTCGCGATCCATCGCGTGGTCAAGGTGCACGACGACCGGCACGGTGGCGGCGGCCGCAGCTGCCAGTGTGGCGACGGCGATCGGCTTCAGCGAGCCGTGGTACTTGACCGCGTTCTCGCTGATCTGCAGGATGACGGGCGCGCCGAGCTGCTCGGCACCGGCGATCAGCGCGGTCGCGTGCTCCAGCTGGATCACGTTGAACGCGCCGACCCCACGACCGTCCTTGGCGGCACCCAGCACAACCTCGGCCCCGGATACGAGCGGCATGATGAACTCCCTTGTTCTAAAGACTTTGTACGACGACCTGCGGCTGCCACCGTCGGTACGCCTCGAGATCGATGTCCCCGGCGACGGGGGTCAGCACGGCAGCCGCAGATGCGGCCACGGCCGACTTGAGCACCACTGGCCAGTCGGGCTCGGGTGACCCGGCGACGGCGGCCGCGACGACCGCAGTACAGGCATCCCCTGCGCCGGTGGGATTGCCGGCGACCCTCTCGACCGGCAGCGCCCGCCAGGCACCTTGATTGCTAGCAGCAACCATCCCGCGAGCGCCGTCCGTGATCACCGCCGCGGTCGCGCCGGCCGCAACCAACTGCCGGGCGCCCTCTTCGACGCTGAGCTCCCCCAACGCTTCGCGAAGCTCGGCAGCGTTGGACCGGACCACCGCACCGGCCTTCGCGGCCGCCACCAAAGCATCCCCGCCGACGTCGATCACCGACAGGACGTCGTGATGCCGGGCGCGCACCGCCAACTCCGCATAGGCATCGGCAGGTAGCCCAGGCGGCAAGCTTCCCGAGCAGGCGAGCACGCCGAGGCGAGCCCACGGCATCCGGTCATGGAAGGCTCGCCACTCGTCCTCGGACACCGACGGCCCGGCCTCGTTGAAGATCGTCGCGTCGCCGTCGACACCGTTGACGATGGCAACGGTCCGCCGCGTCTCACCGCGGATCGGGGTGAGCAACGCGGTCAGGCCGGCGTCGAACAGTTCTTCGGCGACGATCTCGCCGGTCAGCCCACCCACGAACCCGAGCGCGAGCACCTGATGCCCCAGCGTCGCGGCGACCCGGGCGACGTTGACCCCCTTGCCACCGGCCCGCTGCAGCGGCGCCTTGACGCGATGACTGCCACCAACCACCAACTCGTCGACGCCGTAGGTGACGTCGAGCGCCAGGTTGAGGGTGACGGTGCCGATCAGTCCAGCCACGAGCCGGCCCGCATCACCTTCTGGACTCGGTAGTCCTCGTCCAGCAGCACGAGGTCGGCCCGCTTGCCGGTCTCGATCGAGCCGACGCCGTACCAGCCGAAGGCCCCGGCAGGCGTCGTCGAGGCCATCCGCGACGCGTCGACCAGGGACACCCCGGCCTTGACCGCGTTGCGGTAGGCGACGTCCATCGTCAGCGTGCTGCCGGCGATCGAATGGGTGCCGTGGGCAAGCGTCGCCAGCCCGTCCTTCACGTCTACTTCGAGACTGCCCAGCATGTACCGCCCGTTGGGCATCCCGGTCGCGACCATCGCATCGGTGATCAACGCGATCCGGTCGACCCCCGCCGCGGCGAGCGCGACCCGGACCACCTGCGGGTCCAGATGCATGCCGTCGTTGATCACCTCGAGCAGCAGCCGCGGATCGTTCAGCGCGGCGCCGACCGGACCGGGATCGCGGTGATGGAACGGCCGCATGCCGTTGAACAAGTGGGTCGCTACCGTCGCACCGGCATCGGCTCCCGCGATCATCTGCTCGTACGTCGCATCCGTGTGCCCGAGCGCCGCGACGACACCCGCGTCGACGACCTGCCGGATCGCGTCCAGCCCACTCGGCAACTCCGGCGCGATGGTCACCATCGCCACCGCGTCGCTGAGCACCTTGGCCACGTCGCCCTCGACCGGATCGCGCAGCAGTGTCGGCTCGTGAGCGCCACACCGGGCGGCCGACAGGAACGGCCCTTCCAAGTGCACACCGGCGATCACGCCATCGGTGACCAGGTCAGCGAGGCAGGCCGTCTGCGACACGAGGTCGTCGAGCGGCGCGGTGACCAGGCTGGCCATCGTCGTGGTGGTGCCGTGCTTGGCGTGGAAGGCCGCGACCTTGCGTGCCTCCTCGGGATCGGTGGTCGAGTACGTCGACCCGCCGCCGCCGTGCGTGTGGATGTCGACGAACCCCGGCACGACCGTCACGTCGCCGAGTTCCTCCGGCCGCTGACCGTCGGCCGGCATCCCGTCGGACCGCCGCCCGAAGGCGAAGATGTCGCTGCCGGACACCTGCAGCCAGGCGTTCTCGAGGACATCGTCCGGGGTGACGAGCCGCGCCACCCTGTAGGTCGTCATACCGTCTCTTCTCCGCTCTCGTCGGCAGCCACCCGGTCCCAGGCCATCCATGCGGCGCCGAGCATCCCGGCCTCTTCTCCCAGCTCGGCGGCCACGATCTCCGGCTCGCGCTGGAACGTCAGTCGCGCGTGCACACCTTCGCGCAGCGGCGCCAGCAGGGTCTCCCCCGCCCCGACCAGCCCACCACCGATCGCGATCCGGGTCGGCGCGACCAGGGTCGTGTACATGACCAACGCATCGGTCAACGCGGCCAGCGCCTCGCGCCAGACCACTGCGGCGTCGGCGTCGCCCTGCGCCAGCAACTCGATCACCTCGCGCGCTCCGTCGACCACCCGGCCGGTGCGGACGGCGTAGCGACGGGCCAGCGCGGCAGCGGACGCGATCGTTTCCAAGCAGCCCCACTGGCCGCAGGCACATTGCTCGGCGGCCGATCCGTGGACGAATCTGGTGTGGCCTAGCTCACCGGCGTACCCGTCGCCGCTGACCAGCTTGCCGTCGACCACCATCGCGGCGGCGATGCCGGTGCCTAGTGGGAGGAACAGCGAGTTCGTCGTACCGGTGAGTGCGCCCTGGCGGAGCTCCGCATAGCCGCCGGCGCGCACGTCGTGAGCGAGCAGGACCTGCTGGTCGAGCCCGATCGCGGCCCGCAGCTCGGCGAGCACGGGCGTGTCCGACCAGGCGAGATTCTCCGCGCTGACGGTTCCGCGCTCGGCGTTGATGATGCCCGGTACGACCACTCCGACCGCGCGGACGCGGTGACCGTCGGCGGCGGCCTTCTGGGCCAGTTCCACCACGGTTTCGAGCAGGGCGCTGAGCACTGCGCGGCCCCCGGCCTCACGCGGAGTCGGCCTGGTCTCCCGGTGCAGCACGGCACCGTCGGCGGCGACCAGGCCGCATTTCATCCGGGTTCCACCGAGATCGACGGCAACCACGACTTCACAGGGGTCCACGGAGCGCCATTATGCAGCGTTACCTGCCGGTTCGAACATCCGTGAGCAGTTTCTGGACAACTTCGGGGAGCCCGGTCAGCGCAGTCCCCGGTCGAAAGCCGCTACCAGAAAGGCGATCAGGTCCTCGGCCAGCTTGCCCGGATCCTCCCCGCCGTCGATGCCGGGTGGCTCCGCGCCCGGTGGTCTCGTCAACGCCTGCGACTGATGCAGGGCGAGCAGTCCGAGCATGTTCACGTAGCCGAAGGCGACCGATTCCGGCGACGCGCTCGGCAAAGCTCTCTGCAACGCGGCCAGATAGCGGGCCTCGACCGGATCGGACTCGGCCGCGTACAGCTCCCGGATCCGCTGGCTCGGGTCGAAGGCGACCCGGCCGATGAACCGGGCGACCACCGGCCCGCGCTCGCCGCGGCGTAGTACGAGATCCAGGCCCGGCTCGATGAAGGCCCGGATCAGTTGCTCGGCGTTCGGCTCGCCTTTCGCCTCCAATTGGTCCAAACGGCGCCGGCGCTCGGTGTTGACCGGCGCCATCGCCCGCGCCACCGCGGCACGCAGCAACGCTTCCTTCGAGCCGAAGTGGTAGTTCACCGCCGCGATGTTGGCGGCCGCCGCGACTGTGATGGCGCGCAGCGACGTCCCCTCGTAACCCCCCTCGCCGAATCTCTGTTCGGCGATGTTGAGCAATCTCTCCCGGGTGGATTCCACGGGTGTTTCCACAGAGTTCTCCTTCCCCCCGGCCACTGCTCGCTCAGGCACCCCACCTGCTCACGCGCCGTAGCCTGGCCTCAGCATAGTTCAAACGGACGTTTGAATGAGAGTGGTCAGAGCAGTAAATCTGGAAAGAAGCTCAGAAAACACGGGAATCCCCGCGCTACGGCGCGCAATCGGCGGGGCTAGGGTCTCTGCGCATGACCACGATGCGGATCGCGCCGCGCTTTCGGGGGCCGGCCAAGTCAGGCAACGGGGGCTATGTCGCAGGTCTGGTCGGTACTGCGCTCGCTGCGGTGGCCCCTGCGGACACGGTCCCCCGGGTGCGTCTACTGGTGCCTCCGCCGATGGAAACCGACCTGGAGCTCTCGGTGGATCCGTCCGGCGCCAAGCTGGCCGGATCCACTCCCGTTGCGGAAGGCGTCCCGGTGAGCCTGGACACCTTGGCCGACGCCACTGTCGACCCGGTCGGCCCGGACGAGGCGCTGGCGGCCGAGGCGAAGTACAGGGGGCTGGTAGACCACCCGTTCCCCGGCTGCTTCGTCTGCGGGCTGGAGAACCACGAGGGGCTGCAGTTGAAGCCAGGGCCGCTAGGCGACGGCAGGACCGCCTGTACCTGGCATCCGGCAGCTGACTTGGCTGCTAGCGACCGCCTGGTCGACCCGGTCTACCTCTGGTCGGCACTGGACTGCCCTGGCGGCTGGGCGATCGATCTCGAGGGCCGTCCGTCAGTGCTCGGTCAGATGACCGCCTGTATCGACGCCCGCCCGCGTCCAGGCGAGCCCTGCGTCGTGATGGGCCGGGTGCTCGGCGAGGACGGCCGTAAGACGCACACCGCCAGCACCCTGTACGACTCCGACGGCCGCGTACTGGCGCGTGCCCGGCACACCTGGATCCTGGTCGACCCGGCTCTGTTCAACTGACCTTCGCTGCCGCCAGTGCCCGGATGATCAGCTCGTTGCGGGCATCCCGGCCCAGCGGCGTGGTGTGGACGCCGTCGCGGAGGTACCGGCGCTCGCGCTTCGGGTCTGCCTTGACGAACTCGGCCCAGTGGACGAGTTGCAGGTTGGAGTGGCGACGGGTGGCCGCTGCCAGTTGCCGGTTGATCGAGGCGCTGTTGGCGCGGTCCGCGGCGGCTGTGCGGGGGCGCGCGACCCACACGTTCACCCAGATGACGGTCCGGGTCCGGCCGACGATCTGCATCACCCGCTCGATCTGGGCGGCGAACACCGGCGGGTTGAAGATGTCGTTGCTCCCGGTCTCCATCAGGATCCGGCCAGGCAGTCCGTAGGTCCGGGCCCAGTGCGTGAGAACATCCGCGGCCGGTGCGGTCGGCCGACCCGACCAGGCGTCCATGGCGACAGTGTCATGGGTGCGGGCCACGAGCCGCTCCGCCAGGACAGGACCGCCGGCCACCCCGAGGCTGTCCCCGAACATGAAGACGCCATCCATCCGGACCACGCGCTCGATCTGCGTCCGCCCGGAGATCAACCGGGGATACTTCCTCCAGTCCGCCGGCACACCCGAGCCGAAGCCGACCGAAGCCACCGGCGTCGGCACCGGAGCTCGGGCCGGTTTCGATCGTGTTCCGGACCCGACCTCCTGCCAGCAGAGCGGGGTCCCTATCGCGACGACCCCCAACGCCCCTGCGAGCAACACCCGCCGCGACACCCCGCCCCAGTTCTCCATACCTGTTTACACGTCTTGGCCGCCTGGAATGTTGGGCCTCCGCCGACAATTGCAGCTAGCTGCAAGAGCTAGCGGGAGCGGGCCGCGTATGCCCTGACCTTGGCCCGGTTGCCGCAAGTGGCCATCGAGCACCACCTGCGACGTCCGCGGGGATCCATGAACAGCCAGCCACAGTTGTCCCCCGGGCACAGCCGGATGTGATCCCTGGAGGCACCGGTCAGCAGCTCCGACGCAAGCAGCGCCAGCTGGTCCAGCGGGAGCCCCAGATCCTCCGGCAACTCCCAGGACGCCCGCACCCCGAGCCCATCAGCCGGCACCGCGCTCAGGTGCCGTCTGGCGAGGGCACGGTCGACCGCCCGGGCAACCGCCTCGAACGAACCCGATGCGGCCTCGTCGGTCAGTACGTCGTACAGGTCGACCCTGAACTCGCGGACCGCGTCCAGCCGCCGGGTCGCGTCCGTCGGCTTGAGCGAGGCCTGCTCGATCAGCCGGAACACGCTCGCGTCGGAGAGCAGCCCGACGTACCCGTTCCAGATCACGAACGCCTCATACGAGGTGAGCCACTCGTCCACCGCGGGGCCGCGGCCGTCGAAGCCGGAACGGGTGTTGAGGAAGTCCAGGACCGGGTCGGCGCCGACCGGTTTCGGCAGCACGATGCCCTGGACCAGCTCGAGGTGCGAGGGCAGTACGGACATGGCTCATATGGGATCACGAAAACTGGTTGAACGCGGGTGGTTCGCGACGTAGGTTCTGAGTACACGCGAAGGGAGGTGGTCCAACGCATGAATTGCAATCGGACTCGTGAGGTGATGGCGGGCTGAGTCCCGTCAACCACTGAAGTTTTGTGGTGGGCATGTGGCTAGCCAGTTTCACGCCAGTCACCGGGCCCGCAGGTAGTCAGGAAAGTCCGCCTGACCCTTGGTTCGACCACCCGGTCGTGTCCCAGGAAGCGCCTGCGGGTCTCTTTTTTAATCTGGCACCGGGCAGTCGAGCCCGAGGGCCTCGCCGATCTCGAAGAGCTGGGCCTGGAAGTAGGCGCCGGCGTCCTCGAAGGCCCAGTGCAGCTGGCCGAAGACCTCCATGCAGATCAGCCCGTAGAGCCGCGTCCAGTAGGTGAGCGACAGGTAGACGGCACCGGCCGGCATGCCGTCGAAGAACTCCGACTTGCGCCGTAGCTGGGCCAGCAGCTCCGGGCCGAGCTCATCCTCGGCCGGGTGCGGGAACGGCTGCTGCTGGTAGATCTGGGCCACCAGCTCCTTGAACACCGCAGCGAACCGCATCGCCGCCAGGTGGCCAGGCGTCAGCTCGTGGTCGTCGGCGTCCGGATTCGGCACCGGCGCCCCGAACAGCAGCCCGAACTCGGCCGGATGGGCCAGTGCCCAGTCCCGCAGCCCGCCGGCGATCAGGAACAGCTTGTCGCCGAGGTCGGCCTCGGGGTCGCCGTCGCGCAACGCGACCAGCGCGTCGGTCAGTTCGTCGTACAGGTCGGCGATCAGGGCGGAGATCAGGTCCTCGTGGCTGCCGAAGTACCGGTAGAGCGCAGGGGCGCTGAGGCCGAGCTCGCGGGCGACCGCGCGCAGGCCGACGGACGACGCGCCGCCCTCGACCAGCAGCTTGCGCGCCGCGGCCTTGATCTCGGCGACCGTCGCGGCCCGTTGCCGGTCTCGCCGGGTCAGCTCCACACATCTCTCCCTTGACAAGCACACCCTAGAGCCGCCTAGAGTTTACACCGTTAACTGTTAACGGTGTTCACTCTGGCGATCACTGTTCAAAGTACGCCCTCGGGAGGGCTTCGTGTTCGAGACACTCGGCAGGTTCACCTACCGGCGCCGCCGCCTGGTGCTGGCGCTGACCGGTCTCTTCGTGGTCGCCGCGATCGCCTGGGGCACGGGCGTCTTCGGCTCGCTGGCCAACGGCGGGTTCGAGGCGCCGGACACGCAGGCGGCGCGGGCCGTGAAGACGATCGAGCAGACCGTCGGCCGGACCGGCACGGACGTGATCGTGCTCTACCGCAGCGACTCGCAGACGGTCTCATCGCCGGCCTTCCGGCAGACCGTCGAGAGCCATCTCGCCCAGCTCCCGTCCACCGACGTGATCGGCACCAAGACCTTCTGGACCACCAAGTCGGCTGCCTTCGTGTCGAAGGACCAGCACTCGACGTACGCCGTACTGACGCTGGCCGGCGCCGATCCGGAGCAGCGGCTGGAGACCTTCCACAAGATCGCCTCGCAGGTCCGGACCTCGCCGGCCGGCCTCGACGTGAAGGTCGGCGGCGAGGTGGCCGTGTTCGACGAAGTGAACACGCAGACCGAGCACGACATCGTGCAGGCGGAGTCGATCTCGCTGCCGATCGTGCTGATCCTGCTCGTAGTGGTCTTCGGCGGGCTGGTGGCGGCCGGCCTGCCCTTGTTCGTCGGCGGGCTGGCGATTCTCGGCGCCTTCGTCGTCCTGCGTGCACTGACCACCTTCACCGACGTGTCGGTCTTCTCGATCAACATCGTGACGATGATCGGGCTCGGCCTGGCGATCGACTACGCGCTGTTCATCGTCACCCGGTTCCGCGAACAGCTTGCCCTCGGCAATGATGTCGAGACGGCCCTGTCGGTGACGATGAGCACGGCCGGCCGGACGGTCGCCTTCTCCGGGGTCACCGTCGGGGTGGCGATCTCCAGCCTGGTGCTGTTCCCGGTGATGTTCCTGCGCTCGATGGCGTACGGCGGCGCTGCCGCGGTCCTCGTCGCGATGGTCGCGGCTTTGACGGCTTTGCCCGCGTTGCTGGCCGTGCTCGGTCATCGCGTGAACAACCTGCGACTCCCGTTCCTTCGGCGCGGCGGTGGGCTCGGCTCCAGTGAACACGGCGCCTGGTACAAGCTCGCCCACAGCGTGATGCGCCGGCCGATCCGGTACGTCGTCGTGCTGGTGCCGTTGCTACTGGTCCTCGGAATCCCTTTCCTGCAAGCACAATTGGGCGGGGTCGATCACCGCGCATTGCCTGCGGGCGCCAACAGCCGGACCGTGACGGAGGTGCTGCAGAGCGACTTCGCGGCGGCCGGCGGGTCCGACGTACTGGTTGCAGCGCGGACGTCGTCGCCTGAGGCGTTGACGCCTTATCTCGCGGAGCTTCGGCAGGTGAAGGACGTCACCGATGTGCGACTGGGTGGCTATCGCGACGGCGTTGCCTCCGTTGTCGTGCACACGCACTACACGTCGCAGGAGTTGCCGGCGCGGGACGTGGTCGCTGGGGTCCGTGCAGTCCAACCGCCTGAGGGGGTTACGGTCGAGGCCGGTGGCGATACCGCGGCGCTGGTCGATCTGTTGCACGTACTGCGCGAGCGGGTGCCGTGGATGGCCGGGTTCATCGTGCTGGTGACCTTCGCCTTGCTGTTCATGGCTTTCGGCTCGGTCGTGCTGCCGGCCAAGGCGTTGCTGATGAACGTGCTGTCGCTGTCGGCGTCGTTCGGCGCGATGGTGTGGATCTTCCAGGAGGGGCATCTGTCCGGGTTCCTCGACTTCACCTCGGCGGGTTTCCTCGATGCGACCAACCCCGTGCTGTTGTTCGCCGTCCTGTTCGGGTTGTCGATGGACTACGAGGTGTTCCTGCTCAGCCGGATCCGGGAGGAGTACGACCGGACCGGCGACAACAGCCAGGCGGTCGCGCTCGGGCTGCAGCGGACCGGCGGGATCATCACCAGCGCGGCGTTGCTGCTGATCATCGTGGTCGGCGCGTTCGCGACGTCGGGGATCGTGTTCGTGAAGATGATCGGGGTCGGGCTGGTGATCGCGATCGCCATCGACGCGACCGTCGTACGGGCGTTGCTGGTCCCCGCAACGATGCGACTACTGGGTCGCGCCAACTGGTGGGCTCCGGCGCCACTGGCCCGCTGGTGGAAGCGCCACGGCTTCCGGGAGACCGGCCCGGGCGTTGAGGAGCCTGCTGTGGAGCGGGAGTTGACGCGGGCCTAGGGCTGCAGGCGCTGGAGGTGCCAGGAGGCTTCTGTGCGCTTGTACTGCAGGCGATCGTGGAGGCGGCCGGTGCGGCCTTGCCAGAACTCGATGGTCGCCGGGGCGATTCGGTAGCCGCCCCAGAAGTACGGGGTGGAGATCTCGGTGCCCTCCGGCCACTGCCGCTCGTACGACTCGTACTGCAGGTCAAGCTCCTCGCGGGACTCGACCGGCTGGCTCTGCTGTGAGGCCCAGGCGCCTAGCTGGGAGCCGCGCGGGCGGCTCGCGAAGTACGCGTCGACCTCGTCGGTCGGGAGCTTGGTGGCGGTGCCTTCGACCCGGACCTGGCGTTCCATGGCGTGCCAGGGAAAGACGAGGGCGCAGGCCGGGTTGACTGCCAGGTCGTCGGCCTTGCGGGACTGCTGGTTGGTGTAGAAGACGAAGCCGCGCTCGTCGAGGCCCTTGAGCAGCACCGTCCGCGCCGACGGTCTGCCGTCTTGGTCAACAGTCGCCAGGACCATTGCGTTGGGCTCGTGCAGGCCCGCATCGGCGGCCTGGGCCAGCCATACCCCGAACTGCTTCAGTGGGTCGGCATCTACCTGCTCCTCGAGCAGCTCACCCAGGCCGTACGTCTCCCGCATGTCTTGAAGGTCCACGGGTCGAGGGTACGAGGCCTGTCAGTTCTCCATCGACTCAGCGGGGCTAGCGGGAGCGGAGCATCTTGCGGAGGGCGCGGCCGGCAGGGCTGCGCACGAGTCGGCGAACGGTCGGGTTGCGGCGCAGCTTGGTCTTGAAGGAGCTGCGCTGCTTCACCACCGGTGCTGTCCCCTGCGGCGCTGCGGGCACTGGCTTGGCCGCCGGCGCTGGTGCCGGTCCCGGTGCTGGTGCCGGTGCCGGTGCTGTTGCTGGTGCAGGTACTGGTGCGGGCGTGGGCCTGGGTTTCGGCGCGGGTGGGTGGGTCATGTGCTTGTTGACCTCGGCGAGGTGGTCGTCGAAGACGGCTCGCCAGAGGAGTTGGCGCAGCGCCACCTCCTGACCGACCGTGCTCTCGCCGGCCAGTGACGCAGTCCAGAGCTGCTGCACCTCCACCGGGTCGAAGTCCCCGGTCTGGTCGGTCGTGAGCAGTTCGCCGATCAGGTCGCGGTCAGGCGCAGCGCCCAGCCGCTTCACGGGCGCCGGCGGACGAGGCGCGGCCCCGGCGACAGGCTGCGGCTTGAAGAACGGGATGTCCGCCCACTCCGGCACCAGCTCACGTACCAGCGCTCTGTGCAGCGCGTTCTCCAGCCGCTGCGGCGCACTCATCGAGAAAGCCCCTCGGACGAAGGCCGGCACGAGCAGCGGCGACACGATGCCGGTCCGCTCCCCCGCGCTGCCCCAGCGGCGCAGGCGCTCGACCACATAGAAGTAGTCGAGCATCGTGGCGTCCTCGAAGCCGCCCTGGATCGCTTCGCGGAACACGTTGTCGATCTGCCCGGCCACTGCGTCCCTGACCGCGTCAGACGGGCCGACCGCAGGGATGAGCCGCTTCTGGAGACGCTCGTTGAACAACTCCAGCTTCTCCTCCAGCGGGTACTGATCGAGCTTCAGCACGTCCTGCGGGTAGAAGTGCCCGTGAGCGATCTCGCCACCCGCGCCACCGATAGCCAGGTGCGCGACGTCGGTCAGCCCCTCCGGCGGGTTGTGGAAGATGTAGCTCGCCGGGCGCAGCCCTTCGGCGAATCGATGCCAGCGCCGGATCCGCTCGATCACGGGCGTCATCGGCGGTGGTACCGGTGCCGGTACGTCAGTAGTCACCGGCGCGAGCTTGCCGGTGACGATGTGCTCGACCTTGTACGGAAGGGCTGCCACCAACTCCTCGGCTACGGCCAGCTCCCCCGGTACGGCGTCATAGCTGTTGAGCTTGAGCTCCACGCCGGCCGAGAGGAACGCCGCGGCGACAACGCGCGAGTCCCTGCCTCCGCTGAGATCCACCGTCGGCGTACCGGGCCACAGCTTGCTCACGGACCGGGCGACGCCGCGTAGAGCTTCGGCGGTCTCTTCGATCAGCCGCTGCGGCAGTTCGCCGCCGCTGGGCCCGGACCAGATGCTGGTTGCCTCGATCCGCGTGACAGTACGACGGTTGCGCCGTCCCTCCGTCACGATGCGGGTGGCGCCCGGCACGGTCAGCACCCGGTCGTACGGGGTGGTGTCGCCCATGAACCAGCCGCAGCCGGCGGCGTACCGCCAGCCCCGGTCCGATGCGGCAGCTGGCACGTCGGCGAACAGGCATGCGGCGGCTGCACGGTTGCTCCACACCCAGCCATCCGCAGTACGGAGCTGGAACAGCCGGCCGAGGCCAACGGAGTCGGTGAAGAGCTCCAGGCGCTCGTCGGCGGGGTCAAGCACCGACAGCAGGAAAGGAGGCGCCAGCTCCGCCATGCGAGCCGGATCCGCGAGCACTGCCCGCGCCAGTGGCGTCGCGGCTCGTTGCGGTACGAGGTCGCCGACTATCTGTTGGTAGCCGAGTGGCACGTGCAGGCTGGCGACACAGAGGTCGTCGTCGTCACGCCACGCGGGCCATTGGTTGTCGGGATTGCGCCGGTTCCAGCTGTGCAGCCCGACAGTACCGGCGTCACAGCCGTCGCGCCGGGCCTGGCCCTGCCAGAGGTCGCCGTAGTACGCCTCGACGCGCCGTACGCCCGCTGCCGCCTTCTCAGGTCCCGCGAAGCGGTCGAAGGCGTATGCCACAACAGTTTCCATGCCCTGCCAGATGCGATCGTGGCCGGAAAAGTTGCATCCCGGCGAGATGGTCGGATCAGTACCAGACCAGTGGGCAGGCTGGTCCGGGCCCAGAGTCTCGCACAGCCGGCGGTTCACGCCGAACCGGTCACAGATCTGTCCGCGCGGTCAGGCGGAGAACTATGCTGCCTGAGCGCCTAGATCCAACAGCCGGACAAGGGAGTCTCAGGGGATGTCAGATCCAAAGGTCGATGTTCAGCACGGTCTCGAGGGTGTGGTCGCTTTCGACACCCAGATCGCGGAGCCGGACAAGGAAGGTTCGGCGCTTCGCTATCGCGGGGTGGACATCGAGGATCTGGTCGGCCGGGTGCCGTTCGAGAACGTCTGGGGCCTGCTCGTCGACGGCGCCTTCACCCCCGGCCTGCCGCCTGCCGAGCCCTTCCCGCTCCCCGTGCACACTGGTGATGTCCGGGTCGACGTCCAGTCCGCCCTGGCGATGCTGGCCCCGGCCTGGGGTCTGCGCCAGCTCTACGACATCGATGACGTGCAGGCGCGCGACGACCTGTCCCGCGCGGCCGTGATGGCGCTGTCGTACGTCGCCCAGGCCGCTCGTGGCATCGGGCAACCGATGGTTCCGCAGCGTGAGGTCGACAAGGCCAGCACGATCACCGAGCGCTTTATGATCCGCTGGCGTGGCGAGCCCGATCCCAAGCACGTCAAGGCAGTCGACGCGTACTGGACGTCTGCCGCCGAGCACGGCATGAACGCCTCCACCTTCACCGCCCGGGTGATCGCCTCCACCGGTGCCGACGTCGCCGCGGCCCTGTCGGGTGCTGTCGGCGCGATGTCCGGACCGCTGCACGGTGGCGCTCCTGCTCGGGTACTGACGATGATCGAGGGCGTCGAGAAGAGTGGCGACGCCCGCTCGTACGTGAAGGGTCTGCTGGACGCCGGCGAGCGCCTGATGGGCTTCGGCCACCGCGTGTACCGGGCCGAGGACCCCCGCGCGCGGGTACTTCGCCGTACGGCGCAAGAGCTGGACGCACCCCGCTACGAGGTGGCCCAGGCACTGGAGCAGGCTGCCCTGTCCGAGCTGCGCGAGCGCCGCCCGGACCGGGTCCTCGAGACCAACGTCGAGTTCTGGGCCGCGATCGTGCTCGACTTCGCCGAGGTCCCGCCGCCCATGTTCACCTCCATGTTCACCTGCGCCCGCACTGCCGGCTGGAGCGCCCACGTGCTCGAGCAGAAGCGCACGGGCCGCCTGATCCGTCCCTCTGCCATCTACTCGGGCCCTGCCTCCCGCCCGGCGACGGAGATCGAGGGCTGGAACGAGAAGTGGGCCCTCTAGCGGGTCTGGCTCGGTGAGCTGCCGGTGCGGAACTTGTATTGGCGGCTGAAGTAAGCGACGTCGGTGTAGCCGAGCGCGGCAGCAACCTGGGTGACTGTCATGGCAGTCTCCGTCAGGAGCTGGTGCGCTCGCTCCACCCTGGCCTGGATCAGGTACTGCGCGGGTGAGGTGCCGTGCTGGGCGACGAATCTCCGGGTGAACTGGGCTCTGGAGAGCAGCGCCTGGGCGGCCATCTCCGCGACGCTCCAGTCCCGGCTGGGGTCTTGCCTGATCGCCTGCGCGACCTCCTGGACGGCAGTGTCGGTCGCGCTGGGCTGAGGACTGTGTGCCGCGTCCCAGATCAGTCCGAGTAACTGCTCCAGGCATAGCTCGGCCTGCCGTCGCCCTAGCGGATCACCCCGCCTGTACGCCGTATCGCTGCTCCGCGCGAGTGCCCCGAGCAGCACCCGGTCCTGCACCTCAGCCCACCGCGTCGCCGGTACTACGCCCTGCGGGTCCACGGCGAAATGCATCCCGAACACCAGCAACCGCCGCCGCGGATCGTGGCTGGCGGTAGGCGCATCCCCTGGCGCGAACACCGCGCAGACGCCCGGTCCCAGCTCTCGAGTGCGGCCGTTGAGCTCCAGCCGGCCAATGCCGTCGAGGACACACCAGAGCAGGTGATCATGTTGCGGCGGCGACACCCACGACCAGGACGGCTCGCATCGCCAGAAGGTCGGCGGCGAGTGGAGTTCTAGGGCGACCGGTTTGGCGAGGACGGGGGAATGCGTCAAAAGGTCAACTCCTTGCGTGGATCATCCGTCGCTGCAGGGGTTGTGGATGAGGAGAATCTTCCTGTCAGCCTAGTGCGTGAGGAGCCAGCGGTGAGCGTTTCGTACAAGCAGGAGTTCGACACGGCGGGGTACACGCTGGTGCGCGGGTTGTTCGCGACGGACGAGGTGGAGCGGTTGCGGGACCACTACATGGAGTTGCGCGGGCGGGGGTCCTACCCGGGCGATGTGGTCGGCGTACAGGCTGGCAGCCGGGATCCGTTGCGTCGGTATCCGCGGATGGCGCAGATGCATCGGTGGGACGAGTTGTCGCTGCAGTGGCTCATCGACCAGCGGCTGGACGAGGTGATGACGGGGTTGCTCGGGCGGTCGCCTTACGCAGTACAGACGATGATCTACTTCAAGCCGCCGGGGTCGCGGGGGCAGGCGTTGCACCAGGACAACTTCTATCTGAAGGCCGAGCCGGGCACTTGCGTGGCGGCCTGGATGGCGCTCGACACGGTCGATGTGGAGAACGGGTGCCTGGAGGTCGTACCGGGCAGCCACCGGTGGCCGATCCTCTGCACCGAGAAGGCTGACACCAAGGTGAGCTTCACCGACGTCACTGTCCCGCTGCCGTCGCAGGAGGCGGCAGTACCGGTTGAGATGGCTCCTGGTGACGTGCTGTTCTTCCACGGCGCTCTGGTCCACGGCAGCGCGCCCAATGTCAGCAGTGACCGCTTCCGGCGCGCACTGATCGGCCACTACATCCAGGGCGAGGCCGCCCAGGTCGCCGAGTACTACCACCCGGCACTGCGGATGGACGGTTCGCCGCTGGAGCTGGGGATTGCCGAGGGCGGCGGCGCCTGCGGTGAGTGGGTGCCCGGCGAGGACGGGCCGGTCGCCGTGATGACCGGGCAGGAGAAGGTCACCCGCAAGCACGAATAGCTCAGTTGAGACCCGCGGCCAACGGCGTGGGGAGATGTGGAAGACTGTGAAGTGCTGACAGCGTCGTCGGCAGGATTCAGCCAGACGACGAAGGGAACCGCTGGTGACCAGCGACATCGTGATCCCCGCAGAGCTCAAGCCCGTCGACGGCCGGTTCGGTGCCGGTCCGTCCAAGGTGCGCCCGGAGGCCGTGGCGGCCCTTGCCACCGAAGGGGCCAAGCTGCTCGGCACCTCGCACCGTCAGGCCCCGGTGAAGAACCTGGTGGCCCGCGTCCAGCAGGGTGTCTCCGACCTCTTCCAGCTGCCCGACGGCTACCAGGTCGTGCTCGGCAACGGCGGCTCGACCGCGTTCTGGGACATCGCGACCTTCGGCCTGATCCGGGAGAAGAGCCAGCACCTGAGCTTCGGCGAGTTCTCGTCCAAGTTCGCCAAGGCCGCCCAGCTCGCGCCGCACCTGGGCGACCCCACCGTGATCAAGGCCGACCCGGGCACCCGCCCGGCCGCGGTCGCCGAGGCCGGCGTGGACCTGTACGCCTGGCCGCACAACGAGACCTCCACCGGCGTGATGGCGCCGATCAAGCGGGTCGAGGGCGCTGACGAGGGCGCGCTGGTCGCGATCGACGCCACCTCCGGCGCCGGTGGTCTGCCGGTCGACATCAACGAGGTCGACGTCTACTACTTCGCGCCGCAGAAGTGCTTCGCCTCCGACGGCGGCCTGTGGATCGCGCTGATGTCGCCGGCCGCGCTGGCCCGGGTCGAGGAGATCACCGCCTCCGGCCGCTGGATCCCCGCGTTCCTGGACCTGGCGACGGCGGTCGACAACTCCAGCAAGAACCAGACGTACAACACCCCGTCGCTGTCCACGCTGTTCCTGATGGCCGAGCAGACCGACTGGATCAACAGCCAGGGCGGCCTGGAGTGGAGCGTCGGCCGCACCACCGACTCCAGCAACCGGCTCTACACCTGGGCTGAGAAGTCCGAGTACGCCACCCCGTACGTCGAGGACGCCGACGCCCGCTCGCTGGTGATCGGCACCATCGACCTGGACGACTCGATCGACGCCGCGGCCGTCGCCAAGGTGCTGCGCGCCAACGGCATCGTCGACACCGAGCCCTACCGCAAGCTCGGCCGCAACCAACTCCGGGTCGCGATGTTCCCGGCCGTCGACCCCGACGACGTCGAAAAGCTCACCCAGGCCATCGACTACACCGTCGAGAAGCTCCGCTGACCTGATCGCCCTCGACCGGCCGCCGCTCCCGCACGGGACGGCGGCCGGTTGCTTTGATGGGGTATGACCTCGATCCGTCCCGCCGTCGCGGCTGACTCACCGGCCGTGACCGCCCTCGCGATCGCCGCCTTCGAGCGGTACACCGAACGAATCGGCCGCCCCGCCATGCCGATGACGCTGGACTACGCCACCGCAATAGCCGACCACAAGGTCTGGCTGGCCGAGGCTGAGCGCACGCCCGCCCCTGGCGACGGCTTGCTCGGGTTCGTGTTGCTCGAAGAGCAGGCGGATGCGCTGCTGCTCGACGTCATTGCGGTGTCTCCAGAGGCCCAGGGACAGGGGGTGGGTAGCACTCTGCTGGCCTTCGTTGAGGAGCAGGCCCAGATTCGCGGATACTCGCGGATCGTGCTCTACACGCACGAGAAGATGACCGAGAATCTCGCCTACTACCCACGCCACGGCTACACCGAGACCCATCGCGAGGAACAGCACGGCCATCGCCGGGTGCACTTCGCGAAAACGATTGGATCCGGCTAGGCGTTGGAGCGGCGGCGGCCGTGGGGGTTGGGGGGTGGCTGGCCGGTGAGGCGGGCGTTCTCGGCCATTCGGTCGAGGCGTTCGCGGCGGCCGGCGGGGAACGTGATGAACGTGATGATGAGCGCCAGCAGGGCAGCGCCGACGACGATCCAGCGCAGGCTGTGGCTCTTCTTCGGCTCGGTTGAGCTGCTGTTCGCGGCCGGCTTCGGCGTTGCCGCCGGGTTCGTGGACGCCGGCGGTTTTGCGGCGGTCTTCTTGGCCGGCGCGGCCATCTCGTAGACCGGCGAGTTCTTGCCCTCGCTACCGACCAGAATGTCGCTGCCGGTCGGCCCCACCGCGACCGACTCCCCCTGCGCGACCGGCGTGGCTGACCGCGCGACCAGCGTCGGCGTATCGCCCCAAGCCACGGTCGCGACGTCAAGGTAGGTCCGCAGTACGACCGTCTTGCCGTCCGGCATGAAGGTGCCGTCGGTCACGCCGTACTCCGAGGCGGGCGCGTCGGCGTACTCGGTCAGCTTGTTGGTGCCCTCGCGGGACGCGTCCTCGGGCGCGGCGTAGATCGTGCCCGCCTTCTTCTTGACCTTGGTGACGAAGAACAGCCGCTTGCTGGCCGGCTCGATCAGCAGCGTCTCGGCGTCGTGCGCACCGTCGGGGTAGGTGAAGTCGTAGCGGTGGAACCTGACGTTCTCCTCGTCCTCGAGCTGGTTCGGCTCGGGGATCGTGTAGACCTCGATCATGTCCCGGTTGCGGTTGTTGTCGCCGATGTCGGCGATGTAGATGGTGCCGTCGGTGTCGACCGCGATCGCCTCGACGTCCTTGACCGGCGCCTTGAACTTGAGCTGGACCCGGACCTTGCCGGTCTTGTCGACGCCGAACACCCGGGCGGTGTCGCCGGAGTCGTTCACCGTCCACCAGATGCCCTCGTAGCGCGAGCTCTTCGCCAGCCCGGACGACTCGTCCACCCGGGAGTCGTCGATCGTGAACAGCTTCTTCGGCGCCCCGGGAGTCGGATCGGCCGCATCGGCGGCACCGACCGGGATCGCGGCCCCGGCCAGACTCAGCAGAGCCACGGCAGTCAGGGTCAGGGCATTGCGCAGCAAGCTCAAAGCACCGCCTCGCGGTCGGGGGCGAGCACCAGTGTCGCGAGATGTGGCGTGACCTGCCACTCCGCGGTCAGCGTGTCGTACTCCGCGCGCACCTCCGGGCCGGCCGCCGCGCCTGTCCGGGCAGCACGGAGCAGCAGGTTGCGCGGCGTGTGCTCACTGTCCACGAACTGCACCACCTCTACCCGGTAGCCGACTTGTCGGAGCACCGCCGCCCGGAGTGAATCCGTCAGGACGTCGGCGAACCGCTCCCGAACGATGCCATATCTGGTGAGAAGCGCATAAGGCGCCGGTGGTTCGACGCTCTTGAGTTGTTTTTGGATGTCGTGGTGGCAGCAAGGCGCCGCGAGGATCAGCGGCGCCTCCCAGCCGACCGCCCGGGCCAGCGCGTCGTCGGTCGCGGTGTCGCAGGCGTGCAGCGCGAGCACGACGTCCGGCGGCGTGTCGAGCTGGGCGTCCGCGATGGTCGCGTCCACGAACTCCAGGTGGTCCTGCCAGCCCAGCGCGGTGACGCGCTGGGTGTTGCGCTTGCGGGCGGCCGGGTTGTGATCGATGCCGGTCATCCGCACGTCATGCCCGGCATCGGTCAGCAGGTGGTACGCCGCGAGCGTCAGGTACGCACTCCCGCAGCCGAGATCGACCACCTGCAACGGCCGCCCGGTCTTGATCCGGCCCGCGGACACCGCGTCCTCCAGGGCCGGCAGCAGCAGCTTGCAGAACTCCTCGATCTGCTTGTACTTCGCCTGCCGCGACGGCTTCACCCGGCCGAGATGGTCGCTGATCCCCAACTCGACCAGGAACGGCGCGGCAGGATCGAGCAGCCGGTGCTTCGCCCGGTCGTGCGAGGTCTCCTGCTCGTGCTGCTCGGCCTGCCGGTGCAGCAGCGACCGGCCCTTCTTGGTGTAGCGCAGCCGGAGTGTCTCGGAGGTCGTCTCGACATGCCAGTTTCCGTACGGAAGCCCCAGCAGCTCGTCCACGACCTTGCTCGCACCGTCGGCGTCCGCATTGCGGGTGTGCGCCTGCCGCTCGTCGAACTCGGTCACCTGGAGCCGCCGGACCCCCTTGAGGTCCACATACCGCAACTCCACCCGCTGGTACTTGGGCGCGTCCGCCCCACGCCGCCGCCCAGATCCGACCGCCCGCACCAACGCCCCCGGCTCCAGCAAAGCCTCCCGAACCGCGGCACGCGCGACAGACTCCTCGCCCGCGTCGCCGGCACGCTCAATCGCTTCCTGGTCAGCCTGCATCGCGCCATTGTCGCCGACCGCTCCGCGAGATCACAAAAGGGTCTCGCCTCGACTACACCAACTTGCCGTCCTCAGGGAGCAGGTTGAGCGCCTTCAGCCTCGTCTCGATGCCGCCGGGTTGGCGCCCCAGGGCGGTTACCAAAGCCTCCTTGCCGGCGCCGTCCTGGAACATCTGGGTGAGCAACTCCTCCTGCTCCGCGGTCCAGAGCCGGAACGCGTTGGGGTACGTCTTGCGGGCCTCCTCCACGCGGCGGCCGTAGGAGCGGCCTGCCGGCAACTCCAGGGCTCTGATCCGGAGCAGGCGGTGCCGGCCGACCTCCTCGCCATCGCGCCAGAAGACGACCACGCCGTCGTCGAATGTCATCAGGTCGGACGGGACGTCGCAGTAGTCGGCGTCCTCGAGCATCACCCGGACCATGTGTCTTCTCCTTCGTGTCGAAACGGGTTCTCACCAGAGAAGATGCCGCGATCCGGGCCCGCTCCGACGACGGATTTCAGCCCTGTGGACAACCAATCGCACAATCAGTTTGCAAAATCTCTTTGCAAACACATTTTGCAGTCCTACTCTGAACCCATGACCGACGACCAGCACGAGACCGAGCAGCACGCGACCGAGCAGCAGGCAGGCCACCCGGTCGTCGAGCTGGCCGGCGCCGCGCTGCGAGCCCTCTCGCACCCGATGCGCAACCGGATGCTCGGCCTGCTCCGGCTGTACGGCCCCGCCACCGCCACCACGCTCGCCAACCGCCTAGGCGTCAACACCGGCGCCACCAGCTACCACCTCCGCCAACTGGCCGAGGCCGGCCTGGTGCTGGAGGACGACAGCCGCGGCAACGCCCGCGACCGCTGGTGGAAGGCGGCTCACCTGGGCACGTCGTTCGACACCGGCGCCCTGCTCGAGAGCGAGCCCGAGCTCACGATGGGCTTCCTGCACGGCATCGGCCAGCTCTACGCGGAGAACCTGTTCCGCGCGATCGACGAGCTGCAGACCCAGTCACCCGAGTGGGTCGAGGCCAGCCTGATCTCCGACTACCTGTTCCAGCTCAGCCCGGCCGGACTCAAGTCGATGATGACCGAGATCCAGGCCGTCTTCGAGAAGTACAGCACCGACCTCACCCAGCCCCTGCCCGACGGCACCGAGCAGGTCACCGTCCAGATCCAGGCCTTCCCCCGGGAGACCCGATGACAACCGCCGGTACGCCGAACCGCGCGCCCCTCATCTCGTTCCTGGTCGCCAACGTCGTCTCGATCTGCGGCACCAGGGTGAGCGCGATCGCCATCCCCTGGTTCGTACTGATCAGCACCGGCTCCCCCACCAAGACAGGCCTGGTCTCACTCGCGGAGATGCTCCCCCTGGTGCTCAGCAAGGCCTTCGGCGGCCCGCTGATCGACCGGATCGGCCCCCGCCGGATCAGCATCGTCGCCGATGCCGGCAGCATGCTGGTGGTCGCGCTGATCCCTCTCCTCCACACGATCAACGCACTGAACTTCGCGACCCTCCTGGTCCTCGTGGGCATCGCCGGCGCACTCCGCGGCCCGGGCGACGCCGCCAAGGGAACGCTCGTCCCCGAGATCGCCGAGGCCGCCCGAGTACCGCTCGAGCGGGTGACCGGCCTCGAGAGCACCACGGAACGCCTAGCCGGCTTCCTGGCGTTCGGCCTGGCCGGCGGCCTGATCGCCGTACTGGGCGAGGTCAACGCGCTCTGGATCGACGCTGCCTCCTTCGGCTTCTGCGCCGTCCTGTTCGTCATCTGGGCCCCTCGCCGCCACAGGACCATCGCAAAAGAGCAGGAGGAAGGCAGCTATACCCAGCGCCTTCGCGAGGGCTGGACCTTCCTGCGCAAGGACAGGCTGATGATGCCGCTGGTCCTGATGATCGCTCTCACCAACCTGCTGGACGCAGCCGTAGTAGCAGTGATGATCCCGGTCTGGATGCGCACACACGGCTACGGCCCGGGCCAGACGGGCATGGTGCTGACCGCCTTCTTCATCACCGCCACCGCGTTCGCCCTGGTCGCAGCCGGCATCGGCGAGCGCATACCCCGCCGGACCGCGTTCATCCTCAGCTTCCTGATCTGCGGCGCTCCGCGCTTCGTAGTCCTGGCCTTGGACGTACCCCTGTGGGTCGTACTGGTGACCTATGCCGTCGGCGGTGTGGGTGGCGGCTTCATCAACCCAGTACTCGGGGCACTGTTCATCGAGCGGGTACCGCGGCCGATGCTGGGCCGGGTCAATTCATTGGCCGAGGCCGTCGGCTGGGCAGGCGTCCCGCTGGGCGGCGTACTGGCCGGAGCGACCATTGCCGGTATCGGGCTGACCCCGACCTTCCTGGTCGCCGGTGGGCTCTACCTACTCGCCACCATCGCCCCGGTCCTCTTCGGCCGCAACGAGAACTGGGGCGGCCGCTCGCCGCAGCCGCTCGGCCTCAGCACCGAGCAAGCCGAGCAGGACGAGGTCGAGCGTCATCCCACCGACCGCGGCGAACTGCGTACCAGCGAACTGGAACACCTGAGTCACTAGCAGCGACACCAGTACTGCGAGCTCGAACAGCCGCACAGCACGCACCCGATCGCGAGCCCGCAACCGGAACCCGCCCCGGATCGTGAAGGTTGCCGACAGCAAGCTCCCGGCAGCCACCCCGACCACCGGAAAGTCCGTCAGCAACCGCCCGTCACCCAACCGGAGCCCTGCCGCGATAACAGGAGCACCGAGCGCCTGCAGCGTCAGCACGAAGACCGCCACCGCAGGCGCCAGCGGATGGGTCGCCAGCCGGTCGAATCCCCGGTGCAGCTTCTTCCAGGCGGCGTCGATCGGCGCAGCGAGCTCCACCTCGTCAGGCGGACAAGCAGCCAGCAGCGCACGAGTCTGCGGCCGCCCGACGACCTCCGGCCCGACCGCCCTCAACTGCGCGGACGCCTGCGCCCGCCGACGCCGGGACAGTCCACCGGCGACTCCCTCGACCGTGTTGTCGACCACATTGGCCAACTGCTCCCGCTCGTCGATCGGCCGCCGGTTGCTGACGTACCTGGAGCCCAGCACGATCAGCACGAAGATGACGTACACGATCGCCGCGGTGGGTTGGTAGAAGTAGTTGTTGTCCGAGGTGATGAACTTGCCGACCTCGTCGATGAACAGGCCGAAGCCGACCCCGCCCACCAGCGCGGCTGCGGGCCGGACCACCGGGCCGATGTATGCGAGCAGCAGGTAGATCGCCAGCAGCATCAGCAGCCCACCGGGCAGGACGTGCGCGATGTGCAGGCCCTTGCCGCCGATCTGCGGGTAGCCGCTCAGCCCCAGGATCAGGCGGGTGATCAGAACCGTCGAGACCCCCGACACCACAAAGGTGGTCAGGTGCTCCCCGGTCCGCACGTTGCGGACCAAACCAGCTCGGAGCAGGTACGACGACCTGGTAGTCATTTCACCAGCGCCGCGATCACCACGATCGCGACCAGCGCCGCTAGTACGACAGAGGTGACGAGCCGTCGGGTCCGGGGGTCCACCGGCTCAGGTTAGTGGACCCCCTCCCGACCAGGTCAGGCCAGTGGGTAGTTACCGACCAATACGCCCAGCGGATCGACCCTCTGCTTGATCTCCCGGAGCCTGGCGTGGTCCGGCTCGCTGATCACGTCCTGCAGCGTCCCCTCGGTCGGCAGCATCGACGGGACCGAGTCCCCCGCGTGCCAGGGGGCCACTGCGTCCTTCAGCGCCAGCAGGGCCTGCGACGCCGGCTGCTCCAGCTCAGGTACCGGCAGGATCGCCAGCGCACTGAACGAGTACTTCGCAGCTGGGTCTGCGGCCGCCACCCCCTCGTGGGCCACCTCCTGGCTCGCCCGCAAGTGCCTGAGCTGCACCTGGAAGATCAGGGACGGCTGCGCGGCATGCTTCAGCAGTACTCCGATCAGCTCAGGAGTGAGCTCGTCGAAGGTCGCTGTCTGGATGGTGAAGGGCGTCGGCTCCACCGGCTCCTGGGTGATCTCCCCGATCGAACCAGGCGTCTGCGGACCGACTGAGTCGACTACCGCAGTACCGGCCGACCGGATCGGGGCCAGGGCTGCGTCGAGCGCGGCCGGGTCGAACGGGGTGAGCGCGTCGATCATGCAGAACGACTGGCCACGGATGGGCTCAGGCATGAACGGCGCATCCGGGAAGTGGGTCAGGTACGCCCACAGGGTGACCTGGCCGGCCGCTGACTCGGTTGCCTCCTGGTACGCCGTCAGTACCGCCTCGGCCTGATGGATCGGGAACATGAGCCGGCCACCGGTGAGCTCCGGCGCCAGGAACAGCTCCACCTCGACCGAGGTGACGACGGCGAAGTTGCCGCCGCCACCGCGGAGCGCCCACATCAGGTCCGGCTCGGTGGAGTCATCGATCCACCGTCGGGAACCCGAGGCGTCGACGATCTCTGCCGCCCGCAAGCTAGCGGCCCCCGAGCCGTAAGGGCGGGAGAGCCAGGAGAGACCGCCGCTGGTGCAGAAGCCGACCACCGAGACGTTCCCGGTCGAGCCGAGCAGCCCAGTGAGGCCGGTACCGTCCAGAGCCGACTGCAGAGCACCCCACCGCACCCCTGCTCCGACCCGGGCGATCCTGGCGTGGGAGTCGACCCAGATGTCGTCCAGCGCGTTGGTACGCACGACGATGGTCTGGTCGAGGGATTTGGTCGCGCCATGCCCACCGGCCTGGGCCGCGACCTTCAGGCCATGGGCGGCGGCGTACGCCACGGTGTGCTCGACATCGCTCGGCCCAGCCGCCTCGACGACCGCCAACGGCCGCTGGTCGACCGTGAGGTTCCAGGCCGTCCGTACAGACTCCCAATCCACGTCCTCGGGTGTAACCACCCGGCCGGTCAGCACTTCACGCAGTGATTCGATCATGCCGAGAAGCCTCGCCACCGGCGGAACCGAGCGCTATCCCAGGTTTCTGGGGTTCTGGTTGCCACAGGCATCTGCCCATACTTGGTTCAAGGACGCCGGTACGCGCCGGCGGCTACGCGGGTGGGGGTGGCGGGGGAAATGATGAGCAGGTTGTCGGTCATGGGTACGACGATCGTCGCTGCGGCGGCGGGCCGGTATCCCAGTAATCTGGGGATCTGGTGAAGACCTACCACGCGGAGTCGGCGCGGGCCGGGCTGGAAGCGGCTGCCCGGGCAGGGCTTTCCTGGGAGGACTTCTCGTTCGCCGCGGTCGAGTTGCTCGAAAGGGCAATCCCGTTCGACTCGATCTGTATCGGGCTCACGGATCCGGCGACGCATCTGATCACCGGGCGGGTGATGGTCGATCTGGAGCACTCCGACGAGGCCCTGTTCGTCCAGTACGAGTACGAGGTGCCGGACTTCAACCACTTCGCCGACCTGGCCCGTCGCGATGTCGCGGTCGGCATCCTCGACGAAGCGACCAACGGCAACCGGCTGCACAGCCCCCGGCAGCGCGACTACCTGCCCACGCTCGGCCTGGAGCACGAGTTGAGGGGTGTAGTCCGCAGTGACGAGCGAATGTGGGGCGTCTGCACCTTGTACCGCGCTGTCGGCCGGGTGGGCTTCTCCCCGGCCGAGGCCCAGTTCATGCACCGGATCGAGACCACGATGGCATTGGGCCTCCGGCGCGGACTGATCTCGGCCAACCTCGAGCAGACCAGGCGGGACACGTCGTCGGCGGCGGTAGTGATCTTCGACGGCGCCAACGAGGTCATCTCGGCCAGCGACACCGCGGAGGAGCGAATCGCTGAACTCGGCGGGGACCTGTGGGGCAGGCTGCCGTCGACGATCACCACTGTCGTGTCGGCTGCCCGCGCGGCTGCGGCTGGGTCCGCGAACTACCTGCCGCACCTGCGTCTGCGCAGCAGGTCTGGTGAGTGGCTCGCGCTGCACGGTACGCCGGTCCGCGACCGCAACGGCCTCACCACCCAGATTGCCGTGACGATCGAGGCCGCCGGCGCGGCCAAGGTCATTCCACTCGTCGTCGAGGCGTACGGCCTGACCGATCGCGAACGTGACGTCGTCCAGCACGTGCTGCTCGGCGACAGTACGAACCAGATCGCCGCTGCCCTGCACCTGTCGCCCTACACCGTCCAGGACCACCTCAAGGTCATCTTCGAGAAGGTAGGCGTCTCCAGCCGCCGCGAACTCTCCTCCCGGATCTTCTTCAGCCAGTACGCCGGCCGCCTCGGCGGCACCCTGCACGCCGACGGCTGGTTCAACGACTGAGAGTGATGAGCGGTTCGGGGCGGTGTACGCCGCGGGGGTGGTAGCCGAGTGCGTCGGAGAAGCCGAGGTAGTCGGTGAGGAGCCAGATGATCGCGAGCCACATCTCGGTGCCTTGCAGGCCGGGGATCGCGCGGTTGTCGGTGGCGTCCGGGGCGAAGGCGAAACCTTCGTCGTCGATCCAGCGGTCCAGGATTTCGGCCAGTATCTGCTCGGCCCATCGGCGTCCGTCCGGGCGGCCGTGGTCGGTCTGCTTACCGGCTAGCCAGAGTGGGTGGATGACGTCGAGGACGTTGCAGGCGTTGAACTCGACTCGCTGGTCTTGCGAGTGGGCCAGCAGGGTGCGGATCGCCTGTTCGGGGTAGGGCAAGGGGAGGCCGTACTGCGCGTAGGTGCCGCGTGTGAGGCGATAGAAACCGTTGACGACCTGCAGCCAGCCGTCGTCGGGGTGAGGTTGGCCCCACATACCGGTCGCTGGGTCGGCGTTGGTCGTCAGCCAGCCCATCAGCGGGTAGAGCATGGTGGAATCGCTGTGGTCCTTGAGGTTCCGGGCGATCGCCGTACCGACGGAGTCGATGGCCGCGCCCGCACTCCACGCGTTCCTTGCCCACGGCAACCCGTCGAGACGGTCGATCTCGAAGTCCACTGCGATTGGATGCTCGAAGCAACTACCAAGCAGTTGCAGGGCGTACCCGACGCAGAGCACGTGATAGCTCCCGGGACCATCCAGCACAGACACCTCGGCCGCGCGCAACCGGCTGATGAGCTCAGCCGTCGAGTGGCCGGCCGGTGCACGTCGAAGGAGCAGATCGGCGATCTCGATGGCATCGCACCAAGGTCGGACAGCAGCCTCACCGCCAGGCTGATCCACAAACTTCTCACCATCAAAACACCTTGCCAGCAAGGCATCCGCCTGCGCCCGGGCCTTGCCGGCAAAGCCGGCGGCGAGCTCAGCAAGCCGCGCCTGCGGCGCGGCGGGGGCGCGGGTGGGGGCGGGGCCCGAGACAGTGGGCGCGGTGGGAGTGGGCGCGGTGGGGGTGGCGGGCTTTGGGTCGCGGCGGTCGCGGAGTTTGCGGGCTGGGTTTCCTGCGACGATCGACCAGGCTTCGACGTTCTTGGTCACTACTGCGCCGGCGCCGATGATGCTGTGGGGGCCGATCGTCACGCCGTCGAGGATTATCGCGTTCGAGCCGATCCAGACGTCGTCGCCGACGGTGATGCCGAGGGAGGTGTGGGGTTGGGTGTAGATGGGGCGGTCGGGGGCGGTGCCGTGGTTGAAGGCGAGCAGGGAGGTGTGGGCGCCGATTCTGACGCCGTCGCCGAGGACGACCTTGCCGCGGACCGCGGTGAACGGGTTGATGGTGGTGTCGGCGCCGATCAGGACGGAGCCGGTGACGTAGGCGTGGGCGGCGATGTAGGACCGCGCCCCCATCCGCAGTTCCTCACAGAACACCGCGGCACTCTCCGCGACATAAGCATCGGCGGCCAGTGAGACCGAGCCCGTCAGCGCACGGCACCGCGCAGCCTGCCGTTCACGCTCGGCAAGGGACGCGCCGGCGTACTCCCAGGGGAGGAAATCCAGGCGGAGAGCGGCGGAGGTCATACCGGACGAGGTCATGGGATAACGCTATCCAGAAATTCGCGCTGCTAACGTTCCGCCCATGCAAGGCGGCAGCAGTGGGGGGCAGCGCAGTCAGCGCGTCACGATCAGCGACCTCGCGCGCCGGCTCGACATCTCCAAGGCGTCGGTCTCGTACGCGCTGAACGGCCGCTCCGGCGTCAGCGAGGAGACCCGGCAACGCGTGCTCAGCCTCGCCGCCGAGCTCGGCTTCCACCCGAACTCCGCCGCCGTCGCCCTGTCCGCGAGCCGCACCAGGACGATCGGCATCGTGATCGCCCGCGACCCGGCGCTGATCTCGACCGAGGCGTTCTACATGCGCACGCTGGTCGGCATCGAGCAGTACCTGAACGAGGTCGACTCCTCGCTCCTGCTCCGGCTGACCGGCGAGCAGGGCCAGGATCTCGACGTACTCCGCCGCTGGAGCCGGCAGGGCCGCGTCGACGGGTTCATCCTGTTCGACGAGCACAACGACGATCCCCGGATCCCGCTGCTCAAGGAGCTCGGCGTCCCCTGCGTCGTGGTCAGCTCCAACGCACCCGACGACGGCGTCGGCCGGCTGATCAGCTCGCCGGAGCAGACCGTGCGACTCCTGGTCGGCCACCTGGAAGAGCTTGGCCACAAGGAGATCGCGCACGTCAGCGGCCCCTTCACCTTCGTGCACGAGCAACTGCGGGTGAAGCTCCTCAAGGAGCACGCCGAGGCGCGCGGCATCCGGGTCACCCATCTCGAAGGCAACTACCAGTACGCCGACGGCGCCGCGCTGACCCGCAAGCTCCTGAAGAGCAAGAAGCGCCCGACCGCGCTCGTCCTGGGCAACGACCTGATGGCCGTCGCCGCTCTCCGGGTCGCCGTCGAGCTCGGTACCGCAGTACCGGACGAGCTCTCGATCATCGCCTGGGACGACTCGCCGCTGTGCGAGCTCGCACTGCCGGGCATCACCGCCGTGGACCAGCAGACGATGGAGCGCGGCCGGATGGCGGCCGATCTGCTCTTCCGGATCGCGGCCGGCGAGTCGGGGCTGCATTGGGAAACGCCTTCTGGGGTACTACGCGTGCGGGACTCGACGGCGCCGGCCTGAAAACCCAGCCTGAAAAGTCACGGTGAAGTAACGAAACCGGGTCAACTGAACCGGTTAGGGTTCCGCTACTTAACCGGTTAGGCCACTATGGCCGCACCAGCCTCCGCTCTCCTGCCGGAGGCTCGATGGGACGAGGGAGTCCGACGTGAGACTGCGTTCGTTTGTAGCCGCAGCAGCGGTGACCGCCCTGGGATTGAGCCTGGCCGCCTGTGGTGGCAGCGATTCAGGCGACTCCTCCGGCGGCGATAGTGGTGGAGACCAGACGCTGACCTACTGGGCCAGTAACCAGGGCACCAGCCTGGACAACGACAAAGAGGTGCTGACGCCGGTCCTGCAGAAGTTCACCGCGGACACCGGCATCAAGGTCAACCTCGAGGTGATCGGCTGGAACGACCTGCAGACCCGGATCCAGACCGCGACCACCTCCGGCCAGGGCCCCGACGTGCTCAACATCGGCAACACCTGGGCCGCGTCCCTGCAGGCGACCGGCGCGTTCCTGCCGTTCGACAACGACGCGATGACCGCGATCGGGGGTAAGGACAAGTTCGTGCCGACGGCTCTGGCGACCGGCGGCAAGGAGGGCGAGGACCCGACCTCGGTCCCGCTCTACGGTCTGGCCTACGGCCTGTACTACAACAAGGCGATGTTCGCCGCGGCCGGCCTGCAGCCGCCGAAGACCTGGGAAGAGATGGTCTCGGCCGCGCAGAAGCTGACCGACCCGGCGAAGAAGACCTGGGGCATGGCGCTGGCGGCCGGCAGCTACACCGAGAACGTGCACTTCGCCTTCATCAACGGCGCCCAGAACGGCGCCGACTGGTTCGACAAGGACGGCAAGCCGACCTTCACCAGTGACGGCAACGTGCAGGGCGTGCTGCGGTACCTCGACCTGATGCAGAAGGACAAGGTCGCCAACCCGTCGAACGCGCAGTACGACAACGGCACCAAGTCGGTGAACGACTTCGCCACCAAGAAGGTGGCAATGGTGATCAACCAGAACAACGCCGACTCCTCGATCGTCGCCAACGGGATGAAGGCCGGCGAGTACGGCGTCGTGCCGTTCCCCGCGCCGGCCGGCTCACCGAACCAGACCGCCAGCCACGTGGCCGGGATCAACCTGTCGATCTTCAAGAACACCAAGCACAAGGACGCGGCGCTGAAGTTCGTCAAGTACATGACGGACGCGACCACCCAGACGACGCTGGGCAAGCCGTTCTCCTCGCTGCCGGTGCTCAAGGACGCCAAGCCCGTCTTCACCACCGACGCGGCCGAGGCAGCGACCTTCCAGGACGTCTACAACACCAAGTCCAAGCCGCTGCCGCTGGTACCGGCCGAGGACCAGTTCGAGAGCACCGTCGGCAAGGCGATGAACGGCCTGTTCGCCAAGATCGCCACCGGCGGCACCGTGAGCGCGGACGATGTGAAGGCAGCGCTGCAGACGGCCCAGGACCAAGTGGCGGCCGGTAGCTGATGGCAGTTGTCACCGAGCAGGCCCCCGCTTCGCCGGCTACCAAGCCGGCGAAGCGGGGGCTCGACCGCCGTCCGGGGCTGAGCCGGAAACTCCCCTACCTGCTGCTCGCTCCGGCGGTCCTGCTGGAGCTGCTGATCCACATCATCCCGATGCTGGTCGGCATCTGGATGAGCTTCGTGAAGCTGACCAAGTTCTTCATCTCGAACTGGTCGGCGGCGCCGTGGGCGGGCTTCAACAACTACCGGGTGGCCGTGGACTTCCACAACGCGGTCGGCGAGGGCCTGCTGAAGTCCTTCGGCGTCACGGTCGCGTTCTCGCTGATCACGCTGGTGATCTCGTGGATTCTCGGGATGGCGGCGGCCGTTGCGCTGCAACCACCGTTCAAGGGGCGCAGCGTCGTACGGACGCTGTTCCTGGTGCCGTACGCGCTGCCGGCGTACGCCGGGATCCTGACCTGGAACTTCATGCTCCAGCGCGACACCGGCGCGCTGAACCACGTGCTGGTCGACAACCTCGGCCTCACCTCCGACCGGCCGTTCTGGCTGATCGGCGGCAACGCGCTCGTCTCGCTGATCACCGTGGCGGTCTGGAAGCTGTGGCCGTTCGCCTTCCTCACCCTGATGGCCGGGCTGCAGAGCATCCCGCGCGACGTCTACGAGGCGGCCGCGGTCGACGGCGCCGGGTCGATCCGGCAGTGGCGCAACATCACGCTGCCCGCCTTGCGGCCGGTCAACCTGGTGCTCGTGCTGGTGCTGTTCCTGTGGACGTTCAGCGACTTCAACACGCCGTACGTGCTGTTCGGCAACGCGCAGCCGCCGGCGGGCGACCTGATCACCTTCCACATCTACAACGCGTCGTTCCTGACCTGGAACTTCGGCTCCGGCGCGGCGATGTCCGTGCTGCTGCTGATCTTCTTGATGATCGTCACCGGCGCCTATCTGATCGTCACCGGCCGGAGGTCTCGTCGTGCGTGACACCAAGGGATTCAAGGCTTATCGCGCGGTCGTGCTGATCGTGCTCGGGCTGTTCGTGCTCGTCCCGCTCTACGTGATGGTGACGTCCTCGCTGAAGCCGCTGAGCGATGTCCAGGGCGCCTTCACCTGGTGGCCGTCGAAGATCACCTTCGACCCGTTCATGGACATGTGGATGACGGTGCCGCTGGCCCGGTACTTCGTGAACAGCACGATCGTCTCGGTGGCGGCCACGGTCTGCTCGGTCGCGATCGCGATCCTGGCCGCGTTCGCGGTCTCCCGGTTCCGCTTCCGCGGCCGGACCGCCTTCACCACCACGGTGCTGTCGACGCAGATGTTCCCGGGCGTGCTGTTCCTGCTGCCGTTGTTCCTGATCTTCGTGAACATCAACAACTCGGTCGGGGTGCAGCTGGTCGGTACCCGGCTCGGCCTGATCATCACGTACCTGACGTTCAGCCTGCCGTTCTCGATCTGGATGCTCGCCGGGTACTTCGACAGCATCCCCCGCGAACTCGACGAGGCAGCGCTCGTCGACGGCTGCGGTCCGATGGGCGCGCTGGCCCGCGTCGTCCTGCCGGCCGCCCGGCCGGGCGTGATCGCGGTGGCGATCTACTCGTTCATGACCGCATGGGGTGAAGTGCTCTTCGCCTCGGTGATGACGACCGAGTCCAACCGCACGTTGTCGGTCGGACTACGGCAGTACTCGACCCAGACCAACATCTACTGGAACCAGATCATGGCCGCTGCCCTCGTGGTCAGCATCCCGGTCGTCATCGGCTTCCTCCTGGCCCAACGCCACTTCGTCGCCGGAGTGACCGCTGGAGCCGTGAAGTAGTAGGTCAGTACGCCGATGGGCCGTAGATGTCGACCGACGTCGAGTAGCTGGAGGCGCTTCGGCCGTTCTTCCGGACGGTGAAGCCGTGGACGCCTTGGCAGGAGATCCGGAACCCACCTGCCTTGGCGTCCCGCACCGCGTCCGGACCGGTCGCCGCGTGACTGCTGTTCTTCGCGGCGAAGGCGATGATCTGCTTGCGGACCGCCGGATCGGCGATGAACATCGGCAGCGCGACCGGCAGTGCCGCTTGCAACCTGGTGAACGCCACGCTCGGCCCCTGCGGGTACTCGCCCTTGCTGCTGGCCCGCCCGGTCACATCGATGTTGCTGATCTGGTTCTTCAGCTTGTAATCGGTCTCGATGTGGAGCTCCATGATGCCTTTCTCGCACTCGGTCCCGAGGATCCGGTCGACCTTGCAGGCGTACCCCTTGGTCTTCAGCGTCTTGACCAGACCGGCATAGGTGATCCCGGGGAAGCACCCGTTGCAGGCCGCCGGCTTCGGCGCACTGCTCACCGGCTTGCTCGGCTTGGTCGGTTGCGGAGCCGTGGCGGCGCGGCTCGGAGGCGGTGTGGGCACCGCCCCCATGCTGCCGCCATCGCCGCCACAGCCCGCCACGACCAACGTCGCGGCCAGACAGAACACCACCGTGAAGTTCTTGTTCCTGTTCACGGCCGAAACCCTAAGGTCCGCTCCAGGTCAGCGGGCCCAACACTTCGACGGTGATCTAACTGAAGAGTTTCTCGCCCCAGAAGGAGCCCGCCGCAACACCCGGCGGGCAGGCGAAGATGCCTGAGCCGACGTGGCGGATGTACTCGTTCATCGCGTCGGACCGGGACAGCTGCTGCTGGATCGGGACGAACTGCTTGCGCGGATCACGCTGGTACGCGAGGAAGAACAGCCCCGCGTCGAGCCGGCCGAGGCCGTCCGAGCCGTCGACGAAGTTGTAGCCGCGTCGCAGGAGCTCGGCGCCCTTGTTGAACTGCGGGTGCGCCAGCCGGACATGCGAGTCCGCGGCCAGCTTCGGCGTACCGTCGGAGGTCTTGGCGTTGAAGTCGATCGGGTCGAACTCGTCCGCCTTGCCCAGCGGGGCACCCGTGCCCTTACCGCGGCCGATGATCTGCTCCTGCTCGCCGAGCGACGTCCGGTCCCAGATCTCGATCGTCATCCGGATCCGCCGCGACACCAGGTACGAGCCGCCGACCATCCAGTCCGGGCCGTCCTCGGGCTGGACCCACAACTGCTCCTCGAGCTTCGTGGTGTCTTCGAGCTTGAGGTTGTTCGTACCGTCCTTGAAGCCGAACAGGTTGCGCGGCGTCGTCTGCGCCCTGCTTGTCGACGACGTCCGGCCGAATCCGAGCTGCGAGTAGCGCACGACCGTCGTACCGAAGCCGATCCTGGCCAGGTTGCGGATCGCGTGCACCGCGACCTGCGGGTCGTCCGAACACGCCTGTACGGCGATGTCGCCACCGCTGCGGTTGGGATCGAGGTTGTCGCCGATGAAATGCGGCAGATCGACCAGCGCACCCGGCCGCTTCGCCTTCAGCCCGAACCGGTCGTTGCCCTTGGCATCGACGAAGAAACTCGGCCCGAACCCGATCGTCAACGTGAGCCGCGCCGGCGGCAGACCGACCGCCTCGCCGGTGTCCTCGGGCGGAGCCTCCCCCGGGCCGTTCACCGCGCCGTACTGGCCGATGTCGCGCCCAGCCGTCATCAGCGCGGCAGCCGCGGTCCACTCCTTCAGCAACGAGACGACCGCGTCGCGCTTGGTCGCCGTCACGTCGAAGGTGGCGAAGTGCAGCCGGTCCTGGGCGGGTGTGACGATCCCGGCCTGGTGAGCTCCGTGGAACTCGACCGGACCTGAGTTGTCAGCGGCCTGCGACTCTTCGGTCGTCAGGGCCGAGTGTGCGGCATATCCGGCGACGCCCGTGGCGACGGCCGCTCCCGCCGCGCCCAGCAGGCCGCGGCGGGAGATTCCCTGGCGCTCGCTCATTTCTTCGCGATCACGCCGGCGACCTTGCTGACCGGTTCGGCCAGCGCGTCCACGACCGCACCGAGCTCCTTCTTCTCGGCGTCGGTCGCGGTGTAGGGCTTGAAGCCGTCGCCCACGCGGTACTTGTCCAGCGCGGCGAAGACTGCCTTGAAGTTCGTGTCCAGCGTGGTGACCAGGGCGGGGTCGCGCTGCTGCAGCGCCGGGCGCAAGGCCTGTACTGCCGCCTGCGAGCCCTCGACGTTGGCCTGGAAGTCCCACAGGTCGGTGTGCGAGTAGCGGTCTTCCTCACCGGTGACCTTGCCGGTCGCGACCTCGTCGAGCAGCTCCTTGGCGCCGTTGGCCAGCTGCAGCGGGTTGAGCTTCACGACCTTGGCCTTGGCGACCACGGTCTTGACGTCGACCAGCAGCTGATCGGCGTACTTCGCCATGCCTGCCGTGGTGTTCTTCTCCCACAGCGCCTGCTCGATCCGGTGGTACCCGGTCCACTCGGTGCCGGGCTCGACGTCGTTGACCCGGGCGTCGATCTTCGGGTCGAGATCGCCGAACGACTCCGCGACCGGCTCGATCCGCTCCCAGTAGGTGCGCGAGACCGGGAACAGCTCCTTGGCCTTGGCGACGTCGCCGGCCTTCACCGCCGTGACGAACTCGGCGGTCTTCTGCTCCAGCGCGATCGCCTGCGAGTTCACGTACCGCTGGTAGCTGTCCGCGGCCTGCTTCAGCGCGGTGTCCTCGTCCACCTGCGCGGCGGCGTCGCCGGTGACGGTGAGGTCGCCACGGATGCCGTCGCCGACCATGCCCGGCTTGCAGACCGCCTGGTACTTCCCGGTCGGCAGCTCGACGATCAGCTCCCGCTTGAGGCCGGGGCCGATGTTCTCGACCTCGCCCATGACGCGGTCGCCCTCGGCGTACACGTAGAACTCGGTGACCTTGCTGCCGCCGTTGGAGACCGAGAAGGTGCTGGTCCCGGACTTCACGTCGGTACGGCTCAGACCGCACTCGGAGTCGGTGGCCTTGACGGTCACCGGACCGGTGCCGTCCTCGGCGCCGGCGGCGGGCTTGTCGTCGGCGCAACCGGTCAGGCCGGCCAGCAGCAGTACTGCGCCGATGGCGGCGGCCCGGCGGGTGGTGATCATGAGTTCTCCTGGACGGTTCGAGCGGGCACCGCGGGCGGCGGCGTTGTTGACCTGACCGGGCGGAAGTAGAGGAAGAGCACCGGTACCAGATAGACCAGCCACGCGATCGCCTCGACCACGGTCGGGGCCGGGCTGAAGTTGAAGATCCCCTTCAGCAGTACGCCGTACCAGCTGTCCGGCGGGATCACGTGCGAGATGTCGAAGGCGAGGTTCTGCAGGCCGGGCAGGATGTTCGCCTCCTGCAGGTCGTGGAAGCCGTAGGCGAAGATGCCGGCCGCGACCAGGACCAGCAGCGCGCCGGTCCACTTGAAGAAGACGGCCAGGTTGATCTTCACCGCGCCGCGGTAGATCGCGAAGCCGAGGCCGACCGCGGTGATCAGGCCGAGCAGTACGCCGGTGAGCGGCGCGGCCGTCGTCGCGGTCGCCGCCGAGGCGTACACGATGAAGGCCGTCTCGATGCTCTCGCGGAAGACCGCCAGGAAGGCGAGCAGGACGACGGCGCCGGAGCCGAGCTCCAGCGCCTGACCCATCCGCTCGCGCAGCTCCCTGGCGATGGTGCGGGAGGCCTTGCGCATCCAGAAGATCATCCAGGTGACGAAGCCGACCGCGACGATCGACATCACCCCGCCGATCGTCTCCTGGGTGGTGAACGACTTGGCCGTCAGCGCGGTGACGAACTGCAGCAGACCCCAGCCGACGGCCGCGACGGCCAGCGCCGCGACGACTCCGGCCCAGACCAGTTTCAGTCTGTCCCGCCGGCCCGCTTTGACCAGGAAGGTGGCGAGAATGCTGACCACCAACGAGGCTTCGAGACCTTCACGAAGACCGATCAGATAGTTGGCGAGCATGGCGGGAACTCCAGGTATTAGGTACGGCTAACCTTCCGAAGGTTAGCCTAAGAACTCCCATTCGCCCACTGTGTCGTACGCCGCACCATGGCTCGGGCCCTCGCCGAGACGCGATGAAACCAACTCGATACTTTCCGCTGTCCAGGACGGTCCCTCGTAGGTGTCGAAGACCCGCACCCACCGGACCACGTCCATCGGCTGCTTCAAACGCGCGAGCGTGAGGTGCGGGGTGAACTTGCGCCCGTCCACGGTCACGCCGGCCTTGTTCGCCGCTGACCGCGTTGTCATCGCCAGGTGCGGCAGGGCCTCGGACTCGTCCTGGACGCCGGTGAACAGCACCCGGGCGTCCGCCACGCTCGGGAACGCTCCCGACCCCTTGAGCCGGAGGTCGAACGGCTTCTGCCGGTTGGCTGCCCGCTCGAGCCCTTCGGCCAGGTCTTCGGTCTTGTACTCCGGCACGTCGCCCAGGAACGCGAGCGTGATGTGCCAGTTCTCGTCCGACGCCCAGCGGAGGTCCTCGTCCGGGTGATCTCTTCGGGGGCCGACGAACTCGGCCAGATGCTCGACAACCTCCACCGGCGGGATGACCGCCACAAACAGTCGCATCCCCCGACTTTAGAGGTCAGCAGTCCATCGCCGCGAAGGCATATCCCTGGGCTTGGAGCGTTTCCAGCACCTGGTCGAGCGCCGCGACCGTCTGACTACGGTTCCCGCCGGCATCGTGCATCAGGATCACGCTTCCGTTGTGGACGGTGGTGAGGATGCTCTTCACGATCGCCTGCTTGCCCGGCTTCTGCCAGTCGAGCGTGTCGACATCCCACAGCACCGGCCGCATCCCCGCCGCCTTGATGTCGGCCTTCACCTTCGCGTTCTCCGCACCGTACGGAGGCCGGAAGCACTTCGAGGCCGGCCCGTCGAAGATCTCGTGATGCCGCTTGGCCGCCGACACCTTCGTCAACTGCGCGTGTGAGATCGAGTGACTCCCGATGCTGTTGCCCGCAGCAAGCACCTGCTCCTTGAGCTCCGGGTGCTCCGCCTGCATGCTCCCCAGCTCGAAGAAGGTCGCATGAGCCCCGTACTTCGCCAGCACCTCGAGCACCTGCGGCGTCCACACCGGATCCGGCCCGTCGTCGAAGGTGAAGTACAGAACCTTCTTGCCACTGGCAACAACAGGCTTCGTCACCGGCGTCGCCGACACCTTCGCTGGGGCGACCGGAGCCGACACCTTCGCCGGCGCGACCGTCTTCACCGGCGCACTCGCCGCCGCCTGATTCGCCTGCCCCATCCCGAACGCGACCGCCCCCACGATCACGAACACCGCCGACAAACCGATGCCGAAGTTGATGAAGGCACCGAGCTTGCGGGACATGACGACTCCTCGTTGATCAGACGGCCCGCTTCGGGGCCTTGCAGAAGATGAGACGCCGAAAGTCCCCATCCGGTTCGCGCGTTCCCGAATCGCGGGGTGAGACTGGGGTATGGAGATCGAGGGGCGGAATCTGCCGGCGCCTTGTGTGGTGGTGTTGGTGGGGCCGGGGGCGGCGGGGAAGTCGACGTGGGCCGCGGAGACGTTCGCGCCGGATCTGATCGTGTCGAGCGATCGGTTGCGGGCGTTGGTCGGGGCCGGGGAAGACGATCTGGCGGCCAGTGCGGATGCGTTCGCGTTGCTGGAGGAGGTGGTTCGGCAGCGGGTCGGGCGGGGGCTGACGACCGTGATCGACACGCTCGGGCTGGATCGGGAGCGGCGGCTGAATTGGCTGGCGATGGCTCGGGAGCGCGGGATTGCTTGTGTGGCGGTGGGGTTCGATACCCCGGCGGAGGAGTGCCGGCGGCGGAATCGGGAGCGGGCCAAGCGGATTCCGGCGGATGTGCTGACCGGGCAACTCAAGGCTTGGGGAGCGGTCAAGAAGGAGTTGGGCGGCGAAGGGTATGACGACGTGCTCGCGCCTACGGCGGTACGCGTCGTACCGGAGGCGTTCGTGGGTGCGGGGGAAGCGGCGCAGCGGCAGCGGGAGGCGCCGGCCCGGTTGCGGTTCGGGTTGCAGTTGAGCAGCTATACGCACAAGGCGGGGCGGAAGACGACTGGTCAGTGGATCAAGGACGTCGGCGCTGCGGCGGAGGCGGCTGGGTTCGATGCGATCTATGTGATGGATCATTTCCGGCAGATCCCGCAGGTCGGGCGGGCTTGGGAGGACTTCCTCGAGAGCTGGACGACGCTCGCGTATCTGGCAGCCTGTACGTCGCGGGTACAGCTTGGGACGCTCGTCAGCGGGATCACCTATCGCAACGTCGCGCACCTAGGAAAGATCGTCGCGACCCTCGATGTGCTGAGTGGTGGCCGGGCGGTGTGTGGGCTGGGGTTGGCGTGGTTCGAGGCCGAACACAAGGCATACGGCTGGGAGTTTCCTCCTGTCGGCGATCGGTACGCCCTGCTGGAGGACGCTTTGCAGCTGCTCCCCGTGTTGTGGGGCCCAGGCAACAAACCCTGGCGAGGCAAGGTCCTCGACGTACCGGAAACTGCCTGCTACCCCCGCCCTCTCCAGGACCCACTACCGATCCTCGTCGGCGGCAGCGGCAACCGCACCCTCCGCCTAGCAGCCCGGTACGCCGACGCCGTCAACGTCTTCGGCAACGCGGCCAAAGTCCACGAGAAAGCCGCCTATCTTCAGGCAAACACCCCACCCGACAAAGAACCACCCCGCCTGACCCAACTCTCCACCACTCTCATCGGCAAGACCCCCCAACACCTCACCGCCCTGATCGACCGCCTCCGCCCCCGCAACCAAGACCCAGCCAAGTACGCCGCCACCGTCAACGCAGCCACCATCCCCGACCAAATAGGCCGCTTCCGAGAACTATCCGAAGCCGGCGCCACCGAAGTAATGCTCACCCTCCCCGATCTGAACGACGACCTAACCCCCCTCGAAACCGCAGCCGAAGTCATAGCCGCCTTCCGCTAGTTCACCTGGCACTGCCTGAGCTGGCCGGGCTGCAAGGATGTAGCCATGGAGAAGACGCTGAGCCGGACGGAAACCTCAGAAGCCGTCAGCGATGCGGGATGGCGCTTCGTACTCGGCACACTGCAAACCTCCGTACCGGTCGGCTCCCTGGCCGAGGCAGCCCGGATCACGTCGCTGGTGGTCGGTACCTGCGGCGACGACGCCGACCAGCACCTCCGAGTAGACGTCCGCCCCACCCGGGTGATCCTCACTCTCCAGTCACTCGCCCACGCCGCGGCCACCACCCGCGACATAGACCTCGCCCACCAAATCTCCGCCGCTGTCCAAGAGGCCGGCTCACGCACCGCCCCCGACACCACCCCAGAAGCCCCCCGATCCGTCCAACTCATCGAACTAGGCATCGACGCCCTGGACATCGCCGCAATCCGACCCTTCTGGAAGGCAGCACTCGGGTACGCCCCCGAGGCCGGAGCCGACGGCCCGACTGACCCGCTCATTGACCCCCTAGGCCAGGGCCCCGCGATCTGGTTCCAGCAAATGGACCACCCCCGCCCCCAACGCAACCGAATCCACCTAGACATCTCCGTCCCCCACGACGAGGCCCCCCACCGCCTCAAAGCAGCCCTAGCCGCCGGCGGCCACCTACTCTCCGACCTCCGAGCCCCCTCCTTCTGGGTCCTCTCCGACCCCGAAGGCAACGAAGCCTGCATAACAACCTGGCAAGGCCGCGACAACTAGAGGGTCACTCATCCGCCAAGGCGGGCGCCCGCCCGACTCATCTGAGGTGCGATGCGGCCAACGGGGAAACTATTCGTCGCCTGGCGCAAGTTAGTTACCAGATAGCGGCTATCCACAGTCCACCGCACGACCAATCACGAACCTGGCGTCCCAGGTGGCGAGCCGGTCGGCGTCGGCTCGCGGCCGAGGCTGTTGATGCTCAGCTCCAGACCCACCTCGTTGCCAGTGCCCGGAACAGCCGGAGACAGCTCGCAGTCGTCGCGGCTCCAATGCCGAACTTACTCCAGAGGCGCGCCCACCCGGAGCCGCTGCCTGGGTCCCGAGCGCGGCCCCCAGCCTTCATCCTCCCCGACGTCAGCCGATGAGCCGACCAAGAATGGCAACCAAGCAAGCAGTTCGGTCGAGCTGTCACCGGTCGACACATCTGACGCAGCCGTGTGGCGCGGGTCAATGCTTGTCAGTCGTTCGGCAAACCAAGCAAGCCTGACGCCCGGCACCGCCTGAACCACAGCTACAGCCGGGCCTGTCTGTTGCTCTTGGCTGTTGCTCTTGGTTCTTAGTTTTTGAGTTTTATGTTGAGTAGGGCGTTTTCTATTAGTTCTGGCATGGCGGGGTGGATCCAGTACTGGCCTCGGGCCATGGTGTGGGCGTCCAGGCCGAAGGACATTGCTTGGATGATGGGCTGGATGACTGTGGAGGCTTGGGGGCCGATGATGTGGGCGCCTAGGAGCAGGCCGCTGTCGGGGTCGGCGAGGATTTTGGCGAAGCCGGTGGTGTCTTCCATGGCCCAGCCGTAGGCGATGTCGGCGTAGGCCTCGCGACCGACGGCGTACGGGATGCCTTGGTCGATGGCCTCCTCCTCGGTCAGGCCGACGGACGCGACCTGGGGGGAGCCGAAGACGGCGTGGGGGACGTAGCGGTGGTCGGATTTGATGCGGTCGTCGGGGTGCAGGAGGTTGTGCTGGACGACCCGCGCCTCGTGGTTGGCGACATGCTTCAGCTGGTACGGCGAACAGACGTCGCCCAGCGCGTAGATCCCCTCCACCGCCGTCTGCTGGTACTCGTCGACCACCACCCGGCCGTCCTTCTCCGTCTCGACCCCGGTGACGCCGACGTCGAGCAGGTCCGAGTTCGGCGTACGGCCGACGGCTACCAACAGTTCGTCGACAAGGATCTCGTCCGCACCCGCCGGGCTCAGCGTCTTGAGCACGATCGCGTCGTTGCGCCGCCACACATGCACCGTCTCGTGCAGCAGCTTCACCGTGTACTTCTCCGCAGCAAGCTCCGTGTACCGCTTCGCGATCTCGCTGTCCTCGTGCCGCAGCATCCGGTCGGACCGCGCGATCAGCGTCACCTCGACCCCGAGCGACGAGAACACATGCGCAAACTCAGCCGCGACGAACCCGCTCCCGATGATCCCCAGCCGCCGTGGCAACGACGGCAGCCGCATGATCGTGTCCGAGGTGTGGAACCCCGTCTCCTCCAGCCCCGGGATGAACGGCACGATCGGCCGGCTCCCCGCGGCGAGGACGAACTGATCAGCCGTCAGTACCTCCGAAGAGCCGCCGTCGTTCGCCGTCACCGTCAGCTCGCGCTCAGCGGTGAACCGTCCGGTGCCGTGGTACAGCGTGACGTTGACGTTGTTCGGGTGGTGTTCCCGGTACTCCGCTCCGCCGGCGGAGATCGGATCGATCCGCCCGAAGATCCGGTCCCGGATGTCCGGCCAGCGCACCCCGGTGAGCTTCTCGTCGACCCCGAGCCGCGAGCTGTGCGACGGTACCGCCGCCAGGTCGGCCGTATGGACGAACATCTTGGTCGGAATACAGCCCACGTTGAGACAGGTCCCGCCGAAGATGCCGCGCTCGACGATCGCCACTTTCCGGTCCGCGAACTGCTTCGTCACGATCGTGTTCCCGGAGCCGGTCCCGACAACCACCAAGTCGTAATGAGTCACACCCCATTGTGCGCATGTCCCCCAACCCGCCGCACCGGCAGCCATTATCTGGCCCTTACGACTCACCCCGCCCGCGGCGTGGGTGAGCCGAGGGCTAGGCCACCTGGGGTTTGGCGGGCTCGGGGTGGGGCGAGGTGGGTGCTGCGACCGGGGTTTCGGTGAGGGTGGACTTCTCGCCCAGGAGGTCCGTCGTCGGGGTGAGGATGTCCAGCCGGGGGCGGGGCAGCAGGCGGGGCCGGATCGCCAGACCGCGGCGGCGGGAGAAGTACAGGACCGAGGCGGTGGTGCCCAGCATCGTGATGGATCCACCCACGATCAGCGACCAGCGAGCGCCGAACTCCTGGCCGATCCAGCCGATGAAGGGCGAGCCCAGCGGCGTACCACCCATCAGGACGGTCATGTAGAGGGCCATCACCCGGCCGCGCATGGTGGGCTCGATGCCCAGCTGCATCGTCGCGTTGGCCGCGGTCAGCATCGTCAGGGCGGTGAAACCGACCAGCGGCAGGACGACGGCGAAGGACAGGTACGTCGGCATCAGGCCGCTGACGACGACCATCACGCCGAAGGCGAGGGCCGCGCCGATCACCAGCCGGGCGCGGGTCCGAACCCGCCGGGCGGCCAGCAGCGCGCCGGCCAGTGAGCCGATCGCCAGGATCGAGCCGAGGATGCCGTACTCCCCCGCGCCCTTGTGGAAGGCCTGGGTGGCCATCAGCGCGGACGTCATCTGGAAGTTCAGCCCGAACGTACCGGCGAAGAACACCGCGACGAGCACCATCATCAGGTCCGGCCGGCGCCACAGGTAGCGCATCCCGTCCCGGATCATGCCCTTCTCCCGGGCCGCCACCTTCGGCGTGTGCAGCTCCTTCGAGCGCATCAGGTGCAGCGACAGGATCACCGCGGCGTAGCTGAAGCCGTTGATGATGATCACCGGGCCGGTACCGATCCAGTGGATCAGCAACCCGGCCAGCCCGGGGCCGATCAGCCGGGCCGCGTTGAAGGAGGCCGAGTTGAGGCCGACCGCGTTGGACAGCTCGTCCTTGCCGACCATCTCGACCACGAACGCCTGCCGGGTCGGCGCGTCGAACGCGGTGCCGATCCCGAACAGGAAGGCGAGCGCGTAGACGTGCCAGGCCTCGACGATGCCGGTCACCGTCATCGTGCCCAGGACGAGCGCGACTGCGCCCATGGCGATCTGGGTGATGGTCAGCACGCGGCGCTTGGGGAACCGGTCGGCGATCAGCCCGGCGTACGGGGAGATCAGCAGGGCGGGGAGGAACTGCAGGCCGGTGACGATGCCGAGGGCGGTGCCGGAGTGGGTCAGCTCCAGGACCAGCCAGTCCTGGGCGACCCGCTGCATCCAGGTGCCGATGTTGGAGATGATCGCGCCACTGGCGTAGAGCCGGAAGTTGCGGACCTTGAACGCGCGGAAGGTCGGACTCACTGGGCCGCCAGGCGTTCGAGAACAGGTGCTGCCTTGCGCAGGATGTCGCGCTCCTCAGGGGTGAGTTTCTTCAGTTTCGTCTGCAGCCACTCGTCGCGCCGGCGCCGGTTGGCGTGGATCAGGTCGTGCGCGGCCTGGGTCAGCTCGACCACGATCTGGCGCTTGTCGGTCGCATGCGGCCGGCGGACCACCAGGCCCGCCTCCTCCATGTTCGACACGATCCGCGTCATCGACGGCGGCTTGACCTGCTCGTGCGCGGCCAGCTCGCCGATCGTCATCGCGTCGTGTTTGCCGAGCGCGCCGAGCACGCCGAGCTGGTTCGCGGTCAGGTCGTGGCCCTCGACGCGCTGCCGGCGGATCTGCCGGGACAACCGCAACGTGGACGACCTCAGGGCGCTGGCCAGCCCGACATCACTCTTCACCTGCTGGGCGACGATTTCGGGCATGTCTTTAGCTTAACTCATTACCTTTGCTAAATAAAGCGGGTTACCGGGCGGCTACGCTAGGGTTCCGCGCATGGGGACACCACCGGAGCTGGCCCGGTACGAGCAGCGCTTCCGGCGCGCGGGCCTGCCGCTGTTCGTCGAGGACTTCTCGCCGGCGCACGACATCTTCAACCGGGCGACGCCGGTACTGGTCCTGGTCTTCCTGGTGGAGATGCTCGGCGCCACCTCGCTGGAGTGGACCTGGTGGCAGAACCTGCTGGCCGCGATCGGCGGGCTGGCCGTGCTGATCGCCGGCTTCGGACTGCTGAACCGCTTCCGCGGCCGCCGGTTCTGGTCCTTCCCGACCCGCTTCGGCACCCCGGAGCTGGCCGTCTTCGTGCTGCTGCCGGCACTGTTGCCGCTGGCCACCGAGGTCCAGCTGCGGCAGTTCTTCGGCGTGGCCGTCGGCAACCTGCTGCTCGTCGGCGTGATCTACCTGGTGGTCGGCTACGGCCTGATCGGTACGACGTTCTGGGGCCTGCACCGGCTCGGCTCCGAGCTGGGGAGCTCGGTGGCCAGCCTGGTCCGCGCCCTGCCGCTGCTGCTGGTGTTCTCGCTGGTGCTGTTCATGACCGCCGACATGTGGCAGGTGTTCGCCGGCATGCCGACGGTGTTCATCGTCTTCCTGGCCGCTGCCTTCGCCGTGCTCAGCAACCTGTTCCTGGTACTACGGCTGCCGCGCGAGCTGGACCAGATCGAGCGCGACACCGGCTCCGGTCCGCCGCTGCGCCGGATCCAGCGCCTGAACCTCAGCATCAGCCTGGTGATCCGGCAATGGATGCAGGTGCTCGTGGTCAGCGCCGGGGTCGGCCTGTTCTTCGTCGGCTTCGGGCTGCTCGCGATCAGCCGGCACGTCTACGAGCTGTGGGGCATCGACCCCGGCAGCTGGTCGCACCAGATCATCCTGCTCGACCATCCGCTGCTGCTCGGCGCGACGCTGGTGAAGGTCGCGGCCGGTATCGCGACCTTCACCGGGCTGTACTACTCGATCTCGCTGATGACGGACGCGACGTACCGCACCGACTTCCTCGACAACGTCACCATCGAGCTGCGTGAGCTGTTCACCGCTCGGGCGGAGTACCTGGAGCTGCGGGCTCGCCTGCTCCCAGCGTCGTCTTCAGGAAGTTGAGTTCGTGCAGGAGCAGGCCGACCACTGTGGCCTCGTCAGTGGGCGAGTGAGCGGCACCTGTCAGCGGCAGGAACTCGTGCGGGCGACCTGCCTTCAGTAGGGCTGCCGAGAGGCGCAGGCTGTGAGCAGCGAATACGTTGTCGTCCGCAAGGCCGTGGACCAGGAGTAACGGGCGCTCGAGCTTGGCGGCCTCGTTGACGGTGGATGAGCGGTAGTAGTCATCCGGGTACTCGTCTGGATGCCCCAGGAAGCGCTCGCGCCAGTGGGTGTCGTACATGCGCTGCTCAGCCGGCCCTGCTCCGGAGATGCCTGCGTGGAAGGCGTCCGGGCGGCGCAGTACGGCGGCGGTCGCGAGCATGCCGCCAAAGCTCCAGCCGGTGATCCCGACGCGGGTCAGGTCCAAGTCGGGGCAGTACTCCGCAGCGGCGTGCAGTGCCGTGATCTGGTCTTCGATGGGAGCCGCAAGGAGGTCGCGGTGGACGGTCTTCTCCCAGGCGGGTCCGCGGCCCGGCGTACCGCGCCCATCGGCGATGACGACGGCGAAGCCTTGCTCTGCGTACCACTGGGCCTTGTAGAACCAGGGGGCGGCGACCTTCATGACCAGGGACATCGCGGGGCCGGCGTACGGGGCCATGACTACGGGGAGCTTGGCGGAGCCGGGTGTGTGCCAGGACGGGAGTAGTAGGGCGGTACGGATCTGCAGGTCGCCCGCTTGGAGCCAGGTGATGCGTGGGGTGGCTGCGGGGGTGGCGCGGTGGGAGGTGATGGGGTGGTCTTGCCCGTTGCGGCGTACGACGTAGGTACGGCCCGCCTCGGCGTTGGAGCTGAGCAGGAGGGTGTTGCCGGCGCGGTAGCCCTCATGGGAGCCGGGGCCGTCGCTTAGTTGCTGGAGGCCTGTTTCGTCGTACAGCCAGAGGTGGCATTCGGTGGGCTCGTCGCTGGCCAGGAAGAGGACTGACTCGCCGGTGACGTCGAGTACTACGCGGAGTTGCAGGCCGTCCGGGGTGACGCGGGTGCCGTCGACCGTCAGGTAACGGGTCTCACCTGAGTCCTCGGTGTGGACGAGTTTGCCGGAGGCGGTGCGGGCGGGGACACCATCGATGAGTTGCACCCAGGATGGGTCGCGCTGCTCGTGCAGTAGGTGGGTATCGCCGGTTGTGGGGTCGGCGGCGAGGATCTGGAGGGTGCGCTGGTCCCGGGACTGCACGCTGAGGAGCGGGCCGTGGGCGTCCCAGTCGGCGGTGGCCAGGTACTCGTACGCCGTACTGTCCCAGCGCAGCTGTGTGGAGCCGCCGGCCAGGTCGAAGGTGTGGAGTGAGACCAGGGCGTTGGGGGTGCCCGCTGCGGGGTAGGGGATCTGGCGGGGTGGCTCGGCGGGGTTGGCGGGGTCGGCGATCCACCAGCGCTGGACCGGGGTCAGGTCGACTCTGGCCGCCATCAAGCGGGTGCCATCGGGCGACCACCAGTGTCCGCGGGTCCGGTACATCTCCTCGGCGGCGATGTACTCCGCCACGCCCCAGCTCACCTCGGGGTCGGCGTCGGCGGCAACCAGCTTATCGTTGCCATCAGCAACTGAAATCACTCTGAGCGCGCGGTCTGTGACGTAGGCGATCCGGTGTCCGGTGGGATCGAGGCGCGGGTCGGTCACCGGACCTGCGGTCGGCAGGTGCTTGGGCGAGCCGCCTTCGGCAGCAGTAGGTGTCAGGCTCCAGAGTTCGCCGTTGGTGGTGTAGGCGACGGTGCTCATCGCGGCGTCGGTGGTGTAGGTGCCGACGTCGGTGGCCAGCAGGTGTTCCTCACCGCCGACATGGAGCCAGAGGCAGACGACTGGGTCTTCGGGGCCTTGGGAGCGCAGGAAAAGTACGCGGTGGCCGTCCGGGGACAGGGTGAAGTCGCGGGGTAGGCCGAGGGTGAAGCGGCGGGTGCGGGCCGACTGGGTGGGAAAAGCGTTGGTGTCCATAAACAGGAGTCTGGGCAGCCCTGACAGGGACACCCAGATGACAGACAGTCTACCAATACCGGCTGATGTGGGTAGCCGGACCCGCAAATGTGAGCAGCCGTGACCGATGTGGGCAGCGGTTCCATCGACGTCCAATGGAGGCACCGAAACGTACTAGCGAAGGATGCAGGCCGGATGACACTGATCGAGGAGTTGCGCGCGGCCGTCAAGGGCGAGGTGTTCGGCCCCGGCGACCCGGAGTACGACGTGCAGCGGCAGGCGTGGTTCCTGCTGGTCGACCAGCGTCCGGCCGCCGTCGTACACGTGACGGGAACCGAGGACGTCCAGGCGGCGATCCGCCTGGCGCGCCGCCACCGGCTGACCGTGGGGGCTCAGCCGGTGGGGCACGGCGCCACCCAAGCGACCGGGAGCGAGGCGATGATCCTGCTCCGCACCAACGCACTGGATTCGATCGACATCGCCGACGGGGTGGCGCGGGTCGGTGCCGGCGTCCGCTGGCGCGACCTGAACAAGGCGCTGACCGGCACGGGCCTGACCTCGCTGCCGGGCAGCAGCGGCGACCCGAGCGTGGTCGGCTACACCCTCAACGGCGGCGTGAGCTGGTTCGGTCGCAAGCACGGCTTCGCGGCGAACCACGTCCGCGCGTTCGAGCTGGTCGATGCCGAGGGCCACCATCTGCGGGTCACCAAGGACGCCTTCCCGGACCTGTTCTGGGCGCTGCGCGGCGGCGGTGGCGAGTTCGGCATCGTCACCGCGATGGAGATCGAACTGCTGCCCGAGCCGGCGATCTACGGCGGCCGGATGATGTGGTACGCCGAAGACGCCCGCCAACTCCTGCGCGCCTTCAGCGAGGTGACCGCGACCGCGCCGGACGAGTTCAGCCTGTGGGCCTGGCTGATCAACATGCCCGACCTGGAGATGGTCCCGCCGCCGATGCGCGGGCGCTGGATGGTCGCGATCGACTCGACCTATCTCGGCGACGGGGACGAGGCGGAGAAGCTGCTCGCGCCGATCCGCGCGGTCGCCGATCCGCTGGTCGACACCGTCGGCGAGGTGCCGCTCGACAAGGTCGGCGAGATCGCACAGGAGCCTGAGGACCCGATGCCGGGCGTCGGCAAGGTCGTGATGCTGAAGGAGTTCGGCCCGGCGACGATCGACGCGCTGCTGGAGCTCGCCCTGGACCGGCCGCAGCCGTCACCGCTGATGCTGCTGGAGATCCGGCACGTGGGTGGCGCCTTCGCCCGGCCGGGCGCGCAGGAGTCTGCGGTCGGCACGATGGACGATCCGTACTTCCTGCTGCTCGGCGGCATGGTGATGGCACCCGAGCACGCACCCGCACTTCACGCGGAGATCAGCACCGTCGTCGGCGGGATGGCACCCTGGACCGGCGGTCTCCTACCACCGACGATGGCCCACGGCGAGCCGGTCGAAGACGTCTACCCCGCCGCCACCCTCCAACGCCTCCGCGAGATCAAGAACCGCGTAGACCCCACCAACCTCATCCGAGGCAACCGCCCTCTGGTCTGACCCTCCCCAGTGGTGAGCGGGGTCCTCGCCGGCCCCGCTCACCACTCCACCCCGGCGAGGTTGGAGCCGCCGCTGCCAAGTGGAGCGCCCGCAGGAGCCGGCGTTAGGCGGAGCGTTCTCGGGAGATGCCTAGGGAGCGGGCGGCTGCGGCTGCTTCCTGGCGGGTGCGGGCGTCGAGGCGGGCGAGGATGGCGGAGACGTGGCGGTCGACTGTTCTGGTGGACAGCACCAACTCTGCCGCGATCTGCGGGTTGGTGAGGCCGTCTGCGAGCAGTACCAGTACTTCGAGCTGGCGCTCGGTGAGCCCGCGAGGGTTCTGCCGGGTCCGTGTCTGGGCGCCTCGGGGGATCCTAGCCACGCCGAGCTCCTTCAGGCGGCGCCGGACCATCGCAGCGGCCGGCGCCGCACCAAGCCTGTCCAGCGTCTCCAGCGCCTGCAGCGCGTCGTCCGGATCGGCCGACTCGGCCAGCCCGAGCGCCTGCTCGTACGGGTCATCCGGATTGGTCCAGCCATAGCTCCCGGGCAACCGGCGGAACGCCTGGATCTCGGTCAGATGCCGGATCTCCTCGCGAATGCTGATCAGTAGGTCCGGCCGATCGTTGAGCCAAGCCCATTCGGCGTACGCCGTCGCCGCATAGGCGAGCCCGGTCAACGACCGCTGCCGCCGTGCCCGCTGCCACACGTCGGCGAGCAGGCCGCCCGCTTCCGGAGCACCCCGCCGAGCCAGTACGCGGCCGAGGCTGGACAGGCTCAGTACCGACAGCATGCCCTGGTCGTCCACCGAGTCGATCAGCCGTCGCAGCCGCTCCTCGGCCGCGGCCCACTCCCCCAGCCGCAGGTCCAGCAATGCCTGGTGGACCTCCAGGTTGTAGGCATGCGAGCCGAAGCCCCGCTCCCGGACGTACTCCAGCCCGTCCCGCAAGCACTCGGCCAGCTCGGTCCAGTGCGTCTCGCGGTACAGCATCTCGGCCAGGTTGGTGTAGCCGCGGGCAACGGCTTCGTAGTCACCCGTGAGCGTCGCCAGCTCGATGCTCGTCCGCAGGTGCTTCAACCCGGTCGGCGATCCCAGATCGCACCAGGCCAGGCCGAGGTAGTTGTGGCACAGCGCGTCGATGTCCGACCGCCCCGCCTCGCAGGCGAGCTCGTGCGCCCGCTCCAGCTCCGGTATCGCCTCGACAGCATCACCGGTGAGCGCCAGCAGCATCCCCCGACCAGCAGCGGCCGAGGCCCGTACTGCGACAGTCCCGACCCGCGATGCGATCGCGATCGCCGTGTCTGACATGGCGATCGCCGCTGCCGTGTCACCTGCCATGTAGAGGAACCGCGACTGCCGCATCTGGGTCTCCACCAGCGCGACGGATTCGTCGAGCTGGCCGAACAGCGCCAGCGCCTTGTGCCCGGCCTGGACCGCGTCGGCGAACCGGTGCGCGATGTGGAGCTCCCACGCGTAGTCGTCGAGCAGCACCGCTCGCTCCGGCACGTCCAGGCGGTTGGCGTACGGCAGTACGGCTTCCAGATGCGCGAGAGCCTGCCGGTGCGACCCGGCAAGGCTGGCCTCGCGGGCCGCCTGCGGACCATGCTCGAGCAGTACGTCGATGTTGCCGGCTTCGACCGCGTGGTGAACGACTCGCGCCCCGTGGCCGTTGTCGTCGCAGTGCATGATCAGGTCGAGTACATGGGCGTTGAGCAGCTTGCGGCGGAGCGGCGGCAGGGCCTGCTCGACCGCCCGCCGGGCCAGCTCGTGCCGGAAGCCGATCGTGTTGCCGTGCGTCTCCAGTACGCCGGACTGCTCCGCCTGGCTCAATCCGTCCAGCCGGCTGCCGATCACCCTGGTGATGTGCTCCAGCTCGATCGTCGTCGGGATGACCGCGAGCTGCTCGACGACCGCCAGGCTCTCCTTGTCGAGCCGGCTGAAACGGGCCAGAACGGCATCCACGACGGTCGCCGGGATCGCGTCGACCGGGCCGGCCAGGACCTCGGTCACGTAGAACGGGTTGCCACCGGTCAGTTCGTACAGTTCGTCGGCGTCCCGGCCGCTGTCCGCCGCCAGCCAGCGGACCGCCGCCCGGGACAGCGGCTGCAGGCCGATCCGCCGGATCGGTACGTCGGCGAGCGACCCGAGCCAGCCACGCAACGGATGCCGGGCGTCGAGCGAGTCCTCGCGGTAGGTCAGGACGACGATTGCGCCCGGCAACTGGTCGAGCCGGTGCACCAGGTAGCGCAGCACGTCGAGGGTCGCGTCGTCGGCCCAGTGCACGTCCTCGATCACCAGCACGGTCGGCCGCCGGAACTCGGCCAGCAGGTCGTTGAACACCGCCTCCGGCTCGGTCGCCGTCGCCATCGGGCCGCCCGCGACCCGGAAGGCGTCCCGGATCGGCTGCAACGGCGGCGGCGCCAGGAAGTCGTCACAGGATCCGACCAGCACCCGGTACTCCGGGCCGACCCGGGCCACCATCTCCCGGATCAGACTGGTCTTGCCGATCCCTGCCTCGCCGGTGACCAGGACGGTCGTGCTGTCGCCTGCTCCGATCACGTCCAGCAGTTCCTGGACGTGCTGGTCCCGCTCGATCAAACGAGCCTTTCCCTGCCTCACACCGAACTCCCCCGAGTCGCCGTATACCCGGGGGAGCGTAGCCGGAAAGCGTCGTCCGGCCCAAGGAGCCTGACGATGATTTAGCAAACAACTAACTGCGAGTAATCGGTTTCCAGGCTCAGGTGAGCCAGTCCCCCAGCGGTCCGATCGCGAAGTACACGACGAACAGGACCGAGACGACCCACATCAGCGGGTGGATCTGGCGGGCCTTGCCGCGGACCAGTTTGAGCAGCACGTAGGAGACGAACCCGGCCCCGATGCCGGCCGTGATCGAGTACGTGAACGGCATCAGGATGATGGTCAGGAACGCCGGGATGGCCACCTCGAGATCGTCGAAGTCGATCCCCTTCACCTGCGTCATCATCAGGAAGCCGACCAGCACCAGCGCCGGGGTGGCCGCCTCGTAGGGCACCAGCGTGACCAGTGGCGCGACCACCATCGAGATCAGGAAGCAGATCCCGGTGACGACGCTGGCCAGGCCGGTCCGGGCGCCCTCACCGACACCCGAGGCCGATTCGATGTACGACGTGTTGCTGGACACCGAGGCGGCGCCACCGGCCGCGGCCGCGACGCTGTCGACGATCAGGATCCGCTGCGCGTGCGGCGGGTTGCCGTCCTGGTCCAGCAGCCCGGCCTCGGCGCCGATCGCCGTCATCGTGCCCATCGTGTCGAAGAAGTCGGCCAGCATCAGGGTGAAGATCAGCAGCAGCGCGGAGATCACGCCGATCTTGTCGAACGAGCCGAACAGGTTGAACTCGCCGATCGTGTCCAGGTTGGGTTTGCTGAACCAGTCGTCCGGCAGCTTCGGCACGCTCAGGCCCCAGCCGCCCGGGTTCTCGGTGGTCCGGCCGCCGACGTCGAAGATCGCCTCGACCACGATCGCCAGCACGGTCGCGGCCAGGATGCCGATCAGGATCGCGCCCTTCACCTTGCGGGCGTACAGGGCGATCACCAGCACCAGGCCGACCACGAAGACGAGCACCGGCCAGCCGCGGAGGTTGCCGCCGACACCCAACTCGACGGGCGGGCCGCCGGGCGCCGAAGGACGGCGTACGAAGCCCGCGTCGATCACGCCGATGAAGGCGATGAACAGGCCGATGCCGACGCTGATCGCGATCTTCAGCTGGACCGGAACGGCCTCGAAGACCGCCTTGCGGAAGCCGGTCAGGACCAGGATCAAGATGATGATGCCCTCGATCACCACCAGGCCCATCGCGTCCGCCCAGGTCATCTTGGACGCCACGCTGAAGGCGATGAACGCGTTCAGGCCGAGGCCGGCGGCCAGCGCGAGCGGGAAGTTCGCGACCAGCCCCATTGCGATCGTGACCAGACCAGCCACCAGCGCGGTGGCCACGGCGACCTTGGCGATCGCGGCCACCGGGTCGGTACCGCCGCCGATGTACTGGCCGGCGCCGTCCTTGACGGTGCCGATGATGAGGGGGTTCAGCACCACGATGTAGGCCATCGTGAAGAACGTGACGAGCCCGCCGCGCACCTCACGGCCCAGCGTCGACCCGCGGTCGCTGATCTTGAAGAAGGAATCCAGGAAGCCTGAGCTCATGGCGGAATCGTGCCAGGTGCGGTGTGCCATTGGCGAGGTAATCCGGTCAGGTGGGTAGCGCGCCGCCTGAGATGGGCATGGCTCTAAGGTGGGAGGGTGGCAGATTCCGAGCAGGTACCGGCTTCGGCTCCGAAGAAGCGCACCGACCCGACCAGCCAGCTGGCCCGTGGCGAGATCGTGCACGCCGAGGTGAAGCCGCTGGATCTGTCCGGCATCCCGACGGTGATCTTCGGGATCTGCGCCTGGGCGGTCGCCTTCGTGGTGGTGCTGATCTTCCGCTCGGACCTGAAGAAGGACGGCGACGAGTGGTGGTTGTGGGTCACCGTCGCGGGCTTCGGGCTCGGCTGGATCGGCCTGCTGTACTGCCGTCGCCGCTGGGCCGCCATCCAGGCCGGCCACCGCCCCGCGACCGAGGACTGACCCCGGTCGCCGCGCGACTGCTAGTAGTTCGCGCTGGCTTCCGCCGCGATCTCTTCGGCGGTGGGCATCGGGAAGTCGTCGATGTCGTCTTCGGCTTCGCCGGCCGTCGTCGCCTGGACCTCGTCGTCCGACGGGGGCTCGGCGGCTGCCTCGACCTCGACCTGGACCGCGTCGGCCTCCTCCACCTGCGCGGCGGCGTCGGCTTCCTGCACGGCTTCGGCTTCCTCTATCTCGGCCTGCGCGGCTTCGGTCACCTGGACGTCGGGCTCGACGGCGTCCATCGACAGGTCGTCGTACCCGGTGGTGTCGAAGGCGTGCTCGGTCGACGGGTGATCCGGTGCCTCGATGACGGCGTCCGAGTGCGCGCCGCAGCCGTAGTCGTAGGAGACGATCCGGCCGTCGCCCGGCGCCATCTCGTTGGTGCAGGCGCCGAACGCCTGGCCGAGGCTGTCGTTCAGCCGGATCCAGTAGCCGCAGGCGAAGCACTTGTACGGAACCGCCTGCGCGATCGCCGAGGCCGGGCCGAAGTCACCGGCGTACCAGCGCTCGGCGGCGTCCTCGCGACCTTCTGGGGAGAGCACGCGCTCACGGCCGAGGCCGAGCTCCTCGACGACGGCCAGTACTTCGTCAGGCCCGCCCGTCTCGGTGTAGCCGGGCTCGAGCCGCGGGTCGTCCGGCAGCGTCGGGAACAGGTCGCCGGGCCGCAGGTCGCCGGGCTGGACGCGCTCCGACCACGGCACCCAGTCGGGGCCGACGATGGCTTCCTCGCCCGGCAGCATCACGACCTCGTTGATCGTGACGTTCTTCGCGCGGGAGGCGCGGGTCAGCGTGACCGCCCAGCGCCAGCCGCGGTAGCCGGGGTGGGTGGACGCGAAGTAGTGCGTGACGAGCCGCTCACCCTCGACCAGATAACCGAGGTGATCGCCCACCTGGGCGGCGCCGGCCTCGTCGATCGCCGCCTCGCGGGCAGGCTCGACCGCCGCGACGCTGATGGCGTCAGGCTTGGCGCGGACCGGTTCCGGAGTCTTGACGGGAGTCACAATCGGTCATTCTCGCACGGCCGCCGCCACGATCCGAACCGCGTGGAGACTCCGGTCTGTCCCCCTCACAAGGCAGGATGGTGACATGGACCGTCCGGACCCCCAGAACCGCCCGCGCCAAGGCGCCGAAGGCGGTCAACGACCGGGCCCGGAACACGGCAGCACGGGGCCTCGGCCGGGCGAGCGCAGCACCGGGGAGCGGCTCGGGGAGGCCACCAAGAAGGTCGGTGCGGCGGGGAAGAAGGTCGGGCATGCGTCCAAGGTCGGCGCGGCCGGCTTTGCGAGCGTGTCGAAGAAGACGGCCGGTGTAACCGGGCGGGTGGGCAAGGCGACCGGGCGGCGGATCCGTGGGTTGACCGGGGCGCAGGGGGCTCGGGAGTCCGGGTTGTCGCGGTTGATCGAGCTGGGGTTCGTGAACTCGGCCGGGGACACGGCGTTCGCGGTGTCGCTGGCGGGGACGGTGTTCTTCGCCGTACCGAGTTCGCAGGCGCGGGACCGGGTCGCGTTGTTCCTGCTGCTGACGATGGCGCCGTTCGCGTTGATGGCGCCGTTGATCGGGCCGGTGCTCGACCGGTTCCGGCACGGCCGGCGGTGGGCGATCGGGGCGACGCTCGGGTTGCGCGGGTTCCTGGTGTGGAGTCTGGCGGCGTCGATCCACGACAGCTCGACGTGGCTGTATCCGGCAGCGCTCGGGTGTCTGGTCGCGTCGAAGGCTTATGGCGTGACGCGTGCGTCCGCAGTACCGCGTCTGCTCCCCAAGGAAGTCACCCTCGTCACCGCCAACTCACGCATCTCGCTCGCGGGTGTGGCGGGCGCGACGATCGGCGCGGGTATCGCCGGAGCCTTCGCCGCGATCGGGCCGGAGTGGTCGCTGCGGTGGGCGGCGCTCGTCTATCTTGTCGGGCTGATCCTCGCGATCCGGCTGCCTGCTCGCGTCGACTCGCCTGCCGGCGAAGAGATGACCGGTACTGCGGGACGCGACGCTCGCCGCAAGGCGATCACCGCCGCGGTGGCCCGGGGCATCCGCTGCAACCTGGGCCTGCGCTTCGTGTCCGGCTTCCTGACGATGTACCTGGCGTTCCTGCTGCGAGACAAACCGATCAGCGGTATCGACGGCGTGGTCGCGGCCGGCGCGGTGATCGCGGCCGCCGGCATCGGCAACAGCCTGGGCACGTTGAGCGGATCGTTGCTCAAGGCCCGCAAACCCGAGGCCGTGGTGCTCGCCGTACTGCTTGCGGACACGGTTGTCGCGATCGCTGTCGCCGTGCTGTACGGCTTCCCGTTGCTGATCGTGCTCGGCCTGGTGGCCGGCCTGTGCAGCTCACTCGGCAAGCTGTCGCTTGACGCGATGATCCAGCGCGACGTCCCGGAGACGGTCCGCACCTCGGTCTTCGCCCGCTCGGAGACGGTCCTCCAACTCGCCTGGGTGATCGGCGGCGGCTGCGGCATCCTGCTCCCCCTCATCCCCCGCCTCGGCTTCGGCTTCCTCGCCGCCGTCCTGGTCCTTGCCGTCTTCCTGGTCATCCGCCAGAAGCCGGCCCCGCATCCTCCGTCCCGCCCGCGCTCACCAGGCACCGACGGCTCAGGCCCCCGCACAGTCATCCCCGGCGAACACCGCGAAACCCGCCCCGTACCCGACCACGAGCCCGGTATCAGTCGCGCGGCCGACGACCCCGGCAGCACCCGCTCCAGCCACGAGCCCCGGCCCGCGCGCGACCACGAGGCGGACGCCGGACGGCCGACCCGCGAGCCGAGCACCACCCGCACGATCCTCACCAGCGACCCGCTCACCACCGAACCCGAGTCGATCGCCGAACGCCGAGCCGCCCGCGCCCGCGCCGCCGCAACCCCCCGCGCCACGGAACCCACCGTCGAACTCCGCGTCGACCCCACCGTCATCCAGTCCTCAGACCACCCGCACGACACCGCACAACCCAGCACCCCTCGCACCGGCGCCGCACCAGAAGCCCACGCCGACCGCTCCCCCGAACCGCCACCCCGCCCAGCGGCCGCACCAACCGGCCGCTGGTGGAGCGGCCAGCCCGACGAGGACGAAACAACCGTCGACGAAGCTCCGTGGGCAGCCGACAAAACCGTCGAGAACAAGCCCCCACAACCACACCCGGGCACACCGCCAAGCCAACTAGGCGACCCCTCACCCGCGCCCGGCACCCCCCAACCACCCCGCCGAGCCAACCCCTTCCGCCGACGCCGCCCACCCCGCTGACCCCACTGCCCCACCCCGCTGGAGACCGAACCGTCCTGGCCCGCCGCCCGCATCCCGGCGGAGACCGGACCGTCCTGGCCGGCTGCCCGCACCCGGTGGAGACCGGACTGTCTTGGTCGGCCGCCCGCACCCCGGTGGAGACCGGCCTCATCCTATCCGGCCGCTTGCACGCCGACACGTCCGAGCCGCCGCCCATCTGAGGGGTTGACCCCTCAGATGGTGGGTTGCCTCCCCGGATTCTGAGCAGGCAACCCACCACCTCAGCGGTCAACCCCTCAACTGCGACGAGCTGCCAGACCGTCGCACCACCTGACGCTGCCGCAGTCGACCGAGGCAGGCGCCGATGCGAGTGCGGGTGCGCGGGTGCGGGTGCGGGTGCGCGGGTGCGGGTGCGGGTGCGGGTGCGGGTGCGGGTGCGGGTGCGGGTGCGCCGGTGCGGGTGCGCGGGTGCGGGTGCGCGGGTGCGGGTGCGCCGGTGCGGGTGCGCGGGTGCGGGTGCGCCGGTGCGGGTGCGCGGGTGCGCGGGTGCGCGGGTGCGGGTAGGCGGGGGCGGGATGCGGGATGCGGGATGCGGGGAGGATTTTGCCCTTGTACGGGGGGAAAATCCTCCCCGGCGGGTGGCATAAGGCTCCCCAGTTGCTGGGGCGGGGCAGGAAGTGGCGAAGGGTCCACCCGGGGTTCGGGTGGACCCTTCGGTCCACCCGGGGGTTCGGGTGGACCCTTCGGTGGGGGTGGGGTCAGTTGAGTGCGGCTGTGGTGCGCTCGAGGGGGGCGGCCTCTTCGGGGAGGTCTGCGGCGGCGGCAACGGGGGTGGGGTTGGGGGTCGGGGTGGTGCCGCGGAGTACGAGGGTGATGGTGACGGCGGTTGCGGTTAGGAGGATGGTGCCGACCAGGGCGGTGACGTTCATGCTGTGGCTGAAGGAGTGGCGGGCTGCATCCAGGACAGTGGTGGCCAGGTTGGCGGGGAGTTGGGAAGCGGCGGCGGTAGCGCCTGCCAGGCCTTCGTGGGCGGCGTTGGCTGCGGAGGCCGGGATCGAGGACGGCAGGGTCAGGTCGTGACGGTAGGCGGCGGTGCCGATGCTGCCGAGGATGGCGATTCCCAGGGCGCCGCCGAATTCGCTGCAGGTTTCCATCAGGGCGGAAGCTGAGCCGGCGCGCTCGGGAGCTACCGAGCCGACGATGGCCTCGGTGACCAGGGACATCACCATGACCAGACCGCCGGCGAGGAGACCGGCGCCGCCGAGCAGGACGATCAGGTGGCCGTCTACGTGCATCTGGGTCAGTACGGCGAAGCCAGAAGCGGCGACCAGGAACGCGAGACCCAGGACGTACGCACGGTCGATCTTGCGGGCCAGGGCCGCACCCAGCGGGGCGGCGCCGCCGACGACGACCGAGGGAGCGAGCGACCAGAGGGCGGCCTTGAGCGGGCCCATGCCGAGTACAAGCTGCAGGTACTGGGTCATGAAGACCGCGTTGCCGACCAGCGCCAGGGTGCCGATGGTGTTGGCAGCAAGCGCCCCACTGAAGGCGCGGTTGCGGAACATCGCCAGCTCGATCATCGGGTGGTCAGCAGTCCGCTGCCGGCGAAGGAAGACGTAGCCGATCAGCAGCCCGACGACGATGGCGACGATCGGCAAACCCTCGACACCGTTGGCCGCCAGCTCCTTGATCCCCCAGATCACCGGCAGTACCGCGGCCAGCGACAGCACCGAGCTGAAGAGGTCGAACCGCCCAGCCACGGCCGCCTTGAACTCCGGCAGCAGCAGCGGCGCGAGGACGAGCAGCAGAAGCATCGCCGGGGTGTTGATCAGGAACACCGAACCCCACCAGAAGTGCTCGAGCAGTACGCCGCTGAGCACCGGCCCGAGCGAGATCCCACCCAGCATCACCGCGCTCCAGAACGCGATCGCCTTCCCGCGCTGGATCGGGTCGTGGAACATGTTGCGGATCAGCGCGAGGGTCGACGGCATCAAGGTCGCGCCCCCGATCCCGAGCACCGCACGAGCCGCGATCAACTGCTCCGGAGACTGCGCGTACGCCGCGGCGACCGATGCGGCCCCGAACGCGATCGCCCCGAAGATCAGCAGCCGGCGCCGGCCGATCCGGTCGCCGAGGGACCCCATGGTGATCAGCAGGCCGGCCAGTACGAAGCCGTAGATGTCGAAGATCCACAGCTGCTGGGTGGCGCTCACCCCGAGGTCGGCCGAGATGTAGGGAACCGCGAAGTACAGCACCGAGACGTCCATCGAGACCAGCAGCAGCGGCAGCGCGAGCACGCCGAGAGCGATCCATTCCTTGCGGCCGGCCCGGTGACCGGTGAGCTCCGAGGTGCTCATGTCTACCCCTCCAGATGATCTGTCTACGCCGCACACTGTGTGCGCCATACACAGACCATACACACGATCTGTCTATGATGTAAACAGATAGCCCGGAGAGAGGACTTAGCGATGACTGCCGAGGATCTGCCGAGAGTGCTCCAGCAGCTCTGGGGAATGGAGGGACCGGCCCGCCCGGGGCCGAAGCCGACGTTCCACATCAGCGACATCGGCAACGCCGCGATCAAGCTCGCCGACGCGGCCGGCCTCGGCGCGGTCTCGATGAGCAAGGTGGCCGCCGAGCTCGGCTTCACCACGATGTCGCTCTACCGGTACGTCGATTCCAAGGACGAGCTGTACGTCGTGATGCTCGAGCAGGCGTTCGGACCGCCGGCCCCGATCGATCCCGAGGCGAGCTGGCGCGAGCGCATCACCACCTGGGCGGTCGCCTTCCGCGACGGACTCCGGCGGCACCCCTGGGTGCTCCAGATCCCGATCGTCGAGCCGCCGCTGTCACCGCTGCAGCTGGAGTGGATGGAGAACGGCCTGCGCGCGTTCGAGGACACCGGCCTGAGCCCGGCCGACAGCCTGTCGGCGATGCTGCTCGTGAACATCTACGTGCGTGGCGCCGGCGCCCTCACCGTCGGTACGCCGTCCGGGTCGGAAGAGGTCTCCCAGGCCAACCGGCTCTACGTGCAGCGGCTGGCAATGCTCGCGGACCCCGACCGCTTCCCGACGATCGCCAGGAATCTGCAGTCGAGGCCCGCGGAGGACTTCGATGTGGACTACGACGCCGGCGAGTTCATCTTCGGCCTCGACACGGTGCTGGACGGCATCGAGGCACTGATCGCCCGGCGGGCGTAGTCCGGGAGGATCAGATGTCGAGCCGGTCGGCGACTCCACGCAGTACGGTGGCGGCGCCGCGGGCGGCCTTGCTGTCGGGGTGGCGGCCGCGGCGGTAGCCCTCGCCGATGTTGTCGAGCAGCTTGATCAGGTCCTCGATGACGAGCGCCATCTCCTCCGGCTTCGGCCGCATCGCCTTGGCCACCGACGGCGGCGGGTCGATCAGCCGGACCTGCAGCGCCTGCTCGCCCTTGCGGCCCTCGACGACCCCGAACTCGACCTTCTGGCCCGGCTTGAGGTTGGTCACACCGGCCGGCAGTGCCTCCGCACGGACATAGACGTCCCCGCCTTCCTCTTTGCTGAGGAAGCCGAACCCCTTCTCGGAGTCATACCACTTGACCTTGCCAACAGGCACGGGAACCTCTTCGGTGTTGATCGTCGGAACAGGACGGAAGCCCCAGCGTACGTGACTCTGGGTACCCACGCCCCGGAAATTACCTGATGCGGGAACGATTCCGCATCCACACGTCCCGCAGCGACGGGTCAGCGATAACGGTCCGGATTTGTCAAGCGTTCGTTCATCGACCCGGACCGGAATCCGCGGGCATCGACGGCCGCCGCGGCGAACCCTTCGGCGCGGACCAATTCGACCAGTGCCGAGTTGTCGACGGTGCCGAGCAGGTTGGCGTCGATCTCGATGCTGGCCGACTCACCGAGGTCGCGGACCCGGACGTTCTGGACCCCGTACGGCGTGAGGTGGTTGCGGACCGCCATCTCGGCCCGGTCGACCCGGGCGAGCAGGTTCGGCGTGATCCGGATGCCGTACGCGATCCGGCTGGACAGGCAGGCAGCGGCCGGCTTGTCCGAGGTCTCGAGCCCCCAACTGCGGGACGCCTCGCGGATCTGCGCCTTGGTCAGCCGGGCGTCGCGCAGCGGGGTGATCGCGCCGCGCTCGAAGGCGGCCCGGATACCCGGCCGGAACCCGGCGATGGCGTCGTCGGCGTTCGTCCCGGTCGCGATCGCCTCGATCCCGAACTCGTCCGCGATCGGCTGCAGCGTCTCGACCAGCTCGGCCTTGCAGAAGTAGCAACGGTCACCGGCGTTGGCCTGGTACCCCTCGCGCTCCATCTCGTGCGTGTGCGGGGTGACATGCCGTACGCCGATGCTGTCGGCGAAGTGAGCGGCCGGCTCCAGCTCAGCGACCGGGAGGCTCGGGCTGACCGCAGTGGCGGCCACTACGTTTGCCGGGCCGATAGCGCGCGCCGCTGCGGCCAGCAGGAAGGCAGAGTCGGCACCACCACTGAAGGCGACTACCAGGCTCTCGTAGCTGGACAGCCGCTCCATCAGCGCTGACAGCCGCTGCTCGAGCACGTACTCGTCCAGCCAGGCCGGGAACTCGGTCAGGTCGTTCAGTACGACGTCCGCCCCGTAGGCACGCAGCTCATCCGCAGTGAACGGCCCAGTGGCCACCGACACCGCCACTGCACCAGCAGCGCGCGCACCGTCGATGTCAGCCGTGTGGTCACCGACATAGATCGTCGCCTGATGCTCCCGCAGCGCAATGCCCTTCTCTGCGCCGTGCAGGTCGCCAACCGGCTCATCCACGTCCAGACCGAGGTGCTGCAGGTGCAGCTCAACACTGGGCGCGTACTTCGCCGACACCACGACCGTGCGGCCCCGGAGCGCCCGTATTGCGGCCAGCGACTCCTCAACCCCGGGCAGCGGCAGGCTGCCGGTGATCGCGTGCTCCGGGTAGTGCTCCCGGTACCGCGCGACCATCGCGTCGACCTGGTCCGCAGGGAACCAGTTGGCCATCTCCCAGGTCAGCGGCGGGCCGAGCCGGCTGACCACGAGCTCGGTGTCGATCGCCACCCCGGTCTCGGCCGCCAGCAGGTCCCAGACGGCCTTGATCCCCGGCCGCGAGTCGATCAGCGTCATGTCCAGGTCGAACCCGACGACCAGCTCCGGCACATCGGTGGCGGTGGGCTGCGGCGGGCGGATCTCGGCGGTTGACACGTCCCCAACCTTACGTGGCCGGTTCCCGCAACCGGTCTCGCATCCCGAAACGGCCCAATAGTCTACTAATTCAGCTGGAATATAGCTGTTATGACAACTCAGCTCGAAGCACCCGCCATCACCGTCACCAAGGCAGGCGGCGCGATCGGCGCCGTCGTCGGCAATGTCGCCCTCGGCGGCGACCTCCGCCCGCAGACCGTCGCCGCGATCCGGCAGGCCCTGCTCGACCACAAAGTGATCTTCTTCCGCGACCAGCAGCACCTCGACGACGCCGGCCAGCTCGCCTTCGCCAAGCTGCTCGGTACGCCGACGCTCGCCCACCCGACCTCCACCGGCCTCGACGGCAACGAGCACGTGCTGCCGATCGACTCCGACTACGGCAAGGCCAACAGCTGGCACACCGACGTCACGTTCGTCGACCGGATCCCGGCGATCAGCATCCTGCGGGCGGTGACGCTGCCGGCGTACGGCGGCGCGACGACCTGGGCCAACACCGTTGCGGCGTACGCGAAGCTGCCGGTCGCGCTGCAGGCGCTGGTCGACAAGCTCTGGGCCGTGCACAGCAACGTGTACGACTACGTCGGCGCGGCGGATGAGCTGCGGATCGGCGGGGTGGACGTGAAGATCGAGGAGCATCGCAAGCAGTTCGTGTCGAAGCTGTTCGAGACCGAGCACCCGGTCGTCCGGGTGCATCCCGAGACGGGCGAGCGTTCGCTGGTACTGGGGCATTTCGTCCGCCGGTTCGTCGGGCTCAGCCCGGCCGAGACGACCGCGTTGTTCCAGCTGCTGCAGAACCGCGTCACGAACCTGGACAACACCGTCCGCTGGCAGTGGCAGCCGGGTGACCTGGCGATCTGGGACAACCGGGCGACCCAGCACTACGGCGTCGCCGACTACGACGACCAGCCGCGGCGGCTGCACCGGATCACGCTGGCCGGCGACATCCCGGTCAGCGTCGACGGCGTCCGCAGTACGGCTCGGACCGGAGACGCGACGCACTTCTCCAGTTGACATTCGCAGCCCGGATGTCTTGACTCTTGACATCCGGGCTCGAAATGTAAACCCTGAGCGGTATGGATTCGTTCAGCGATCGGACCAAACGCAGGCTGCGGGACGAGTTGCTGGACGCTGCCTACGAGGCGGTCGTCGCCGGCGGGTACGACGGGTTGCGGATGGCCGAGGTCGGCCGGCGTACCGGGGTGTCGCGGCAGACCGTCTATAACGAGTTCGGCGACAAGTGGGGTGTGCTGCAGGCCGTCGCGGCGCGGGAGACCGAGCGGTTCCTGGTCGAGGTCAACGCCGCGCTGGCCGCGCACACCGATCCGATCGACGGGTTGCGGGCCGCGGTCGAGTGCGCGCTGCGGCTCGCGTCAGACAACCCGCTGGTGAAGGCGGCGCTCGGGCAGCCCGGGTCGGACCAGGCGAGCCAGCTGCTGACTACACGGGGTCAGCAGGTGCTGGAGCTCAGCCATCAACGGCTGGACGCGCATGTACGCGAGCACTGGCCCGAAGTACCGGCCGAGGACGCCACTACCTGCGTGGACGTCGCGCTGCGCGTAGTACTGAGTCACATCGTCAACCCCGGTGCGGCTCCGGCCGTGGTCGCCGATCAGGTCGCCCGGGTGCTCGGTCCCTTCCTCAGCGCTCGGAGGTCATGACATGACGAATCCCCTTCATCGGCAGGGTTTCAGCTCGCTGCGGGAGGGCGGGCTGAACTGGGACGCACTGCCGCTGCGGCTGTTCGACAAGGGCAACCGCAAGTTCTGGAACCCGCGCGACATCGACTTCAGCCAGGACGCGCTCGACTGGCAGACCTTCACCGACCACGAGCGCGAGGCAGCGCTGATGCTGTGCGCGCAGTTCATCGCCGGCGAAGAGGCCGTCACCGAGGACATCCAGCCCTTCCTGGCCGCGATGGCCGCGGAGGGCCGGCTCGGAGACGAGATGTACCTGACCCAGTTCTGCTTCGAGGAGGCCAAGCACACCGCGGTCTTCCGGATGTGGCTGGACGCGGTCGGGGTCAAGGACGACCTGCACAAGTACATCGAGAACAACCCGGGCTACCGGGCGATCTTCTACGAGGCCCTGCCGGTCGCACTGAAGTCCCTGGCGAATGACCCCTCCCCTGCGAACCAGGTGAAGGCCTCTGTCACCTATAACCATGTAGTGGAAGGCACCCTGGCCCTTACCGGCTACCACGCGTGGAACCTGCTCTGTACCGCCCGCGGCGTCCTCCCTGGCATGCAGGAGCTGGTACGCCGCATCGGCGACGACGAGCGTCGCCACATGGCATGGGGCACCTTTACCTGCCGTCGCCACATCGCCGCCGACGAGTCCAACTGGCAGGTCGTCACCGACACCATGGAGGAGCTGCTCCCCCACGCCCTCACCCAGATCCAGTGGGCCCTGGAGAACATGCCCGAGATCCCACCGGAGATCGACCCGACCGCCCTGATGACGTACGCCGGTGACCGCGCGACCCGCCGCCTCGGGGCGATCGAATCGGCGGTCGGCGCGGATGTCGCCGGCATCGACCTCGACTACTCACCCGAGAAACTCGAAGACGTCTTCGGCGACGAGGACTCAGCAGCCCTGGCCGCTGTTCGCTAGCCGCCCACCGTTCGCTGGTTGCCCGGCGTCGGCTGGTTGGGGTGGTCTGGCAGGCTGGGCCGCATGACAACGGTGCTGACCCGTGCCGAGCAGCGTGGCGCGTCGTTCAGTGCGGCCATGGCGGCCGTCGTACGCCGTCTGCCGTGGGGGCTGTCGCGGGTCGTACCGCCCAGCCTGCTCGGATTCATCGTGATCAACGGGTTCACCTTCGGCGTGGATCTCGGCCTGCTCACCATCTTCCGGTCGTGGATCGAGCTGCCCTTGTGGTTGTCGATCACGATCGCCTACGCGTGCGCCTTCGGGCTGAGCTACGTGCTCAACCGGGCGCTCAACTTCCACTCCCACGGCGCGGCCACAGCTCGTGGTGTACGTCGTCGTGGTGGTCGTCAACTACGTCGTCTGGATCCTCGGCGCCGGCGCCGGGCTCAGCGCACTCGGTATCGAGTACCACCTCGCCCGGATCATCGCCGGCGCCTGCGAAGGCATCTACATGTACTGCGCCTTACGCTGGATCGTCTTCCGCAAGAACTAGCAGTTCACGGTGAGCACGAAGTCCCCCGGCAGCGCCGAGCTCCAGTCGTCGATCCACAGCGTGACTTCGATGCTGTCGGGGGCGTCGGCGGGATAGTCGACGATCGCGAGCTTGTTGTTGCTCGAGATGATGGTCGCCTGGGCGCCGCACTGGTCGACCGGACGGTCGAACTGGACCCGGTAGTGGGAGTTCTGCTGGTTGTAGCTGAGACCGATCGCGTGCTTCTGGGCGACGAAACTGGCGACATAGCTCTGGTGGTCCTCGCTGTCCCTGGTCTTCACCCTGGCCCAGAGCGCATTGCTGCTCCCAGCAGGCCCGGCCGGTCCTTGCAGACCCTGCGGTCCCGCGGGTCCCTGGGCACCAGTCGCGCCAGTCGCGCCGGGCGCGCCAGGAGCTCCCGGTAGGCCGCGTTGCGCCCAGCTGATCGGGGTCTCGAGGCCCGAGCAGCGCTGGTTCCTGGCCGGGTCGACGACCCGGAGGAGGCCCGTGAGCTTGCCGACGCAGCCGTTGACGGTTGGCTCCGGTGCCGCCGCCGACGCGACCGAGCCGATGGTGACGATAGAGACTGCCAGTACGCCGATACCGGCTGCTTTCTTGAGTGAGGTCCGCATGGGTCGATCGTCAGGCGCCGCCTTCAGACAGTCTTAAAGTAGAACTCCAGGTGGGCGGTGGCGGCTGCTTCCCAGGTGTAGGAACTTGCGAGCGCTTGGCCGGCCGCGCGACGGGCTGGGTCGGTCGGGGTGGTGAGTTGGGCCGCGAGTTGAGTGGGGCCGGCGGCGTACGAGGCTGCGGTGCCGAAGATCTCGTGGAAGACGGGGAGGTCGGAGACGACCAGGGGCACGCCGGCGGCGAGGGCTTCTAGTGGGGCGAGGCCGAAACCCTCTTTGATCGAAGGGAAAGCGAAGGCCTCGGCGGCAGCCGCCAGGGACGGGAGGTCGGGGTCGGGGACCGGGCCGAGGACGAGTGGAGTGACACCGAGTTCGGCTGCGCGCTTCTCCCAGATCGCTCGGTAGTCGCGGTAGTCGAAGAGGGTTTCGCCGCCGGCGATCACGAGGGAGAGGTCGGGGTCGTTGATGAGGGCGAATGCTTCCAGGAGTTCGAGGGAGCCTTTGCGCGGCTCGATGCCGCCGACGGTGACGACGTACCGGCCGAAGCGGGTTCGCCAGGCAGCGCGCGCTGACGCGGCGTCCGGAGTACCGGCTGCTGCCGCGGCGAAGCGGGGTGCGTCGACACCGTTCGGGATGACCGTTGCCTTGAGCCCCCATCCGGTAGCGAGTTCGGCGGCGACGGCGGTGGAGACGCAGATGTGCGCGTAGGGCGTGACGATCGCGCGCTCGTGGCAGGCGACCAGCTCGGGAGTCGTGAAGGTGTCGAGGTGGTGGACCGTACGGATGCAGCGGCCGACGGCGTTCGCGCTGATGCAGTCCTGGGCGTGGACGATGTCGTAGGCGGTTGGGTCGAAGGCGTCGCGTAGTACCGCGATCGAACGCAGGATGCGGTCGCCGACCCCCTCACCCGGCTGGTCCGGGAACGGGACCACCGACAGCCGCACGCGCGGGTCGACGGCGCGGTAGAAGGTGGTGTCGCCGCCGCGGCCGAGCGACCAGACGGTGACGTCGGCACCCTTTGCTGCAAGGGCTTCGGCCAGCGAGAGGGTGTGCACGACGCCGCCGCGGGGCTTGGTCGAGTAGCTCAGCAGAGCGATGCGCATCAGTACGCCTCCGGGCGGCGCTCGTCGAGGTGGTGCAGGACACGGCGCGCCGTCTCGATCTCGGCCCGTACGTCGAGGGACGCGATCGCGATCCCGGCCTTCGACCAGGTGCGGGCCACGATGTCGCCGCCGGGGCCGACCACCTTCGACTGGCCGAGGAATCGCATCCCGCCGATCGAGCCGGTCAGGTTGGAGGAGACCAGGACGACCTGGTTCTCGGCGGCGCGCGAACGGTCGTACAGGTCGAAGAGGCGGGATTGGCGGTCCTCGTTCATCCGCGGCGCGCGGTTGGTGATGCTCGTCGGCCAGGCGTTGAGGCAGCCGATGATGTCGGCGCCGTCGACGGCCAGTGCGCGGGCTGCTTCGGGGAAGGTCTTGTCGTAGTCGATCATCAGGCCGAGCCGGCCGATCGGGGTGTCGAAGGCTTCGAAGCGGTCGCCGGCTGTGTAGACGGCGCGTTCGCCCGGCGGCTGGTGGACTTTGCGATGGCGGCCCAGTACGCCGTCGCCGGTGACGCAGAGGGCGGTGTTGTAGCGGTTGCCCTCGTCGGACTCACAGAACCCGAAGCAGACAACCATCTCGCCGGCCATCGCGATGATCTTGGCGATCAACGGATCGTCCAGCTTGAGCGCGGGTGGCAGATCGTCGTGATCGGACCGGCTGAGATCGGACAGATAGCCGCCGAGCGCCGCATCAGGCAGCACCAGCAGCTGCACCTCTTCCCGCCGCCCATGCCGAATCAGCTGCTCCACCCGAGCCAGATCAAACTCCAGATCCCGGGTAAACCCGGCCGCCACCGCGCCGATCTTCAGCATTCTCAGGTCCGTACGAGCTCTGGGGTTCCGTAGGTTTCCGGGCGGCGGTCGCGCAGGTGGCCCATCGAGCGGCGGGCTTGCTCCAGTGCGGCTTCGACATCCAGCTCGGCGATGGCCATGCCTTCGGTGATGCCGGTGTCGGCGATGATCTCGCCGCCGGGGTCGACGATCTTGGCGCTGGCGACGAAGCGGAGCGCGCCGAACATGCCGGACTGGTTGGCGGACAGCCAGACGACCTGGTTCTCCAACGCACGCGCGCGGTCGAACAGGTCGAAGCGGCGTTTCCAGCGGTCCTTGGAGAGGTCGGGATCGGGGTTGGTCCGAGCGCCCGGCCAGGCCGAGACGCAGGCGATGATCTGAGCGCCGTCCATCGCGAGCGTACGAGCCGCTTCGGGGAACGCCTTGTCGTAACAGATCATCAGGCCCAGCCGCCCGACCGGAGTATCGAACGCCTCGAAGCGATCACCCGCCGCGTAGTGCGCGTCCTCCTGCAGCGGTTGGTGAACCTTGCGGTGATGGCCGAGGACGCCGTCGCCGTTGACGCAGACCGCGCTGTTGTAGATCAGCCCGCCGTCGGATTCGGCGTACCCGGCGATGACGGTCAGGTCGCCGGCCAGCTTCGACAGCCGGGCGATCTCGTCGCCGTCGAGGGCGAAGGCGGGCGGAGAGTCCGCAGTACCGTCGAGGCTCAGGAGGTAACCGCCGAGGGCGCCTTCTGGCAGGGCGAGAAGCTGTACGCCGGCCGCGCGGGCGTCGGCGATCAGCCGCGCGATGCGCTGGAAGTCGGCCTCGAGGTCGCGATCGAAGTTGGCGGCGACGGCCGCCATCCGCAGGGTCGTCATGCCGCTCCCATTCCGGTCACCCCGGCCGGGATGACCTCCGTGATCTCGCCGTCCGGCCACCGCAGACTCACGCCCTGCCCTTCGGTGAGCCGCCCACAGACGCGACTCTCAGCCGGGCCGGCCTCAAGCTCCTGCGGACCCGCGGTCACCATCGCGAACCCGGGGAAACAAGTCAGCCAATCCCCCATCGACGCATCGGCCGGCTTCGGAACATCCGCAACATCGAGGACCGCCCCACACCCACTGGCCTCAGCCAGCATCCCCAGCGTCCCCACGACCCCCGCCATCGAGACATCCTTCGCCGCCTTGGGTTTCGCCCGGCCCACGGCCTTCACCATCGTCTGCAACTCTTCGCTGCTCCGATGACCGGTCGAATCCCACTGCCGCCCCGCATACCCCGGACGCCAACCACCTCCAAGATCAGCCGTCAACCTCACCGCATCCCCCGGGCGGCCGCCTCCCCCAGGTACCGGCTCTTCCGCCTTCCCCAACGCGGTGACGCTAAGCGCAGCCGGTACGCCGAACTGCGTATGCCCACCCAACACCGGCACCCCGTAAGCCTGCGCCGCCCGCCTCAGCCCACTCAGTATCCGCGCGACAAACGCCCCATCCCGAGCCCCCACCGAATCCAGCAACCCAACCGGCGTAGCCCCCATCGCCGCCAAGTCATTCACGTTGACGAGCACGGAACACCACCCAGCCCACTCCGGATCCCGCTCCACCATCGCCGGCACGATCGCATCACACGCCGCCACCAAATCACTCCCCGGCACCGGAGCCCCGTCATCCCCAACAAACCCCTCCGGCCCCACCCCCTGCAACAACTCCCCCAACTCCGACTTGGTAGCCGCCACCAACTGCTGCACCCTGCCGATCGGCCACCGCATCAACACATGTGGTCTCCCGGCAACCTCCACCGGCCGAACCGTTTCCCACCCCAACCGCTGAAAGAACCGATAGGTCCCCGTCTGCACAGTCGCCTCAAACCGCAACACCCCACTCGCTTCAGCCCAAGCCGCCGCAGCCCGAACCAGCGCCGCCCCGACCCCGGGTGCGGCACCGCCAGCCGCTGCGACCCCGCTATCCGCCTGACCGCCTGCGGTGGGACGGGCACCCGGTACCGCGTGACCGCCTGCGGTGGGGCGGGCACCCGGCACCGCGCGATGTGCGGGAGCGTCGCGGTGAGGAGCTGAGCGGTGTGCGCCGGACGCAGTCACCAGGCGGCCGCCCTGCCACCAGCCGATGTCCGGGCCGTCCACGGCCGGGCCCAACCGGACACCTCCGACCACCTCCCCGGACTGCGCCCGGGCGACGAGCACAACGGTGCGCGGATCGTCGTCCCGGTCGTCGCGATCGCTGCCCGCGAACAGTCCTTGGGCTTCGACGAACGCCTGGTGGCGCAGGGCGTAGTACGCCTGCAGCGTCTCAGCGTCAGCCGCTCGCTCGATCAGAAAGCGCGGCGCCGGGTCGCCCAAGAGGGCGTGCACATCAGCCGCCCGCCGGACCCCGGTCGGCTGTGCCGGCACAGCCGCCATTGCGCTCAGCTGCGGCGGCGCAGACGCCGCAGCACCGGGCTGTAGGCCGAGTGCCTGAGAGCTGCTCATGCGCCGGCTGCTGACAGGAGGCTGCAGGCTCCGCAGGCGGCGCAGCCTGCGGCTTGGTCGGCGCCTCGCATGTCCGCTTCCTTCAGGAGGGCGGAGACTCGGGCGGTGATGTCTTGCACCAACCGGGGGTCGGGTGGGGTGACGCCGTCGGCGCGGGCGAGGGTGCCGAGCATGGGGCGGAGGGGGACGACGAAGGGGTAGATGCCGCGGGAGATGAGGTTGGCGGCGCCGGCTACCAAGTCGTCGGGGTCTTCGCCCATGCCGATCAGGAGGTACGTCGAGACGCGGTTGCGGCCGAAGACGCGGACGGCCTCGTCCCAGGCCGCGTCGTACTCGGCCAGCGGCACCGTTGATTTGCCGGGCATCCAGTGGCGGCGGATCTCGTCGTCGAGGGATTCGACGTGGATGCCGATGGAGGTCGCGCCCGCTTCGTACAGGTCGGTGATGACGGAGAGGTCGCCCGGGGGTTCGATCTGGACCTGGATCGGTAGGCCGGGGGCGGCTTCGAGGACGGCTCGGACGCAGCGGACCAGGTTCCGGGCGCCGCGGTCGGGGCCGGTGGTGGTACCAGTGGTCATCACCATCTGGGTGACGCCGTCCAGACGGACAGCGGCCTCGGCCACCTCGGCCAGTTGGCGTGGGGTCTTGGCTGCGACGGTCGCTCCAGCACGCAGCGACTCCTCGATCGAGCAGAACCGGCAACGCGTCGACTCGTCGTACCGGATGCAGGTCTGGACGACGGTCGTGGCCAGGACGTCCTTCCCATGCAGCAAGGCGATCTGCTGGTAGGGGATGCCGTCAGCCGTCGTCAGGTCGTAGAAGCGCGGACGACGGACCGGCTCGACCGACAGCCCGAGGCTGAGGCCGTTGCGGTACACCCCGCCGTCCCGCACCTGATAGGGGCTGTCGGCAACGATGGGGAGGGTGGCGTTGGCACCGTCGACGACCAGGTGCCCGTCGTCGCTCGGGCCGGCGCCCTTGCTGCGGCGGACCGGGGCGTCCACCTGAACGCCGTACACGGCCATCTCGGCCCGGGCCGCCAGAGCTTCGTCGGTACCAACGCTCATGAGCAACCCCTCAGAACATGTACGTCGAGTTGATGATGGCGCCCTTGCGGGCATAGTGGATCAACGCGTCCTGCACATCGAGCGGATGCGTCGGGATGACCCCCTCGATCAGGTCCTCCTCGCGGGCCCCGTGCAGCGACAACCCGAAGCGGCAGCAGTACACCTTGCCGCCCTCGGCGATGAACGTCTTCAGCGACTCGTTGATGTTGTGCTCGCCGGGGAACGCGGAGTTGCCGGTGGTCGGGAAGCCTCGCGTCGCCAGACAGTTCAGCGAACCGGGACCGTAGAAGTAGATCGCCGACTCGAACCCCTTCCGCTGCGCCCGGGTCGCCTGCAGGATCGCGACGAAGCTCACCGACGACTCGTGCGCGATGCCGTGCACGAGGGTGAAGTAGGTCTCGCCGTCCTCGGCCTGGTAGTCGGGGAAGACCTTCGTACCGCCGTAGATGCTGGAGCCCTGCGGCAGGGACGGGTGCGGGATCTCTTCCAGGCTCTTGGTCTCGAGCTCGGTCAGTTCGGCCAGTTCGGGCATTGCTACTCCTCGGGGTCAGTCGTAGAGATGGTTGAAGGTGTGGTGGAAAACGTGGTCGCCGAGTTCGCCGTCGCCCATCGCGGCGCGGACCTTGGCGTACTCGCCGGCGTGGTCGCCCCAGGGCTGGTCGCTGGCGAACAGCACCCGGTCGTGGCCGATGCCGCGCCGCTCGATCTCGGCGGCCAGCCAGGCCGGGGCGAATCCGATCGCCCAGGACAGATCGGTGTAGACGCGCTTGCCGGCCGCGATCCAGTCGAAGAAGCGCGAGCCGATCAGCTTGATGTGCCCACTCATCCCGCCGCCGAAGTGGACGAGATGCAGCGGCACCTGGTCGGCGTACGTCTCGACCAGCAGACCGATGTGGTCGATGTCGGACGCGGCCCCGGGTGAGGTGTGAACGTGGACGACGAGGCCGTTTCGCCTTGCTGTCTTGAAGATCTCGTCCAGCTGCGGCCGGACCTCTTCGTCGGCCGGGTGACCGCCGAGCAGGAAACTCAACTTCAGCGCCCGTACGCCGGGTTCGGTCGCGAGCGTCAGCGCCTTGGCCGTCAGCTCGGCATCCTGCGGTCGCGGCGAGACCCACAGCCCGGCCCGGATCCGGTCGTCGCGGGCGGCCGCCTCGACCACGAGCTCGTTGAAGCCGAAGGAGACCGCGACATCCGGTACGCCGTAGTTCGGGATCACCACTGCGCGCTCGGTGCCCTCGGCGTCGAGATCGGCGAGCAACTCGTCGATCGTGGCGCGGGCGGTGAGGTCCGGATTGACCGGTGGGCCGCCGTAGAAGGGGTAGGCCGGGAGGACACCGAGATGCCGGTGCGCGTCGTTTGTCGACATGTCTATTGCCCTACGCAACCGTCTTCTGGGAACGGGGCAGGCCGGCGATCCAGCGCACCCCGGTCTGCATCCGGCGCTGGACGATCTGCTCGGCCAGGTACGCCGCGTCGTCCGCGACCCCGCCGAAGCGGCCCGAACCCCAGGTGTGCTGCCATGGCAGGCCCACGAAGTACAGGCCGGGGACGCTGGTCACGCCGCGGTGATGGGTCGGGTAGCCGCGGCCGTCGAAGACCGGGACCCGGATCCAGGCGTCGTCACGGCTGAAGCCGGTGCTCCAGACGACGGCGCTGATGCCTTGCAGGTCAAGGGTTTCCGGCTCGTCGGCAGGCTCCCAAACAGGTTGGTAGCGTGCCTCGACCGGCGCCTGGATGGCCTTCGAAGCGATGAAGGCGTCGATCGAGTCCTTGATGCCTTCGGAGACCGCGTCGGCGTGATCCAGATTGGCGCGAAGATCCGGCTTCAAACACAAAAGGCCATCCCGTACCTCCACCAGCCGGCCGTAGAGCTTCATGCCCTCCAGCGCGAAGCGGCGCAGATCGATGTCGCGCCCGCCGTCGCGGCCGGTGACGTAGTGATTGACCCGGAACCGAACAGCGTCGACATCGTCGAACTCGTCGATCCCCTTGGCGTAGTAGCCCATCTCGTCCAGCCAGGCGACGACATCCCGGCCGCGATAGAACCGCGCGACGCGTGGCGCCGACCCCGTCACCAGGTGGACCTGCCGCCCGGCCAGGTGGAGATCCTCGGCGATCTGGCAACCCGACTGCCCGGTGCCGACGACCAGAACCTCGCCGGCGTCGAGCTGCTCAGGATTGCGGTACTGCGAAGAATGCAGCTGCTGCAAACCGCCCGGCAGCCGATCGGCGAACCGCGGGATCTTCGGCCGCTGGTAAGGACCGGTCGCGAGGACGACCTGATCGGCCGTCACGGTTGCGACGTCCGTGGTCAGCCGGAAGCCCTGCGCTGTCTGCTCGAGGCCAGTCGCCCGCACGCCTTCGGCCAGCGGTACGTCGAAGGAGTTCGCATACGACTCCAGGTAGGCGACGATCTCGTCGCGGAGCATGAAGCCGTCGGCGTCGGGTCCGGCGTACGGGAAACCGGGAAGCCTGCATTGCCAGTTGGGCGTGACCAGGCAGAAGGAGTCCCACCGCCGATTGCGCCACTCGCTGCCGACGCGGTCGGCCTCCAGTACGACGTGGTCGAGGCCGCGGGCGGTCAGTTGCCAGCTGGTCGCCAGGCCGGCCTGGCCGCCGCCGACGACGACCACCGGGTAGTGCGCGTCTTCGCGAAGACTGACCTGCGGCATGTCGGCTCCCGGGGATTCGGTGCGGCCTGGATGTCATCCAGTGAAGAACCGCCCGATTGCCGCACGATTGCCCCCGGAACAAACTCCGGTTTCCGAACTGCCCTGCTGAGTTTCGGGTGGGTAACCACGATCTCTCAGCGGACAGCCAGGTGGGCCGCGCTCACGCGAGCTTGCGGACCTCGGTCTCGGCCGCCGTGACGAGCCGGCCGTCGGCGGCATGGACCTCCAACGGCCGCAGCGGCTTCCCGTCGCGGGTGTCCAGTAGTTCCGAGTGCGGCTCCCCTGGCGCGAAGGAGAACGCCTCGCCCCACTGGCGCAGCGCGACGATCACCGGGAACAGCGCCTCGCCTTTGGGGGTGAGGACGTACTCGTTGTGCGCGCCGGCCGGGACCAGCTCGAGGATGCCGTTGTCGGTCAGCGCCTTGAGCCGCGCGCTGAGGATGTTCTTGGCGACGCCGAGGCTGCGCTGGAACTCGCCGAACCGCCGGCTCCCGTCGAAAGCATCCCGCACGATCAGCAGCGACCACCAGTCGCCGACCGCGTCGACGGACCGCGCGACCGGGCACTCCGCGTCGCCGAAACTCGTTCGCTTCACCATGGTTGCAAAATGCTACCACTTGAGTTTACGGTTTCAACATGCAACCTCAGCGACTGTTCCTGGCCGTCGCCGCCGGCGTCGCGGTCGCCAACGTGTACTTCGCGCAGCCTCTGCTGGCCACGATGGGCGCGGACCTCGGCATCTCCCCCGGCACGGTCGGCGTCTTCGTCACCGTCACCCAGCTCGGCTACGGCCTCGGGCTCTTCTTCCTCGTCCCCCTCGGTGACCTCCTCGACCGCCGCAAGCTGATCCGGGTGCAGTTCGTAGTACTGGCCGTCGCCCTGCTCCTCGTCGGCATAGCCCGCAACGCCGCCATACTGCTGATCGGTTTGGCCGCAGTCGGCCTGCTCGCCGTCGTCACCCAATCCCTGGTCGCCTTCGCCGCCTCCCTGAGCGCACCCGCCGAGCGAGGACGCGCAGTCGGCACAGTCACCAGCGGCGTCGTGATCGGCATCCTCCTGGCCCGTACGACGTCAGGCGCACTCACTGACCTAGCGGGCTGGCGTTCGGTCTACCTCATCTCGTGCGGCCTGAGCCTCCTGATAGCCCTGACCCTCTTCAAAGCCGCCCCGCAACCCCGGCCGCACCTGTCCTACTACGCCCTGCTGCGTTCGACCGCGCGGCTCTGGACCGAGGAGCCGGTCTTCCGCGCCCGCGCCCTGATGGCCTTCTTCATCTTCGCCGCGTTCAACACGTTGTGGAGCTCGGTCGTGCTCCCACTCACCGAGCAGTCCTTGTCCCACACCCAGATCGGCGCCTTCGGCCTGATCGCGGCGGTCGGCGCCGTCGCCGCAGGTCCAGCCGGGCGGCTCAACGACCAGGGCCGCGGCCAACTGGTGACGACGGCCGCCTCGGCGTTGCTGGTCGCAAGCTGGCTCCTGATCGTCTGGACCCCACAGTCCCTGTGGCCGTTGGCGTTCGGCATGATCGCCCTCGACCTCGCCGTACAGGCCATCCACGTCAGCAACCAGAGCTGCATCCTCGAGCTCCACCCGGAAGCGGCCAGCCGCCTCATCGCCGGCTACATGATCTTCTACTCGATCGGCAGCGCACTCGGCGCGATCCTCTCGACCGCCCTGTACGAAGCGGCCGGCTGGATCGCCGTTTGCTTGCTAGGGGCAACCTTCAGCCTGGGCGCGCTGGCTACCGCGTTGTCCGCAACGGTCGGCCGACGTCGTCACCCACGTCCAGGTGCCGCCAGAACCCGTTCGCCGGTGACACCGCACCCAGTGACTTGCCCGAGTGGGGAGGGAAATATACCGAGTCGGGGGTAAAACCCTCCCCAGTTCCGGACAAAACCCTCCTCAACGCAGGGCACCGGCTACTTCAGTCCGAGCAGGCCGAGTGACTTCTCGCGCATCTCGATCTTGCGGATCTTCCCGGTGACGGTCATCGGGAAGTCGTCGACCAGCAGGACGTAGCGGGGGATCTTGTAGTGGGCGAGTTTGCCGGTGGCGAACTCCTTCACCGCGGCCGCGTCCAACGGTCGAGCCCCGTCCTTGAGCTTGATCCAGGCGCAGAGTTCCTCGCCGTACCGGTCGTCCGGTACGCCGATCACCTGCACGTCCGCGATATCCGGGTGGGTGTAAAGGAACTCCTCGATCTCCCGCGGGTACACGTTCTCGCCGCCGCGGATGACCATGTCCTTGATCCGTCCGACGATGTTGACGTACCCGTCGTCGCGCATCTCGGCGAGGTCGCCGGTGTGCATCCAGCGTGCCTGGTCGATCGCCTCGGCGGTCTTCTCCGGCTCGTCCCAGTAGCCCAGCATCACGGAGTACCCACGGGTGCACAGCTCCCCCGGCTCACCGCGCGGTACGACGAGACCGGTCGCCGGATCGACCAGCTTCACCTCGACGTGCGGCATCACGCGGCCGACTGTCGACGTACGTCGGTCGAGATCGTCGTCACGCCGGGTCTGCGTGGAGACCGGCGACGTCTCGGTCATGCCGTAGCAGATCGCCACCTCGGCCATGTGCATGTCGGCGACACAACGCTTCATCACCTCGATCGGACACGGCGAACCGGCCATGATGCCGGTCCGCAACGAGGTGAGGTCGTAGGACGCGAAGTCCGGCAACCCGAGCTCGGCGATGAACATCGTCGGTACGCCGTACAGCCCCGTGCACCGCTCGTCCTGAACCGCCTTCAGGGTCGCCGCCGGGTCGAACGCCGGCCCCGGAATCACCATGCAGGCACCGTGTGTCGTGCAGCCGAGATTCGCCATCACCATGCCGAAGCAGTGGTAGAACGGCACCGGGATGCAGAGCCGGTCGTCCGGGCCGAAGCCGATCGTCTCGGTGACGAAGTACCCGTTGTTGAGGATGTTGTGATGGCTGAGGGTGGCGCCCTTGGGGAAGCCGGTCGTCCCCGACGTGTACTGGATGTTGATCGCGTCGTCGAAGCTCAACTCGCCCGCGCGCTCGTCCAGCTGCTCGACGCTGACGTCACCGGCGGCCTCGACGACCGCGTCCCAGTCCGGCGTACCGATGTAGACGACATCCGCCAGCGCCGCACAGTCCGGCCGCACCTCGTCGACCATCTTCCGATAGTCACTCGTCTTGAACTCGGTCGCCGAGATCAGCAGCTTCACCCCCGACTGATTCAGCGCATAAGCCAGCTCGTGCGTCCGGTACGCCGGATTGATGTTGACCAGGATCGCCCCGACCGCCGCCGTCGCGTACTGCGTGATCGTCCACTCGGCACAGTTGGGCGCCCAGATCCCGACCCGGTCGCCCTTCGCGATCCCCCGCCCGATCAACCCCCGGGCGAACTCGTCGACCACAGCCCCGAACTCGGCATAAGTCCACCGCCGCCCGCTGACGACCTCGACCATCGCCTCCCGGTCCCCGTACTCCGCGACCGTCCGTCTCAGGTTCTGCCCGATCGTTTCCCCCAGCAACGGAACCGCAGAAACCCCGGACGCATAAGAAGGCAGCCTCATCCAGCCATCGTCACCCCACACCCCACCAACGACAAGACGACACCGGGAGTCGCGCAGAGTTACCGCCCGGCTGGGGTTGCGGCGGTCGGCCACGGTGCGTTTGCAGCTGCGTGTGCGGTTGGAAACAAGGGGTGGACGGCAAGCAATGTCCTTGCCAACTCTGTGTCATTTCGGTTGCGGAGCGTGGTGGGGCGGTTACCTTTGGGGTGAGAGGTGTGAGGCGATGGGCCGAACCGCGCAAGGTCACGCCCGCAGCGACCGGCCGCCCGGGCGTACCGCCGAGGCGGCACAACGTACCGCTGCGGTGCAGGAGCGCGTCCTGGAGCTGGGTGGCATCCTGGCCGGCGCGCTGGCGATCGATGTCCACGGCACCGATCTGCAGACGCTGAAGCGGGCGCCCCGACGGGCCCCGCCGACCGTGCCGGCGGCTGAGCTCGCGGCGCGTCCCGGACCTGTCTGGGACGCGTTCGTGCCCCCGCGGCTGGGGCGGTTCCGCTGGTGGGGCACCGAACGCCGGTACGCGCGGCGGCTGGCCGAGGCCGAGGACCGGTTCGCGGAGGCCATCAACCGGCACCGGGCGGCCGAGGACACCCGGCGCGAGCGGGTGGCACGAGCCCTGCGGGAGCAGGCCGAGCAGCAGCGCCGGCTGGACGAGACCACCGAGGAGCAGCACGCCCGCATCGACGCCTACCAGCGCGCTGTCGAGAACCACGACCGCGAGGCGGTCACCCGCTACTTCCGCAAGGCCCTCGAACGGGTCACCGAGCCCCAAGACTTCCCCCGCCGACGGAGGGTCGGCTACGTGCCCGAGTCGACGTTGCTGGCCGTCGAATGGGACCTCCCGGACCTCAGCGTCGTACCAGCCGAGGCGTCGTATCGCTACGACCGCGAGGCAGACGCGGTAGTCGCTGTGCCGCGCCCAGAGAAGCAAGTACGGCTCCTGTACCAGCAACTCGTTGCCCAGTTGGCCTTGCGGGCCCTGCACGTGGTGTTCGGCAGCGACCGCTACAACGTGGTCGACACCGTCGTGTTCAACGGCATGGTCGAGTCCGTGGACCTCCCGACCGGCCAGACCGTCCGCCCGTGCCTCATCACCCTCAGGGCCACCCGCGAGCAGTTCGAAGCCCTGGTACTTGACCAGCTCGACCCAGTCGCCTGCGTCCGCCACTACTTCGCCGCAGAGGTCTCCAGGCACCCAGAGGAGCTGCAGCCGGTCGAACCCGTGCTGGACTTCGACCTGGCCGACCCGCGCACCATCCGGCCCATCGACGTCATCAGCGAGATCGACAGCCGCCCGAACCTGTTGGAGCTCACCCCTGACGAGTTCGAGCACCTGGTGCACAACCTGCTGACCCGGATGGGGCTGGAGACGCGGTTGTTCCGCAGTGGCAACGACGGTGGCATCGATTGCGTCGCCTACGACCCCCGACCGATCACCGGCGGCAAGTTCGTCGTACAGGCCAAGCTCTACACGCGTACTGTCCCGCCATCGGCCGTGCGGGACCTCTTCGGGACGGTGCTGGACGCCGGAGCCACCAAGGGCATCCTGATCACCACCAGTGGCTTCGGCCCGTCCAGCTACCAGTTCGCCAACGGGAAGCCGCTGCAACTGATCGACGGCACCGGCCTGCTCGCCCTCTGCCATCAGCACGACATCCCCGCCCGCATCGTCCCGCGCGCTAGCTGATGGGCGACTCGTAGATCAGCAGCTCCGTACCGGTAGCACCCTCGCCGTCATCCGGTGCAGTGAAGAGCCGCAGCTTGGACCCGTCGACCTCCAGCGCCACTGGGTTCCTGGTGACGGAGTGGCCGGCGGTGGAGTACGCAGGGAACGGGATCTCGTGCAGGATGCGGTTGTCGTCGTTCAGGTCGAGCAGTGCCAGCCCTCCGAGTTCGAAGTTGCCGCCGGTCGGCGTCTTGAGCCCAGTGACCCCACCACACAACTGCTTACTCCGGCCGACGTAGTCGCAGTCCTGGTAGTCCAGCAGGTGGCTCTGGTTCGGCTGCTTGTCCACCTGCTTGCCAGCGGCGGTCCACGCATACAGCGTCCGCGACCCCCAGCTCACCCCGTGCACCAGCCCGGTACGCCGGTCCCGCACAACCCCGCCGACGTGATCCTTCACCCGGAACTGCTCACTCACCCGGTACGTCCGAGGGTTGATCTTGTAGACGATCCCCCGAGAGTTCGGCCGGTACTCCGCGGCCGGCACCCACACGTTCTCCCCGTCGTAGTCGATCCCGCCGGGGTGGTACGCCGTACCCTCGCCCACCCGGATGTCCTTCAACAGGTTGCCCTGGCGATCCAGCACGAAGACATGCCCGATCCCCTTGCCCGGCGTCCGGTCGTACCCGTCCACCGGCACCGGATACGGCACCGGCGCCTCCAGCACCTCGACACTCGACAGGTAGATCCGGTCACCCACCAACGCGAACCCCTGCGGGTGGTACGTCGGGAACTTCAACGGGATCCGCGCGACCTGCGTCCACGCCGTACTCCGCGTCGTCGCCTCGAATGCCCGCACGACCTTGTCATCGCGCCCAGCCGCGTCGGCGCCGACGACCGACAACCCGGCCACCAGCACTCCGGCCAACACGCTTGCCACCAACGTCTTCCTGCGCATCACGCTTCTCCTGTCAGACTGGCCCGTATGGACACTGGGATCACGGTTACCGGAACCGGGCAGGCTACTGCGCCGGCGGATCTACTGCGGCTGACTCTGAGTGTCGGTCATGATGCGGGCGATGTGGCGGCTGCTGTCGCACAAGTAGCCGAGAAGACCGACGCTGTTCATGCTGCGTTGAGTGCGCGGGGGGTCGAGGCGTCGGACATCGAGACCAGCACGGTCAACGTCTACCCGCAGTACAAGGACTCGATGTCGGTGGCGGGCTACCGGGCGTCGCACTCGCTCACCGTGACGACCAGGGACCTGACCGGCTTCGGGGCCCTGCTGAACGCCGCGGTCGATGCCGTCGGCAACGATCTCGGGATGGACGGGCTGAACTTCGACGTGGCGGAGAAGCAGCCGCTGATGGACCAGGCGCGGCAGCTCGCCTTCGCCCAGGCGCGCGAGAAGGCCGCTCAGCTGGCCGAGCTGGCCGGCCAGTCCCTCGGCTCCATCGCCGCCGTCACCGAAACCTACGGCCACGGCCCGATCCCGATGGCGCTCAGTGTCGCCAAGGGCTCCGGGGCCTACGACTCGGCCCTGACCATCACGCCCGGCGAGCAGACCATCCAGATCTCCCTCGACGTCCGGTGGAACTGGGCCTGACACGTTGCACAAAGCTGCAAAACGGCCACCGAGCGGCCGGCGGAGGGATATGGTGCACCCAGGTGCGCCGGGAAGTCTGGTCGGCAATCGTTTCGTCACGTCCCGACCCGAAAGGTTCCACCCATGGTGAACAGCCGATCCTTCCTGTCCCTCGTCCTCGCCGCCGGGCTTGCGACGACACTCGCAGCCTGCAACGGCAGCTCGGACAAGGCCGCGACGTCGCCGAGCACCAGCACGTCGTCCTCGACCCCGCCGCCGAGCACCACCCCGGCGCCGACGACCCCCTCGGTCACTCAGTCGGCCCCGGTGCCCGCGGCGCGGACCAAGGCGGAGCTGACCAAGGCACTCCTGGAGCTGCCGGATCTCCCGTCGGGCTTCTCGATCGACAACTCCCCCGACGAGGCGGACGACACCAAGCTGTCGTCGACCGATGCCCGGTGCAAGGACCTCGTCCTGCTCTTCAACGCCAAGACCCCGCCCGGCGCGAAGGTCGTCGCGACCCGCTCGTTCACCGGCGGCCAGCAGGGCCCGTTCTTCGACGAAGAGCTGGACGCGATGGGCTCACCCGCCGCCGCCACCGCGCTGCTGAACCGCACCAGGGCGGCGATCAGGTCCTGCAAGTCGGCCAAACTGACCGTCCCCGGCACCGGCAGCTCGACGGTCGAGGTCAGCGAGATCTCTGTACCCAAGGCAGGCACCGGCCCGGTCGGCGGCCGGTTCGTGGCCGACGGCGGGCCGCTGGACGGCGGCGAGGTGCTGTTCGGCTTCACCGGGATCGGCGATGTCGTGCTCGCGATGAGCTTCGACACCCCCGATGTCCTGGACGGCGCGCTCGGCGACGCAGCGGCCAAGGCGATCAAGGTGCTCGGCGCCCCCAAGACCGGGGCCTGATCGCGGCCGTCTCAGATTGAGACGACTCTCCTACGCTTGCGCAGATGACGGAACGGGGTCCGGTACCTAAGGTCGAGCCATGTACGCACCGGCTCCGCTCAGGCGACAACTGAATCGTTCGGGTCTGTTGCTGCTCGGTCCCGCCTTCGTGGCGGCGGTCGCGTACGTCGATCCGGGCAACTTCGCGACGAACATCGCCGCGGGCGCGACGTACGGGTATCTGCTCTGCTGGGTCGTGGTCGGCGCGAACCTGATGGCCGTCCTGGTGCAGTACCTGGCGGCCAAGGCGAGCATCGCGACCGGCCGGACCCTGCCGCAGCTGTGCCGGGAGCACTTCAAGCGATCCACCTCGTCCGGGTTGTGGGCGCAGGCCGAGCTGGTGGCGGTCGCGACCGACCTGGCCGAGGTGGTCGGCGGCGCGATCGCGCTCAACCTGCTGTTCGGGATCCCGCTGCTGCTGGGTGGCGTGATCACCGGCGCGGTCTCGTTCGCCTTGCTGATCTATCAGTCGAAGCGCGGGCAGCGGCCGTTCGAGGCGGCGATCGTCGGGTTGCTGGCGGTGGTACTGGTCGGGTTCGTGGTGTCGACGTTCCAGTCGCATCCGTCCGCGTCGGGCGTGGTGGGCGGTCTGGTACCGCGCCTGGACGGCACCCAGTCGATCGTGCTCGCCGCCGGCATGCTCGGCGCGACGGTGATGCCGCACGCGATCTGGTTGCACGGGGCCCTCGTCACGGACCGGCACTGGAAGTCGATCCGGTCCGCGAAGGGCAGGCAACGGGTGCTGCGCGCCACCCGGATGGACGTCGCGGTCGCGATGGCGCTGGCCGGCGCGGTCAACCTGGCGATGGTCGTGCTCGCGGCCGCTGCGCTGAAGGGCACCGGGGCCGACTCGCTCGACGCCGCCCACGCCGCGATCGGCGATCGGCTCGGTCATACGGCGGCGCTGTTGTTCGCGCTCGCACTCCTCGCGTCGGGCTTCGCATCGTCCTCGGTCGGTACGTACGCGGGGTCGGTCATCCTCGAGGGGTTCTGGAAGCGGCACGTGCCGCTGGCGACGCGGCGGCTCATCACGCTCGCCCCGGCGCTGATCATCCTGGCGATCGGGATCGACCCCAGCCGGGCGCTGGTCGTCTCGCAGGTCGTGCTGAGCTTCGGCATCCCGTGCGCGCTGTGGCCTTTGGTACGTCTCACGGCTTCCCGGCGCGTCATGGGTGAGCTTGTCAACCGGTTGCCGACTACTCTCCTGGCATGCCTGGTAGCAACCGCCGTCACGGCCCTCAACGTCGTACTGATCGTGCTGACGCTGCGGGGGTGAGCCCCGCGTGACCGCTGTGTATGCGGTCAGCGACATCCATGGCCACCCGGACAAGCTCGCCGCGGCGCTCCAGGAGGCCGGGCTGATCGACGCCGAGGGCAACTGGTCGAACCAGGACGTGCGGCTGTGGTTCCTGGGCGACTTCTTCGACCGCGGGCCGGACGGCGTCGGCGTACTGGCGCTGGTCCGCCGACTGGTGGCGCAGGCCGAGGCGGGCCAGGGCGAGGTCCGGGTGCTGCTCGGCAACCACGAGATCCTCGCGCTAGGGATGCGCAAGTTCGGCGACACGTTCGTACCGCACGAGGGCATCACGTCCCGCAGCTTCGAGCGCAGCTGGGCGCTGAACGGCGGCCAGGACCGTGACCAGGAGCTGCTCACCGACGACGACGTCGCCTGGCTGCTGGACCAGCCGATGCTCGGGCTGGACGCCGATCACCTGCTGATGCACTCCGACACCGAGGAGTACCTCGACTGGGGTGACTCGATCGACGAGATCAACGCGAACGTCCGGGCCGAGCTGCACAGCGACGAGATCACCGTCTGGTGGGAGATCTGGCGCCGGATGACGTCGCGGTACGCGTTCCGCGGCGAGGCCGGCCCGGTGGTCGCGGCCGAACTGCTCGACCGGCTCGGCGGCCGCCGGATCGTACACGGGCACAGCATCGTGGCCGACCAGCTCGGCATCGACCCGGCCTACCTGACCGGTCCGCTGCTGTACGCCGACGGGCTGGCGCTCGGCATCGACGGCGGCACCTTCGACGGCGGGCCCTGCCTGGTCGTCAAACTGCTGCCGATCTGACGGAATGCCCTGGGGCCAGGGGTGGTTGACGCTTGAAGTAGATGCCGCACGCCCTTTGGAGCTGAGCCATGTCTGACAAGCCCGTCAAGATCCCCGGTCCCGACCACCCGATCACGGTCGAGAAGAACCCGGACCGGGTCGTCGTGAAGGTCGCCGGTCAGGTGATCGCGGACAGCCGTGACGCGCTGTCACTGCAGGAGGCCAACTACCCGGCCGCGCAGTACATCCCGCGCAAGGACGTCGACATGACGCTGTTGCAGCGGACCGACAACGAGACCTACTGCCCCTACAAGGGCGACGCCAACTACTTCAGCATCGTGCCCGGCGGCGAGCAGACCGTGAACGCCGTCTGGACCTACGAGAACCCCTACGACGCCGTCGCCGACATCCGCGACCACGTCGCCTTCTACCCCGACCGCGTCTCGATCGAGATCATCGCCGACTGAGAAACTCGGTGAGTACCGGCGCCAGCACCTCTGCCGGTACTACGTGATGCTGCCCGTCGAGCTCGACGAGCCTCCCGTTCGGAAGCGTCTTGGCGGCGGATCGCGCTGCCTCGGTCATGAACGGGGGACTCGCCGACCCGGCGACGACGAGCGTCGGCTGGTGGATGGTCCCGAGCAGGCTGACCGGCACGATGCCGCCCTTCGCGGGGTGGTCCATGACGGCGAAGTCATAGGCGAGCGTGTGCGCGACCTCGGCCATGCCGGGGGTTTTCGCGTATTCGGTAGCGTCCTCCGACGGCATGCCCGCCATCGTGAGAAACGTCGCGACTGCATCGGTCCGGCGACCTTCCGCGAGCAGCTGCAGCACAGCGGCTCCGGCCTGGTCGGACTGCTGCTGCGACTCCTCGTCGTCGGGCCCGTAGGGCGGCTCGTGCAGCACGGCCCGGGTGACCGGGAGGCTGCTGGCGGCCATGGCGACGAGCGCGGCGCCGGAGGAGTGGCCGTAGACGGCTGCGCTTCCGCCGACCGCGTCGATGAGTGCGCCGAGGTCCTGGATTTCGCGCGCGACGGCGTACGGGCTGGTGTCGCTGCTGTCGCCGCGGCCCCGGCGGTCGTAGGTGATGACGGTGAAGTTCGACGCGAGCGCCTCGGCCAAGGGATGGGCGCCGCTGCGGGTGGAGAGTGCTCCGTTGACCAGGATCACCGGCGTACCGGAGCCGGAGCGGTCGTAGGCGATCGTCGTACCGTCTGCTGAGCGTGTGGTGTCCATACCGGTGACGTCGGAGCGGCCGCGGCTCGCTCGACATATTCGGTTGTCGGCGGACCTGGCGGGCTGCTTCACTGCGCGGTGATGAGCTATCTCTCGAGAGTCGACGACTACCTGCACGCCGCTCCGCTGTCCGGCGCCGAGGCGCTGGACGTTGGGCCGTTCACCTTGTTCCGGTCGACCACGAGCTGGCCGTACTACGCTCGCCCGGTGCCCGGGTCGGGTGCGACCGTCACCGTCGCCGACCTCGAGGATCTGCGGGCTCGTTGTGCGGAACTCGGGTTGCCGTTCAACCTCGAGTGGGTGGTCGAGACGTGCCCCTCACTGGGTCCGGCTGCTGCCGAGGCTGGGCTCGAGGTGACTTCGTACCCGCTGCTCGTGCTCGAGCGGGGTGACTTCACGCCGGTCACGACCTCGCTGCGGTGCGAGATCCTGCCGGCCTCTGCCGACCTGCTGCGGCAGGCGCGCGCGGTGGCTGACGTGGGCTTCGGTACACCCGGGACGGCGATCGGCGAAGGCGGGATCGAGGCGCGGGACGCCAGCGCCGCCTCGGCCACTGACGAAAAGACCGCTGCCCTGGTCGAGCGGGCTGAGGCTGGATTCTCCGTCACGGCCGGCGTCTACGGCGACCAGGGACTCGTCGCCTCCGGCATTCACCAGCCGGTCGGCGACGCCAGCGAGGTCGTCGGCGTGGCCACCCTCCCGGCGATGCGCCGCCAGGGCCTGGGCGCCGCGATCACCAGCTGCCTGGTCGAGCACGCCTTCGACAACGGGGTGGACCTCGTCCTGCTCTCCGCCGGCAGCGACACGATCGCGTCGGTCTACGAACGGGTCGGCTTCCGCCGGATCGGCCACGCGGGCGCCGCTGAACCCGCCCAACCTGCTGAATAGCGACAAGAGTTGGGCCGCGAATCGTTCGGGTTGGGGTAATGGGCATACCGTTGGAGGGATGAGCAACACCGAGCGGACCCGCCCCCGTACCCTCGCCGAGGCACTGCGCGGCTGGGACGACCTTGCCCTCGGCCAGCTGCTCCGGCACCGGCCCGACCTGGCAACACCTATTCCGGCCGACACCGGCCAGCTCGCGGCCCGGGCGACCACCAACGCCTCCGCGGCCCGGGCGATCAACCGGCTCGACGAGTTCAGCGTCGATCTGCTGGAGGCGCTGTCCGCGCTCACCGAGCCGGTGGACGTCGAGGCATTGGCCAAGGGCGTCGACCAGCCGGTCGAGGTGGTTCAGCCGCGAGTGACCGAGCTGCTCGCGCTCGCGCTGGTCTGGGGTACCGAAGACGATCTGCGCCCGATCAGGGCCGTGCACGAGCTCCTCGGGCCGACACCGGCCGGGCTCGGACCGCTCACGACCCGGCACTTCGGCAATCTCGACCAGCTGATCGAGGACGCCGGCCCGGAAGCCCGTGAGGTGCTCGACAAGCTCACCTGGGGCCCGCCCACCGGCACGGTCGAGAAGGCCGAGCGCCCGGTGACGATCGCGTCTGCCCGGTCTCCGATCGAGCAACTGCTTGCGCGCGGGCTCGTAGTACCGAAGGACGCGACCACTGTCGTGCTGCCCCGGCAGATCGGCCTCCACCTGCGTGGCGGCCGGGTGCTGGCCTCCACGCGGCCTACCCCTCCCCCGCTCGACGGCAAGCCCGTATCGAACGCCATAGCCGACCGTGCCGCTGCCGGAGCCGCACTGGATCTCGTACGCCAGGTAGACCGCACGCTTGAGCAGCTAGGCACAGAACCTCCCCCGGTACTCCGTACTGGCGGCATCGGTGTCCGTGAGCTCCGCACCCTCGCCACCAAGATCGGCGCCGAGGAGTCGGCTGCTGGAGCCGTCCTAGAGATCGCGTACTCCGCAGGGCTCCTTGCGGCTGTTGAGGTCGGCAACAGCGAGATGTGGTTGCCTACCGGCGCATACGACGACTGGCTGGAGCTCGACACCGCACACCGCTGGGCCGTGCTGGTCCACGCGTGGTTCACCGGGCTGCGGGCGATCGGGCTCATCGGTCGACGGGACAGCGGCGGTGCGACTGCTGCTGCTCGTGAGCGGTTGGTGAATGCGTTGGCGCCCGATCTGGAGCGGTTGCTCGCTCCGGAGATCCGGCTGCTCACTTTGCAGGCTTTGTCGGAGGCACCCTCAGGTACTGCGCCTGCGGTCGAGTCCGTGGTCACTTGGGTCGCGTGGCATCGGCCGCGACGGGGTGGGCAGTTCCGGGATGACCTGGTCGAGTGGACTATCACTGAGGCGGCTCTGCTCGGGTTGACTGGGCTGGGCACGCTTGCGTCGCACTCTGCGGTGCTCCTGAAGGATGAGCCGACCATTGATGAGTTGGCGGCTGCTATCCAGCCGCTGGTGCCGGAGCCGGTCTCTGAGGTACTGCTGCAGGCTGACCTGACTGCTGTCGCGCCGGGGCCGCTCGTGCGCGAAGTACAGGATGAATTGGCTTCCATGGCTGACATGGAGTCGCATGGGGGCGGTGGGGTCTATCGCTTCAGTGAGAGTTCAGTGCGACGGGCCTTCGATCTTGGGAAGACCAGTGATCAGTTGCACAAGTGGTTGGCCGAGCACTCGCGTACACCTGTGCCGCAGCCGTTGACGTACCTGATCGATGATGTGGCGCGGCGGCATGGGGTGCTGCGGATCGGCGCTGCGTCGACGTACTTGCGGTGTGATGACGAGAACGTGCTGACTGGGCTGCTGAGCGCCAACCTGCCGGGTATTCGCTTCCGGCGGCTTGCGCCGACTGTGGTGGTGTCGCCGTCGGCGCCTGATCTGGTGCTGGCGCGGTTGCGCGACGCTGGGCTGGCTCCGCTGGGTGAGACGTTCGACGGGGTTGTGCACGTCACGACGGCTGGGCATCGGCGGGGTGAGCCGCCACGTCGGCGTACCAGCCGGGACTTCGCCGACAACGCGATGGAGCTGACCGAGGACCAGGTCAAGGCGGTCATCGAGAAGGTCCGCTCGGGTGATCGGGTCGCTGCTGAGCGGCCGGCCGAGCACACGTCGGGCGATACGACGGCGCCGGCCGAGACGATCAGCGTGCTGAGCGAGGCGGCTGAGGCGCATACGCGGACCTGGATCTCGTACGTCGACCACAACGGGACGCCGGCCGAGCGGATCGTCGAGCCGGTGCGGGTGGCGGACGGGTGGCTCACGGCGTACGACGAAGACGCCGATCAGCCGCGCACGTACGCGTTGCACCGGATCGCCAATGCCCGGCCGGTCGAGAAGTAGGCGTCAGGCGCGGGCCCGGAGCATGCGGGTCAGCAGGTCGGTCTTCTCCAGAAGATTGGCCCTGACCACCGGCTCGGCGTCCGCTGCCAGCGCTTGGATCTTCTCGGCGAAGCCTTCGCCGACTCCGAAGACCGGGATGAGTGTGCGGGTGTAGGTCGTCGCAGCCATCTGGCCCCAGGTGCTGATCTCGGGGACGAGCTCGAGGAACTTGGCGACGAACGGCTTCAGCAGCTCGTCCTGCCCCGGGCTCCAGAATGCCGCCGTCACCTGATGCAACGAGCCAAGCGGAACATCCTGCTCAGTGACCAGCCGCTCCCAAACCGCCTGCTTCTCGTCGTGCTCGGGGATCGCGGCGCGGACCGTCAGCTCACTGACCCAAGCCTCAGGGTCTTGGTCCCTGGCCAACAGAGCCCTCACCTCGGCGGTGGTGTCGGCTTTGAGCTGAGCCTTGCGGATCAACGCCCGCCACTGCAGGTCGACGTCATCCCCCGCCTCACTCTGAAGCCAGGCGACGCTGTCCAGATCGGCCGCAGTCCTGGCAAATCCCCGAAGCGCGACCTTACGAAGGCGCGGGTTGGCGGCGAGGGCACGGCAGCTGGCCGCCACCTCGGCCGCAAGCTCGTCACGCACCGACTCCGGGCTCCACAGCAGAGCCACATCGACGGCCCTGTTGAGATGCGGCTCGATGAGCGACTCAGACGTCTCCACCGTCACCACGCCGGTCAAGCACCGAACGGCTTCGCCGGCGGTTGCTTCCCCGGTGATCAGCATGTCCCAGGCAGTGGCGACCGCAACAGCCCGCGACAACGGCGTCGGCAACCCAGCAGCATCCTCGAAGAAGCCGTCCCGAGTGTTCGCATCCGGGCGAGTGGAGGCGAAGGTCAGGTCCTCATCGTTGACGAGGTAGAGGTCAGCTCCAGCAGGTAGTTCAAGGGGTGTGCGCCGACCGGTCACCTCAACCTCAACAAGTGCAATGCGCTCGAGCGCCCCCGGCCCGCGCTGGTAGACGCCGACTGCGAGCACCTGTGGGCGGGGTTCACCATTGGGGCCCTCGGCAACCAATGTCCAGGCGTCGTCGTCTTGCTCCAGCGTTAGGCGGTCGGTGCCCGCTTCGTCCAGCCAGCCCGCGCTCCAGCGGGTCAGGTCGCGGTCTGTCTCGCCGGCTATGGCTGTGATGAGGTCTTCGAGGGTGGCGTTGGACCAGGCGTGTTCGGCGAAGTACTTGGTCAGGCCTTGGGAGAAGGCGGTTTCGCCTACGTAGGTCATCAGTTGCTGGAGGACCGACGCGCCTTTCGGGTAGGTGATGGCGTCGAAGGTGGCGGCGCCTTCGGCTACGTCGTTGACGGGCTGGCGGATCGGGTGTGTGGTGGGCCCCTGGTCGACCAGGTAGGCCTTGAGCTTCTCGCCGGCCAGGTGAGCGGCCCACGCGTCGGAGTACGAGGTCACCCTGACCGCCGCCCAGTTACTGGCGAACTCGGCGAACGCCTCGTTCAGCCACAGGTCGTCCCACCAGCGCATCGTGACGATGTTCCCGAACCACTGGTGCGCGAGCTCATGCAGCAGATACCGCGAGAACAGATCCCACTCGGCCTTGGTCGGCGTACTGCGCCGCAGGAACCAGTCCATCCACGTGATGCACCCGTAGTTCTCCATCGCCCCGGCGAACTCCGGAGCGAAGACCTGGTCGTACTTCCGCTGCGGGAACGGCATCCCGAAGACCTCGGCGAAGAACTCGTGCCCCTGCGTGGTGAGCGTGAAGAGCTCCTCCGCGTCACGATCCAGGATCGGTGCCAGCGACTGCCGGGCGAACAGTCCGAGATCATGCCCGGCACCTTCGCGACGCAACTCGTAGTACGGGCCGGCGTTGATCACCAGGTTGTACGTCGACAGCGGCGGGGTCGGCGGGAAAGTCCACCGGCGCGCCTCCCCCGCCGACTCGACCGCCGGGTCGCCGGAGTTGGTCAGCACGAGCCACTCGGCCGGCGCGGTGACCGTGAAGGCATGCGGAGCCTTGAGGTCGGGCTGGTCGAAACAGGCCCATACGTAGCGGGTGACATCGGGGGGAAGGTCGGTCCAGAAGTAGACTCGCCCGTCCGCCGGATCGACCGCCTTGCGAACGCCCTGCGCCGCCGTGCTGTCGGCGATCACGGTCGTCACTTCGAGCACGTTGTCGGCGGCGAGCCCGCTCAACACGATCCGCCCGTCGACAGCACCCGGCAGCGCGACCCCGTTGAGGGTCGCGCTCTCGATCTCCGCGACACAGTCGGCGAACGTCGTCGCGCCCGGCTCGTGGCAGCTGAACGCGATCGTCGACGTACAGACGACGCGGGTGCCGGTGGGCAGGTCGGTGAGGTCGACGGCGACGTCGTACCGCTGGATGGTCAGTAGCCGGGCGCGTTCCTCGGCTTCGGCGCGCGTCAGACTCAGGACGGCCATCCCAGCACCTTCCCACGAACCGGTTTCCGGAGACATCGAATTATCCGGAACCCGCACGAAGGGGAAGTGACGGGTCAGCTACCTTCTGCGACAGGTGTATGAGGCACCTGTCGTTCGACCCCTTGTTCCCGCCCGAATTCGGAGTTCATCCGTGTCAGTTTCCGTATCCCGTCGCGCCGTCTTGTTCGGAGCCGCCGCGACCGCCGCAACCGCAGCGACCCCCGGCCTGCTGTCGACCGCCTCGGCGCAGCTCCCGCAGCAGAGCCCGATCAACATCAACACCCTTCACGCGGTGCACAGCCCTGAGCTGCCCGCCGTACATATCCACTATCCGGCCGCGCTCGACCTGTCGATCCGGTACGAGAGCAAGGACAAGGGCCAGCCCGGCGGCTGCGAGTCACGCACCGCAGAGGAGACCGTGCTCGCCGAGATCCCGACCGGCGCGGCCTGGGTGACCCTCGGCGGAGTCCGGTACGACCTGGTCAACTTCCACTTCCACACCTTCTCCGAGCACCGGGTGGACGGCCGGCAGTTCCCGTTGGAGCAGCATTTCGTGCACTCCGGGCCTAATGGCGAGAAGCTCGTCATCGGGCTGTTCATCACGACCGGCGGGGCCGGAGGCACTCTGCAGGACAAGGTGCTCACCACTGTGCCGACCGAGTGCGGTGACGAGGTGCACCTCCCTCACCTCAACCTGGCGACTGCCTTGCCGACCGACCTGTCCACCTTCCGGTACGACGGGTCGCTGACCACCTCGCCGTACACCGAGCACATCTCCTGGCTGGTCCTGAAGAGCCACCGGGCGATCCTGCCGTCGTCGCTCCACCACTTCCAGACCCGCTTCCCGGACGGGGACAGCCGCCCGGTCCAGCCGCTCAACGGCCGCACGGTCAAGTACCGGTCGCAGCACTGAGCCACTACGGCCCGGCCTGCTCCGGCGGGCTGGGCCGTGCCGTGGACCTGCCTTCGGGTCGGCTACCTTTCAGCCGTGCCGCAGAGCCCGATCAATATCCACAGCATCCATGCGGTGAACATCCCGGGCCTGCCTGCCCTGCGGGTCCACTACCCGTCCACACTCGACCTGTCCCTCCGGTACGAAGGCAGCGGCCGGACAGTGCTCGCCCCGATCCCGGCCGGCGCAGCTTGGGTGATGCTCGGCGCGGTGCGGTACGACCTGGTCAACTTCCACTTCCATACCTTCTCCGAACATCGGCTGGACGGCCGGCAGTTCCCGCTGGAGCAGCACTTCGTGCACAGCGGGCCTGGCGGTGAGGCGCTCGTCATCGGGTTGTTCCTCACGCCCGGCGGCAAGGGCGGGACCGTGCAGGACCAGGTGCTTGGCGTAGTGCCGGAGGAGAGCGGGCCGGAGGTATACGTCCCGCAAGCCGCATTGGCGACCTCATTGCCGGATGACCTCTCGACCTTCCGCTACGAGGGCTCCCTGACCACACCGCCGTACAGCGAGCCGGTGTCCTGGCTGATCCTCAGGAGTCACCTGTCCATCCAGGCAGCGTCGCTGCACAACCTCCGGCTGCGCTTCCCGGGCGGCGACAGCCGGATGATGCAGCCGCTGAACGGCCGCACGGTCTGCTACCGCGATCAGAGCAGCTGAGCGGGCTGTTTGGCGGGACGAGGCACAATGGAGGGTCGGGTGGAGTGTTCCACCTGTTGCCGGTGACGGGAGAAGCTGTAGTGACTGACGGGCCGTTGATTGTTCAGTCCGACAAGACGTTGTTGCTGGAGACCGCCCATCCGGAGGCGACCGACTGCCGGAAGGCGATCGCACCCTTCGCAGAGCTGGAGCGCGCGCCGGAGCACGTGCACACCTACCGGCTGACGCCGCTGGGCCTGTGGAACGCCCGGGCGGCCGGACACGACGCCGAGCAGGTGATCGACGTACTGCTGCGCTACAGCCGGTACCCGGTCCCCCACTCGCTCCTGGTCGACATCGCGGAGACACTGGACAGGTACGGGCGGCTCCGGCTGGAGAAGCACCCGCAGCACGGGCTGGTCCTCGTCACGACGGACCGGCCGGTACTGGAGGAGGTGCTGCGCTCCGCCAAGATCAAGCCGATGATCGGCGAGCGCATCGACGACGACACGGTCGCGGTGCACCCGTCCGAGCGCGGGCACCTCAAGCAGACGCTGCTGAAGATCGGCTGGCCGGCCGAGGACCTCGCCGGGTACGTCGACGGCGAGGCGCACAAGATTGACCTGGTCAAAGACGGGTGGGACCTCCGTCCGTACCAGCAGCAGGCGACCGACGCGTTCTGGCACGGCGGCTCCGGGGTGGTCGTGCTGCCCTGTGGCGCCGGCAAGACGATCGTCGGCGCGGCCGCGATGGCGCAGGCGTCGGCGACCACGCTGATCCTGGTGACCAACACGGTCTCGGCGCGGCAGTGGAAGGACGAGCTGCTCAAGCGCACCACGCTGACCGAGGACGAGATCGGCGAGTACTCCGGTGCGCGCAAGGAGATCCGTCCGGTGACGATCGCGACGTACCAGGTGATGACGACCCGGCGAAAGGGCGTCTACACCCACCTGGAGCTGCTCGACGCCCGCGACTGGGGCCTGATCGTGTACGACGAGGTGCACCTGCTCCCCGCCCCGATCTTCCGGATGACCGCCGATCTGCAGACCCGCCGCCGGATCGGCCTGACCGCAACCCTGGTCCGCGAGGACGGCCGCGAAGGCGACGTCTTCTCCCTGATCGGCCCGAAGCGCTACGACGCCCCCTGGAAGGACATCGAAGCGCAGGGCTGGATCGCCCCCGCCGACTGTGTGGAAGTACGAGTAGACCTCGAGCAAACCGAACGCTTCGTCTACGCCACCGCCGAACCCGAAGACCGCTACCGCCTGGCCGCTTCAACCCCAGCCAAGTCCCGCCTGGTCCGCCGCATCGCCGACCACCACAAGGGCGAACCCATGCTGGTGATCGGCCAGTACATAGACCAGCTGGACGAACTGGGCGAACGCCTGGAATGCCCCGTGATCAAAGGCGAAACCACGGTCAAAGAACGTCAACGCCTCTTCCAGGCCTTCCGCACCGGCGAGATCGACCGCCTGGTAGTCAGCAAGGTAGCCAACTTCTCCATCGACCTCCCCGAAGCCTCGGTAGCCGTCCAGGTCTCCGGCACCTTCGGCTCCCGCCAGGAAGAAGCCCAGCGCCTGGGCCGAGTCCTCCGCCCCAAGGGCGACGGCCGCACAGCCCGCTTCTACTCCATAGTCGCCCGCGACACGGTAGACGCGGAATTCGCCGCCCACCGCCAACGCTTCCTGGCCGAACAGGGCTACGCCTACACCATCGTCGACGCCGAAAACCTCTTCGCCTGACCGCGGTGCTATCGAACGCGCTGACCGACCCGCCGCTGCCGGAACTACCACCCGCAGCGGCGGAGTTGTTGCTTGCCGACAACGCCCCACCAAGGCTGGCCGCCCACCTACGCCTGGTCCACGACGTCGCCATTCAGCTGAGCGATTGGCTGGCAACGGCGTACCCCGGCCTGTACTTCGACCGCGAGGCAGTCCTGTTCGGCGCGGCGACTCACGACATCGGCAAGATCGTCCACCCCGAGGAGCTGTCCGGCCCCGGCAAACTCCACGAGCCCGCCGGTGAACAGCTTCTGCTGCGCAGTGGAGTCGAGCCGAGGCTCGCCCGGTTCGCGGCGACCCACGGGAGCTGGACCGCCGCAGGCGTCGTACTGGAGGACCTGCTCGTCAGCCTCGCCGACAAGGTCTGGAAAGCGAAGCGAGTCGTCGACCTGGAGCAGTTGCTGGTCGAGCGACTGGTGGCGGTGACCTGCGGCGAGAGCTGGCAGGCGTTCCTGGCGCTGGACGACTTCCTCACTCGGATCGCGGATGGCGCCGACGATCGACTCGCTTTCCAGAACGGCTACCCGATCAGGTCCTGATGGACTCGCGAAGTCTGGGGAGAACTTTCGCCGGGGGGTGGGGCGGTTTTTAGGCTCGTACGGGGGTAAAAGCCTCCCCAAGCAGCCCCTGCTCGGGGGTCAGCCTCGGAGGGTCATTCGCCGAGCCGGGTGTGGATGCCGGTGAAGTGGGACTTCATGGAGTGGGCGAAGAGGTCTGGGGTGCCGGATCTCAACGTGGTCAGGAGGTCTCGGTGCCAGCCGGCGGCGTCGGTGGGGGTGTAGCGGGGGCCGGGGAGGCGGGGGTCCACGTCGGCGAAGGTGCGCCAGAAGACGCTGAGGAAGTCGATGATCAGGGCGTTGCCGAGGGGTTTGTAGAGGGCTTCGTGAAAGGCCCAGTCTTCCTTCGGGAAGTATTCGCCGGCGGCTGCTTTGGACTCCATGGCGGAGACCAAGGCTTCCAGGCGAGAGGTGTCGGTGGTGGAGTAGTGGGCCACCACCTCGGCGGCCAGGCCGACCTCGAGGGCCTGGCGGACTTCCAGGACGTTGCGGACGTCTTGCAGGTCGCCGGTCATGGATTGGGACATGCGGAAGGCGAGGCCGTCCTCGAGGGACTGCAGGGTCACCTGGCCCACGTAGGTGCCGTGGCCGTGGCGGATCTCGATGATGCCTACTGCTTGCAGGGCTTTGATCGCCTCGCGGAGGGGGTGGCGGCCGACGCCTAGCTGCGCCATCAGTTCTTGCTCGTTGGGCAGCGGGTCGCCCGCCTGGAGGCCGCGTTCGAGGATGAACGACTTCATCTGGTCGCGGATGAAGGACTGGTTCACGCAGTCACCGTAACCCGGCCCGTTCCAGCAGCCTGCCAACCGAGGTGATCTCATCCGGGTCGAGCGGGATCGACGGGTACGCCGTCAGCGGGCACGCGATCACCCCGAGCAGGAACAGCGCCGCCTTGAAAGCACCGAGCGCCGACGAGCTCAACCCCATCCGCCCCCGGTCCGCCACGTCGACGATCTCGAACAACCGGAAGAGCCGATCCTGCTCGCGCCGCGCGACCGCAAGATCCCCCGCGGCCACCGCATCGAAGATCCGTACGTACCCAGCCGGATCCACATTCCCCAACCCCGGTACGACGCCGTCCACCCCGAACCCCAACGCCGAGTCCACGGTCAGCTCGGACCCGGTCATCACCACAAACTCATCAAGCCCGGCATCAGCCCGATCCAGCACCAACCGACGCAGACTCGTCTCCTGCCCACTCGAGTCCTTCACCCCGGCGAGCACCCCCTGCCGCCCGAGCTCGATCAGCAAGGCCGCAGGCAGCTTGGTCCCGGCCAGACGAGACGGAATGTCGTACGCATAAAGCGGCACCGCCCCAGCAATCGACGCCAGCCGGACGAAGTGCCGCTCGATCTCCGCCGGATGCGTCGCCGCATAAAAGGGGGCCGTGGCAACAATCCCATCCACCCCCGCCTTCAGCGCCGCCGACACATGCGCCCCCGCCCGCGCCGTCGACGTGTCGATCGCGCCGGCAAGTACCGGTACCTGCCCCGCCACCTCCGAGACGACGGTCTCCAGCACGGTCTGCCGCTGCTCGTCGGTCAGGAAGGTCCCCTCCCCCGACGTACCGAGGACGAAGACACCCCTCACGCCACCGTCGAGCTGATGTGCGACCAGCGAGGCGAGCGAGGCGGTATCGACGTCGTACGAAGAAGTCAGCGGCGTGACGAGTGGGGGTACGACCCCGGTGAGCTTCTGGGCGGTGGTGGTCACAAAGATCTCCAATCGAAGCTTGCGAACCGCACAGTGGCGAAGGACGACGTCTCCCCCGCCTCGTAAAGAATCCCGACCCGATCGCCAGGCAGCGCGACGAGATCGGAGTACCCGGACATCCCCTGGTGAACCACAACCCCCGGCCGCCAACTCGCGCCCGAGTCGTCACTGACGAAGACGGTCAACTCGCGCCGCACGACCGGATCCACCGGCGTCGACATCAGCAACCGATCGCCGGCCCGCAGCACACTCCCCTGGATCCCCGGTGCCGTAACTCCAGCGATCCCGGCGTACGGCGCACCAAGCGTGAGCCCGCCGTCCGACGACCACGCGTGCACCCGGGCCGGCCCGGTCCCACGATGGTTACGAGCGTTGAAGTAGAGCCGTCCATCGCCCAGCTCCACCACGGCGGTCTCGTTCGCATTGATCTCATCACCGTCGTTGCGATCGACGAACCCGCAGGCCCACGAGAACCCACCGTCATCACTGAAGATGCAATGCCCGCCATCAGGTCCGGTAGGCACCACCGAATGATTCGCCGGTACTACGATCCGCCCAGCCCACCGCCCGTTGCCCAAGGCAACTCCGTGGCACGGCCCGGTCGCATACCAGCCCCACTCCGCGGCCTTCACCGAAGCCGTGATCTCCACCGGCGAACTCCACGTCACCCCAAGATCCGCACTGCGCTGCACGAACACCCGACGCCCGTCCTCAGCATCCACACCCCGGGCCACCGAGCTCTCAACCGCATCGGCCCCGTTCTGGCAAGTGACCAGCACGATGTCACCGCTCGACGGGTCGACCACCGGCACCGGATTCCCACAGGTCTTCCCCGCGGCCGCCGAAACCACCTGCTCCACCGACCACGTCCGACCCCCATCCACCGACCGACATAGGACGACCTCGATCTCGCCCGCATCCGCCGAAGAGTGCAGCCGCCCCTCACAAAACGCCAGCAACGCCCCACCGGCAGCGATTACCGCCGGAATCCGGTACGTGTGATACCGGCTCTCACCCGGGTCGAAGACGATTTCGGGATCGCCGACTCTTGAAGACATAGGACGTACTATGTCACTGTGAGGCCGCAGCCACAATCGCTCCCCTGAAGTGAGGCCCCATGCAGCTCAGCAGAAGAACGTTCCTCGGTGGCGGCCTGGCCGCGGCGGCGGTCGCGGTCACCGGCACCCCGCTGATCAGCGGCTGCGCGGCCGACAAGAAGAACCAGGCGGCCGCCAACCTCGCCGTCAAACTCCCCACCTACACGCGCTTCACCGGCGTGAAGCCCGACCTGCCGGGCACGGACCTGGTGCTCGACGGCTTCCTCAGGTACCCGGCCCATCCCCTGAAGACGATCACCGACAAGCCGGGCGACGGGCAGCCGATCACCTTCATGACCAACATCCCCGGCGCCATCCCGCCGGCGATGGACAAGAACGCCTTCTGGCAGGCACTCAACGAGCGACTCGGCTCGGAGCTGCAGATCAGCATGGCGTCCAACGACGAGTACAAGGACAAGTTCGCCACCCGGATCGCCGGCGGCGACCTGCCCGATCTGCTCAACATCCCGATCGACACCGTGCAGATCCCCGGCCTGGTGAAGGCGAAGTGCATCGACCTCACCGAGCACCTGTCCGGCGACGCGATCTCGAAGTACCCGTTCCTGGCGAACATCCCGAGCGAGTACTGGAAGGGCTGCGTCTTCAACGGCGGCATCTACGGCGTACCGGTCCCGCGGGGGATGTCGCGGACCTCGCTACCGCTGTATCGCGCGGACCTGCTCGCCGCCAAGGGCATCAAGGACCCAGCACCGAAGAACTTCGAGGAGTTCTTCGACCTGGCCAAGGAGATGACGGCGGCCAAGCAGAACAAGTGGGCCTGGACCCGGGTGCCGCTGTCGACCATCCGGCAGATGCTCGGCGTGCCCAACGTCTGGAAGGAGGACGGCGGCAAGTTCACCTCGATGTACGAGCACGAGGCGCAGGCCGAGGCGCTGGAGGCCGGCCGGAAGATGGTCGCCGCAGGGGTGATCAACCCGGACGCGTTCAACGACAAGGCGACCGCCCGCAAGCAGTGGTTCAACGGCGGGACGGCCGCGTTCGACTACGACAGCTTCGTCGCCTGGAACCAGTACTACGCCGACAACTCGGCCGGCGACGCGTTCTCGGTGAACATGCTCGACGTCCCCGGCTTCGACGGCGGCCTGGGCGCACCCTGGATGGGGTCGGCGCTGAACAATCTCACCGCGTTCAGCAAGAACAGCAAGCACTCGGTCGAGACGCTGCTCAAGGTGGCCAACTGGATGGCGGCGCCGTTCGGCACGGAGGAGTACTTGTTCCGCAAGTACGGCGTGGCGGGCCGTCACTACGCACTCACGGGGACTGATCCGGTACCGACCAAGATCGGCTCGGTCGAGACGGGGATCGGCCTGCAGTACATCAGCGACTCCACGCTCGCGCTCTACTGGGCGGGCAAGCCCGACGTGCCGCAGAAGCAGCACGCGATCCAGGCGAAGGTCGCGCCACGGCTCACCTACGACGCGTCGTACGGCCTGTACTCCGACACCCAGTCGAAGAAGCAGACGCAACTCGCGAAGATGCTGACCGACCTGGAGAACCAGATCGTCCAGGGCAAGAAACCGGTCACGGACTGGACCGCGGCGGTCAAGACCTGGAAGTCCTCCGGCGGCGACGCGATGCGGACCGAGCTCGAGCAGGCCTTCGCCGACGCGGCAGGGCGCTAGATGCTGAAGGCAACCAAATCTCCACCCGCGCAGCAACTGTCGCTCGGCCGGCGGTTGCTGCGGGATCGGGTGCTGTTGCTGTTCGCCTTGCCCGGTACGGCGTTGATCGTTGCCTTCCACTACGTTCCGCTGCTCGGCAACGTGATCGCGTTCAAGGACTACCAGCCGTTCCTCGGCATCGGCGGCAGCGACTGGGCCGGCTGGCAGAACTTCTCGGTCATCTTCACCGGCGACCCGGCCTTCCTCGACGCGCTGAAGAACACCCTGATCCTGACCAGCCTGCAGTCGATCTTCGTGTTCCCCGCGCCGATCGCCCTGGCCCTGCTGCTCAACTCGCTGTTCTCCGAGCGGATCAAGCGGATCGCCCAGAGCATCCTGTACCTCCCCCACTTCATGTCCTGGGTGATCGTGGTCGCCCTGTTCCAGCAGATGCTCGGCGGCAGCGGCCTGCTGAACAACTACCTCAGATCCCACGACCTCGCCACGCTCGACATCATCGGCAACTCCGAGCTCTTCCACGTCCTGCTGACCTCGCAGATCATCTGGAAGGACACCGGCTGGGCGGCGATCCTGTTCCTGGCCGCGCTCTCCCAGATCGACTCGCAGCTCTACGAGGCGGCGAGCGTCGACGGAGCCGGCCGGCTGAAGCAGCTCTGGCACGTCACCATGCCGGGCCTTCGCGGCATCATCATCCTGCTCTTCATCCTGCGCCTCGGCGACTCACTGACCGTCGGCTTCGAGCAGATCATCCTGCAGCAGGCCGCGGTCGGCCGCGACGTCAGCGAAGTACTCGACACCTACGTCTACAACAACGGCGTCATCGGCGGCGCCTGGGGCGTGGCCGCCGCGGTCGGCCTGGTGAAGGGCATCGTCGGCGTCGTCCTGGTCCTGGCAGCCAACAAGGTCGCGCACATCTTCGGAGAGCAAGGGGTGTACAGCAGATGAGCCGGCGGATCGTGAACGGCGTCGAGATGCCGTCGTGGCCGATGCGGGGGTTCAAGGGGCTGGTGTTGCTGGTGTTCTGCGCAGCGGTGATCGTGCCGTTCGTGGCGGTGATCTCGACCAGCATCGCGCCGAACAAGCAGGTCAACGAGTCGGGCGGGCTGGTGCTGTTCCCGCATTCGGTCGACTTCGGGGCGTACCGGTCGTTGTTCTCCGGTGGCGTGGTCACCCAGGCGCTGTTCGTGAGCATCTTCGTCACGGTCGTCGGTACTTTGCTCAGCCTCACGGTCTCCGCCCTGCTGGCATACGCGCTGGCCCGGCCGGGATTCACCGCGGGACGCCCGATCCTGCTCGTCGTGCTGTTCAGCATGCTGTTCTCGCCTGGCATCATCCCGACGTACCTGGTGGTGAAGGGGGCCGGGCTGCTGGACAGCCTCTGGGCGCTGATCGTGCCGACGATGGTCAGCGCGTTCAACGTGGTCGTACTGCGTGCGTTCTTCGCCAACCTGCCGGGCGAGCTGACCGAGAGCGCCCGGATCGACGGGGCCGGCGAGCTGAAGACGTTCGGGTACATCGTGCTGCCACTGTCGAAGGCGGTGCTCTCGGTGATCGGCCTGTTCTACGCGGTGAGCTACTGGAACGCGTTCTTCTCCGCGCTGCTGTACCTGAACGACAGCAAGCTGTGGCCGTTGCAACTGGTACTACGCACGTACGTCATCAACGACACCCAGCTGGGCAGCGCCGAGCTGGGCACCGAGCGGCTGCCGCCCCAGGCGTCGATCCAGATGGCCATTCTGGTCGTCTCGATCGTGCCGATCCTGGTGGTCTATCCGTTCCTGCAGCGGCATTTCGCCAAGGGCGTACTGACCGGTGCGGTGAAGGGCTGAGCGGAAAAGGAATGGACCAGTCCCCTGCCGGGTTGCGTAATAGAAGGCAGACAACCAGGGATTGGGGGGTGACGGCGCGGTCACGAAGCGTGTCTCAGGGGTTGCCCAGGGCAACATCAGGGCTCTGCCTGGGCCATTCCGGAGGCTTTGACCGGTACCGTCGAGGGGTATGGGGACACACGCACTGGAGCAGGTGGAGCTGGCTGGTGAGCGGGGGCGCGCCCCATCGGGGGCTGCGCCGGTGGTGTGGCGGGTGGTGCGGGAAGCAGTCCTGCTGGCCACCATGTTCGGGATCTACACGGCCGGCCGGCAGTTCGCCGGCAAGCACACCGGGTCGGCCCGCGGCCATGCCCGCGACGTACTGGCGTGGCAGAACTGGCTGCATCTGCCCAATGAGGCATCGCTGCAGCACGCGGCCCTCCAAGTCCCTCATCTGGTCGAGGGAGCAAACCTGTACTACGCCTCAGTACACGCGCCACTGACCGGCGCGGTGCTGATCTGGCTGAGCATCTGGCGCCCCAAGGCCTACTCCAACGTGCGCTGGACGATCGTCGCGCTGACCGGACTGGCCCTGGTCGGCCACATCCTGTTCCCGCTCGCGCCGCCGCGGATGATGCCGGGATTCGTCGACACCGGCCTGCTGTACGGGCAGTCGGTGTACGGTCCCGACGCCTCCGGCGGGGTGGCTAACCAGTTCGCCGCGATGCCGAGCCTGCACGTCGGCTGGGCGGCCCTGATCGCGCTGTCGATGATCCTGATCACCAAGACCAAGTGGCGCTGGCTCTGGCTGCTGCACCCGATCATCACCTTCGCCGTAGTGGTCATGACAGCGAACCACTACTGGCTCGACGGCATCGTCGCGCTGATCCTGCTGGCCGTCACGCTGCCGCTGCTGCTCCGGCCGGGCTTGCACGCCGACAGGCCGGGCGCGGATAAATCAGTCGCTCCGGAGCTGGCACTCAAGTAACGTGACGGGGCTTCCCTGCCCTCGACCGCACTTGCGGAGGTTCTGTCGTGCCCCCAGACGATCCCATCCTCCACGCCGAGAAGACCTATCTCAGTACGTCGCGCGCCGCCCTGGCCGTGATGCGCGAGAAGACCGGATCGCTGGAGATCGCCAGCGCCGACCCGGTCAACACCGAGTTCCTCAAGGCCGCGATCTGGCGGCGGATGAAGGAGCTCGAGGACGACCCCGACGTCCCGCTGTTCTTCGGCCGGCTGGACTACCTCGAACCGGCCGAGGAGACCTTCCACATCGGCCGCCGGCACGTGAACGACGAGGCCGGCGAGCCGCTCGTGGTGGACTGGCGGGCCGACATCTCGGTGCCGTTCTACCGGGCCAGCAAGACCGAGCCGATGGGCGTCGGGATCCGCCGCCGGTTCGGATTCACGCACGGCGAGATGACCGCCTTCGAGGACGAGGACCTGACCAGCGCGGCCGTCCCCGAGCAGCACAGCGACATCCTGGACGCCGAGATCGAGCGGCCTCGTTCGGGCCCGATGCGCGACATCGTTGCCACCATCCAGCCCGAGCAGGACGTCATCGTCCGCGCCGGCGTCGAGGAGACCATCTGCGTCCAGGGCGCGCCTGGCACCGGGAAGACGGCCGTGGGGCTGCACCGGGCGGCGTACCTGCTCTATGCGTACCGGGACCAGCTCAGCCGGGCGGGCGTCCTGGTGGTCGGCCCCAACGCGAGCTTCCTGCGGTACATCGGTGACGTGCTCCCGGCGCTGGGCGAGATCGAGGCGAAGCAGACAACGGTCGAGGAGATGGTCGCCCGGGTGAAGGTCGCCGGGCCGGGTCCGGCCGCGCTGGACGTGCTCAAGGGGGATGTGCGGCTGGCCGAAGTACTGCATCGGGCGGTCTGGTCGCAGGTCCAGCTGCCCAAGGAACCCCTAGTAGTCCCTAGGGGATCCCACCGATGGCGCGTAGCGGCGTACCAGGCTGAGGAGCTGGTCAACGAGCTGCGGACCCGCGGAGTCCGGTACGGCGCCGGCCGGGCCATGCTGCCGCAGCGGCTCGCGCACGCCGTCCTACTGCGGATGGAAGCGGCCGGTGACTCCCCTGACGACCGCGTGCAGGACTCAGTGGCCCGTAGCCGTCCAGTGAAGCAGTACGCCGATGCGCTGTGGCCCGCGATAGACCCGGCCAAGCTGCTGTTCCAGCTGTTCACCGACGCCGAGCTACTGGCCGAGCACGCGGCGGGCATCCTCACCGAGGACGAGCAGGCGCTCCTGCTCTGGGAGAAGGCTCCCCGGTCCGCCGGAGCCGCCAAGTGGTCAGTCGCCGACGCCACGCTCATCGACGAGATCGCTGACCTGGTCGATCGGACCCCCAGTCTGGGGCACGTAGTACTGGACGAGGCGCAGGACCTGTCCGCGATGCAGCTCCGGGCAGTGGGACGCAGGTGCTCGACCGGCTCGATGACCGTGCTCGGTGACATCGCCCAGGGCACGACCCCGTGGGCGACACCCTCCTGGGACGAGGCCCTCAGGCACTTGGGTAAGAGCGGCGCCCACACCGAGGAGCTGACCGCAGGCTTCCGCGTACCGGGCCAGGTGATCGAGTACGCCGCCCGCCTCCTCCCGCAGATCGCACCCCACCTGACCCCGCCCACCGCGGTACGACGGTCCCGCGGTGAGCTGGACATCACGCTGGTCGCCGACAGCATGTCCGCCGCCGTCGACACGGTCAGCCGGGTGATGGACCGGCCCGGTTCGATCGGGCTGATCGTTCCTGACGCCCTGGTCCCGGCCGCTCGGAAGGCTTTGGAGGGCAAGGGACTGAGTTACGCGGTACTGGGCGATGTGGACGACGTCGAGGCCCACGTGGACGTGGTACCGGCCGGGCTGGCCAAGGGTCTCGAGTTCGACCACGTGGTGCTGGTGGAGCCGGCTGGCATCGTCGCGGGCGAGGCGGACGAGCGGACCGGGCTGCGCCGCCTCTACGTCTGCCTGACGCGTGCGGTCACCTCGCTCGCCGTACTGCACAGCGAGGACCTGCCCGAGGTGTTGAAGGGCTGATCGTAGGCTGGGGTGCGTGACTACTGACCTGGACGAGGCTGCTGTCGACTTCGGGCGGGTGCGGCCCCGACTGTTCGGGATCGCCTACCGGATGCTCGGGAGCGTGCAGGAGGCCGAAGACCTGGTCCAGGACGTGTGGGTGAAGTGGCAGGCCTACGACCGCAGTACGGTCCGGGAGCCGGCCGCGTTCCTGGCCACCACGACGACCCGGCTGGCGATCAACGCCAGCCAGACGGCCCGGGCCCGGCGGGAGACGTACGTCGGGCCGTGGCTGCCGGAGCCGGTCGACACCAGCGCGGACCCGACGCTGGGCGCCGAGCGCGGTGAGGCGCTCGAGCTGGCCATGCTGGTGCTGCTGGAGAAGCTGTCGCCGACGCAGCGGGCGGCGTACATCCTGCGCGAGGCGTTCGACTATCCGTACGACCAGATCGCCGAGATCGTCCAGTTGTCCGAGGCGAACGTTCGTCAGCTGGTCAGCCGGTCGCGCAAGCGGCTGGCCGAGGAGCGCCGCGAGCCGGTCGACAAGGACGAGCAGCGCAAGTTGCTGGCGGCCTTCATGGCCGCCGCCCAGGAAGGCGACCTCGCGACCCTGGTCGAGTTGCTCGCCGCCGACGCCGTGAGCTACTCCGACGGCGGCGGCATCGTCCGTGCTACCAGGGTCGAGCTGGTCGGCGCCGACGTGATCGCCAAGGTCACCGCCGCCTTCGCGGGCACCTTCTGGACCGGCTCCGACCTCACCTTCGCCGAGACCAACGGCGGCTGGTCCGCCGTGGCCTCCCGCGACGGTGAGGTCTTCGTGGTGATCACCGTCAGCGCCTCGTCCGACGGGATCGACCAGGTCCAGTGGATGCTGAACCCCGAGAAGCTGGCCCACCTGTCCTTCAGCTAGGCCGCTTCGGGGGCGTACTCGGCTTCCTCGTCCAGGTGCTCGACCTGCTGTAGCGCAGGGTCGCGGCGGAGCGTCACCAGGAGGCCGAGAACGGCCACGCCGAGTACTGCGGCGATGGGCGGCAGCATCTGTACCCCTACCAAGTGGATGACCACACCGCCGACCGCTGCTGCCAGACCCGCGCCCAGGTAGATGGCGGACGCATTCATCGCCAGCAGCAGGCCACCGCCTTCACCCATCTCCAGGAGCAGGTTCTGGATCGGCGGGTTGAACGCCCAGGTGAAGAGGCTCCACACGAAGAGCGCGACGGCTGCGCCGGCCACGGTGGTGGCGGTCAGCGTCAGAGTGGCGATGACGACGGTGAAGCCGGTGAGGGTGACAGTGAGAGTCCGCAGGCTGCCGAAGCGGTCAGTGGCGCGACCACCGACCAGGTTGCCGAGCACCGCGCCTACGCCGTACACGAGGAGCAGGATGCTGACTGTGCCGCCCTTGAGGTGGGCAGTCTCGGCCAGCAGCGGCACTACGTAGATGAAGACGCTCATGGTCGCCAGTACTGCGAGCACGGTCATCGCGAGGACGGTCTGCACGCGGCGATCCGTCAGTCCGGCGAAGCGTTCACGCAGGCTCACGGCCTCGGGCGCCTCGACTGTCGGCAGCGCGGACCGGACGGCCAGCGTGACCACGAGGCAGACGGCGGCGATCAGCGCGAACACCCCGCGGTAGCCGAGGCTGTCACCGAGCAGACTGCCCGCCGGTACGCCGAGAACGAGCGCGAAGGTCAATCCGCCGAACACGACGGCCACGGCTCGACCCCGCTCCTCCGGGGGAAGGAACTTGGTCGCGAACAGGGTGGCCGCGGGCGTGTAAGCAGCAGCGCCGAAAGCGGCCACGATCCGGCCGACGATCAGGATCGGGTAGTTCGTCGCGATCGCCGCGATCCCGTTGCCGAGCGCGGCCAGCAGCAGCGCGGCGATCAGCAGCGTGCGGCGCTCCCAGCGACCGGTCAGCGTCGACAGCAGCGGCGCGCCGACGGCGTACGAGAGGGCGAAGGCGGTGGCCAGCTGGCCCGCGGCGGTCAGCGAGACGTGCAGCTCGGAGCTGACCGCGGGCAGCACCCCGGACACGACGTACGCGCTGGTGCCGACGGCGAAGGCGCCGGCGGCCAGCAGGTAGATCCGTGCGGACATGAAACAACCTTCCAGAAGACTCAGGGTTCGGCTCAGGCACTTGTTCGATGATGATCGTACTACGATTATCGTCGAACTTCGACCGACGTCGTACTATGGACCCATGAGCACCTCGAAAGCCCTGCCGCAGCCCGACCGCGAGGAGATCCGCGTCGAGGCCGTCCTGCAGGCACTGGGCGAGCCCGTCCGGTTGCAGATCGTCCGGGCCCTGGCGGATGTCCCCGAAGGCATCGCCTGCGGCGAGATCGAGCTGCCCGTGACGGCATCGACCCGGGCTCATCACCTGCGCACGCTGCGCGAGGCCGGCGTGCTGTCCACCCACACCGAGGGCACCCGCCGGATCAGCAAGCTGCGCCGCGAAGACCTGGAGGAGCTCTACCCCGGCCTGCTCTCCGGAGTCCTCGCCGCACGCCGCTGATCCGCAACCGCAAGGCAGAGGTGCGGCGATCGAGCGGTCACCGTTGCGATCGGGCTGGCAGACTGTGGCGGTGGTGGTCCTGCGTGAACGGTGGAACGAGCTGCTGCCCGGCTCTGCGCCGCTGGCGGACGACCTCGTCGCGCGCTACGTCGAGCGGACCCGTCGCGCCTATCGCGACCAGTACCTCGAAGCGGTCCTCGGCACTCTCGATTCCCTGATCCAGCTCAGTACCGACCCGACCTCGGTGCGGCTCGCGGCCTGGTTCCATCGGGCCGTGCACCAGCCCGGTGGCGGGTCCGCCGAGGACGCCGAGTCGTCGGCCCGGCTGGTCGAGCAGACGCTTCCGGCGTACGGGGTGGATCCGATCCGCATCGCCGAGGTAGCCCGGCTCGTCCGGCTCACCGGTGACCTGGCGACTCCACCCACCGACTCCTACGCACCGCCGCGGCGAGATGCGAACGGCGACGTCCTGCTGGATGCGGTCAACGGCATCATGGCGACGGCTCCGGCCCGCTATGCCGCCCATGCATCCGAGGTACGCCGGGACGCGGGTGACCGCACTGCCGCCATCGGACGCCGGTACGACGAAGTGCGCGTCCTGCTCGACGGGCATCTCTACCGGACTCAACTAGCTCGGCAGCGGATGGGCGCACTCGCTCGCGCCAACCTGGAGGCCGAGCTCACCGGGCTCGACAGCGAGCTGCCAGCGCCTTGGCGTGGTTGGCAGCAGGCTGCTCTGGCTGCCACTGCGACCTTTTCCGCGATAGCGGCGACAGTGACCTCGATAGCCGCCGCTGGAGCTCCCTGGCAGGTGCCGGCCGTAGAGCCCGAGGCTGGTTGGCCACCGGTCGCTCTGGCCGTCTTCTCGCTCTTCTGCGCGCCACTGCTCTTCCGGACATCCCGCAGCGCGAGTCAACGCGCAAGGCTGATCGCTGGCACGGTGGTGGCCGTTGCAGTCACCGCAGTGTTGATTGCCTGGGCGAAAGTCCCAGCGACCAACCCTGCCGTTGGTATCGGCCTCCGCGTCCCACTGGTCATCTCCGCCCTCCTACTACTTCTCGTAGCCGGTACTGCGGCCTTGGTCGCCTCGCTGCTACGGACCAGGAACGCACGATTCCTGCCGACCCGGAATCTCGGCCAGCAGCTCTCATGGCTCGCGGTGCCGGGGGTGATCGCACTGCTGCTCCTCCTGGTCGTGCAACCGCTCGCCAGGGGGTACGTGCTGGGCTCCAACGAGCGGTCGGAAGGTCCACGCAGGCCGGCCGGGCAGATGCCTGCCTCGCTGCTCGACGGTGGTGTCACCTGGGTCAGCCGGGCTTTGACCAGCGCCGGCGCCGAGGAGGCTGTCGGGACGAAGTACGGGATCGCTGTACCGCGGCAGAGCGGTGTGGTGGAGATGCTGGACGCGGCCACCGGGGAGCTGCGGTGGCGCTACAGCCGGTCCGACTCGGACGAGAAGCCGGACATCGTCGCTACCGGCAACGGCGAGTACGTGCTGGCGTCATTTCCCGACATCGGATATCTCCTGCTCGACGCGAACACTGGCAAGCGCGAGGCGGCCTGGCCCGGCAGCGCCCGGGACCACAGCATCCAGCAGGCCGACCCGCTGCTGACCGGCCAGCGGTTTTCACGTGGATCCGACAAGCTCTACGGAGTTGATCCGGACGGCGACAACCGGTGGACCTTCGAGCCGGGCCGCTGCACCGACATCGGGGCGGTGGCGACCTCGCAGACCGTGGTGGCGTTCCTCGGGCACAGTTGCGGCAGCGAGCCCGATGAAGTGGCCGGGCTCGACCTGAAGAGCGGCAAGAAGCTGTGGAGCAAGTCGCCGACCGACATGTACCGGCGGCCGGTCGTGGTCGGCGGGCTGGTCGTGGTGGCCGAGCCGGGCGGTGATTCCGATGTACCGGTCGCGCTGGTGGCGATCGAGCCGCGTACCGGCGAGACGAAGTGGCGGTGGCCGGTACCGGCGAACTGGTCCTGCCGGACGCTGCTGAAGGCGGCCGGGCGGCTGCTGATCGTAGTGGACTGCCCGGGGCCGGAGAGTCAGCAGAACACCAAGACGGTGGTCACAGCCATCGACACGCAGACCGGTGACACCGCCTGGCAGACCACCGCGCCGGTGGACCCTCGCACTCGGGTCGCAGTGACTGCCGATGGCCGGGTCGTGTCGCTGGGTGGTAGTAGCTCGGGCGGCTGCGCGGCCAACATCATCGACAGCACCGGCTTCCGCCGGGTAGCTCTCCCCACCGGCATTTCCTGCAGCCGCGACCCAGTGGCCATCGGCAACCTGGTGCTGACCTCAGGCCCAGCAGGCGTCATCGCCCTGCACTGACCCTCGCGCCCTCACCGCCCTGCGGCTAGTTGAGCCTCTGCCGACGCCAGGAGTTCTACGACGTTGGCGCCGAAGGTGATGTCGACAGGGTGCGTGTCCCCGGACTCAGCGGCTGCGACCAACTCGGTAGCGGCTAGGGCGAAGGCTTCGACGGCCGTGGTCTCGGGGGCGGGCAAGATCGCAGTACCGGTCTCTCCCCAGACGGCGGTCTCGAAGCTGATGCCCCCGGGCGGCGCCGACAGGGTCATGCTCGCGGTACTGGTCGCACCGGACTCGTGGGTGAGGACGAGGTGCACGAGGTCGCCCTGACCACCTACTGCGCGCAGCTCGCCGATCGGGCCGAGCAGACCGATCAGGTTGGACAGCGCATGTGGCCCGACGTCCCAGAGCGCACCCCGCTGTTCCCGCCTCCAGGCCGATCCGCCGAAGGGGTTGCCTGGTGCGTCGAGCGAAGCGAGCATCCGGGACCAGCCACCTCTCCAGCCGCCGGTCTTCTGGGTCTGATCGAAAAACACCCGTGTTTCCGGCTGGAAACGGCCCGTGAAGAAGACCACTGAGGCGATCCCCTCGTCGTTCACCTCGTCGGCCAGCGCCCGGGCATCGTCCAGCGAATCGGCCACCGGCTTGTCGAGCAGCAGGTGCTTGCCGACCGCCGCGGCTTCGAGCGCCATCGACGCCTGCACGTTCGGAGGTACAGCGAAAGCCAGCGCATCGACGTCTGCGAGTAACTCTGCGTAATCGGTATAGGCCGCGGCCTTTAGATCAGTAGCCAATACGTTCGTTTTACCTTCGTTGCGGCCCCAGACACCCACCAATTCAACGTCTTCGGCGGCCTTCAACCCCGGCCCTTGGGTCAAATGAGCCCAAGGCCCGGTTCCGACCAATCCGAAGCGCATGGCGTCCACTGTTTCAGCCTTCCCCACCCCGCCGGCCCCGAACAGGTGACGAGCCGATATCGCTTTGGCCACGACCCTAACCGGGAACGCCGGATCGGTCGGAGGAGGCCGTCACAGGGTGCGAGACTCACCGCCATGGACCTGCGCGACCAGTGGAATCGCCTGCTGCCGCACGCGCAGCCGTTGGGCGATGATCTGCTGGCTCGTTACGCAGAGCAACATCGTCATTATCACGACCAGCGGCACCTGACCGAGATGCTCGAGACCATCGACGAGCTCGCCGCGGTGGCCAAGGACGTCGAGGCGGTCCGGCTGGCGGCCTGGTTCCACGACGCGATCTACGACCCGCAGGCCGACCCGGGTGAGAACGAAGAGGTCTCCGCCCAGCTCGCCGAGCTCGAACTGTCGGCGTACGGCGTCGAGGCCGCCAAGGTGGCCGAGATCGGCCGGCTGATCCGGCTGACCGCCAAGCACGACTGCGAGCCCGGCGACGCGAACGGCGCGGTCCTGTGCGACGCGGACCTGCGGGTGCTGAGCATGTCCGCGGAACGGTACGACGAATACGCGGTCGGCATCCGCGCGGAGTACGCGCACGTCGCGGACCGCGACTTCGCCAGGGGCCGGACGAAGTTCCTGCAGGGCCTGTCCGAGACGTCCCTGTACGCGACCGACCACGGCCGCGAGCACTGGGAGCACGCGGCCCGGGAGAACCTCAAGCGCGAGCTGAAGCAGTGGGGCCCTAAGGCCGCCCGGCCGATCGCCGGGCTGATCCCGATGATCTACCTGGGCGCAGCGCTCGGCGTGATCATCGCAGCCTCTGTACTACTCGGCCGCGGACTCGGAGCGGCCGCACGCTGGCCTGCCGGGCCCGGCGACATCAATGGCTTCCCGGTCTGGGCACCGATCGCCGGTACGGCGGTCGCGGCCGGACTGGCGTGTGCATGGTTTCGCCGGGCGCAGCCTCGACTGGTGACGATCCCCGCGCTGGTGTTCGCCGTGGTCGGGGTGATCTCCATCGGGATCTGCTGGTGGCAGTGGCCCTCGGCCAAGCCCGGTGCGGCCATGAGTGAGCGCTGGCCGTACCTCATCCTCGCGTCCTTCGCTCTACTGGTCGCCGGTGCGCTGCTCGGGCTGGCGCGGCGGCTACGGCTCGCACCTCCGTACGCGCTGACTCCTCCCTGGGCGCTGAGTCTCGGCGTGACCGTGGTGTGCGCATCACTGCTCGCCTGGATCGTGGTGTCGGCGGGTGAGCCGTTCGTACAGGCCAGGCTGGAGACGGCCAACACGGTGAGCACGACTACGGACGAGGCACCCGGGACACTGCCGGTGCAGCTCGACGGTGGCGTCGCCTGGAGCCGGGAGGTGCCAGCGACGGGCGCTATCGCCGGTACTGCGGGTGGCGTGGCCGAGCTGCGGTCGGACGGTGTGGTGATGTCCGACGCGACCACTGGCCAGACCCGGTGGCGGTACACACGAGCAGACGTCGACGATGCCGCGTCCAACGGCTCCGACGGACTACTGGTCTCCAGCGACGGCCGGACGATCGCAGCGCATCTGCCGTACGACAACGGGAACGCTCCTCGCGGGATCGAGCTGCCGACGTACGCAGTACTGGACGCTGTGAGCGGCCGGGTGCTCACCGAGGTTCACACGGACGGTACTGCGCTTGCGGTCGACGCCAACCAGCTGCTGGTGGCCGAAGGTACAGAGGTCGTGGCGCACGGCGTGAGCAGCCCGACGCACTGGAGGGCGCGGCTGAAGTGCACTGTCACCCAGGGCGTGCTGCTGGCCGACCAGGCCGTCGTGGTGGACGCATGCGGCGGCAACGGCGCGGTAGTGCGCGGGCTGGACCTCGTGGACGGGGATCAGCGCTGGGAGGTCAACCTGGGCATCGAGTTCGAGCTCAGCGCCGAGCTGGACCCGTCGACGTGGATCGGCGAGCTGGTCGCAGTACCGGACACCCGTGAGGTCTCCGGGCTCGTCTGGACCGGCGCGGCTGGCGGCACCCTGTACCAGTGGTCAGTGGACGTCGGCTCGGGCCGCATCCTCTGGACCGACCCAGTGCCCGGTACGCCGAGGCCGCGGCTCGGGCGAGCATCCTGCGACGCCCAGCTCGCTGCAACGCACAACTCGATCGTGCTGGTCACCTGCCGGACTAGCACCGAGGAGGGCGAGGACCAGACGTACGACGTGTCCGCTCTCAACCCGTCGGACGGCACACCACAGTGGCACCACCTGCTGCAGGTGCCGCCGAAGCTGCAACACCCCGAGTTCCCCCGCGACGGCTTCGGCCTGCTCCCGGACGGCCGGGTGGTCACCCTGATGCCACAAGCGGACGGCAGCTGCTCCCCCCTCATGGTCGGCACCACCGGCGTCCAGCCACGCCCCCTGGTCCCCGGCCCGACCGCAGCCTCGGTAGCCGACACCAAGAACGTCACCTGCAACCAGCCGGCCGTCACAGTCGCCACTGGCCGGCCCATCTTCACAGACGGCACCCGCCTCTTCGCCCTCAATTGATCGATTGAATAGTGTCGAGGGCATGCGACGAGCCCTTCTAGCCGCCCTCTCCGCCGCGGTGCTGATCAGCGCCGCCTGCTCCTCGGAACCCGAAGCAACAGCTGCACCCGCGTCGACACCTGCCCCCTCGACGCCGGCGCCCGTGGCCGCCGCCAAGCCCACGCCGGGTGCCGAGCAGTTCCGCAAACTGGAGGCGCAGTACGCGGCTCGGCTCGGTGTGTTCGCCTTGGACACCGGCTCGGGCCGGACGGTCGGCTACCGCGCCGGTGAGCGCTTCGCGCACGCATCGACCTTCAAGGTGCTCGCCGTCGGCATCCTGCTGCAGCACGCCGACCTCTCCAAGCTCATCCGCTACACGGAAGCAGACCTGGTCACCTACTCCCCGATCACCGAGCAGCACGTCGGCACCGGCATGACGCTCAGCGAGATCTGCGACGCGGCATTGCGTTACAGCGACAACACCGCCGCCAACCTGATCCTGCGCGAACTCGGCGGCCCCGCCGGACTGCAGCGCGAACTCCGGCGGATCGGTGATCACGTCACCCGCACCGACCGCACCGAACCCACCCTGAACGAGGCGATCCCCGGCGACCCGCGGGACACCAGTACGCCGCGCTCGATCGCCACCAGCCTGCGCAAGCTCACCCTTCAGAACGGCGTCCTGCCGAAGCCCAAGCGCGATCTGCTGATCAACTGGATGGTCACGAACACCACCGGCGCCAAACTGATCCGCGCCGGCGTCCCCGCCACCTGGAAGGTCGGCGACAAGACCGGCTCAGCCAACTACGGCGGCCGCAACGACATAGCCATCGCCTGGCCTCCCGGCCGCGCCCCGATCGTCATCTCCATCCTGTCGACCCGCGGCGTCAAAGACGCCCAGTACAACGACCAACTGGTCGCCGACGCCGCCAAGCTGGTCAGTACCGCTCTAAGCTGACCAGCGTGGAGCTCACCGCGTCTGCCCTCGTCAACAGGTTGCGGGCGCAGGCGCGGCCCGGCGAGGTCGTACACAAGCACTACCCAGGTACCGGCGAAGTGCTGGGGGTGCCGATGCGGAACACCTTCGACACCACCAAAACCTTCACCACCCTGCCGCTGCCCGAGGTAGCGAAGCTGATGGACGAGCCGGCGTACGAGCTGCGCCTGGCCGCCTTCTGCGTCCTAGACTTCAAAGCCCGCTCCAAAAAGACCACCGCCGCCGAGCGGCAAGCAGCCTATGAGCTCTATCTAGACCGGCACGACGCCATCGACAGCTGGGACATGGTCGACCGAGCCGCACCGCACGTGATCGGCCTCCACCTACTGACCCGCGACAGAACACCACTGTTCGACCTGGCCCGAACCGCTGACCCACTACGCCGCCGGACAGCGATCACAGCCCCCTTGTACTTCGCCCGCTACGGCACCCCCGCCGACCTGACCGACCTCTACGCCCTCGCCGAACTACTCCTCGACGACAAGAACCCAGTCGTCTCCAAGCCCGTAGGCATCGCCCTGAAACACGCCGGCATCCTGGACGAACCGTCCCTGCGAACCTTCCTCCGAACCCACGAACCGGCCATGCAAAAAGCCACCCTCCGGTACGCCCGGGAGAAGCTGGCCTAGCGGGAATATCCGTTGCCGACGGCAGCGTTGACACCTACCGTGATGAGCATGTTCCGCGTGGATTCTGTTGCGTACCTGTCAGGCCTGGGCCTGTCAGGCGCTGCTGCGTGGGCGTCAGTCGATTCAGTCGATTTCACCGGCGCGCGAAGCCGACCCTCCTCCTGCTGACACGCAGGACCCGCGGAGGAGGGTGGCTGGCAACCGGCCCCCTCCGACCGCTGAAACACCAGCTGGTACGGACGGGTGCCGTGGGTCCTGGCTCAGTCGAATCTTCTGACCAGCAAGGGGAAACACACATCATGGCCAAGAGCCAGTTCGTGCGGACCAAGCCGCACCTCAACATCGGCACCATGGGGCACGTCGACCATGGCAAGACCACGCTGACCGCCGCGATCACCAAGGTGCTCGCCGAGCGCTACCCGAGCCTCAACTCGTTCGTCGCGTTCGACGGGATCGACCGGGCGCCCGAGGAGGTCCAGCGCGGGATCACGATCAACATCTCGCACGTCGAGTACGAGACCGCCAACCGGCACTACGCGCACGTCGACATGCCCGGGCACGCCGACTACGTGAAGAACATGATCACCGGCGCCGCCCAGGTGGACGCCGCGATCCTGGTCGTGTCGGCGCAGGACGGCGCCATGCCGCAGACCCGTGAGCACGTACTGCTCGCGCAACGCGTCGGGGTTCCGTACCTGGTCGTCGCGCTGAACAAGGCCGACGCCGTCGACGACCCCGAGCTGCTCGACCTGGTCGAGCTGGAGGTCCGCGAACTCCTGTCGGAGTACGGCTTCCCGGGCGACGAGGTACCGGTCGTGCGCGTCTCCGGCCTGCGTGCGCTCGAGGGTGACCCCGAGTGGATGAAGGCGGTCGGCGACCTGCTCGACGCGGTCGACGAGTACGTACCGGTCCCCGACCGTGAGCTGGGCGAGCCGTTCCTGATGCCGATCGAGAACGTGCTCACCATCAGCGGTCGTGGCACGGTTGTCACCGGCGCGGTCGAGCAGGGTTCGCTCAAGCTCGGCGACGCCGTGGAGGTCGTGGGTCTCGGCCCGACGATCACCAGTACGGCGATCGGGCTGGAGACGTTCGGCAAGTCGCTGGAGTCCGCGGAGGCGGGCGACAACGCGGCCGTACTGCTGCGTGGCATCAAGCGCGACGAGGTCCGTCGTGGTCAGGTACTGGTACTGCCGGGCACTGTCCAGCCGCACCGCAAGTTCCGGGCGCAACTGCACGCGCTGTCGACCGCCGAGGGTGGCCGGCACACGCCGTTCGCCTCGGACTACCGGCCGCAGTTCTACTTCCGGACCACGGACGTGTCGGGTGGTATCGACCTGGGTGAGATCGCCCTCGTCATGCCGGGCGACACGATCGAGCTCGGCGTGGAGCTGGAGAAGCCGATCGCGATGACGGTAGGCCTCGGCTTCGCCGTCCGCGAAGGCGGCCACACCGTCGCCGCCGGCACGGTGACCGAACTGATGGATTGAAGACAAGGTGCCCCGGGCTAGTTGCCCGGGGCACCTTTCTTATGCCGCGAACCCATCGATCAACCCAGCCATCGGTACGCCGGTAAGCGGTCGCTGCAGCCCATCCAGGTACTCCGCGATCGCCGGCAACGCATCGGTGTCGTCCACCACCATGGCAGCAGCCCACTCGTCCGCAGGCGACAAAAGCATCGCCGCCCGATACCCCGGCAGTCGCCCGTTCAGGTACAACATCCCACCCGGCCCCACCGCCCACCCCAGCCCGTAGGCCAGAGGCGTCCACACCCGTGGCGTGGAGATCGCGGCCAGCAACCCCTTGTCCTGCAGAAGAAATTCACAGAAGCCCAACAGGTCAGGCGCCGTAGACCAGAGCCCGCCACTGGGCCGGCGAGCCCTTGGATAGTCACCGGAAGTAAAAGCAGTCGAGCTCAACCCGGCCGCCGAAATCAACTCCTGCAGACCGTCCTCGAAGGTCCGACCGGTCAATCGCTCCAGCAGGGCGCCGGCGAGGAAGTAGTTGCCGTTGTAGTAGGACCAGCGGTCTCCCGGTGGATACTCCTGCCCACCGGCGATCACCAGCTTCGCGGCCGCCAGGAACACCTCGTCGCCTTCACCCAGCGCGGCAACCGTCACGGCATCGGCCGTCTGCTTCAAGCCGGAGGACTGCGCGAGCACCTGCTCGACCGTCAGCTCGGTCTCCAGCTCAGGAAGGATCGCGGCCACCGGCGTCGTCAGCTCGAACCCGTTGTCCCACAGGGCTCGCACCGTCGCTGCCGCGGTCAGCGTCTTGGTCAGGGATGCGATCCGGAAGGGCGTGTCCACCGTCGCACCGGTCGCTGCCAGCTCTCGGTTGCCTCGGTTTGATACACCGACCACCGCGCCTAGACCCTCGAATGCCGATAGGTCCACCTCAGCTGCCTTTGCGGTGGCGCAGGCCTGAGGCGAGGAGGCGCTCGACGATCACCCGGCTCGAGACGGGGACGGCGCCGGCCGCCACCAAGTCGTCGTAGCGGTCGGACGGTACGTCGTAATGGTCGCGATCGAAGCCACGCGCGGGGATCCCGGCGGCACGGGCGAACTCGTGCAACTCCTCGTAGGACGTGTCACTGACGAGATGCGACCACAGGCGGTTGTGGGCCGTCCAGGCCGGCGGATCGATATAGATCATGCTTTCTCGTCCTGCGCATCCAGCAGATTCCGCCACGCCCGGACGAAGCGCGAGTTCACGTACGCCTTCGTCCACGATCCGTCCTGCCGCACCGACGAGCCGACATGGAATCGCCGCACCCCGGCGCCGTACAGCCACGGCACATGCTCCGGTTGCAGCGACCCGCCCGCCATCATCACCTTCGCCACCTGCTCGTCGCCGGACGCCAGCTTGAGCAGATCGTCCAGCCCATGCCCGACCCCGAGCGACGACCCCGCGGTCAGCACGCAGTCCAGACCCGGCAGGCTTCGCAGCGCCCGCCACGCCTTCTGCTGCTCGAGTACGGCATCGACCGCCCGGTGGAACGTCCACGGCGTACCGGCGAAGGTGCTCGCCAGCGAAGCGGCCGATTCGACATCCACCTCGTTGTCCGCGTTCAGGAACCCGAACACGAACCCGTCCGCCCCCGCCGACAGATAGGACTGCGCCATCGCGGTCAGCCGGTTCAGCTCCGCGCCGTCGGTACCGAACGAGTCGGACAACCGCAGCATCACCCGCAACGGCAGGTCGGTCACCCGGCGGATCGCGCTGACCGTCGACACCGACGGACACAGGCCGTCGGCCTCCATCGAGGCGCACAGCTCCAGCCGGTCCGCGCCCCCCTCCTGAGCCGCCTCGGCATCCGCCGGATGCAAAGCGATGATCTCCAGCAACGAACCCATGCCCGCCATCATCCTGCATCGCCCCACGGCACAGCGCCGGAAATACCTGTTGCACTCTCCGAAAGTCTTCTGTATCGTTTTTCTAGAACGATTTAGTAGAACGATGCAGAAGGAGGCGGGCCGATGACACCGAGAGTCACCATCAAGACCGTGGCGCAGGCCGCCGGGGTCTCGCCGTCGACCGTCTCCAACGCCTACAACAAGCCTGACCAGCTGTCCGCCGCAGTCCGCGAGCGCATCCTGGCCAAGGCCGCAGAGCTCGGGTACGCCGGTCCCGACGCCGCCGCCCGCGCCCTGCGCAGCGGCAAGGCCGGTGCTGTCGGCGTGCTGTTCACCGACAAGCTCTCCTACGCGTTCTCCGACCCGTACGCGGTCGGCTTCCTGGCCGGCCTGGCCGAGGTCGCCGAGGAGTTCACCACCAGCCTGCTGCTGATGCCGATCAGCTCGGTCGACATCGAGTCCGGGACGAACGCGGTCCGCCAGGCCGCGATCGACACCGCCGCGATCTTCTGCGTGGACCACGGCCACCCGGCCCTGGAGATGCTGAAGAACCGGGGCATCCCGATGGTGTCGACGCAGCGCGGTCACGACCTGGCCGACGGCTGGGTGGCGATCGACGAGCTGGACAGCGCCGCGGCGATGGGCGAGCACCTGGCCCGGCTCGGCCACCGCGACGTCGTCGTACTGGTCGACAGCCACCAGGCGACCAGCAGGCAGCCGATCGAGCTGGACCTCGACCAGGTCGGCTGCGACGACTGCGAGCTCAGGATCGCGGGCCTGCGCAAGACGATGCCCGACGCGCGGCTCAGGATCGTCTCGGGTGGCCACAACGCGTTCGGGTCCGGGCTGGCGGCAGCCGGCTGGGTGCTCGACTCGCAGGACCGGCCGACCGCGATCGCCGGGCTGAGCGACGTGCAGGCGCTCGGCGCGATGGAAGCGATGAAGACGCGCGGACTGATCCCCGGCCGGGATCTCACCGTCACCGGCTTCGACGACATCCCCGCCGCCGAGACGGCCGGGCTGACCACGATCCGGCAGCCGATCAAGGACAAGGGCCGCGCCGTCGGCCGGCTGCTGCTCGACCCGAACGCGACCGAGCGGCACCTCACGATGCCGACCGAGCTGGTGGTCCGCGCCAGCAGCGGTCCGGCACCCCGCAACTGAATCAACCCACCACAGCTCGCCGATGGCCGTCCCGGCCATGGGTTCTGATCACCACGCCCTTCGGAAGGGAGCACGACCATGACTTACTTCATCGCCGGCAACACCGCAGTGGAGAACGCGAGGTCCCTCGCCCAGTCCGCACTGCCGAATGCTCCCCAGGAGGAGTACTACGAGCCGGCCGCGCGCCGCGGTTTCGCCGTCCGGACCCGCCTCAGCGCGGTACTGCGAACCGCTGCCGAGCGCGAGCTCAAGCTCGCCGATCGGCTCGACCCGGCACCGCGCTGCGAGCCGCTTGCCGGGTGATCACCAGTAGCCACTCCCACGGCGACAGAACCCCGGGCCGATCGGCCTGGGGTTTTGTCGGTTCCGTCTGGCACTCTGAAGGGCGATGAACGAACCAGGTGTGTTGCTGACGGCCCGGGCACAGGTGCTTCACGACCTGGCCGCGCGGGGATTCGACGACGCCATCATGGTGTCCCTGCTGGAGGACGCCGTCGCCGGACGGCAATGGTGGCTCGACCAATGGCCGGACGGGGCCGAGCACATCGCCGGCCTGGTCGCCCAGGACGTCCAGGACCGCCTCTCCGACTCCGGCGTCCGCTGGCCACGCTGCACCGCCTGCGACGACCTCCACGACCACGAACTCCGGATCGAGCCCGAGCTCGGCCCCGATCCGCACTGGGTCTGCGAACGTGCGGGCATATCGGTATCACCTCTCGGCCATCTGACCTGAGGGTTCAGCCAGGGACTTAACTGGTCGCGCTACATGTAGACAGACTACTACTCTCACCACCATGAAGTCTTTGGTGGTCCTTCGGGCTGTCGCGGTGGCGCACGCCGTCGCGGTCTGCCTGCAACCCGTGCTCGCGGGCGTCTACCTGAACGGCTCGGGCACCGCGCTGCGCCTGCACGAGCCCATCGGGCTCGGCCTCGCCTTCGTCTCGCTCGGCCAACTGGTGGTCGCGACGATCTACTGGCGCTCCGGCGGCCGCGCCGCGGCCGTACTGGTGACGCTGCCGGTCCTCGCCGCGGAGAGTTTCCAGATCGCGATGGGCTACAACCGCCAACTCGCGCTGCACATCCCGCTCGGCATCGCGATCGTGGCGGCGGTCTGCGCCTTCGCCGTCTGGACCTTCCGCCCGGCAGCGGCAGTACGGCGTCCGCGATCCTCGTCGGAGGTGCCGGCATGACGCTGCGGATGTTGCGCTTGACGCTGCTCCTCCACGCCGTCTTCGTCGCAGCGCAGCCGATCCTCGCCGGGTATTTCCTGTCCGGTGAGGTCGACGCGATGGAGTTGCACGGGCCGATCGGGTCGTCGCTGTTCCTGATCGCGTTCATCCAGCTCATCGCCGCGATCCTGTACTGGCGCCCGGGCCGTGGCCGCCTCTGGCCGGCTCTCGTCACCATCGGCCTGATCGTCGCCGAGCTCACCCAGGTCGTCTTCGGCTACCAGCAGAACTTCGCCGTCCACGTGCCACTCGGCACCGCCATCGTGATCACCGTGCTCTGGATGACGGTCTGGTCGTTCCGCTCCGGAGCACGCCGAAAGGTCAACAAATGAAGCTGTCCCGCCGTGGATTCCTCGGAGCAGCCGGTGGTACCGGCCTCGCCCTGACACTGGCCAACTGCGGCCTCGAGACCTCCCCCGCCCAGAGCGCCGAACTCCTCAAGAGCGAAGCGCCACTGCCCGAAGCGTTCAAGGTGCCGCTGCCGATCCCGCCCGTGAAGATGCCTCTGCGCACGCAAGCGGGGATCGACTACTACCGCGTCGTCCAGCAGAAGGCGTCGCTGGAGATCCTGCCCGGCCTGAAGACCGAGATCCTCGGGTACGACGGGTTGCTACCGGGCCCGACCTTCGACGTACGCAGCGGCCGGACGACGGTCGTCGAGCAGGTCAACCACCTCGACGTACCGACGGCTGTGCATCTCCATGGCGGGCACACGCCGGCTGCGAGCGACGGCTGGCCACTGGATCTGCTGATGCCCAACGGCGAGCACCATGAGCACGCCGGGCACGGCGGCATGGGTGGCGGCGACGTGGCGACGGGCAGTCGGAAGTACACGTATCCGAACACGCAACGCGCCGCGACGCTTTGGTATCACGATCACCGGATGGACTACACGGCTCCGCAGGTCTATCGCGGGCTGTTCGGGTTGCACCTGATTCGCGATGCCGAGGAGGACGCGCTTCCGTTGCCTGGCGGCGATCGGGAGATCCCACTCGTGCTGGCGGATCGGGCCTTCGCGGCCGATGGGTCGTTCCTCTACCCGGCCGCGACGGACGGGCCGGGGGTCGAGGCGAAGTACATGGAGGGTGTGATCGGCGACGTCATGCTGGTCAACGGCGCTCCCTGGCCGGTGCTCGAGGTGGACGCGGCGCGCTATCGGTTCCGCATCCTCAACGCGTCGAACGCTCGGCGGTTCGAGTTGGCGCTGGACAGCGGGCCGGCTCGATTCGTGCAGATCGGAAGCGATGGCGGGCTGCTCGGCGCGCCGGTCGAACACAAGACGCTGGTGGTCGCGCCGGCTGAGCGATTCGACGTGGTAGTGGACTTTTCGGCGTACCAGCCCGGCACGGAAGTCACTCTCCTCAACAAGCTGGACAGTGGCCGGGCCGGCCAGGTCATGCGCTTCAAGGTCATGCGGAGGGCCGGCGACGACAGCAATGTCCCGGCGAAGCTTTCGTCGTACGCCGCTGTCCCCGAACCGTCCGGCCTGATCCACCGCGAGTGGCGCTTCCGCCGGGGCTCAGCCAATGGTCACCAGGGCTGGACGATCAACGGCAAGGCCTTCGATCCCCAGAAGATGCAGGCTTCGGTCAAGCTCGACCAGTACGAGGTCTGGTCCTTCGTCACCGACGTCCACCATCCTGTCCACATCCATCTCGCCCCCTTCCAGGTACTCCGCCGAGGCGGCGGCAAACCCGGTCCGTACGACGCCGGCTGGAAGGACACCGTCGACATCCGCCCCGCCGAGGTCGTCGACGTCCTGGTCAGATTCACCGCCCACAAGGGCAAATACCTGATCCACTGCCACAACCTCGAACACGAGGACATGGCGATGATGGCCGCCTTCGAAACGGTCTAGCGCCTCCGCCAGGCGAGGGCGGCCAGCCAGGTCCAGCCGATGATCACGGCGAGCCGCTGGAAGAATCCGCCCACGTCGACCAGTGATCCGGTCTGCGAGAAGCCTGCGCTGGCCAGCATGAAAGTGATGGCGAAGGCAGCAGCACTCAGCAGCGAGTAGAGCCGCCAACCACGGGCCAGGACGACCATCACCACCGCCAAGGCCAGGAAGGCCGGAAGGGAGAAGGCGTCATGCAAGGCACCCGAGGTTGTGTACTCGACCGTGGCGGGTGTTCCGAGCGGAAATCCGCTGACCGGGTCGGTGGTGAAGACTCCCGCACCGAGCAACCCGACTCCCCAGATACCCACCAGCACTGCACCCAGGTGGGCCCGGGGTGCCGGTGCCACACGCGCCTGGCGCCACAGGCCGATGGCGAACAGGACCGTCAGCACGCCTGCCACCAGGAAGTTGGCGGTTTGGATCCAGCCATTGTTGCCGAGGGCAAGCGAGCTGACGGGGTGGCGGAGTTGGCTGTAGCCGTCGCCTTTGAAGAATCCTTCGAGCAGGAAGGTGAGGACGAACAGCGGCCCTGCGAGCAATCCGCAGTCCAGCAAGCGGTTCCGCACCATCGGCAGCCGGGCCGTGGTGGTCATCAGTGCTCGCTGCGGATCGCTGCTTGGTAGGCCTGGTCGCGGAGGCCTTGGCGGTCGATGCCGGCCAGCTCCAGGGCGCGCGGGATGCGGCCGAGGGTGGTGTCGAGCGCGCCGACCAGTAGGTGGGCGGCGCCGATGCGGCCGCCGCCGGTTGTGGAGGCGGCGACCATCGCGCGCTTGAGCAGGAGCTTCGCGGTTTCGCCGATCTGAGGGTTCCGGCCGAGATCTGGTGTTGCCTTGGGCAACTCGGCGATCGATACGGCGACGCCTGCTGTTGCGAGGCTTTGTTCCCATTCGCGGTCGAGCGCCGCCCGCGTGGCGTCATGGGTCAGGCCGGCGTCGGCGAGGAGGCGGGCGGTCGTAGTACCGGATAGTTCGGTCAGGGCGAGCAGTACATGCTCGGCCTCGATCGTGGGTGAGCCGTCCTCGAGAGCTTCGGCTCGGGCGCCGTGGACCACCACCGCGCGGACATCGTTCACCTTCGTCGTCATCAACGCCTCCTCAGGGCGACGCCCGCGGCGATCAGCCGCTTGGCGTGTTTCTTGTGTACGGCCTGCCGGGTCACGCCCAGCACCTCGGCGACGTCGGACCAGCTCCAGCCCGCTCGCATCGCCTGCTCCACCTGGCTGTCCTCGATCCGGTCGGCCAGCCGCCGCAACGCGACCACCGACGCCAGACCGGCGCCGGGATCGTCCTCCTCCACCAACTTCTCCATGCTTAGCAACTTAGGTTGACAACCATCAACTGTCAACCCAGGTTGCTAAAACCGCACCCTTGACCTTGCGTGGACGCGATGCCTATATTCAACACATCAGTTGATCAACGGAATGGTTGATAAAGATGCCGGTTGACGAAGAAGCGCTGGATCGGGCGTTCACCGCGCTCGGTGATCCGGTCCGCCGGGCGCTGATCGCGCGGTTGTCGCGCGGTGAGGCGACGGTCAACGAGCTCGCGGAGCCGTTCGAGATCACCAAGCAGGCGATCTCGCGGCACCTGCAGGTCCTCGAGGCCTCCGGTCTGATCACCCGCAGCCGGGACGGCCAGCGCCGTCCGTGTCATCTCAACCCGGCCGTTCTGGAGAGCCTGACGAGCTGGATCGACGGGTACCGGCTGGCCGCCGAGGCCAGGTTCCGCCGGATCGACGCCGTCCTCGAAACCGTGAAGGAGCAGGAGAAATGAGCACCAACCCGACCACCATCGAAGCACCCGCGGGGACGCCGTTCCTCGAGACGACGCGCGAGTTCGACGCGACGCCGGCCCAGCTGTTCCGGGTCCAGACCGACCCCGAGCTCGTCGTCCAGTGGCTCGGCCCGCGCGACCTGGAGATGACGATCGAGCAGTACGACGTCCGCCCGGGCGGCAGCTACCGGTACCTCCACCGGCGCGGCGACGAGGAGTACGCGTTCCGCGGCGTCTTCCACACCGTCGAGCCGGAGACGCTGATGATCCAGACCTTCGAGTGGGAAGGGGCACCCGGTGAGGTCTGCCTGGAGCGGGCGACCTACGAGAAGACCGACACCGGCGTACGGCTGCACACCCAGTCCATCTTCCCGTCGATCGCCTCCCGCGACGCGGCCGTCGAGAGCGGGATGGTCCACGGCATCAACGAGTCGATGGACCGCCTCGCCGAACTCCTCGCCCGCGGGGAGGGCAGATGAGCCGGGTGATCGCGACCGCCGCTGTCTCGCTGGACGGCTTCGTCGCTGATACGTCGGACGCCGTCGGTCCACTGTTCGACTGGTACAACAACGGGCCGGTGGAGTTCTACGGCGCCGACCCCGGCCGCCCGTTCCACCTCAGCCAGGCGAGCGCCGACTACCTGGGATCCGTCTGGCCGGGCATCGGCGTGACGATGATCGGCCGCCGCCTCTTCGACCTGACCAACGGCTGGAACGGCGTACCGTCGGTGGGTGACCACGTCGTCGTGGTCACCCACGAACCCCCGGCCGACTGGCCCTTCCCCGACGCCCCGTTCACCTTCGTCAACGGCATCGAGGCAGCAGTCGCCCAGGCCAAGTCCCTCGCCGGCGACCGCGACATCGCCGTCGCCGCCGGCAACCTCACCGGCCAACTCCTCGAAGCCGGCCTCCTGGACGACCTGGTCCTCAACCTGGTCCCCGTCGTCTTCGGCACCGGCCGCCCCTTCTTCGGCAACTACACCGGACATCAACAACTCTTCGACGACCCCAAAGTCGTCGAAGGCGACCGGGTCACCCACTTGCACTACAAGATCAGTTAGAACCCGCCAACACTCCAGAAGAGGTCGACGCTGCCCTGGCCGCCCGAGCGGATCAGGGTGTTACGACCGGTGCAGTTCGTACCGGACCAGATCCGCTGGTCGAGGTGCGACTCGTTGTCCACATAGTCCACTGACGAGTTGAACAGCCGCAGGCACTGCCCGGAGTTGACCGGCAGGATGTCGAAGACGAGATTGCCCGCGTTGTAGCCGCACACCCGGCCCGGGGCGCACGCGTTGACGGTGGAGGTCGAGGCCGAGGCGACCTGGGTCGACAAGCCGGTCAGCAACAGCGTCGAGACTGCGAGGACTCCTGCGATTCGTTTGCCCATGCGGCGAACGTAGCCGCAGTGACCGACCCGGCACGAACAGTTAGACGAGCACCGCTACCGAAGCGCGGGATGATCCGCGATGACCGTGTAGCTGCCCGGGTCGATCTCGGTGAAACCAGCGTCCTGTACTACGGGAAGGCCGCTGCCCATCAACTCTTTCCACAGGGCCGGGGTGGCGGTGCGGACGGCGAGGTGGAAGTCGTCCTCCTGCCAGGCTTTCCGGTCAGCGTCCGACAGCTCGAACCAGGCGAGGTGTGCGCCGTGGCCTGCCTGGGCCATCGTCTTGCCGGTGGACATCTCGAGTCCTGGATTCACCCAGAGCACCGGCTCGCCGTCAGCTGTGGCGGGCAACTCGTCCGGATCCTCCAGATCGGTGCCGGTGACTTGGAGTTTGGCCAGGTCTTTGGGGACGTCGTCGAGTGGTACCGGTGGAAATACCCGTACTACGGCCGTCCCGCCCGTCACCGTGATCCCCGGCAGCGCCTCCGCCCGGCGCCACTCGGCACCACGGGCCCGGCGGACCACCTTCCGGATCCGCGCGTCCTGCCAGCCGCGCATCGCCTCGGCCCACTCCCCCTCACCCACCGACCGCTCATCCGCCAGAATCGCCAGCACCGTCCGCGCCGCCGTCTCCAGCGCATCCGTCTGCCCAGGCCGCTCCGCCTTCTCCACCTGCAGCACCAGCGTCAGCACATACTCAGGCGAAGCCACGTAATCAAAAGAACTCACCCAACGAGTCTGCCAGTGACCACTGAGCTCTAGGAAGCTGGGTTATCGAGCAGAGCCTATTCAGAGAAGACCAAATGCAAACAAAACAAAGAGGGAATCAGGGAACATTTGCACGCCACTGCAGTCGGTTCCAAGGTGAGATCCCAGGTCGATTGAGAGCGTGACCGGAGTCACGCAACGGCGCCGGATGTCGTTCGGCGAGAGACAGGCAGTCGGTCGATATCGACTGAGAGTGACCAGCCGCGAGCTCGGAACCGGCAGCTTCAGGCGTCCGTCGTCCAGTGGGCGAGTTGCTACGAGACGCCCCAGCAGGTGGCTGCTATGGTCCAGACCGTGCACCAGTATCTGGATCTGATGAGGTATGTCCGGGACAACGGCACGAAGAAAAGTGACCGAACCGGCACTGGAACTCTGAGCGTGTTCGGTTATCAGAGTCGCTTCGATTTGAGCGCAGGATTCCCAGCACTGACGACGAAGAAAATCCACATGAAATCCGTCGTCGGCGAACTTATCTGGTTCTTGAGCGGATCAACCAACGCTACCTGGATGCAGGAAAGAGACATCTCGATCTGGGACGAATGGGCTGGCCCCGCGGGTGAACTGGGGCCGGTCTACGGCTTCCAATGGCGCTCGTGGCCGGCGCCCGACGGCCGGAGTATCGATCAGATCGCCGCAGTCATCAAGTCGCTGCAAGAGAACCCCGATTCACGACGCCACATTGTCAACGCATGGAACGTTGCTGACATCGACGACATGGCCCTTCCTCCCTGTCACACGATGTTCCAGTTCTACGTTGCTGACGGCAAGCTTTCCTGTCAGCTCTACCAACGGTCCGCGGACATCTTTTTAGGCGTTCCGTTCAACATCGCCTCATATGCGCTGCTGACCCACATGATCGCGCAGCAGACTCGACTCGAGGTCGGCGAATTCGTTCACACATTGGGCGACGCACACATCTACCTCAATCATCTGGATCAGGTAGAGCGCCAGCTAGCTAGAGATCCTCGCCCATTGCCGACGCTGGAGCTCCGCAAGCGAGACTCGATAGACGACTACGAGATCGAGGATGTAGTTCTGAAGGACTATGACCCGCACCCCGGGATCAAGGCGCCGATCGCCGTATGACCGTCATCCTGATCGCCGCGGTCGGCGCCAACGGCGTGATCGGGCGGGACAACGACCTGCCCTGGCGGATTCGTGAGGACCTGCAGCACTTCAAGGCGCTCACCCTCGGCCACACGCTGGTGATGGGCCGGAAGACCTACGACTCCATCGGCCGGCCGCTGCCCGGCCGGCGTACCGTCGTCGTCACCCGGCAGCCCGACTGGTCGGTCGACGGCGTCGAGGTCGCGCACGACCTCGACGACGCCCTGAAGCTTGCTGACGGCAACGACCTGTACGTGGCCGGCGGCGGCGAGATCTACCGCCAGGCCCTCCCGTACGCCGACCGCCTGGAACTGACCGAGGTCGACCAGTCCCCCGACGGCGACGTCACCTTCCCTGCCTTCGACCGCACCGACTGGCGCGAAACCGCCCGCACCCAGCACGACGGTTTCGCGTTCGTCACCTACGTTCGCTAGGCGACGAACGCGACCTCGGCATCACCCGGTCGTCATCGACTCTTCAATGTTCTCCTCCAGGTCGTTGAGGAGAGCACCGACTGGGCCCCAGCACAGCATCACGCTGTCCCGATCGAAAGCCGGTTGATCGACAAGCTCCTTGCGGGGATGCACGAAGTTCCGGAAGTCCCGGACCGTGTGCATGAACTTCGTCGCGTCGAACTGAATCAGGCGACGCTCTGCCGCCCGGTCAATCAGATAGGCCAGGGCGGCACGATCGGGTTTCACCGTCTTCCCCCACTGGTCTTTGGCCCGCCCCTCACGAAACTCCTTGTCCTTGTCGGTCAGGACCGCCAGCAGGATTCCTTCGACGAGGCTTCCGATCCCGATGATCGCGAAGGTGTAGGCCCCGTTCGCCTCGCAGATCCGCGTCTCGGCCAGCCGGTTCATCAGGACCTGGACGGTCGCCCCATCCTTGATCAGGACATGCAACCGCCTCTCCAGGTCGTCCGGCTCGGTGTAGACCGGCTGACTGCCATCGCCTGAGACTCCGGCCAGTACAGGGCGCTGCCCCACGTAGGAGATCATCAGCTGCTCGGGGGCGAGGATCGCATTCACCAACTCGGCGAAGTACCTGGCCATCTCGATCCCACCGTCATACTCCAGCGGGTCGCAGACCCGGCAGAGCAGATGCTCGACGTCCTCGCCTTGGCCGTTACGTGCCTCGATCTGTTCCACCAGCCACGGGATCCGGGCTGTTCCGTCGTACTCGGGAGGGTCCTGCCAGGCGGACCGCTGCAACAGCTTCTCCAGTTCGTACCCCTTGCGCTCGCTGGGGCCACCCAGGTCAACAACGAGCTTCGCCAGCCGGTCGATCGTCATCGAGTCGAGCGTCCGCTTCATCGGTGATCTCCCTTGTACTGGATCCGTGCCGTCTCGAAAGCCGCGGTGAGGCGGTCGATGATGTTCTTGCCTCGGCGGCTGAACCCAAGTTCCTTCATTGCTTGCTCGATCCGCGCGTCCCGCGTCTGGTAAAGCTCGTCGGACAGCAACCAACCGAAGACCTGCACCAGCTCGTAGTCGCTGTATTCGTTGATCTTCTGCCCGGATCGAACCCGTGGCCGCGGCTGTGACCGAGGCGGTTCGGCCGGAGCCGCTGCCTGTACAGGTGGAGCCGCATGGCGAGCGACGGCCTGAGCTGGCGGCCCATCTTCCTTCATCGCCCGCCGCCAGCTCTCGAGGATGCTCTCGAGCTCGCCGCCCTGATCGGAGAACCAGGCTGTCGACCAGAGTCGATGGAACCGCCAGCCCAGGTTCTCCAGATGCGACTGGCGTAGCCGGTCACGATCGCGTGCACTGTGCGATAAGTGGTATTGCTCCCCATCTGTCTCGACCGCGAGCACCATCCGCCCAGGCTGCTCGGGATGACCGAGAGCGAAGTCGATCCGGTATCCATCCGAGAAACCCCACTGCGGGTAGATCGGTACACCCGCCTCACGCAGCGCAGTGTGGACACTGTCCTCGAATCCGTTCAGCTTGCCTTCGGTCATGCGGCCGACTCTGGTCAGGTCACCTCCCAGCTCGGCGAATTCCAGGAACCGGCGCAGCAGCTCCGCACCGCTGCGATCCTGACGTGGCTCGAGATCGAAGTGCGAGAAGGATGCAACGACCATCATCCTGCGCTTCGCCCGGGTGACCGCGACATTCAGCCGGCGCTCGCCACCCTCGAAGTTGAGGGGACCGAAGTTCCTAGCGACTCGGCCGTCGGGGCGACGGGCGTAGCCGACGCTGAAAATGATCGCGTCACGCTCGTCTCCCTGGACTCGTTCGAGGTTCTTGACGAAGAACCGCCGCGACGCTCCCACCTCGTCACCGAAGAACGACTCCAGTTCCGGCCTGTTCCGCAATGACTGCCGCAAGGCGGCGTCGATCCGGTCGGCGTGTTTCTGACTCATGGCAATCACGCCGAGGCTCTCGTCCGGACGCTCTGCGGCATGCTGAAGTACCAGCTTGACAACCTTTTCCACCTCGGCGGCAGCCGAACCGTCCTGGCCTGGTACTGCGCGGCCGTCCACCACATCGAGACTGATCGGGCTCCCTTCCAGAACCCCCGGGAAGGTGACCAGTTGCCGGTCGTAGATCTCGTTGTTGGAGAAGGCGATGAGTCGCTCATCCCTGCTGCGATAGTGCCAGCGAAGCATGTGCCGCTGCGTCAGCAGGCCGCTGAGCCGGGCAAGGATCGACTCGTAGTCCTTCAGATCGCCGGCGCTGTCCTCCTCTTCGTCATCGTCCTCTGCGCCACCCAGCATCCGCTGGAAGTACGTCGAGGGTGGGAGCTGACGGTCGTCGCCGGCGACGACGATCCGGCGGCCCCGCACGATCGACGTGATCGCATCCTGCGGCAGGATCTGGCTAGCCTCGTCGAAGATGACGATGTCGAAGAGACACTCGGCGGGCAGCGTCTTGCTCACCAGCAACGGCGACATCGCCCAGCAAGGCCTCAGCGCGAGCAGAACGTCGGAGGCGTTCTCCACCAATCGGCGTACAGGCATGTGCCCGGTCTTGCGGTTCGCCTGGTTCCGCACCAGGTTGCCTTGGTCCGGATACGCGTCAATGGCCTCACTGAGCATCCGAGCGACTTCCCGGCGGACCCGGTTGGGAGCGATGTCGCGCAGTTGGACGTCCGCCGTGCAGAACTCGTCGATCGTCCGGGTGTGAAAGCGTGCCACGAAGTCGCGGAGCACCGGGGACGACACCTTGAACTGGTCGATCAGGGACTGCAGCCAGGCATGCCGAAGGATGGCGGCGGCCTGCTCGGCGTCCGCGCCACGCTCGACGATCTCGTCCAACAGTGCGCCCAGGCCGAGCGCCTCGAACCGCGTCGTCAGTTCGGTCAGCCGAGGCATCCGGAACAGTGTGTCCTTGTCGGCATCGAGTTCCTCGAGTTGCAACTGGACTTCTTCGGCCGGGCGCCGGTCCAGGTCCTCGATCCGGGTACACAGCGCGACTGCGGCGAGCTGGTTCCGCAGATCGCTGTAGTGACTGACGATGTCGGCCAGTCCCTCGACGCCGGAAGGATTGCCGTGTTGCCCGCCGAGTCGTTGCCATCGCTCCTGCTGATGGCATACTTCGACGATCGCCCGATGGAGATCCTGTCGCCGCTTGATACCACGCCTCGACATCGCTCTGGCAATCTTGAGATGGCGCCTTCGATCGCCGAAGGACATTTTCCGGCCGTCTGCTTTCCGTACCGAGCGATCCGCTGTCGCCAGATAGAGCAGGTCGAGGTCACTACGGAAGACATCCTGACCGAACTCTGCAACGGCCTGCTCGATTCCGCCCAGAACTCCGAGGACCTCGCTCCAACCATCGATTCCGGCCGGCTTTGCCAGACCTGTCTGCCGAAGGATCAGGTCCATGTCCTGGGTACTGCGGCGCAGGGTCTTCGCGGTGAGTTGGTCGAGCTCAAGGAGGATGTCATCGATGTCCTCCGACGTTCGTACGTCTGTCGCGTTCGCCCACGGTGAGTCTCCCCGTCTGATCCTCGGCCCGCCGGAATCCACATATTCCTGGAGATCCTGAAGCACGCGGGCAACCACTTCCGCACTCAGAGTCTGCAGAATCGTTCCCCGGAACCTCAGCCGGGTCTCGCCTGCAGGCGGAACCCGGTACGACTCCTCCATCGCCTGAAAGGCCGAGACTTCCCAAGGGGATCTGACCGTGTGCAACTCCTTCGCGTAACCGACCGCACGACGACGGCGGTCGGCGTACCCCGCGTTCAGTTCGTCCACCCGCACCGGACGCTCAGTGGCGGCGCGGTCGAGGCTCTGCGCCAGTTGCTGAGCCAACTGCCGTTTGTTCAACTTCTGCTGGTGCAGATCGAAGACCAGACCGTCAAGATCCACGTCGGCGAGCCGTTGGGTCACCGCCTCGATCGCGGCCCGCTTCTCGGCGACGAAAAGCACCTTCTTCCCCTGTGCCGCGGCGCCGGCGATGATATTGGCGATGGTCTGGCTTTTGCCGGTACCCGGCGGTCCTTCAATCAGCACATTGTGTCCGGCGAGGGCGGCGGCGATTGCCTTTTCCTGGGACGAATCGGCATCCTGCACCAGGATTTCGTCATTCGGGGAAATATCATCAACCTCGACAAAAGTAAACCCCCGCCCGTCGTCCTGCAATGTGCTCAACGCGCCGGCATCGCCTGCGAGCGCCGATATGACATCGTTGCCAGCCAGCAACTCTGTTGCCTTCCGCAGGTCCTCGACCATCGGCAGCTTTTCGTAGCTGAACAGGCCGATCGTGGCCTTGGCCTCGAGGTCCAGTTCAATGTCCCACTGGGCGACTTCCGCTCGAAGGGTTTCGTAGACCTCTTGCAGCCGGGCCTGCGGCCCGACAGCGTCCGCAGCCACCATATTGAGCCGCTCGGTGAATTCGTCCAGGTTGAACTCCGCTCCATGCTCGTGCACGAGCGAGTAAAGCAGGACCGGGTTGACCTCAACATCGTCGCCCGGCTGAAGAGCGTAGTCGCTCTCACTGACCGTTTTCGCCTGAACTTCCACAGCTCTCAACAACAGCGGTGCTCGCAACGCCAGTGCTGAACGTCCGTTCGCACCGGGACGGGCGGTCAGCCGCACCAGGCCGTGTGCGATCCGCCCAGCCTGAATCCCTTGCTCCTCCTCCAGCGCGACGATGCGCCGCCTGACGTTCCTGGCTCGCACGCAGGCATCCTTCAGCGCCTGCGGTTCGGGCAGCAACGCCCGCAACGACTCGGTCGATCCCGACAGCAGTCTGTCCAGCGGCAATCGACTCGCATCCGACAGATCCAGACTGGCTGTCTTGGTGTCCTTGAAGTGCAGCAGTGTGTTCCGGTGTCCGAGGTCGACCAGACTGGCCGCCCATTCCTCGGCCTTGCGACCGACCAGTGCATACCGGTCGTTGTCCCCTAAATAAGACAAAACAGCTCCCCCTTGCACGAAACGATCAGCCCGAGACGGCCTGAGCCTCCGGGGCTCGCCGTTCCGCGGCGAGCCTTTTAGTCTGCGGATTACTCACCGTTACGTCAAGGCTCTAAAGATCGTTAAATTTGCACCCACCGTTGCTTCCCGATCCTTCCCGCCGTTGCTCAGTCGTTGCGCGGGTCCGACGTACTGACTGTCCGGTAGGACTCGTAGAGGAGCTTGGCGTTGCCGTCCGGCAGGAGGAGGTCGAAGGAGCCGCCGTTGTGGGAGGCGATGGTGGACTGGTTGGACAGCCAGACGCCGTGGCCGCGGAGCATGGCGAACATCGCGTTGATGTAGAAGTCGGTCCAGGCGCCGTCCTCGTTGCCCTGCCAGTCGATGTCGATCGTGTCGTTCCACTCGGTGTCCGCGAGCTTCACCTGGTCGGCGATCGGGAAGCCCTCGTCGGTCAGGCCGGCGAAGGTGGTGGCGATGAACGCCCCCAGCTGGTCGTAGAAGGCTCCCCACGCGTCGATCCGGGCCTGGGCATGAGCCTGGGTGTCGTTCTCGGCCGAGGTCAGATAGGTATGGGTCGAGACGAAGTCCGGGATCCAGTCACGGTTCTGGCCGTTCGCCAGGTAGTCGGCCTTCGTCGCGGCCAGCCACGTCTCGACGTTGGCCAGGGTGCTCGCATCGGTGTTGGCCACGCCGGGCCCACCGATGAAGATCTGGTGGCCGAGCGTACGGGCGTAGGCCTTCAGCACTGGTGCGTTCACCCAGAGCTCGTCGTGGTACCGCTGCCCGGTCATGTTGCAGTAGTGGTCCGGCTCGTTGCCCAGCTCGTAGAGCCTCACCCGGCTACCTGCGGTCCGGATGATCCACTGCTGCCAGGCAAGCGACCAGGCGTCGGGTGCTGTCGCGCACTGCTGGTCCCAGATCGGTGGCAGGCCAATCAAAGGCTCCGCGCCGAGCCGGCGGATCCCGTCGATGGCTGTGTTGAACTGCGCCTCCGTCTGGCAGTCGGTCGGGCGCAACTCACACGGTGGCTTCCACATCTGCCACTTGATGACCCGGATCTTGGCGGCCATGACGTTGGCACCTGCGGTGGCGTTGCTGATCGCAGTACCGCCGTCCATGTCCCAGGCGCCGATGTGCGAGCCGTAGATGAGGTTCTGCGCCTCGAAGAGCGCGCCGCGCGGGTCCGTCGCCTTGGTGGCCGTCGTGAAGGTCGCGTCGGCGCCAGTGAGACGCCCACCGGAGTTCTGGCAGTTCAGGCGGTAGTGGTACGTCGTACCAGCCTTGAGGCCGGTCAACTTGGCCGACACGTCCGCTGTGGCTGCAGCGTCCGGCGTAGCCGCGGAGTACCGCCTGGAGGTGCCGTAGTCGAAGTGGCAAGTAGTAGCCAGGCCGCGCGGATCCACAGTCCCGGTGACCACAGCCGTCGTACTGCGAACCTCCCGGGCCGGCCCCGTCGTCACCACGGGCGGCAACTCGGTCGGTGCCGTCCACTGCACGTCGTCGAGGTACACGCGCCCGCTCCACGAAGCGCTGTCGACCTCTATGCCCAGGTGGTGGATGTTCGGCACCGATGGCACCGTGAAGGTGACAGTGGTCCACTCACCCGGCCTGAGGTCCACCTTGTCGCCGAAGTGCTCCAGGAACGCGTCGTCGGTCACGTAAGGCTTGACCTCGAGCGTCCTGGCGTTCCTGGGCGCATAGACGTAGTACGTCACCACGGACCCGACACCGAGTCCGGCAGGCTTGGCGGGCGACTGGAAGCCGGGGTACTCGTCCCCTTCCACCGGCAGCGCCAGCGACCGGTCGCCGCTGCGGGCGGCTGTCGTGGAGTTCACCGGAGCCGCGTCGCCCCAGTCCAGGCTCCACCCCTGGAGAGTTCCGTCGTCCCAGTCATAGCCGGGGTCGGTCGCGGCTTGTACCGCGCGGCCCCCGGTTGCGGTCAGCAGCACCGCGATCAATGTTCCTATGAAGACGAGTGTGAACAAACGGATGTTCACTCCACGCTGTAACCGTTTCATCGAGGCCCCCCTCGGTCAGTCACCGATTCTGGATCCGTGATCGCTGTCTGGCAAGGAGCTGGTCACGGATCGGGGAAGGTTCCCCGCAGATGACCGGGAACCGCGTAGATTGTGTGCGCGTCACGGAGTGTGTGACAGGGGACGCGGGCCCGAGGCTCGCGGTAGGCCACCGAGGGGAACGACGATGACCGAAGCTGACAACACACCAGGCGCCGCAGCAGCACCGGCGGCGGCACAGCAAGCTGCCGCTGCACCGGCTATGTCGCCACTGCAGCCGCCCACCGCGACCGCGCCTGGCCTGATACTAACCGCGCCGGCACCGACACAGCCAGTAGCTGCCACCGCAGCGCCCAGCCTGGCCCCGGCGGTCGACCCCGCCGCGCTGCCCGGCCTGGACTCGAAGGTCGACTCGTTCCTGACCTCGCTGATGACGGCCGCGCCGCGCTCGCCGGAGTTCGCCCAGAAGGCCGGCGACGTCCGCAGCATGGGAGACGTCGACATCCGGCACGCCGCGGAGAGCTCGAACCGGCTGCTGCAGTCGCCGGTCAAGGCGCTGACCAGTGGCGGCCTGTCCGAGGGCTCGACGGTCGGCAAGACGCTGCTGGAGCTTCGGCGTACGGTCGAGAACCTGGACCCGAAGGAAGCCACCGGCCCGAAGAAGCTGCTCGGGATGATCCCGTTCGGGGACAAGATCGAGGACTACTTCCGCAAGTACCAGAGCGCCCAGAGCCACCTAGAGGGCATCCTGCACTCGCTGCGCAACGGCCAGGACGAGCTCGGCAAGGACAACGCGGCGCTGAACCTGGAGAAGCAGCAGCTCTGGGACGCGATGGGCCGGCTGAACCAGTACGTGTACGTCGCCGAGCGGCTCGACGCGCGACTGTCGGCGACCATCGCCGAGCTGGAGGCGACCGACCCGGACAAGGCCAAGGCGCTGCGCGAGGACGTCTTGTTCTACGTCCGTCAGAAGCACCAGGACCTGCTCGTCCAGCTGGCCGTGTCGATCCAGAACTACCTGGCCATCGACATCGTGATCAAGAACAACATCGAGCTGATCAAGGGTGTCGACCGGGCGTCCACGACGACCGTCTCGGCGCTGCGGACCGCGGTCATCGTGGCGCAGGCACTGGGCAACCAGAAGCTGGTGCTGGACCAGATCACCGCGCTGAACACGACCACCAGCGGCATGATCGAGCGCACCTCGCAGATGCTGCGGGACAACTCGGTCGCGATCCAGCAGCAGGCGGCGTCGGCGACCATCGGACTGCCGCAGCTGCAGGCGGCGTTCGCGAACATCTACGCCACGATGGACGCGATCGACACCTTCAAGTCGGAGGCACTGGACAACATGGCGGCGACCATCGGCACCCTGGAGAACGAGGTGACCAAGTCCCGCAGCTACCTGGACCGGGTCGCCAAGCAGGACCAGCGGGTCGTCTCGGGCACGCTCGACCTCGGCCGCTGAGCACAAGTACACAGCAGGTACGCCGGAAGCAGCCGGCCGGGTGCAGGTGAGGCCCGGTCCGGCTCTGTTGACCACAGAAGCGGGGACTGACTGCATGGCGCTGGGTGACTTCTTTGCGCGGCTGACCGGCCGCAAGGCGGAGCCCGAGCCTGCCCCGATCCCCCGCGCGCCGACCAACGACGACCTGTTGCAGTCACTGGTCAGGGTCGAGCAACTGGTCGCGGACGGCGCGGTACCGGCCGTGGTGGCGTCTCGGGTGAACCGGGTGGTCCGGATCGTGCGGGAGACCATCCCGCGACTGGGCAACCTCGGCGGCAGTGCGCAGGCGTACTCCGTGATGGCGACCGCGACGGACTACCTGCCGGAGGCCATCGGGGGCTACCTGCGGCTGCCACGCCAGTGGGCGGACAGCCGGCCGGTGGATCGCGGCAAGACGTCCCTGATGATCCTGATCGACCAGCTGGACCTGTTGGGGTCGACGATGGACAAGGTCTTCGACGCGGTGAACCGGGCGGACGCGGCGGCGCTGATCGCCCATGGCCGGTTCCTGCAAGAGAAGTTCGGTACCGGGTCGACGGGTGGCAGTCTCGCCCTCGGCCCGACGGAGTCGACACCACCACCGGACACCGGGTCCGGCCCACTGCAACCACCACCTGGACGAGGAGGCGCATGAGCGGCGCGGGGGGTACTTCGCTGCAGGACGCACTAGCCGGCCTGCTTGCTGTCGCTGTGCGTGCAGGTGTTGACGAGTCGGTCGCCCGTGCGGAGGCTCTCTCGCTGGCCGCTGCCCTGGCCGAGTCAGCCCCAGGCGCTCCCGCCGACTGGGCCGCTGTAACCCCGGGCTTCGGCACCCAGGACTTCTTCGACGCAGCAGTCCGCGGCCGCCGCTGGCGCGGCGCACCCACCGCGGTGCTGACCGACCTCGTTGCCCAGGGCTCCGCCGAGAAGGTCCCCTACGCAGTAGCCCTGGCCGAGGTGGCCTCAGCAGCCTGCTCGCTAGGCGAACCGACCATGCGAGTCATCGGCAACGCCTCGGTAGCAGCTGCTGCGCAGCTACAAGCAGCGGGCGCAAGGCGCCTGGAAGTAGGCGGAGCTCCCGGGTTGCTGGGCGGAACGCCAGGACTGCTCGGCGCGAATGCACCCGGGAGCGACAGCGCCGAAGGCGCTGGAAGCGGGCGTGGCCCCGCGGGGCCGGGCGCGGGGACAGGCATCGGCGCCGTGGCGAGCGCGACGCAGCCCGCCGTGGAGGCGGAGCCGGCTGTGCCGGAGCGGTCGGTTGAGGAGTTGCTGGCTGAGCTGGATGAGCTGACTGGGTTGGCGAAGGTCAAGCGGGAAGTGCATCGGCAGGTTGCTGTGCTCCGGGTGGAGAAGTTGCGGGTCGAGGCAGGGCTCAAGAGTCCGACGATCACCCGGCACCTGGTCTTCACGGGTAATCCGGGCACGGGTAAGACGACAGTGGCCCGACTCGTGAGCGGGATCTACAAAGCGCTGGGGCTGCTCTCGAAGGGACAGTTGGTCGAGGTGGACCGGTCCGAGTTGGTGGCTGGGTATTTGGGGCAGACGGCTACCAAGACCGCCGAGGTGGTTGCGTCGGCGGCGGGTGGGGTCTTGTTCATCGACGAGGCTTACAGCTTGACGGCGGGTGAGTTGGGGGCGGACCAGTACGGGCGTGAGGCTGTGGACACGCTGGTCAAGGAGATGGAGGACCGGCGGGACGACCTGGTCGTCATCGTCGCCGGCTATCCCGAGCCTATGGAGGACTTCATCGCGGCGAACCCAGGGCTGGCCAGCCGGTTCCGGACCACGATCGCGTTCGAGGACTACACCGACGACGAGCTGACCGACATCCTCACCGGCCTGGCCGAGGGCGCCGACTACGAGCTGACGCCGAACGCGCTGGACGAGTTCAAGGTGATCCTCGCGTCGACCCGGCGGGACCGCTCGTTCGGCAACGGCCGGTTCGCGCGCAACATGCTGGAGGCCGCGATCGGCCGGCACGCCTGGCGGCTGCGCGACGTGACGGCACCGACCACCGAGCAATTGCGTCAGATCCTCGCCGAAGACCTGACCGACGAAGAGCCAGAGACCGCAGTACCGGACAAGCCGGCCGTCGCGGCAGAGCTGGACGATGCAGTACCGGAGCAGCCCGTAGTACCGGATGAGCCTGAGGACGAGCAAGGAGAGACGGCGTGACACAGACAGCCAGTGCGCCACCCGCGACCAGGTCGCCGGTGGTCCCGCAGGCCGCGACGCCGGGCCTGCCGACGCCGCCGCCGGCCCAGCAGCGTCAGAGCGGCCGGGTCGCCCAGCTCTTCGAGGGCACGCCCGGGCGGATGCGCGCGATGCTCATCGTCGCCGCGGTGTTCAGCGTCGTCTTCGGCTTGACCGCGGCACAGGGCTTCAACCAGTCCGACGGAGCGCTCAGCCGGGCAGAGGCGAACACTGCCCAGCTGGTCCGGATCCAGGCGATCCACACCAACCTGGTCAGCGCCAACGCGGACGCCACCAACTCCTTCCTGGTCGGCGGCCTAGAGCCGCCCGCCCAGCGCCAGCACTTCACCGACGCGATGACGACCGCCGCCAAGCTGATCTCCGAGGCCGCTACCGCGCAGCCCGCCGACCAGAAGGCACTGGGCGAGCTCAACGTCACGCTGCTCACGTACCAAGGCCTGATCGAGCAGGCGCGAGCCAACAACCGCCAGGGCCTGCCCCTGGGTTCCCAGTACCTGAAGGACGCCAGCGCAACCCTGCAGGACGACTCCCTGCCGCTGCTGAACGCGCTGGTCGACGCCAACCAGGCCCGGGTGGACACCGAGTTCGACGGCGTCAGCAAAGGCAACATCTGGTTGATTCTCGGCGGCCTGGTCGCCTTGGCCGTACTGGGCTTCGCCCTGTGGTGGCTGGCCAAGCGCACCCACCGCTACCTGAACCTGCCGGTCGCAGCAGCCGCCGCGCTGGTCCTGCTCACCATGGTCGTCGGCGGCGCCTCACTTGCCGGCGCATCCAGCTCGGCCAAGGACACCAGGAAGAACGCGTACGCCGACACGCTCGCCCTCTCCCAGGCCCGGATCTCGGCGTACGACGCGAAGTCGAACGAGAGCCTGACCCTGATCGCGCGTGGTTCGGGTGGCACGTTCGAAGAAGGCTGGAAGGCGTCGGCGAACAACACCAGCGACCGGCTCAGGGACGTCAGCAACGTCGCGCCCGGCCTTGGCTCGGCCTGGGACAACTACCGCGAGGTGCACGTCGAGATCCGCGGGTTCGACGACCGCGGCGACTGGGACAAGGCGGTCGACCGGGCGATCGGGTCCGCCAACGGGACGTCCAACGCGACGTTCAAGACCTTCGACGACCAGTCGGCCGGCAAGCTGGCCGACTTCAGCGACCAGACCCGCGCCGAGCTGACCGACGCCCGCGACGGGCTGCCGCCGATCGGCTGGCTGGGCCTGCCGATCGGCATCGCCGCCGCCCTGCTCGCCGCCTGGGGATTCTCCCAGCGACTGGAGGAGTACCGATGAACAAGACCCGCCTGATCGCCGGCACAGTCGCACTCCTCTTCGCCGCCACCGCCTGCGGCTCCAGCTCCTACGACGCAACCCCGGTCCCGACCAAACCGGCACCGACCCCGGCCAAGCCGGCCACTCCCGCTGCCCAGGACTGCACCAACGCACTGCAGTCCTACGCGCCGGCCGAACCGCTGCCGACCCCTGGTGGGGAGATGCCGGCCGGCTCGACGATGGCCAAGATCAAGGAGCGTAACCGGCTGATCGCCGGAGTCTCGGCCGACAGTCTCAACCTGGGGTCGCGCAACCCGATCACCGGCGTGATCGAGGGCTTCGACATCGACATGATCAACGCCGTCGCGGCCGCGATCTTCGGCGAGGCCAAGGGACACGTCGAGTACCGGGTGATCTCCAGCCCGCAACGGATCCCGTCACTGAAGAACAAGACGGTCGACATCGTGGCGCGCAACATGACCATCAACTGCGCCCGCTGGAAGGAGATCGCCTTCTCCGCCGAGTACTACCACTCGGGCCAGAAGTTGCTCGTCCAGCGCGATCTGAAGGTCGAGAACCTGTCGCAACTGAGCGGCCAGAAGATCTGCACACCGGCCGGTTCGACCAGCTTCGACAACATGGTGAAGGCGAATCCCAAGATCATCCCGGTCACCGCGGACACCGACACGGGCTGCCTGGCGCTCTTCCAGCAGGGCAAGGTCGTCGGCATCTCCGGTGACGACACCGTGCTGGCCGGCGACGCCGCTCAGGATCCGTACGCCCGGGTGACCACCGCCGCCAAGATCAGCGACGAGCCGTACGGCCTCGGGATCAACAAGGACCAGGTCGACTTCGTCAGGTTCGTCAACGGCGTACTGGAAAAGATGAAGACGGAGCCGGCCGGCAACACGGCGTGGCAGGCGTCGTACAAGCGGTGGCTTGAGCCTGCGCTTGGTAAGGCGACGCCGCCGGTGGCTGTCTACGGGAGAGTCGCGCCGTAATGACAGTTGGTACACCGACGGCCAGTGCGCCGTCTCCTCCGGGTCGGATCGGCAGCAGCATTCCTGCCAAGGAGCTGCTGGCGTTTCTGGACGCCTTGGGTAGTTGGCGGGATCGGCGGCGGGCGGAGCTGGACGAGCTCGACCAGGCGGCGCTGAACTCGGCTGACGCCGACGCGTTGAGTGGCGACATCGTGTTGTCGATGGCGGTCTGGAAGGCGGTCTCGGACCGGTACGAGCTGATCCTGGTCACCTGGGACTCCGGCCGGGTCGGGACCACCGAGACCGAACGGATCTCGACCCTGATCTGGGGCGGCCTGGACACCGGCGGCGCGGCCGGCTCGCTCGCGGTTTCGTTGCCTGAGGCATGCACTTTGTCGGACGCGCTGGCGTCGACGCTGCGGGCCAAGCTCGCGCTCGAACCCGGCGACGCCGACCTGGCCGCACGTCTGCGCCAGCTGCGCGCGGGAGTCGAGCGGATCAACGACCTGGTCGCGATCGAGCCCGCAGCGACCCGCAACGCGGCGATCGCGACGCACCACGATCTCGACCGGCGTACCACCGATCTGACCGAGCGGGCCAAGCGTGGCGCGGATATCGGCGGGCTGATCGGCCCGCTGGAGATCGACGCCGCACATGCCGAGCGGGACCTCATCGTCGGGGCTGCGACCCGGCGCGAGCGCGCGGCCGACGTGGCCCGGGCTCGCGCGGTACGGACCGAGCTCGAAGCGCAGGGGCAGGCTGTACGGACGCTGGCCGATCGCTGCGTCGCCGCGGTCACACCGGCGCCACGGCTCGCAGTACCCGATGTCACCGCGTTGGGGCCGGTGCCGAACACACCGGCCGAGTTGGAGAAGTACCTGACCCGGCTGGACGCAGTACGGCGTGCACTGGGGCAGGCGCAGACGGCGTACGGCTCCGCACTGGAGCGCAAGGATGAGTTGGCCGGGCGGCTGGACGCGTATCAGGTGAAGGCCGGCAGCGTCCCCCGGAGCAGTGGAACGACCGAAGACCTGGCAGAGCTCTACCGACGCGGCCGTGAGGTGCTCGACGCGGAACCAGTTGACCTGGTTCGGCTCGGCGCGCTCGTTGCGGCGTACCAGACGTATCTGGGAGTGACGACATGACGACCAACGCCTGCAAAGAGCCGGGCTGCACCGGCACGATCGTGGACGGCTACTGCGATGTCTGCGGTACCCCTGGAGGTACCTCCTCCTCGGGTCTGCCGCCGGTATCGGCTGTCACCGGACGGCCGGGCATCTCCGGAGCACCCACGGCTACTGGCGCCTGCCAGCAACCTGGTTGCTCCGGGACGGTAGTGGACGGGTACTGCGACGTCTGCGGCACACCTGCCGCTGGATCCAGCTCAGCAGCGCTGGACCCGATCAGTACCGCCTCGACGGTCTCCCGTGCGTCCAACCGCCTGGCCTCGACCCCACTGGGTTCGGCCCGGGCGACAGCGGCCGGCTCCAAGCTCACCCGCAAGCTCGGTACGTCGTCCACGCGACTGCGCGGAGCGCGACTGGGCGCCGGCCTGACCCAGGTACCGCCGATCCCCGCGATCGACGCCAGCAAGGCGATCCTCAAGAACCCGATGGTCCCCGAGGAGCGCCGCAACTGCCCCAACTGCGGCAACCCGGTCGGCCGCTCGCGAGGCGACCAGCCGGGCCGTACCGACGGCTTCTGCCCGAAGTGCCGCAGCCCGTTCTCGTTCTCGCCCAAGCTGAAGGACGGCGACCTGGTCGGCGGCCAGTACCTGGTTCGCGGCTGCCTGGCGCATGGTGGCTTCGGCTGGATCTACATGGCCCAGGACCAGAACGTGTCCAATCGCTGGGTGGTGCTGAAGGGCCTGCTGAACTCGGAGGACCCGGACGCCGTCGCGGCCGCGATCGCCGAGCAGCAGTTCCTGGCCCGGGTCGAGCACCCGCTGATCGTCGAGATCTACAACTTCGTCACCCACGACGGCGCCGGCTACATCGTGATGGAGTACGTCGGCGGCACCTCGCTGAAGACCCTGCTCAAGCAGCGGATGGAGGCCAACCGCGGCCAGTACGACGCGCTGCCGATCGACCAGGCGATCGCCTACATGCTGGAGATCATGCCGGCCTTCTCCTACCTGCACGACCTCGAGCTGGTCTACTGCGACTTCAAGCCGGACAACATCATCCAGGTCGGCGACGCGGTCAAGCTGATCGACCTGGGCGGCGTGCGGCGGATCGACGACATGGACTCGGCCATCTACGGCACGGTCGGCTTCCAGGCCCCTGAGGTGGCTGAGGTCGGCCCGTCGGTGGCGTCGGACATCTACACGCTCGGCCGGACGCTGTGCGTGCTCGCCTTCGAGTTCCGCGGCTACCAGTCGAAGTACGTCGCCACGCTGCCCCCGGTGGCGGAGGTGCCGCTATTCCAGAAGTACGACTCGGTCTACCGGCTGCTGGTGAAGGCCTGCGCGCCCGACCCGGCCGACCGCTTCGTGTCGGCTGACGAGTTCCGGGTGCAGCTGCTCGGCGTACTGCGGGAGGTGGTGGCAGACAAGCAGGGTGTGAAGGCTGCGCAGCACTCCACCTCGTCACTGCTCTTCGGCAGCCCGGGCGACCTCGCTGCCGGTCTGGGAGACCAGGCGGAGCTGTGGCGGCGGTTGCCGTCGCTGGTGCGGGACGAGAGCGACAAGATGGCCGGCTGGCTGAAGACCGTGAGCGTGCCCGACCCGGAGCAGCGGCTCAATCTGCTGGTCGATGCACCCGAGTCCTCTGCCCAGATCCTGCTGGAGATCGCGCAGACCTCGCTGGAGATCGGCCCGTCGCGGTACGACATGGTCGACACCGCGGTCTCCGACCTCCTCGCGGATGACCCGTGGGAGTGGCGTGCGGTCTGGATGTCCGGACTCGTCGCGCTGGCTCGCAACGACGCCGCTACGGCTCAGTCGGCGTTCAACGCGGTCTACGGCCAGGTACCGGGTGAGTTGGCGCCGAAGCTCGCGCTGGCCGTCTCCTGTGAGGCCAGCGGCGAGTACGACGTCGCCGAGGGCCTGTACCTGACCTGTGCCCGTACCGACGCCAACTACATCGCCCCCTCGGCCTTCGGGCTGTCAGCGATCCGATCGACTCGGGGTGACCTCGACGGCGCGGTCGCCGCGCTCGACCTGGTACCGCCGACCAGCGGGTCGTATGTGCGGGCTCGCCGGGCGCGAGCCGGTCTCCTGGCAGGATCGGGGCGTGGACTGTCTGCGTTGGCCGAGGCCATGAGCAACATCGAGAGCGTCACGATCGACCCGGTCGACCGGGCGAACCTGACCGCGAGCATCTTCCGGACCGCGCTGGCGGAGGTCCTCGGCAGCGGCCCACAGCCGGGGCTGAAGATCGCCGGCCGGGAGGCGGTCGAGCCGGACCTGCGGGACGGGCTCGAGGCGGCCTACCGTGAACTCGCCGGCCACGCGCACAGCCAGCAGGAACGTGTCGCCCTGGTCGACCTGGCCAACGATGTTCGAGGATGGACGCTGCGATGACGAGTACGACCCAGACGGTCTGCCCCAGCTGTGGTGGACCGATCTCCGACGCCGACCGCTTCTGCGAGGCGTGTGGGGCCGAGCTCACTCCGGCCGTCCCGGCTGCGGCCACACCGGCTATCGACACGGACACTGAGCCGACGGTCGAGCTCAACCCGGGTGCTGCGCGCGGTGCGGAAGCGCTGCCCGGCCCTTGCCGCTCCTGCGGCGGCACGATCGGCGCCGACGGGTACTGCGAGACCTGCGGCACCAAGGCGACCAAGGCGCGCGACCACTTCAGCGAGCAGCCCGCTCCCTGGGTGGCCGCCGTCTGCGACCGCGGGATCCGGCACAGCCGCAATGAGGACGCAGCGGCGATCGCTGCCGACCCAGAGCCGGGTAGCCGCGCCATGCTCGTGGTCTGCGACGGGGTGAGCTCCTCGCTCGACTCCGACGTGGCCAGCCTGGCCGCTGCCCGCGCAGCGCGTGACGTACTGGCTGCTGGTCATGCGCAGGGGATGGGAACTGAGTCCTCCCGGAACAGTGCGGTCATCGCGCGGCTCAAGGCTGCAGCGGATGCCGCTAGCGACGCAGTACTGGCGAACACCTCGCCGGACAGTCCTAACCCGGCTTCCTGCACGTTCGTGGCCACTGTGCTCGAGGGCGACCTGCTGGTGGCCGGGGTGGTGGGTGACAGCCGGGCGTACTGGTTCCCGGACAACACTGAGGCTGTTGCGTTGACTGTGGACGACTCCTGGGCTGCTGAGTTGATCGCTACCGGCGTACCGCGGCATGAGGCCGAGACGGGTCCGCAGGCGCACGCGATCACCCGCTGGCTCGGCAAGGACGCTCCGGACCACACACCTCGTACTACGTCGCTGAAGGTGGCCGGGCCGGGCTGGCTGGTCGTGTGCTCGGACGGGCTCTGGAACTACTGCTCCGAGGCGGCACCACTCGCCGACCTGGTACGTCAGACCGCTGCAGCCAATGCGAACGAGCCATTGGCCACGGCGTCCGCACTGGTCGACTGGGCCAACGCCCAGGGCGGCCAGGACAACATCACCGTCGCACTCGCTCGTATTTGATCTTGCTCCGCTAGTCGCCGTATTGAAAGGACGCCTGAGATGGCCGAGTTCTCCGCCACCGTGTACCAGAACGAGTTCCTGCCCGACGGCGGCACAGATGTGCACGCGATCGTCACGGTGTCCTGCAGCGGCGCGGGCTCGGCCGGCCAGAGCGGCAGCGGCGACGCAGGCGAGATCATCATCGTCGACACCTCCGGCTCGATGGGCGCCGAGGGCGTCCGGGCCGCCGCCTTCGCCGCGCAGACCGCGCTCGACCAGATCCTCGACGGGGTCTGGTTCGCGGTCATCTCCGGCAACGACCGGGCCCAGCTTGCCTTCCCGCCGTCGCCCGAGCCGGTGATGGTGAAGATGGACCAGTTCACCCGGCAGGCTGCCAAGGACGCGGTGGCCCGCTTCTACGCCGACGGCGGCACCGCGATGGGCACCTGGCTGCGGCTGGCCTCGCGGGTCTTCGCGACCGTGCCGTCGCTGACCCAGAAACACGCCCTGCTGCTCACCGACGGCGAGAACCAGCACGAGACGCCCGAGGCGCTGACCCAGGCGATCCAGTCCGTCACCGGCCAGTTCCAGTGCGACTGCCGCGGTGTCGGCGTCGCCTGGCAGGTCGACGAGGTACGCCGGATCGCGACCGCCCTGCTCGGCACGGTCGACATCATCCCGGCGCAGGACCAGCTCGCAGCCGAGTTCGCCAAGATCATCCAGAACGCGATGAGCAAGGGTGTCGCGCAGGCCGACATGCGGGTCTGGGCTCCACAGGGCGCGCAGGTGCTGTTCGTACGGCAGGTTGCCCCGACAGTGGATGACCTGACGTCCCGGCGTACCGAGGTGAACGCGCTGACCGGGTCCTACCCGACCGGCTCGTGGGGCGATGAGTCCCGCGACTACCACGTGGCCATCCGGCTCGCTGCCAAGGGCATCGGCCAGGAGCAGCTCGCTGCTCGGGTGCAGCTGGCACTGGGCGACCAGGTGGTGGCACAGGGGCTCGTACGGGCGCTGTGGTCCGAGGACGAGGCTCTGACCACCCGGATCAGCCCAGAGGTCGCCCACTACACCGGGCAGACCGAGCTGGCCGATGCGATCCAGGAAGGCCTTGCAGCGAAGGCCGCCGGCGACACGGTGACGGCTACTACCAAGCTGGGCCGGGCAGTGCAGCTCGCCGCGCAGACCGGCAACGAGGAAGCGACCACGCGGCTGCGCAAGGTGGTCGACATCGACGACCAGGACAACGGCACCGTACGGCTCAAGCGGACCGTCGAGAAGGCTGACGAGATGGCACTCGACACCGCCTCCACCAAGACCACCCGGGTGAAGAAATGACCTCAGCGACGTGTCCGAGCGGGCACCCGTCCGTCTCCACCGACTACTGCGACGTCTGCGGCCTGCCGATCGGGGCAGCCGCTACACCGTCGGCTGCGTCGGTGCCGGCGCCCGCCGTGGCGGCTTCTGGACCCACCACGCAGGCCTGCCCGAACTGCTCGGAGCCGGCCGCCCCGGACGCGCTGTTCTGCGAGAACTGCGGCTACGACTTCACCACGGGCACCATGCCCCGGCCGGCGTCCGCACTAGACCTCGGTACGCCGCCTCCGGTACCTCCTGCGCCGCAGGAGGTCGCCGACTGGGTGGTGGAGCGCTGGGTCGACCCGGACTGGTACGAGGTCCAGCAGAGTGACGACCCGTGCCCGTCCCCTGGTCTGCCCGTGGTCATCCCGGTCACCGCGAAGAGCGTCCTCGTCGGTCGCCCCTCCAAAAGTCGCGGCATCACTCCGGAGATCGACTGTGGCGAGGACACCGGGGTCAGCCGGCGCCAGGCGCAGCTCACCACGGACGGGCAACGCTGGTGGGTTGAGGATCTGCAGTCCTCCAACGGCACCTTCGTCGGGCCGTCGTCCGGGCCGCTGCCCGAGGACCCGATCAGTCCTGGCCAACGGCGGGAGCTGAACGCCGACGATCGTGTCTATGTGGGTGCTTGGACGCGTCTCGTAGTACGGAAGTCGACTCCGGAGGAGCAGGCCGGCCAGGCCTGAAAGACGATCGCAGTAGCGGCCAGAAGCTGGCCGCTACTGTTCATACCGTTGTCTCATGACGACGGAACAGAGCGAGATTCAGACCTTCCGGATCGAGATTCCGCAGAATGAGCTCGACGACCTGCGGGCCCGGCTACTGGGCGCGCGCTGGCCGGCGGCGCCTCGGGTCGACGACTGGAGCCGCGGCGTACCGACCGGGTATCTGAAGGAGCTGGCGGAGTACTGGGCCAACGGCTTCGACTGGCGGGCGCAGGAAGCGGCGCTCAACGAGATCCCGCAGTTCGTGACCGAGATCGACGGGCAGCGGATCCACTTCTTCCACCAGCGCTCGGCCGAGCCGGACGCGACGCCGCTGATCCTGACGCACGGGTGGCCGGGGTCACCTGTTGAGTTCCAGCGGCTGATCGGGCCGCTGACTGACCCCGTTGCGCATGGCGGTGACGCGGCGGACGCGTTTCATGTCGTCGTACCGTCGCTGCCCGGGTATGGGTTCTCGAACCCTCTTGGCGAGGGTGGGTTCAACCTGTTCGGGGTGGCGCGGATGTGGGCGTCGTTGATGAACCGGCTCGGCTACGAGCGGTACGCCGCGCACGGCACGGATGCTGGGTCGGGGGTGGCCGGGATGCTGCCGATGGTGGATGCGGAGCATGTGATCGGGATCCACCTGGCCGGGATTTCTGCGTCGACGCCGTTCGGCGATCCGATCGCGCTTGATGGGTTGAGTGCTGCCGACCGGGTGCGGGCCGAGCGGTTCAACGCGTTGATGGACGAGGGGTTCGGCTATCTGGTCCAGCAGATGACGCGGCCGCAGACGCTCGCGTACTCGTTGAACGACTCGCCGATCGGGCAGCTGGCGTGGATCGTGGAGAAGTTCGCGGAGTGGACGGACCCGGCGTACAGGTTGCCCGAGGAGGCCGTCGACCGCGATCAGTTGCTCACCAACGTCAGCCTGTACTGGTTCACCGGCTCGGGCGCGTCGTCGGCGCACGCCGTCTACGAAGGAATGGCCGCCTGGAAGGCCCTGGCGACCCAGAGCTGGGGCTCGGGCGACGACGCGGGGCAGGGCTGGGGCGACTCCGGCGACCGGGGCTCCGACGTCGGCGAGGTCGCTGGGCCGCCGACCGGGGTGGCGGTGTTCGGGAACGAGACGGCGATCAAGAGCCTGACCGATCCGGCCGGCAAGATCGAGCACTGGGTCGAGTACGAACGCGGCGGTCACTTCGCCGCGATGGAGGTACCGGACCTGCTCACGGCTGACCTGCGAACCTTCTTCCGCCCCTTGCGCTGAACCACTCGATCCCCGCCCCACCGAGGACGATCGGCAACGGCCAGCTCCACGGACGACCAGCCACATTGACCACCAGAACCGCCGTCCACAAGGCGATCCAGCTACCGCCGTACCCGCGAAGCACACCCCGATACCAAAGCTCACCCGTCGACTCCGCGGCCCGCTGACCGAGCCACACGAACAGGTACGCCGCGATCGACAACGGCCAGAACACCCACAGCCGCCCCCAGTCGTACGGCACCATCACCAGCGCCGTCAGACAGATCAACGCCACCGCCCAGTGAAAAATCTCCCCGGCCCAGTTGAGCCGCCGCACCCGCAACGTGACAACGACCGCCAGTGGCCCGAACACAACCCCGACCAGCCCAGCCACCACATGCAGAATCAGCGCAATATCACGCATCAGCACAACAACCTGACATGTCAGCGAACCATAGTCCTCCCACCCCGCCCCGTCTCCCCCTCGCACCCGAAATCCCCCGCCGGCGCCCAGCACCCCTCGCCCACCCCTGGTGGGCTTGAACACCAAATGGCGACCTTGAACAAGCAATACGGTGTCCAAGCCCACCGGATGGTGTTCAAACCCACCAGAAGTGCGCGGCTCACCCCGACGTCGGCTCACCGAGGTACGCCGAGCCGACGGGCACGACCATCAGGTCGGCCGGAGACCGACGTCGGAGGCTGAGGGGCGTACCGCAGGTCTCGTCCGAGGCAATCCCCAGCGGTGGATGACGTACGACCTGAATACGCACGCCACCCACCATCGCGCGCGTCCACGGAGACACACCAGACCAGGCAGACGCGATTGGAGCCCGCCCCCAAGCCCGGCTCCACAACAACCCGCTATCACCAAGCGGGCGTGCGAAGCAGCCCGCGCCCCGGGGCGGGAGCTCAGCGCCGTGGGAGCGAGGAAGGAGCCGAGCGTGGGGAATCGGTTAGCGGATGGGGTAGCTGGCGACCATTCTTACTGCGTGGTTGCGGTAGCCAAGCCGTTCGAAGCTGGCCGCCATCGGGGTGTTGGTCAGGTCGGTGTCCGCGCGGATGCGGTCGGCGCCAGTCTCGGCCAGGAGGTGGGTGATCTCGGCCAGGAGGTCGTCGCTGTAGCGGTGGCCTCGGTGTTCGGGCAGTACGCCGAGGTAGCCGACGACCGGGCCGCCGTTGTTGGCCGACGGAAGGGCGAAGCCGACCAACGAGCCAGAAGCGTCATAGGCCAGGCGCCACCACGAGCGCTCCCCCGGCATCGACTGGTAGATCTCCAGGTCCTCCTTCGCCGCGCCCTCGACCCCGACCCGCGCGACCGCCCGCGCAGTCGCCGCATCGAGGCTGCCTTCGATGACACGACGGAAGACGTCGAGGAAGGCATCGTCGTCGGCCGGCTCGAAACGCAACCGGGTCGACCGGGCCGGCAATCCATCAGCCGGCGTCCACTCGTAGCGCAAACGTTCAGTCAGCTGAGACAACCCAGCCGCCCCAGCCGCCGCCAGTCGCGGCTCCAACGCGTCAACGACGGAAGGCTGATCACGCCAGCCGTTGGGCAGGAAGATGTGGTACTCCGGCTCCTCCCCGTCCGTCGGGAAGGTGTCCAGCGCATGCCGGATCAACGAGCTCCAGACGGCAACGCGGTCGACACCCGGTACGGCGTACAGGCCGTCGATGCTGAACGGATGGGCGAACTGCTCCATCCCCCACCAGATGGCGAGGGCGATGATCTTGCCGTCCTGCTCGGCAACCCAGGACCACTCGTGGCGGTAGGCGCCGGTGAGCAGGTAGGAATCCCACCGCTCCCGCGTGACCGTGTTGAGCGACTGGTCGGCGATCAGGGTGTGGATGGTGTCGAGGTCGGACTCGACGGTAGTACGGATCTTCACAGGTCCTCCAGAAAGGAGGCGCGCGATTCCGCTCAGTGCGAGCTGGACGAGCGGATCAGGCGCGCCGGAACATGAGCTTTCATCGGTCGCTCCTTCCACTCGAGGGGTCGTTCTCGCCACGCAGACACTAGAGCCCGCCCGAGGTCATAGTCCACCGATTATTCATGGTTGAGATGTACCGGCGTCGTTTGCCACGGGAAAGCTGAAGGGCATGCGAACGCCCACCGCACACAAGTTCAGCGCGCTAGCCGCCGTCGCCGTCTTCTCGATCGGCCTGACCGCGACCCCCGCGACCGCCTCAACAACAACCCAGACCCGGTACGCCGTACCGTCCGCCGTCACCGCGATCCCCTCCTGCGGCCTCAGCACCCTCCCGTCGGAGGCGGCGACCACCCTCCGCCTGATCCACGCCGGCGGCCCGTTCCCGTACAGCCAGGACGGCACCGTCTTCCAGAACCGCGAGGGGATCCTGCCCGCCAAGCCGAGCAGCTACTACCACGAGTACACCGTGAAGACGCCCGGCTCCTCCACCCGCGGCGCCCGCCGGCTGATCGGTGGTGGCGCCCTCACCACGCCCGTGTCGGTGTACTACACCGGCGACCACTACGCGTCCTTCTGTCTGGTGAACGAGAACGGCTGAGAGAATCGGCCGGTGACGTCAGACATCCAGAACGTACTGCGCAACCAGTTCGAGCTCACCTGGGCGCTGTTCGAGTACCACCTGGAGCGCCTGACCCCCGACGATCTGCTCTGGGAACCGGCCAAACTCTGCTGGACAGTCCGCCCGGACAGCATCGGTAACTGGCGGGCGGACTGGTCCGACAGCGCGCTCGACCCGATCCCGGTCCCAACGATCGGCTGGCTCACCTGGCACATCGGCTGGTGGTGGTCGACCGCGGCCGCCCACGCCCGTGGCGCGGTACCACCGGACCGTACTGCGGTGCTGTGGCCGGGCGACCTGGCCAAGACCCTCGGCTGGATGCGGGCCCTGCGCGACCAGTGGTCCCACATCCTCGAAGACATCACCGACCTCACCCGGCCGGCCGTCTTCCCCTGGCCCCCCGAAGCCCGCCGCTCCACCGCCGACCAGTTCGCCTGGGTCAACACCGAACTGATGAAGAACGCCGCCGAAATCGGCCAACTCCGCCTGCTCAAAGCAGCAAGAGACACATAAAAAAACCTGGCTCCGGGCGAAGTGCCCGGAGCCAGGTTTCTTGTACAGAAGGAACTTCTAGGAGATCAGAAGTCCATGCCGCCCATGTCGGGCGCGCCGCCCGGAGCGGCCGAGGCCTTCTCCGGCTTGTCGGCGATGACGGCCTCGGTGGTGAGGAACAGGGCCGCGATGGACGCTGCGTTCTGCAGCGCCGAGCGCGTCACCTTGGCCGGGTCGATGATGCCGGTGGCGATCAGGTCCACGTACTCACCGGTTGCGGCGTTGAGGCCCCAGCCCGGCTCGAGGTTGCGAACCTTCTCCACCACGACGCCGCCCTCGAGGCCGGCGTTGAAGGCGATCTGCTTCAGCGGGGCCTCGACCGCGGACCGCACGATCGCGGCACCGGTGGCCTCGTCACCCTCGAGCTCCAGCTTCTCGAACGCGACGACCGAAGCCTGCAGCAGCGCCACGCCGCCACCGGCGACGATGCCCTCTTCGACGGCGGCCTTCGCGTTGCGAACGGCGTCCTCGATGCGGTGCTTGCGCTCCTTCAGCTCGACCTCGGTGGCCGCGCCGACCTTGATGACCGCAACGCCGCCGGCCAGCTTGGCCAAGCGCTCCTGCAGCTTCTCGCGGTCGTAGTCGGAGTCCGACTTCTCGATCTCGGCGCGGATCTGGTTCACCCGGCCGGAGATCTGGTCGGCGTCGCCGGAACCCTCGACGATGGTCGTCTCGTCCTTGGTGACGACGATCTTGCGGGCCTGGCCGAGCAGCTCCAGGTCCACGGTGTCGAGCTTGAGGCCGACCTCCTCGGAGATGACCTCACCGCCGGTCAGCACGGCGATGTCGACCAGCATGGCCTTGCGGCGGTCACCGAAGCCCGGCGCCTTGACGGCGACGGTCTTGAAGGTGCCCTTGATCTTGTTCACGACCAGGGTCGCGAGCGCCTCACCCTCGAGGTCCTCGGCGATGATCGCCAGCGGCTTGCCGGTCTGCATGACCTTCTCCAGCACCGGGACCAGGTCCTTGATGCTCGAGATCTTGCTGTTCACCACGAGGATGTACGGGTCTTCGAGGACCGCTTCCATCCGCTCGGTGTCGGTCACGAAGTACGGCGAGATGTAGCCCTTGTCGAAGCGCATGCCCTCGGTGAGCTCGAGCTCGAGACCGAAGGTGTTGCTCTCCTCGACGGTGATGACACCTTCCTTGCCGACCTTGTCCATCGCCTCGGCGATGATCTGGCCGACCTGGGTGTCGGCGGCGGAGATCGAGGCCGTGGAAGCGATCTGCTCCCGGGTCTCGACGTCCTTCGCCTGCGCCAGCAGCTGCTCGCTGATGGCGTCGACCGCCTTCTCGATGCCCTTCTTCAGGCCCATCGGGTTGGCGCCCGCGGCGACGTTGCGCAGACCCTCGCGCACGAGCGCCTGGGCCAGCACGGTCGCCGTGGTGGTGCCGTCGCCTGCGACGTCATCCGTCTTCTTGGCAACTTCCTTGACGAGCTCGGCCCCGATCTTCTCGTACGGGTCCTCGAGCTCGATCTCCTTGGCGATGGAGACACCGTCGTTGGTGATCGTGGGGGCGCCCCACTTCTTCTCCAGCACGACGTTGCGGCCCTTGGGGCCGAGCGTCACCTTCACGGCGTCGGCGAGGGTGTTCATACCCCGCTCGAGGCCACGGCGCGCCTCTTCATTGAAAGAAATCAGCTTGGGCATTCTCCGCGAGTCCTCCCGCGTCGAGTTTTTTGTTCAGCCGGCCGGATGCCCGCGACGGACGGTGTCATCGGTGCGGCGGTCACGTCCCGCCACGCCTCCGGCACCTCATCGAGGCCGTCTATGGTCACACCGTCCGGGCAGGAGCGTTATCACTCTCGCCCATCGAGTGCTAACCAAGTATTAGCACTCGACCCAAGCGAGTGCAAGCCAGGTCCCCGTCCGCAGTACGGTGCCGGCATGACTCTGGAGGTCCTCCCGGCCACCCCGGACCGCTGGCCGGACGTCGTCACGGTGATGGGTGAGCGCGGCGACCCCGCCCGCTGCTTCTGCCAGTACTTCCGCCTCCGCGGCAAGGACTGGTCCGACACCTCCCCCGCAGCCAAGCGTGACGCCCTCAGCGCTCAGGTCGCCTCGGACAGACCACCAGGCGTCCTTGCGACAGCCGACGGTACGCCGATGGGCTGGTGCGCCGTCGCTCCCCGCTCGGCCTATCCCCGGGTCATCGCCTCCCCCAACTGGCGCGGCGGCGACCCCGACGCCTGGGTGGTCACCTGCTTCGTCGTACCGGTCGGTCACCGCCGTCAGGGGTTGGCCGGGGAGCTCCTACAGGGAGCAATCGACTTCGCCCGCACCCAGGGGGCCGCAGTACTGGAGGCCTGCGCGGTGGACCTCTCCTACTCGGGCAGGGTCCCCTCCGCTGACCTCTACCGCGGCCCACTGTCCGTCTACCTCGAGGCAGGCTTCACAGAACTCAGCCGCACGTCGCCCCAATGGGTGCTGGTCAGCAAGACGCTCTAGACCTTGGCGATGAACTTGACCTCGATCAGCTGGCCGGGCAGCGCCAGCCGGGTGACCCCGACCAGAGTGCTGGCGACCTGCGGGTCTTCCCGCCCGTATGCCGCCTTGCGCACCGGCCCCGCCGCCTCGAAGGCCGACGGTATGTCGAGCACGTAGAGCACTTCCTCGACTACATTCTCCAGTCCGGCGCCGAAGCGGCCCAGCAGCTCGGCAGCGTTCACGTAGGTCTGCCGCATCTGCTCGGCCATCCCCGAGAAGTCCGTCACCTCACCGGCCGCGTCTAGCGGCGCCGGCGCCAGCAGGTCCTCGCCGCGGTGCCCCAGCTGCCCGGAGAGGTAGATGGTGTCCCCGTGCCGAACAGCCTGCGCGTAGCCGTAGCTGCTCTCCCACGGAAGTCCGAAGCTCTCCACCTGTGTCGCGGTCATGTCTCTCCCGATCCGAAAGCTGAATATTGAATCAACCGTAGGATTCGGGTACCGCGCGTCACCAGGAGCGACGATGCCAAAGGGGGCAAGGATGATGCCAGGCCTGACGGTGGCGATCCTCGGCGTACCGCGCCTGATCGCGCTCGATCTGAGCATTCCGCTGCACATCCTCGGCCGGTACGCCGGTTACCGCGTGCTCGTCTGCGGAGAGGCGATGTCCACGCACCCGCTGGCCGCGGCGGCCGACGCCGACATGGTCGTCGTACCCGGGTACGACGACCCCGAGGTCCCCCTACCCGCTGAGTACCTGGACCTGCTCCGGGCAGCCGCCGACCGAGGTGCCCGGCTGGTCGGCATCTGCACCGGGACGCTCGCGCTGGCGGCAGCCGGCGTACTGGACGGCCGGGACGCGACCACCCACTGGGAGTACGTGGCCCGCCTGCGCGCGAACCACCCGCTCGTCAACGTCCTGGAGAACCGCCTGTTCGTCGAGGACGGCAAGATCCTCACCTCGGCCGGCGGCGGCGCTGCCATCGACGCCTGCCTGCACGTGATCACCTCCGACTTCGGCGCCGCGGCCGCATACGAGGCCGGCAAGCACGTGGTGGCAGGACCTGCCCGGAGCGGCGATCAGCGCCAGTACGTCGACGTACTGACCCCGCCCCGCTCAGACCTGTCGGCCACCCGCCAGTGGGCAATGCAGCACCTGGGCGAACCGCTCACTGTGCGGGATCTGGCCGAGCACTCGAACCTTCCACGCAGGACGTTCATCCGGCACTTCACCACCGAGACCGGCATGCCACCGATGCAGTGGGTCGCCCTGCAGCGCGTGCTGAGCGCCCGCCGACTGCTGGAGACCTCCGACTGGTCAGTCGAGCGAATAGCCGCCGCCACCGGCTTCGGCAGCGCCACCAACTTCCGCGCCCACTTCCGCCGCGAGGTGGGCACCACCCCGAGCGCCTACCGCCGGGCGACCTGACAGCGCACGCCGGTCAAGCAGACGGTTGCTCGTGCTGCGCGATCAGCATCTTCGGCGCGGTCAGCCGCCAGGCCTCGGTCAGCAGCTCCACCAACTCGTCCTCGTCCGCGATCGCCAGCTTGACTTCCAGCCAGGCGAACCGCCCGGACGCCCACGAGGCCGTGTAGATCTCCGGACTCTCCGCCACCAGCGCCTCCTGCTCCTCGCGCAGCGCCTTCAGCATCACCGAGGTCTCGTCCGCCGACAGGTAGACGAAGCCCTTCTTCCGCACCTTGAACGCAGGCTGCCCGGCCCACCCCACGTGCTCCTCCACCCCGGGCAAGGCGAGCAGCATCTTCGTCACCGCCTCAGCATCCATCCCCCGACGGTACGACCCGCCACCGACAGAAAATATCGAAAGTAGTCAGGGGTCCGGGGCCGCCCCGGCTGACCCGGACCAGGGGTGCGACCAGGGTCGGGTCGGTACCGATCCCGATGTGGGGAAGGGGTTCGCGGCGGCAGAGTAGTGGACATGACGAACTCCACTGCACCGTTCTCGAACCTGTCCGGTAAGTCCCTTCGCCGCTCGCGTAACCAGCGGATGCTCTCCGGTGTGTCCGGTGGCCTGGCGGAGTACTTCAACATCGACGCCACGCTGGTCCGGCTGGCCATCGTCGGCCTGACCCTGATCACCGGCGGCACCGCGCTGATCGGCTACGTGATCGCCTGGATCGTGATGCCCGAGGCAGACGGCAAGGCCGTCTGGCAGTCGGTCCAGCAGCCCCAGCAGCAGTCCACCCCCGAGTCCGACATCGCCGCTCGCATCTACGACGACAAGCCGCCGGCGGCGTGACGGGCGGACGCACGGCAGCAAGGTGACAGCGCCAACAGATAGGCCATAGGCGCTCTCATACTTGCTGCCGTGCCGACCGACGCCGCACTGACCTAGTGTCCGGAGCTGCAAGTTCCTGCAACAGTTGAGCTCACAGCACTCCGTAACTGGCTTCTCCTGCCACACTCCTCAAGTGCAGACCGACCAGGGCACCAGCCGCTGCCCCCAGTGCGACCACGAGATCCCCACTGATCCGCAGTACGTGACGTGGTGTGACCAGTGCGACTGGAATGTGGACCCGACCGGCCCGACCCATCAGGTCTCCGCCAGGCGACGGCGACGCGAGCATCGGCTCGCGGACACGCTGTTCCGGGAGCTGGAGCACGGAGAGATCCGCCGTCCGGGCTGGACCGTCGCACGGGTCGGTACCTATCTGCTGTCCACAGTGATCCTGGTGGTCCTCCCCCTGGCCGGCCTGATCGGTGGCGTCTACGCACTTGTCTCGTACCGGCCGCTCTGGATGGGCGTGCTGCTGTCCGTCATCCCGTTCGGGGTCACCTTCCTGCTCCGCCCCCGCGCCCATCGCCTCGGCCCCGACACCCATGTGGTCCACCGGGAGCAGGCGCCCCGGCTCTTCGGCCTGGTCGACGAGATCGCCGCCAAGATCGGTACCAGGAGCGTGGGGCTCATCGAGCTCAGTCCGTATCCGGGGATCGGCTTCCTCAAGGTCGGGTGGCGGTTCACGCCGGTGATCAGGATCGGCCTGCCGCTGTGGGCAGGGCTCGGGCCACAGGAGCGGGTCGCCGTACTGGCGCACGAGCTCGGCCATGGCAAGAACGGTGACGGCCTGCATCGCTGGGTCGTCGGCTCGGCGGTGGATGCGCTGCAGGAGATTCAGATGACGTCGCGCAACGACGAGTCCGACGAGTACCGGCTGGAGGTCCAGACCTATTACTTCCACGGTTACAGCAACAACGCCGTCAACAGCTTCCTCGACGCGACGATCGGCTCGCTGGCCCGAGCCGTGCAGTGGGTGCTGACGACAGCGGACCTGAGAGCCCAGCAGCGCGAGGAGTACCTGGCTGACCGGCGCTCTGCGGAGATCGCCGGCTCGGACGCGGCCGCCGGCGCCTTGGAGCGGTACGAGCTCGGCTCGACTTCGTACCGGGCCATGGAGCAGGCACTGCGCTTCAACTCGGAGGCCGACCCGCTGGAGGCGGCTGCTGGGGCCGTAAGCGGGATCCCGGCCCGTGAGGTCGAGCGGCGGCTCCGGGTCAGCCGGCTGCGGGAGACCCGCAGCGACTCGACTCACCCGCCGACGAATCTCCGCGCGAAGCTGATCCGGACCAGGCCCGCGCAGGACCCGCTCGTAGAGCTGGAGCTCGAGGAGAGCCAGGTCATCGACAAGGAGCTGGCCGGACCCGCACGGACCGTTCTGAAGGAGCTGCGGTCCGCGCTGCGTTAGACCTTCAGGGAGGTCTTGGCCGCGGCCGCGACGGCGATGTCGGGGTGGTCTGAGAAGACGCCGTCCACGCCGGTGGCGGCGAAGCGGGCCAGTTCGCCGGCCAGGTCCAGGCCGGTCGGGAGGAAGCGGCGCTCGGCACGGAAGGTCCAGAGCTGGACCGACAGGCCGGCGCGGTGGGCGAGGTCGACCAGGCGGGTCGGCTCGCCGAGAGCACCACTCGGCGTCCGCGGGATGACCAGGTCCTTGTGCGGCGCCAGGACCTGCGCGTACGTCGAGATCTCGCGCAGGCCGGCCGGCTCGATCAGGTCCGCGAAGGTGCGAGTGTCGCCGGCCCGGAGGAAGTCGTTGGGCGCGTTCTCGGAGTCGATCAGCTGGACCAGCGGGACGTCCGTCATCACCGACAGCCGGCGCAGGCTGGTCGGCTCGAACGACTGGATCATCGCCTCGCCCTTGTGCAGGCCGAGCGCGACCAGGCGCTCCGCGAGCAGCTCCTCCAGCGGCAGGCCGAGGCGGCGGAAGTACGCCGGGTGCTTGATCTCCGGGATGACCCCGATCGGGCGGCCGAGCCGGGCCGACTCCTGCCGCGCCAGTGCGACGACCTCGTCGAAGGTCTGGATCCCCTCGCGGCCGTCGTACGCCGTGTTGGCGGCGCGCAGGGCGGGCATCCGCTCACGGGCCCGCAGCATGCGGAGTTCCGCGTAGTTGAAGTCCTCGGCGAACCAGCCGGTCACGGCCGTCCCGTCGACGATCTTGGTGATTCGCCGGTCCGCGAACACCGCGTGGTCGGCGACGTCCGTCGTACCGGACAGCTCGTTCTCGTGCCGGACCACCAGCACGCCGTCGAGCGTCGGGACCAGGTCAGGCTCCAGATAGTCGGCGCCTAGGGCCGCAGCGAGCCGATAGGCCTGCGGCGTGTGTTCCGGACGGTAGCCACTCGCTCCCCGATGCGCGATCACCAGCATGGTTCCAGCACAAGCGCCCCAGGTGGCGGGGCGGGAACTCGTTGCCCAACGCAAAGTGAAGCTCGCCCACCAACTGTGCTCCGCTCCTTTCGGCGGGTGACCGGATACCGAAGTCAGACGCCGTACGGCGAACCCGGCCCTACTGTCAGAGCCATGACTCTGCCAGGGCCGACCGCCGTCTCCGCCCGGGCGCTCGGGCCGGACCTCGCCCGCGGCCTTCTCCTGCTCTTCATCGCCCTGGCGAACACCCACGGCTTCCTGCACCCACCCGGCGTCAGCGACATCCGCGGTACGCCGATCGCCTCCGCCCTCCCGGACCGCATCGCCGCCTTCCTGGAGACCACGCTCGTCGACGGCCGGTCGTACACGATGTTCGCCGCACTGTTCGGCTACGGCATGGTGCAGATCATGCGCCGCCAAGAAGCCAGCGGCGCCGACTGGCCCGGCACCCGCAAGCTACTGCGCCGCCGCGGCCGCTGGATGGTCGTGCTGGGCGTCCGCCGGCATCTGGACCATCCTCGGCGCCAGCCTGTACGCCGTCTTCTCAGCACCGAGCGACCCGAGCAGCGTGGCGTCCGTCTACCCCTGGGCGACCGAGCACAACCCACTGGAGGCGATGCTCGACCGAGCGGTCTCCATCGTCATCACCGCCCCCGCCCTGGCGATCACTGCGGCCGGCGCCTTCCTCTTCGGCGTCTGGGCCGCCCGGCTCCGCCTCTTCGAGGACCCGGCGGCCCACCGGCAGCTCCTGCGCCGGATGGCGGTCATCGGGGTCACGGCCTCTTTCCTGGGCGGTGTCCCGCTGGCCCTCTACACCTCCGGCATCCTGCATGGGACCAGCCAGGACGTAGTACCGGTCGCATTCCTCCACTCAGTCGCAGGGTTCGCCGGCGGCCCGGCGTACGCGGCGCTGATCGCTCTCTGGGCCCTGCGCATCCAGAAGCCCGGCCGGCTCGTCACTGCGCTCCAGGCGACCGGCCAGCGCTCCCTGACCTGCTACCTACTCCAGTCGGTCGTCTGGGCCATCTGCTTCTTCCCGTACCTCCTCGACCTCGGCCCGCGCATGCACCAGTGGCAGGCGGCCTTCCTCGCCCTCGCCACGTGGGCACTGACAGTCCTGCTGGCCGACCTGATGCGCCGGCATGGCATGCGCGGGCCGTTCGAGGTACTGCTCCGCCGCCTGACCTACCGGCGCCTGACGGTCAGGACAGCGGAGTCGACGTGAGGTGGGGGCGTGAAGGCCTTGCGGGGAAGACGCAGGCCGAGCGACAGGTCGTAGTACCGGCTCCATCTGGAAGCGGCCGGTGCCTGGTGGCTGGTCCAGCGGTTGACCACCTGGCGTTGCAGGACGAGGTCCGCTGCGATCAGACGGGTGCCTGGGGCAAGCAGTCTCTTGAGCAACGCGGTGGAGATCCCGTACGGCGGACTGGAGACGACCCGGAACGGCCGTGACGGCAACCGGAGGTCACTCGCATCGGCACGGACCACCGTGACCGGATCGTCCGCGAACCGCCGCTGCAAACGGTCGGCGCGACCAGGGTGAAGCTCCACGGCGACCACCTGGGCCCCGGCCCGGACCAGCGGCGCGGTCAGCGCGCCGAGGCCGGCCCCGACGTCGAGGACGAGGTCACCGGGCTTGACTCCGGCAGCGTCGACGACACGTTGGGCCCAACGACTATCGAGCGGATGCCATCCCCAGGCACCCCTCGCCTGCCCGTAGCCGGGCACGACGGACCATCACGAAGTAGTTCACAGACATACCCCGACCCTAGAACGTGGATCGCCTTGCCATCAAAGCATTTTCGGCTGCGCGCCCAACGACGTGAAAGTCTCGCCGGTACGCCGCTGCGCCAGCTCGAGCCGGTCCCTCCTGGCCGCCGACACGTCGGGCTTGGCCAGTTCGCGTTGTACGTCGAGGACACGAACAGGCAGCGTGTCGGTCATCAGCAACGGCGCGTACTGCGCGTCCGCCTTCCACCGGTCGCCGTCCTTGCGGAAGGTGAACTTCATCAGCAGCCCCTCGGCCTTCGTGCTCTCCGGCTGCCGATGCGCGGCGACGAGGTTGCCGAGTCCGTAGACGACCCACTTGCCGTTGATCTGCTCGACCGGCTGGACCACGTGCGCGTGGTGGCCGAGGATCAGGTCGATGTTGCTGTCGGCAAGGAGTTCCCTGGCGACCGTACGCTGCTGCTCGTTGGGCTTCTTGCTGTATTCGTCGCCCCAGTGGCAGCTGACCACGACGATCTCGGCACCGTTGTCGCGGGCCTTCCGCGCCATCGCCTTGATCTTGCCGACGTCGAGCTTGCCGGCCCGCCACGTCTGGCCGTCTGGGTACGGGAGGCCGTTGAAGCCGTAGGTGTAGCTGAGCAGGGCGACCTTCACGCCTTGCACGGTGACGATCGTCGGGGTCTCGGCCTCTTCGGGTGTGCGGGCCGTGCCGGTGTGCTTCAGGCCTGCCTTGTCGAGCAGCTTCAGAGTGCGGTCGATGCCGGCCGCTCCCTGGTCGAAGCTGTGGTTGCTGGCCGTGGAACACGCGTCGTACCCGGTACTGAGCAGGGCCGGGACGATCTGCGGTGGGCCTTGGAAGAGTGGATAGCCCTTGGGTGGCGTACCGAGCGGGGTCTCGAGGTGGCAGACGGCCAGGTCGGCTTGTTCTACCAGGGGTCTGACGCCCTTGAGGAGTGGTGCGAAGTCCCATTCGCCGTTGTCGCCGTCGCGCTTGGCGGTGTTCCAGAGGCGCTCGTGGAGGAGGACGTCACCGGTCGCGACCAAGGTCAGCTGGTCCGGCTGGTTCGATCCGTTGGCGGGCTTCGTCTTGGGTGCGGCAGCAGGTTTGTTCTCCGCTGCTTCGGTGTCCGCGATGCAGCCGGTGAGCGCCACCATGCCCGCGGTCAACAGGAACGCTGCGACCGTCTTTCGTGCAGCCCGCCCCAAGCCTGTCATCTGTTTCCCCCGGTTCAGCAGGTCCGCACGCCGCGGTCCTGCTGAGGAGACGCCGTGGCGGCCGGAAAAGTTGAGGCCCTGTGAGCGGGTTAACCTCAGCGGATGGTGGAACTGAAGACCGCGGACCAGATCGAGCAGATGCGCGTCGCCGGGCGAGTGGTCGCCTCAGCCCTGATCGCGGTCAAGAAGCATGCCTCGGTCGGCGTCTCGCTCCGCGAGCTGGACGAGGTCGCCCGCGAGGTACTCCGGTCCGCGGGCGCGGTGTCACTGTTCGACGGCTACCAGCCCGGATTCGCGACGCGACCTTTCAGCGGAGTGATCTGTACTTCGGTCAACGACGCGGTCCTGCACGGCCTGCCGAGCGATCTCCGGCTGGCCGACGGCGACCTGCTCAATGTCGACTGCGGCGCCTCGGTCGACGGCTGGTGCGCCGACTCGGCCACCAGCTTCGTCGTCGGTACGCCGCGCGCCGAGGATCTCGAGTTGATCGCGACGACCGAGCGAGCACTCGCCGCGGGCATCGCCGCCGCCGTACCGGGTGCCCGACTGGGCGACGTCGGCGCAGCCATCGGCGAGATCGGCCGCCGGGCCGGCGTCGGCACCAACCTCGACTTCGGCGGCCACGGCATCGGCCGCCGCATGCACGAAGAACCCCACGTCCCCAACGGCGGCCACCCCGGCCGAGGCCTCAAACTCCGTCCCGGCCACGTCATCGCCATCGAACCGTGGTTCTGGCACGGCCCCGGCAGCGTCTACCTCATAGACGAAGACGGCTGGACCCTCCGCTCCACAGACCAAACCCGAGGCGCCCACGCCGAACACACCGTAGCCATCACCCCGGACGGCCCCGAGATCCTGACGACCCGCGGATGACCGCGCGCTGGCCGGAGAACTGGGCCGCCCTGGTGTCAGGGGCCGAATGCGACTTCTGCCAGGGCATGGGGCAGGACCGCAACGAGTACGGTGCGCGGATCTTCCAGGGGCAGTACATCGACGCCTACCTGCAGAGCGCGGTCGTCCAGACGGGCTACTCGTTGTCGATCTGGAAGGGCCGGCACGTCGTCGAGCCGGTTGAGCTGACCGACGAGGAGGCAGCCGGCTACTGGCTGGAGACGCTCCGGGTCGCGCGGGCGGTCATCGCGATCTACCAGCCGCTCAAGCTCAACTACGAGACCCTCGGCAACACCAGTCCGCATCTGCACACCCACCTACTGCCGAGGTACACCGAAGACCCGCGCCCCGGCCAGCCGTTCCCCTTCCCTGCACCGCGGCACCCAGAACCGCAGATCCCCGAGGAAGACTTCCTCGCCCAGGTCCAGGCACTGCGCGACCTCCTGAGCTGACCCCTCACCACCAGACCTGCGCTCACGTGCAGCAGCGGCAACTGCGCTAGAAGAGCGTTTGCTGGTTGGGGTCTGGGGTGATGGGCGGGACTGGTGCAGAAGTGCGCCGGGTGGAGCGGCGGTTGGTGTAGTCGACAGGTTGGCGGCGGGTGCGGAAGCGGGCGTTTGTCTGGTCTGGTTCGCCCCAGCCGGATTGGGAGCCTGGGCCGGAGGCTTCTACTACTCCATTGGTTGAGGAGCGGTGGCGGGAGCCTCGGCCGAAGCCGTGTTTGTCGAGGAGGGGGCGGGCCTTCTCCTCGAAGGCGTTGCGGTAGCTCTGCAGAGCGTTGGAGCCGTGGGAGTAGAGCTGGTCGTAGCGAGGGACCAGGTCGGGACGATCCTCGGCCAGCCATTTCATGAACCATTCCTTGACGCCGGGGCGGAGGTGGAGGATGAGGGTGGTGACGCCGGTTGCGCCGGCTTCGGCCAGTTCGCCGAAGAGGTGGTCGAGTTGCTCGGGTGAGTCGGTGAGCCAGGGAAGTACGGGCGCGACCATCACCCCGCAGGGGAGGCCGGCTTCGCGGATGGCGCGGATCAGGTCCAGGCGGCCGCGCACCGACGGGACACCGGGCTCGACCAAGCGGCGGAGGTCTTCGTCGGCGAGGGCCAGCGAGACGCCCAGGCCGACTGGGACTTCCTCGGCGGCGGCCGCAAGAACCGAGAGATCGCGCCGGAGCAGCGTGCCCTTCGTCAGGATCGAGAGCGGGGTGCCTGAGGCGGCCAGCGCCTCGATGATGCCGGGCATCAACTTGTAGCGCCCCTCGGCCCGTTGATAGGGGTCGGTATTGGTGCCCAGGGCAACCTGTTCGAAGCCCCAGGACGGGCGGGCCAGTTCGCGGCGCAGGACGTCCGCGACATTGGTCTTCACGACGATCTGCTGGTCGAAGTCCAGGCCGGTGTCGAGCTCGAGATAGCGGTGGCTCGGGCGGGCGAAGCAGTAGCGACAGGCGTGGGTGCAGCCGCGGTACGGATTGATCGTCCAGTTGAACGGCATCCCCGAGCCCGGCACCGAGTTCAGGGCCGAGCGCGCCAGCACCTCGTGGAACGTGACGCCCCGGAACTCCGGGGTCGTCACGCTCCGCACCAGCCCCGCGATCGACCCCAGCCCCGGCAGCGCACCCGGCGCCTCTGCTTCGATCCGCTGCCCAGCCCATCGCATGGACAACAGTCGAACACATGTTCGGTCAGGAATCAAATGAACGCGGCCGCGTTGCGCACCGCCCATTCGCGATAAGGCAAAGCAGCCCGCCCGGTCACCTCCAGCACGGTCGGCTCAGGCGTCATCCGGTACTCCGACATCATCCGGAACCCGTCCAGCAACCACTCAGCGGTCTGCACCCCCATCGAAGGCGCCCAGGCCGCCAACGCCTCCGCCCGCGTCAACGCCTCGAACCGCACCGACCGCCCGATCGCCGCCCCGATCAACGCCACCTCCTCCGGCTGCGTGATCGCCTCCGGCCCGCTCATCACCAACTTCCGCCCGGCATAGCGCTCATCCAGCAACACGACCCGTGCCACCGCCGCGATATCCGCCAAGTCGATCGGCGTCTGCACCGCCTCCGGATACGGCGCCCGCACCACCCCCTCGGCCTTGATCGACGCGGCCCAATCCAGCGTGTTGTTCATGAACTGCCCCGGCCGCAGATGCGTCCACTCGAAGCCGGCCTCCTCCACAGCCCGCTCCACCTTGTAGTAGTGCCATCCCGACGGATCCCCCGCAGCCTCGTACTCCGCAGGCTCCCCCGACAACACGACCACCCGCCGCACCCCCGCCTCCACCGCGCACTCCACAAAGGAATCCACCGCAGCAGGCAGCGGCGCGAGATAGACCGTGTCCACGCCCTTCAACGCAGCCGGCAACGTCGACGGCCGGCCCAGATACCCCTCCGCAACTTCCACTCCAGCAGGCAAAGCGGCCCGCCGAGGGTTGTTCGTCAGCGCCCGAACAGAAGACACCCCGGAAGCCACCAACTCATCCACCAGCAGCCGCCCCACGCTGCCCGTCGCGCCCGTCACCAGAATCGTCATCCGCCACTCCTCACGCCGACCCCACAGCAATTTCCGTAGCCTATACGAGAATAGCAGGGGCATGCATATGAGAAAGTTCCTCGACGGCAGGAAACGGGGAGGCGACATGGCGGTACGGCACAGCGGCGGCGGTTCGGCCGACCGCACCTTGGCCCTGCTCTGGCGGAACCACAAGCAGGCTGAGCCGAGCCGGCCGACCAAGCTCGGCCGCCGCCCCACTCTCGACCTCGACAAGGTCGTCGACGCCGGCATCGCGCTGGCCGACGAACGGGGCCTGGCCGCCGCCTCGATGAGCGGCGTCGCCAAGGCGCTCGGCGTCGGCACGATGACGCTCTACACCTACGTCCCCTCCAAGGAGGAACTGCTGGACCTGATGGTCGACCAGGTGCTGGCCGAGCGCGACCTCCCCGCCCCCGGCGAACCACGCCCCACCGGCTGGCGAGACCAGATCAACCTGTACTCCGAGCAGACCCGCGCCATGTTCCACCGGCACCCCTGGCTGGCCAGCATCTCCACCATCCGCCCACCCGTCGGCCCTGGCATGCTGGCCGCTCGCGAGTACCTGCTGTCCGCCTGTGCAGTACTAGGCCTCTCCCCCCGCCAGACCAACACAGCTGCCCTTGCCATCACGACGTACATCGACTCTGCAGCCGGTCTGGAGGCGGAGAGCGACCAGCTGGAGCGGCAGACCGGCCAGAGCCATGACGCCTGGTGGACCGAGCGCTGGGACCTCTGGGAGACCTACTTCGACCAGGACCGCCACCCCACGATGACAGCGATCTGGAACGCCAATGGCTACGGCGACGGCACCCGCGAAGCCGCAGACGAGTCCTACCGCTTCGGCCTGGACCGCCTCCTCGACGGCATCGAGGCCCTCAAGCGCTGATCGCGGCCCTTAAGAGCTGATCGAGGCCCTCACGAGCCTGAAGCCCTGAGCCGCTCCTGCCGATCCGCGATGTAGTCACGAGCGTTCGAGGCACTCTCCAACTGCCCGACCGACTCGTACAGCTCGGCCGACACCGTCGCCAGCTCGATCGCTTCCAGCAACCGCCCCTGCATGTCCCGTACCAGCGCCAGCTCCCAATGCACCACCGCATCGCTCGTCGGACTCCGCAGGTCATCCGCAGGCAACTCGTCGACCACAGCCCGGGCCTCGTCGAGCAACCCCTCCGCCTGGTCCAACGAGCCGGTATAGCGCGCCGACTGCGCAGCAAGCCGCAGCGCCGCCACCTGGTCGTGCAACTCCCCAGCCAGCGCGTACTGGGCTGCAGCGGCCACCAGAGCTTCGACAGCCTCGGAGTCCTGGTTGAGCTGTTCGAGCAGTTCACCCTTCTTGCGCAGGACCATGCCCAGCCACTCCGGCCCGGCATCAGGCGGTACGTCGGCCAGTACCAGCTCAGCCTGGGGCAACGCGGCCGCCGGCTCATTGAGGTCCAGGTAAGCGGCAAACAGCACATTACGAAGTACCCGCAAGCTCTCCGCCTCGGCCAGCGCAACAACAGCCGAATCGGTCAGCATGCCAAGCACCTGCTCGCCGATCTCCGCAGCCTCCAGGTTGCGCTCCTGAAGGTGCATCCGATGCGCCATCTCGATCCGCGCCTTGGCGAGCGCCCAGCCCGCCACCGGGTCGTCCGGCCGGGCAGCGACCGCAGCAAGTTGCTCAGCGCAACCACCGTCGCCGAAGAGATCCAGCGAAGCGACCCATGGCCGCTCGGCCAGCTGCGCGCGGGCGAGCTCGCTCTGATGCCAGTTGCCGTTCCGGGCGTCGAAGCCCGCCGCCAGCTTCCACGCCTGCTCGGTGAACGATTCGTCGAGCCGCCCGGCCGCGATGCAGAAGGCCAGCGCGTCAGCCGACGAGACCTGCGCGTCGAGACCGGATGCATGCCGCTGGACGAGCTCCCGAGCCCGCTCGGGATTCCCCGTCAGCACGCAGAACCTGATGTGCTGCGCATGCGCGAACAACTCGTCGGGATCGTCACGCACCAGCCGATAGGCGACCCGATGAGCATCAGCGGCCGCCGCCAGATCCCCCACCGCGACGTACGCCGGCAGCGCCGCCGCCAGCAACGCCTGCGGTTGCTGATGGCAACCATCAACCGGCGAAGCGAAGGCCGCCTCGGTCACCGCGACGGCCTCGGCAGCGCGACCCGTCTCGATCAAATGCCTGACCTGGTAGACCTGCTCACAACCCTCACACCAAGCGAAGTCGTCCCGCTCGGCGGCCAGGCACGCCTGGTACTGCGCTTCCGCCGTCTCCGCGTCACCGAGATGCCGGGCCACCAGCCACCGGCAGAAATGCACGATCCGCAGGCTGTTCCCGGCCGCCCGATGCCGCCGCTCCAGATCGTCGAGCAGCTCCATCGTGCGATCCAGCGGCAACCCGGCATACTCGTCGAACTGCAGCACGACGTACCCGAAGGTGGTCAGCAGGCTGTCGAGCTGCTCCGGATCCGGATCGGCGTCGTACGCCGCCACCGCCCGCCCGAACGGCTCCAGCGCCAGCGCCGGATCCGCACCGAACACCAGCCGGTCCACTTGGGCGATCAGCAGTTCAAGGTCCACCCCAAGAGACTAGAGGTCGAGGGTGATCCAAGCTGGGTCGTGGTCGGTTCCGTCGCGGGCCAGCTTGCGCCGACGGCCGATGAAGGCGCCGGTCAGCCGCGGAGCGAGCGCGGGCGACAGCCAGATCTGGTCGATCAGATCGAAGGACCGCGGCTGCCCGGTCTCCTTGAAGGTCGACGTCCACGCCGGACTCGCGGGCAGCTCGACGGTCGTCTTCACCGTCCCCACCTCGGTCGGCGACAGCAGCGCACTGACCAGCCCGGCCTGCTCGTACGCGACCAGCGCCGGCGAGTCAGGCGTGTCGTTCATGTCCCCACACAGCAGATAATGCTGGCGGCTCGAAGTGCGGGCCGCGATGATCCGGGTGATCGTCTCGGCCTGCCGCTGCCGCAGCAGTTGGGCCGCCGCGGCCGCCGCGACCGGGTCGGCCACGGTGAAGTCGACGAACTTCGACTTCAGGTGCGTACCGAAGATGGTCAGGATCCGGCGGCCCGTCGAGTCCAGGATCTCCGCCTCGACCAGGTCGCGGGAGAAGATCGGCCGGTCCGGTACGTCGGGATGGAACACCCGCTGATAACTCGTCACCCCGCCCAGCGGCCGGCGTGACAGGATCCCGATGTCGATGAACCGGACCGAATCGTTGCCGTCGATCACCATCACGTGCTCGTACGCGCCGCCCAGGTGGTCGCGATTGAACTCCCGCAGCACGTCGACGTTCTCGATCTCCTGCACCACCCAGACGTCGACATCGGCCGCCAGCAGCCGCTCGGCGATCCGGGCCGTGTCCTCCGGCGGCTTGGCGACCAGCAGCTTCCCGTGCCCGTCCAGCTGCAGCCGCCGCCGGTCCTCGTTGTCGAACGTGTACGTCGCCGGCACCGAACTCGTCCCGGCTGCCAGCACCTCGACCGCGCCGGCGAAGTTCCACCGGTCGAACAGGTTGTTCAGATTGAACGTCCCCACCGTGAGCTCCATCAGCCCTCCCCAGCCTCGCCCCCTGTTTCTCAAGGTACGGCCCCGGCCACGCTTCGTCACCAACTCGGAGGTGAACTGCGGGTGCTAGTAGCGTGTGCCCAGCCGCTGGGGGGCGGCCGAAGAAGGAGTGGGGATGGGAAGCGAGAAGTTCCAGGTCGACCTGCACGGGGTCGTCGATCTGCTGAGCAATCACCTGTACAGCAGTCCGCGGGTCTACCTGCGCGAGTTGCTGCAGAACGCCGTCGACGCGATCACCGCGCGCCGGGCCGGCGACGCCGATGCGCCTGGGCGGATCGACGTACAGGTCGATGACCGGCGGATCAGCGTCAGCGACTCCGGGATCGGGCTGCACCCCGGCCAGGTGACCGAGCTGCTCGCGACGATCGGGCGGAGCTCCAAGCGGGACGAGATCGGCTTCGCGCGGACCGAGTTCCTCGGCCAGTTCGGCATCGGGCTGCTGTCGGCGTTCATGGTGGCCGAGGAGATCGAGGTGGTCACCCGCCCGGCCGACGGGCCCACCACGCTCTGGGTCGGTACGGCGGACGGCAGCTACTCGCTCCAGGAGACCGCCCCGCGCGACGAGGCCGGCACCACCGTCACGCTGACCGCGAGACGCGGCGCCGAGCAGTGGTACAAGCAGGCCACCGTGATCGAGCTGATCCGCCTCTTCGGCGCCCTGCTCCCACTGGAGATCAAGGTCAACGGCGAGCAGGTCACCGACGGCCGCGCCCCCTGGGAAGCAACCGGTACTACGCAACGCGCCGAACTACTCGGCTACGCGCAGGACAAGTTGGGGTTCACCCCCTTCGACGTCATCCCACTCAACATCCCGGCCGCCGGGCTGACCGGCGTCGCGTTCGTGCTGCCCTTCCCCGCCAACCCAGCTGAGCGCGCGACCCATCGCGTCTACCTCAAGCGGATGCTGCTCGCCGAAGGCGTCGAGGGGCTGCTGCCGGACTGGGCGTTCTTCGTCCGCGCTGTCATCGACACCTCCGAATTGCGCCCGACCGCGAGTCGCGAGGCCCTGTTCGACGACGGCAACCTCGAGGCGACCCGGGAGGCGCTCGGCGCTCAGCTGCGCGGCTGGCTGGTCAGACTCGGTAGTACCGATCCGGCCAAGCTCGACCGCTTCCTCGGCATCCACCAGCTCGGCGTGAAGGCGCTCGCGCTGCACGACGACGAGATGCTCCGGCTGGTCTACCGCTGGCTGCGGTTCGAGACCAACCACGGCCGGATGACCGCTGCCGAGCTGCACGAACGGCATGGCGAGATCCGTTATGTCGCGACGATCGAGGAGTTTCGGCAGCTCGCCGCCGTCGCTGCCGCGCAGCAGCTCACGGTCGTCAACGGCGGCTACACCTACGACAGCGAGCTGCTCGAACGGCTGCCCGACGTCGTCCCCGAGCTGACCACGAGCCGCTTCGACCCGACCGAGCTCTCGACCAGCTTCGACAGTCTGGATCCGGCCACCGAGCTGGCGTTGCGGCCGTTCATCCGCCTTGCCCAGGATGCTTTGGATGCGGTCGGGTGCGAGGTCGTCGTGCGCGCCTTCGACCCGGCCGGGTTGCCTGCGATCTACCTGGTCGACCGGTCGGCGCAGTTCGCCGCTGAGCTTCGCAGTACGAAGAGCAAGGCAGACGCGTTGTGGGCCGAGGTGCTCGGCGCGCTCGACACGCATGACGACAGCCGGCCGCAGCTCGTGCTCAACCACCGCAGCCCGCTGGTACGCCGGATGGTCTCGCTGACCGACCCCGAGCTGACCCGGCTGGCCGTGGAAGGCCTGTACGGGCACGCGTTGATGCTCGGCTACCACCCGATCGGCCCCGCGGACTCCGCCCTGGTGAACCGCTCCTTCCTCGGCCTGCTCGACCAGGCCGTTCCCTCGCAGGAGGACCCGCGATGAGTGACGACCTGGTCGATCGGCTGCAGCGCGCGGAGAGTACGCCGTACGGGAAGGCGCGGTCGGCGTTGCTGGAGGACGTCGTCCGCCGGGCTGACGCGGCCGAGAACCAGGAGCTGTCGTTCTACTCGCGGCTGAGCCTGGTTACGGCGTACGTGATGGGTGGCGAGGCGCGGAAGTCGTTGGTGCCGTTCGCGCGGTGCGTGGCCGACTGGGATGCGGAGCCGGAGCGGTACAGCGATCACACGCATACGTTCCTGTGGACGTTCAAGTACGCGCCCAGCACGTTGAGCCAGTTCCCTGAGGTGCCGTTGGCGCAGACTTACGGCGTACTGGATGACATGGAGCGGCGGTGGCGTACCGGCGGGCACAGCATGCATGCGGTGCACCAGTACCGCTGGCTGGTGGCTAGTCATGTCGGTGATGCGGAGACAGCAGCCGAGCAGTACCGGCTCTGGTCGACCGCGCCGCGCGACTCGTTGTCGGACTGCGTCGGGTGCGATCCGACCTCGAAGGTCAGCCACCTGATCGACATCGGGCGGCCGGCCGATGCGGTGGCGTTGGCTGTCGGCGTACTGGACGGGACGCTGACCTGCAACGAGCAACCACAGCAGATGCTGACCGCGTTGCTGCCGGCTTATGTTGCCGAGGGCATGTATTCGGAGGCGGTCGACGCACATCGGCGGGCTTATCGAGCGCTGCGCAATCTGCCCGGTGAGCTGAAGGCCTACGCCGACCATGTCGTCTTCCTTGCCCGGACCGGCAATGAAACAAAGGCTGTTGAGCTGGTGGAGCGGCACCTGGCGGATCTCGACGACCCGCCGACCACGCTGGCGGAGATGAACTTCGCCGCAGCCGCATCCCTTGCGCTGGGGCGAGTCGGCTCCCTCATGATCCGTCGGCCCCAAGGTGACGACGTACCGGCGCCTCAGCTCGCCGCGGAGCTGGCTGATCGAGCGCTCGGGCTCGCGGCTCGGTTTGACGAGCGCAATGGGACCCAGCATCAGACTCAGGTCATCCAGTCGGTACTTACGGCTGAGCCCTGGGTGGAGTACCTGCCGTTGTCCGAGACAGCGCGGCGCGCTCGGGCACGAGTCGAAGTACCGCAGCCTCAACCGGAGCCGGCGGAGGTACCGACTGAGACGCCCCATGGCAGTGGGTGGCTGGACCGGGCTGAGGAGGCCTGGCAGCACTACCGGCGGGACGAGGCCATCGCAGCTTGGAAGTCCTTCGAAGCCGAGGTCCCCGAGGAGTCCCGCACTGCGCTGGACCGTGCCCGTCTGCTCGACCTCTTGGGCCTGACCTCCCAGGACGAGCCGGAGGTCGCTCTGGACGCCTGGCGCAGCGCCCTGAGCCTGTACGCCGACCTGGGCGAAGAGGCCCGTCTCCTGCGCAACCGTGCGCGGATCGCCCGCATGCTGGGTCACCTGGGCCAAGTCGAAGAGGCCTTGGCCACCGGTGAGCAGCCGATGCGCTGGCTGATCGCCAACGACGAACCCCGCCGACGCGCCGGCTGGCAGGACTCGCTGGCCACGCTCTACGCCCAGGACGGCCGCTTCGAAGACGCGATCGCCGAGCTCGACGCCGCCCGCCAACTCCCCGAGACCGACGCCGACCAACTGGCCAGCTCGTCGATCCTGCTGAGCAACCTCCTGGTCCAGCTGAACCGGCTGGAGGAGGCCGAGGCGGCTGCGACCGTCGGCCTGACCACCAGCGACGACCTGGCTCGGTCGGTGGCTTACCGGCAGCGCGGTCGGGTCCGGGCGAAGCTGGATCGCGCGGCTGAGGCTGTCGACGATCTGGAGGAGGGGATCGCCATCGCGTCCGGCCTTCCCGTCTCGCAACCGCACGTCGCCTTCGGTCAGGTCGACCTGGCGCGCGCCTACCTGATGGCCGGGCGGCCGCTCGAGGCAGCCGAGACGGCTGAGGAGGCGTCGCCGGTGCTGGAGAGCGACCCTGACTTCGCCTGGACGTTGGCGGACGCTCGCGGCGTACTGGTCGATGCCTACCGTGCTCTCGGCGAACTGGACGCCGCGCTGGCCAAGGTCCGCGCCCAGCTGACCGACGCTCCCGAGGAGGCGCACCCGCACTGGCTGGGCCTGCTGCGCAAGGACGAGGGCATGCTCCTCGAGCGCATGGACCGCGACGAGGAAGCAGTCGACGCCCTGGTCGCGGCGGCCGAGTACTTCGAAGCCGCCGAGCAGCCGATCGAGTACGTCCAGGCAATCCGCCTGGCCGCCCAGTCAGCCCGCTACTGCGGCAACTTCCCCCTGGTACCGGAGCTCTTGGCCAAAGCCCAACCAGTACTGGAAGCCCTGCCCTCAGCCGACGAGTCAGTCATCTTCCAGCAAGCAGGCATCCACTTGGACCTAGCCATGCTCGAACTCAGCAAAGGCGACCCCGCCGCAGCCGTAGCCCAAGCCCACCAAGCCGCGGCGTACTACGAACGCGGCGCCTTCGACTCCCAGCTGACCAACGCCAAACTCCTCATCGCCGAACACGGCACCACAGACGAAGCCCTGGCCCGCGAGATCTTCAACTCAACCACCCCCGGCGACGACTTCTGGTACCGCTCCGGCTACCTCCTCCTGGACCGCCTCCGAACCCAAGGCCAAACCGAAGAAGCAACAGCCCTGGAGACCCGGCTCACCAACCAATAAACCGGCTCGCCACGCATACACAACCCCCGCGAACGGTCGCGAAACGCCGAGGTAAGCGTTTGCTCGTTGAGTTTGGTGTGCGCTGGCGGTCGGGGCCGGACCTCCAGCCGATCAAAACTCGTGCAGCAGGAGGGTTGACGCCCGTGGTTCTGCAGTGCGGCCGGCTCGTGGCGAGCGAGGACGGCTGCCGGCGTACGGCGGGATTGGTTCAGGAGCCGGTGACCTGGCGGCTGGAGGTCAGGGCGTCGGTGATTAGTTCGTCGCGGAAGCGTTGGCCCAGGGGGACCGTGGTGTGGACGCCGTCCCGGACGTAGTGGCGGGTGGATTTGACCGTGGCTATGAACTCGGCCCAGCGGACTACGTGGAGGTTGGGGTAGCGGCGTTCGGCGTCGTCGAGTTGGCGGTTGACCCAGTTGGTGTTGCGGCGGTCGGCCCGTTGGACCAGGTCGGACTCGCGGGTGCGGCAGACGTAGGTGTTGACCCAGAAGACCTCGCGAGCGGGACCGATGATGCGCATCGCGCGGTCGACCTGCGGGCCGAAGGCGGGGGGCTTGAAGATGTCGTTGGAGCCGACTGCCATCACGATCCGGCTCGGCAGCCCGTACTTCGTCTTCCAGCGTTCCAGCGCGTCGACGGCGGCCTCGGTCGGCTGGCCGGCCCAGTTGTGCATGGCCATCGGCTTGTGGGTCAGCGTGAGCACCCGGCGGGCCAGGTGGTTGCCGTCCTGGACCATGATGCTGTCACCGAACAGGAAGACCCCGTCGGCCGCGAGCACCCGGCGGATCTGGTCGTCGGAGGAGATCGAGGTGTTCAGCCCCTCCCACGGGTCAAGCTGCCCCGAGCCGTAGGTGTCCGCCGAGACCGAGTTCGACGTCGCGACCATCGCCGCACCCGTGGCAACGGCGACTGCCCCGAATCCGAGCAGACGACGGCGTGACAGCCTCACCCCACCCACAGACGTCCCCACAATCCCTACTCTGCGTCTCGACTCACGGCCTCACAACCGATCCCCCCGAATTCTGCAGGAACTCTCAGCAATCCACCACATGGCGGGGCTCCTACTGGCTCCCGAAGGCCGGCCCGTCGTCCTTCAACTGATCCCCCGCCACCGCGATTCGCCGACCGTCCGTGTTCAGCAGCTGCCCGGCTGTGGCGGTCGCCGTGAGTGCGGCCACGGCGCGGAGTACACCTGCGTGAGCAACCACGAGGACCACCGGCGCAAGGGCGGCGGCACTCTTCAGCCCTCGCTGGACGCGGTCGGCCAACAGATCGAAAGGTTCGCTGTCACCCGGAAGGGCAGTCGAGGTGCCGTTTCGCCAGGCAGCCAACGCCCCGGGAAAGGCGCTCTCGATCTCGGCGCCCGTGAGCCCGGTGAGGGTCCTGCTCCACCGCTCTCGCAGGTCCGGCAACTCCGTCGGCTCGGCGAGGCCCAGGGTCTTGGCGACGATTGCGGCGGTCTCTCGTGCTCTGCTCAGGTCGGAGCAGCCGACGGCTCCGACTCCGGCGTCGCGGCAACGACGGACCAGCTCGGCTGCTTGCTGCCTGCCGAGCTGGGTCAGCGGTGGATCTGCCTGCCCGGCCCATCGGCCGTCCGCGTTCCAGGTCGACTGACCGTGGCGGACGACGATGAGCTGGACCGTGGTGGGGGCTACTCCCACTCGATGGTGCCCGGCGGCTTGCTGGTGATGTCGAGGGTGACCCGGTTGATCTCGTCGACCTCGTTGGTGATCCGGGTGGAGATCTTCTCCAGTACTTCGTACGGCAGGCGGGCCCAGTCGGCCGTCATCGCGTCCTCGCTGGTGACCGGGCGCAGGACGACCGGGTGCCCGTACGTGCGGCCGTCGCCCTGGACGCCGACCGAGCGGACGTCGGCGAGCAGTACCACCGGGAACTGCCAGATGTCGCGGTCCAGGCCGGCCGCGGTCAGCTCGGTGCGGGCGATCAGGTCGGCCGCGCGGAGGATCTCCAGCCGGTCCTTGGTGACCTCGCCGATGATCCGGATCGACAGCCCCGGGCCCGGGAACGGGTGCCGGTAGACCAGCGACTCGGGCAGCCCGAGGGCGATCCCGAGCTCACGGACCTCGTCCTTGAACAGCGTCCGCAGCGGCTCGATCAGCGAGAACTGCAGGTCGTCCGGCAGCCCGCCGACGTTGTGGTGCGACTTGATGTTGGCCGTGCCGGTCCCGCCGCCGGACTCGACCACGTCCGGGTACAGGGTGCCCTGGACCAGGTACTCGATGTGGCGCTCGGCGTCCAGCTTGCGGGCGGTCGCCTCGAAGGTGCGGATGAACTCGCGGCCGACGATCTTGCGCTTCTGCTCCGGCTCGGTGACGCCGGCCAGCGCGCCGAGGAACTGGTCCTCCGCGTCGACGACCTCCAGCCGGGTGCCGGTGACGGCGACGAAGTCCTTCTCGATCTGGTCGGACTCGCCGGCCCGCTGCAGTCCGTGGTCGACGTACACACAGGTGAGCTGGTCGCCGATCGCCTTGCTGACGAGGGCGGCCGCGACGGCGGAGTCGACGCCGCCGGACAGCGCGCACAGGACCTGCTTGTCGCCGACCTGCTTGCGGATCAGCTCGACCTGCTCGTCGACCAGGTTGGTGGTCGTCCAGTCGCCCTTGCAGCCGGCGATGTCGTAGAGGAAGTGCTCGAGCACGGCCTGCCCGGCCTGCGAGTGCAGCACCTCCGGGTGCCACTGCACACCGGCCAGTTTGCGGTCCAGATCCTCGAAGGCCGCCACGGGAGCACCCTCGGACGCAGCCAGTACGTCGAACCCGGCCGGCGCAGCGTGCACCGCGTCGCCGTGGGACATCCAGACGCTGAGGTCCACCGGGATCCCGGCGAGCAGCGTGCCGGCCGCGCCGACGGTCACCGGGGTCCGGCCGAACTCACGCAGCCCGGTACGCCGGACGTCGCCGCCGAGCGTCTGCGCCATCGCCTGGAACCCGTAGCAGATCCCGAACGCGGGCACCCCGGCCTCGAACAGCCCCGACTCGACCCGCGGCGCGCCCTCGGCGTACACCGACTGCGGTCCGCCGGACAGGACGATCGCCTTCGGCTTCCGGGCCAGCATCTCCTCGACCGCCATCGACGACGGCACGATCTCGGAGTACACGTTGGCCTCGCGCACCCGGCGCGCGATCAACTGCGCGTACTGCGCCCCGAAGTCGACGACCAGAACCAGCTCATGCTCAGTCACTTGTCAAGGGTATCGGTGCAGGTCAGCTCGGCTGTAATCGCGCTGGCCACCACCACCCGGGCAGGCGCCCGGAACGACAACAACTCAATCATCGGCGGCTGATCCTCCACAGCCCGTACTACGGACAGCAACGCCCCTGCACATTCCACCGCAACCCGCGCTTCCAACCGGGCCAGCCCGGCCCCGAGGCAGCGGTGAATCCCGAGCCCGAAAGCCAGATCGGCCGGCCCTCCATGCCCGGACAGCCCGAGCAGGATCGGCGCACCAGCAGGCAACTCGACTCCACCGACTGCGGCAGGCCGAGCCGTAACTCGCCGCCAAGTCGGCACCGACGACGCCTCCCGCAGCGCATCCTCAACGACAGCGGCCGCATCGGCCACCACAGCCGCGGCGGCGGTGAGTAAGCGATGGAAAACGGTGGAGATCAACTGGGTGGTTGTCTCTTGGCCTGCGATCAGCAGGAAGTAGGCGACTGCGCAGATCTCTTCATCGGACAGGCCGAGAGTGACCAGTACGCCGAAGAGATCGTCGCCGGGCAGCCGCCTCGCAGCACCCACTCGTTGCCGTAACCATCCGTAGAACTCCGCCGCGCTGTGCGCCAGCTCCAACTGCCGATCCTCGTCCGGCCAGCCCCAGAACAACTCGAGCGACTCCCGGCTCCAAGCCTTCAGCGCCGGTACGTCGACATCGTCCAGCCCGAGCAGATGCAGCAGCACCAAAGCCGGCGGCTCCGCAGCAACCGCCTCGACCAGATCGACCGGACCGAACTCCAGCGCCGCGCGAGCAGCATCAATCCGCTCGGAGACCAGCCGTCGGGTCAGTGGTTCGACAGCAGCGACCCGGGCGGGGCTGAAGAAGCGGGCTACGGCGGCGCGGATCGGGCGGTGGGACGGTCCTGCGTTGTTCGCCAGCGTCGGCGGCAGCGCGAACCCAGCACCCTGCAGCACGCGCAGTGCCTTCACGCTCAACGCAGTGTGAGCGACCACTGCGTTGTCCGGTCGGAACGTCGCCGGATCGAGCAACACCTCGCGTACCTCGGCCGGCTCGTCGATGACCCACATACCCAGCGATTCGTCGTACCGGGCAGGGCAGTGGGTCACCGAGCGAGTGTAGATCCAGCGCCTCGAGCCGCTAGCCGAGCGGTGTGATCCGCGCCGTCCAGTCCGCACCGATCGTCGCCAGCGCGTTGCCCGAGACATCGAAGCCGAGCCGGGTCTCGCCGACCGCCGTCGACGCACCGCTCGCCAGATCGAGCACCCGCACCTGCCGCACCTGCGGATCACCAGCCTGCTGCACCGTGTACGCCGCCTTGCCACCACCCACCTTGAGCTGCCCGAAGCCCAACTCGCCTCCAAGCGAGACCCCTTCGATCACAACCCCGGTCGCCAGGTTGCGGTAGCCGATCCGATACCCGGCACCCGTGTAGCTCAGCCACACCAGGTACTGCGAGTCCGCGTCCGCCGCCAGCACCGTCTCCGAGCCCGCCGGCCGCATCACCGTCTCGGTCCCTGTCGCCAGGTCCTTCTGCACGATCGCGAAGTCGTCGTCGTAGTGATAAAGCTTGCCATCGGCAACCGGCAGGAAGTCCTCTTCGCCCAGCACCGTGTTGGTCCCGGTCGCCCGGTCGTACAGCATCGCGGTCTGATCCGAGTAGAGGTCCTCGCAAACCCCACCCTCACAAGGCGGTCCGGCGTACTGCTCCCGCGTCCACCGCACCCACCGCCCGCTCACACTCATCGCGTAATCCGGCGAGGCCCGCAGCCCTTCCTGGTCCGAGACGAAGACCAGCGACTGGCTCCCATCAGGCGAGATCAGCCGGAGATCGCCATGCCCGTCCAGATACGCCGTACTCCGGTTCTCCGTCGTCACCTGCGTCGCCCGGACCACCGGCGCGACCGTCGTCTCCGCGCCGAGCTTGACCGCCCCGGCCTGCACCTTGTAGCTGCGCTGGTAGAGCGTGTCCTTGCCCCGCCCGTCGCTGTAGAACACCCGATCCGCACCCAGCGCGACCGACCCCGTGACCGGCACGAGCCGCTGCACCGCCTGCACCCGGGTCTTCACCGCCGCCGCGCTGACAGCCGCCGCCTTCACGATCGAAGCCGGTTCACCCGGTACGTCGTACAAGAACTTGCTCCCGTTGGACACAACCGTCCTCGTCCCGACCAGCGTGCTCGCGACCCCGCCCGCGGTGATCGACCCCGAGGTGCACTCGTCGGCGGTCCCTAGCGAGCACACGTCCCAGCCAACCGACGTACTGGCAGCCGAAGTACCCGCAACCGCGGTCCGCGAGACGCGCCCGGGCACATCCCCAATCGCGTGCCCCGACCCCGCAGTACCGAGCGTCGCCAGCCAGATCTCGCTGCCACCCGTCGCCGGGTTGAACCGCGCCCAGCCTGCATGCGTCGCGGACAGCGAGTAGGCCCAGACACTCCCCGCCAGTACGTCGCCCAGCACGACCTGCGCCGACGGCGCGGCGTACGGGACGTAGGTGACGATGATCTTCCCGTCGGTCGGTCCAGCCGGCGCAACCAGATATCCCGCCGGTCCGGTAGCAACGATCTGATCCCCAGCCGGATAGCCAGGTGAGCTCACCACGCAACCACCAGCGGAGACATCAACCCGCCGCCCATCCGCGCTGATCCACCCGAACGGAGTCACCGCCCGCACCGCAAGGTCCGACTGATCGACGCCGCCGTCGTCAGCCGGCTCCGGCGTACCGGCCGGACAGGTCCTGACCTGCGGATCCCCGATCACCTGGTACTTCGTCTGCAGCCCCGGACTGTAGACCTTGTCCCCGGACAGCCGCCCGAAAGCCACCTCGTACGCCGCTGCGCCGGCCGGCTTCACCCAAGTCGTCGCCGGTGTCGGGTCACCCACCCGCCCCACCTGGTAAAGCGTCCCGGCGGCCGAAGCCCCGAGCACCCTGATCCGCGGCTGCTCCGACCGCACCCCGTTGAGCTTCTTCGTCCCCACCGGATCCGCGGCCGCTGCCGTCCCGGCCGCTCCCGCCAGCAGCAGACCCGCCAGCGCCATCGATCCCAATACCTTCATCTATCCCCCACCGTAGATCGGACTCTGCTCTGTCCTACCCGCAGAGAAACCGATCTCCTACAGCCCAGGAGATGTCAAAACCTGCAACTCACTCGAACCAACTGGCCGCCGCCGCAACGAACGCCTCCCGCTCAAGCTCACCAGCGCCTGCCGGAATCCGCCCGATCACCGGTACGCCGGTCGTGGCCGGCAAGTCCTCCAAGTTGCACCGCTCAGCCAGCTCCGGCTCAGCCGGCCACGACCCGACCACCAGCCCCGCGATCGGCAACCCCCGCGCCCGCAACGCCTCGACGGTCAGTCCGGTGTGGTTCAACGTGCCGAGCCCTGCGCGGGCAACAACAACGAACGCGAACGGAATCTCCAACCGGGCTGCCAGATCCGCCAGATCGTTGCCATCGTCATCCAACCCGACGAGCAGCCCACCCGCGCCCTCGACCAACACCAGATCACGATCCACCGCAAGCTTCTCGATCGTCCGCGCATGATCGTCGACCGACGGCAACACAACCCCCTGCCGCCGTCCGGCCGTCGTCGGCGCCAGCGGCTCGAGCAGCCGGACCCCTTCGTGCAGATCGGCCACCCCGGTCAGCCGCTGGACCTCCTGCAGATCGCCCGGCTCGTCGGCGGTCACACCGGTCTGAGCGGGCTTCAGGACAGCGACCGATCCCCGCGCCGTGGCCGCGAACGCCGCGGTGACGACGGTCTTGCCGACGCCTGTGTCGGTACCGGTGACGAAGAGGATCCGGGTCATTTCGCCGAGCCTACGGGTGTGAACCGGGTGGGTGCTGGGGCACCCCTAGGGATTGACCCTAGGGCGGGTAACCGGCCGATCGCGCATCGTAGTACGCATCGCGTCACTCATGGGGAGGAACGATGGGGCTACGGGTTCCGGTGTACGTGCACTCGGCCGATTCGATCTCGCGATCGGGGGTGGAGAGTCAGCTCCGGTTCCGGCCGGAGGTCCGGGTGGTCGAGGACGACCGGCTGGACGACAGCGTGGTCGCCGTCGTCGCCGCCGAGTCACCCGACCCCGCGACGCTGGACTCGCTGGCCGACCTGCGCCGGCGCGGCGTGGACAAGATCATCCTGGTGGTCGCCACCCTCAACGACGCCGACCTGATCTCGGTGATCGAGGCCGGTGTCTGCGCCCTGATCCGCCGTTCCGAGGTAACCCCCGACCGGCTGGCCGAGCTGGTCCGGCGGGCGTCGGCCGGCGAGGCCGAGCTGCCGTCGGATCTGCTCACCCGGCTGTTCCGGCAGGTCTCCCACATGCAGAACGACGTATTGACTCCGCGCGGACTGCGGCTGGCGGGACTGTCGCCGCGGGAGACCGCGATCCTCAAGCTGGTCGCCGAGGGCTACGACACCGACGAGATCGCCGACCGGCTGAGCTATTCGCCGCGCACCGTGAAGAACGTCCTGCACGGGGTGACGACGCGGTTCCAGCTGCGCAACCGCTCGCACGCGGTCGCGTACGCGCTGAAGGAAGGCCTGATCTGATCACGACAGCAGCCGGCCCGAGAACGAGACCGACGGCGTGCAGCGATCCGACCCGACGCCTGCCGCCGTGCAATTCACCGACACCACGACCGGTTGCCCGACAGCCGCGTTGAGCGGCTCGAGATAGTGGTAGTCCAGGTCGCGGAAGTTGGCCAGCCCGATCTCCAGCACGATGTCCTTGCCGATCGAGATCCGCAGGATCCCGCTGTCGCCGCGGGGGTTCTGCAGCACCAGGTCGGCGATCTCGATCCGCTTCTTCGGCGGTGCGGTGTAGCTGAAGGTCTGGAACGAGCCGTCCGTCACCAGCTTGGCCTCGGTGGCGACCCGGAAGCTCAACGGGAGCGGGCCGGTCGGGGCGGCGGCCCCGGGCTTGACAGCA
>NZ_BAAAHK010000018.1:201229-206626 GCF_039525325.1 Kribbella koreensis
AAGGGCATGGCGGCGCTCTACACGGACCTCGCCCAGCACGGTGTCAGCCCGGCCGCCGACGCCGCGCCACCTGGTGTCGGCGACGGGCCGATCCCGGCGGCCCGCTGCGCCACCGTCGCCGCCGCGGTCGCCTTGTCGGCCGCGCCGCTGGCCCGCGAAGCGGCGTTCTCGGCCTTGGCGACCTGTTGCTGTGTCTGCTCGGTCGCGACGGACTCCACGGCGGGCTTCAGCAACGCGAACCACGCCGCGGCCGCTGCGACCACCACGACCACCGCCGCGGCAAGGGCAGGCAGGAGCCACTTCGGCATCAGCTGCTCCTGCTGAACCACGCCACTGGTCCGGATCGGCTCCTCCCCGACGGGAGTCGCGACCACCTCGAACGGCAGCATCTTCGGCTGGCCGCGCCAGAACCGGCGGTGCGGAGTCGCCCGCAGCTTGACGATCGTCGCCGTACCCGGCGCTGTCGTGATCGCCTGCCGGCTGGTCTCCAGCCGGAGTTCGTCGTCGGGGTCGCGCAGGCTGACACCGACCACCACCTCGCTGTTGCCGAGGTTGTCGACGGCCAGCTTGAACTTCGCCCGGCGGGCCGCCCGGCGCCGGCCGGGAACCAGCTCGGTGACGATCTCCTGGAAGGGCGCGACCTCGACCGCGCCTTCCTCGACCACCGAGGCCCGGGGATCCTCCCGCGAGCCGACCCGGACCCCGAACGGATGCCGGCCCGCGACCAGTTCCGGCGACCGGGGTGGCGCGAACGTCACGGTCGCGGTCGCGCTGGCGGCCGGCATCAGATTGAGGGTGGCCGGCTCGACCGTCACCCAGTCCTCGCGGACGCCGACCAGACTGATCGAGAACTGATCGACCAGACTTCCCGTGTTGGTGACACTGACCTCGCACCCACCGGTCTCTCCCGGCACGAGCTCGATCGAATCCGTCGACAAGGACACCGTGGCTGCCATGCCGTTCACAGTGACGTGGCGCCGGGCTGCCGGGCAGCGTCAAGCGGTTAACCCGAAGCGACACGATTTCTGCCCGATCGGGCTGCCCGGGCGGCCCGTTGGCTACCGCCATCGGGCAGCTCGCGGCCGGTCGCCGATCCTACGATCGGAGAGCCGCCGAGGGGAGAGCCGTGAGCCGACGCAAGGGACGACTGCCCCGCCCGGTCCTGGCCGACCGCGAGCGACGAGTGCCCCGCGTGGTCCTGGTGGGCGCGCTGCTCGCCGCCACCGCCGGGTTGAGTGCGACGCTGCTCCCGCCGGCCGGGGCGGTGTCGCCGGGTCATACCGAAGTCGTCTCAGTAGGTGCTGACAGCAACGATTCCGTCGGCGCCGCGAGCGCGCCCGCGATCTCGGCCGACGGGCAGCAGATCGCCTTCGAGTCGCGGGCCGCGCTGGACCCGGCCGTGCGGCCGACCGCGAACCCGCCGAGCAATGTCTACGTCCGGGACCGGCGCGCGCCCGGCCGGACCATCCTGATCAGCCGCGGCCTGCCGATGACCTCGCTCACCTTTTCGCGGGGCAACTCCGCTCCACGCCGCGCGGCCGCGCCTCTGGAGGAAGGGGGCAACGCCGACAGCCGGCACCCGACGCTGTCCGCCAACGGTCGGTACATCGCCTTCGCGAGCGAGGCGACCAACCTCCAGGACGGCTACCCGGCCACTGGTGGCCGGGTCGTCCTGTGTGATCGCGATCCCGACGGCGACGGTACCTTCGACGAGCAACGCCCGAACGGCACGATGGACTACCTCTATCTGTACGTCGGCCGGCCGCCGACCGGCAACGGACCGACCGGCGGAACCGAGCCGAGCCTGTCCGCGGACGCCGGCGTGATCGCCTGGCTCGAACAGCCGCCCTTCACCACCCGCAGCACCCTGGTCGTCGCCCGGCTGATCAAGGACGTCGCCGGACGGATCGCGGCACCGCGGCCGGACACCTTCCTGCGCAGCTCACTCGAAGACGTCGGACACACGTCTCCGCAAGTCTCCGCGAACGGACAGCAGGTGGCCTTCGCCACCGACGACTGCGAGACGGCGCTGATCTGCCCGGACGGCTCGCAGACGATCGAGGTCTTCGCACCGGGTACGGGACAGACCAGCCGGGTCGACGTCCTGCCGAGCGGCGAGTACTCCGGAAAGGCGGACCTCCCGTCCATCTCTGGCACGGGCAGATTCATCGCCTACGAGCATCGGCTCGGTGTGAGCGGGCCGATGGTGGCGGTCGTCGTCGATCGCGATCCAGCCGCCACGGGCACGCTCGGCCCGGCCCCCGGCGTACCGGTCGCGGCGTCGATCGCCTCGCGTGACATCGAGGGGCAGGAGCAGGAGGGGCTGACTCCGGCGCTCTCGAGTGACGGGCGCTACTTGGCGTTCGCGAGCTCGGCGGACGGCATGCACGACGATGCGCAGGGCACCGGCCGGCAGGCCGTCGTACTGCGGGATCTCGTCCTCGATGCCGGCCGGGAGCAGGCCGGTTTGCCCCGGCTGGCGGGCGAACTCGGCTCGCCGGCGGCGGATCCGGACTGCGCCGGGATGGTCTGCCCTGCGACGGGGCCGAGCGGCTCGCCACGGCTGGCCGCGAACGGATCCGTCGTCGTCTTCAGCTCGGCGGGCGACGATCTGCTGCCTGATCCGTGCTGCGTGGGAGCCGTCTTCGCCCGGGTCCTTCAGCCCCGGATCGAAAAGTCGACGACCGACTTCGGGCCGGTCGAGCTCGGCGCGTCGGTCGGACGGACGGTCGTCCTGCGGCACAGCGGCTTCGGGCCGTTGCTGATCGAGGGGTTGAGCTTGGCGGGGCCGGACGCCTCGGACTTCTCGCTGACCGGGGCGGAGAACTGCGGTGGGGCGACCCTCAACCCCGGCGAGACCTGCAGCGTCGCGGTGTCGTTCACACCGACGGCCGCCGGAGTGAAACAGGCGATCCTGCGGATCGGCCGGCCGGGCGAGGTACCGGACGAGGTCCAATTGGTTGCTGAAGGCATCGAATTCCCGGTGCTCGAGCCGCCGGGGCCGCCTGGACCACCCGAGCCGCCGACGCAGGGGCCGTCCGGGCAGTTGGTGGTGAGTCCCGATCCGCTGGACTTCGGCGGCTCGCGGCCGGCGCTAGTGACGCTTCCCCCGCAGACCGTGCAGGTGCGCAATGCGGCCACCGTCGCGATCACGGTGGTCTCGGTCGGCGTTCTCGAAGGGCCTCGCTTCACGATCGGCGACTTCGCCATCAGTGCCAACACCTGTTCCGGCACGCTGGCGCCCGGCGCGAGCTGCTCGATCGTCATGGCGGCGACGCCGCAGAACAGCGGGCAACGGGTCGGCGTACTGGCCATCACCACGGCCGATCCGGCTTATAGCCGGTTGATCGCGTTGCGGAGTACGGCGATTCAACCTGTTCTCCAGGTGAATCCTGGTGTGGTCCGGATGAACCGCGTGGCGTCGGTGACCGGGCAGAACTTCCCGCCGGGCAAGGCCGTCACACTCACGCTGACCACGCCCGGAACCCGGTTGCTTCTGAACACCGTCGCCCAGCCGGACGGCACGTTCTCCGCTGCCTTGGTGGTCTTCCCGCAAACAAGCACCGGTACCTGGCCTGTGCTGGCGAGTGTCGGGGGGACGTTGGTCCGGGCCCAGGCGCCGGTGCTGCTCGTGCCCGGGAGCTATCAACCCCCTGGGTTCACGTCGCGTCGTTGACCGGTTGCACGATCTGCACCTCGTGGAGGACGTGAGCCGGCTTCGCCGCGTCGACTGCGGCATCCACCGCTGTCCGGCTCACCCGGCTGCCGGTCACTACCACGGTCACCTTCGGTACGACCCGGTCGCTCGGACCATCGACAGGCGCGGTCGACCAAGTGGTTCCGCCGGTGTCGCTGACCTCCACCTCGCCGCCGGTGACCAACTCGAGCTGCTGGCGCAGTCCGTCGACGGTGCCCCGGCGACGGTGCGCGGTCACTGCTCGTGCGATCTCGGCCCGCTGCTGGGCGACCGGCCAGTTCTCGTCCAGTTCGACCCCGACCCAACCAGCCAGCCAGCCGAGGTAGTCGGGCGGGGCCAGAGCCGGATCGACGTACGCCGTCAGGCAGTCCAGCGTGCTGATCGCGGGAGCGAGTACTTCGTCGATCGCCGCGGTGAAGCGCATCAGGAGCGGGTCCTCCTGGAATACGGCGGGCAGCAGTGAGCCCAGCGGGTACGGCGTACCGAGGCCGGTGGTTGCTCCGCGCATGATGGTCCTCCTTGCGGCTTCAGCCGATTCCGAAGAGCTCGATCTCGGTCAGAGCGAGAGTCTTGACGTCAGGCGCCGGGTAGACGTTGAGCACCTTGACCGTGATCGAGCTGACGCCGACAGCGTTGCGAAGGGCAACCTGTTGGGGGCCTGGGGTGTCCTTGAGCTGCACCAGATCGGACTTCTCGTTGGAGTAGGCGAACTCGAGCAGCGCGGGACGGATGTGGCCGGCGTAGTCCGTCGAGTCGCCGGTGGAGACGATCACCTTCCGCAAGGCGACCGGATGGTCGAGTTGCACGGTCAGCCGCGGTGGGGACTTCTCGTTCCACGCCGTGATCCACGAGGTGTTCTTGAAGGTGTCGAACGCCGCCTTCGGTGGGTGGCCGGTGGATCCTCTGGGGCCCTGCACCGAGACCGGTCTGATCGGCGTCAGGGCGGTGTCCGCCACACCGCGGATCTTCTGCTTGACATTGCCGACCTGCTGGGTGACCAGGGTGCGCGCTGGTGGATAGAACCCGGCCAGCAGACCGAATCCGAGAATCAGTACGCCGATCCCGGCGCGCACCCGCCGCAGCGTCGACTGGTAGGCACGCCGTCCCTTGCCGTCGCCGGGCCGAGCCGGGCGGCTGCCGGCCGCGAGCACCCGCGGCCTGCGACGCAGCCGAAGCCGCCGCCACCATCGCACCTTGACGACCTCAGCCTCAGCCAGTGAGTTCCCACACCGCCGGCAGAACTTCCGCGCGGGGTCGTTGCCCTCCCCACACTCTCCGCAGATCAACTCCCCCGGCCGCGGCTTGCTACTGGGCGCCACGCGGCGCACCGGCCCCGGCCGCGCCTTCACCACCTGCGGCACCACTTCCTCCGGCTCTTCCTCGACAACCGGCGCAACCAGCTTCACCGCCGCAGCATTTGCCGGTGTCGGAGGAGGCGCTGCAAGGGCAGGCGGTGGTGGCGCACCGCCCGGAGGAGGCGGCGCGGACGACAGAGGGCTGGGAGGTGGAGGCGGGGGCACTGCGCTAGTAGGCAGGTGAGCAGCGCTTGTTGACACGGGCGCAATGCTCGTAGGTGGTGGAGGCACGGGCGTGGCGCTCGGCGGTGGGGGCGGCGCAGCGCTCGGCGGTGCGGGCGGTGGGGGCGGTGGAGGCGGCGCGGCGCCTGCTGGTGGTGGCGGCGGGGTTCGACCTGGCGGGGG
>NZ_BAAAHK010000019.1:0-233613 GCF_039525325.1 Kribbella koreensis
GGTGGGTGGGCTGGGCTGGGTGGGCGTGGCGGGGTGGGTGGGCGGGGGGAGCGGGGGAATGCTGTGGTGGAGTTTTCTTGGTTGGCTTTGTTGCTGTTGGTGCCGTTGATTTATGTGATGTTGGGGGTTTTCGATGTGCAGCGGGCTTCGTATGGGGCTACTGCTGCTACTCGGGCGGCGGGTCGGGCGTTTGTGATCGTGCCGGCTGGGTTGTCGGAGGATGAGGCTCGGGAGCGGGCGTTCGAAGCCGCGAGGGTTGCGATGAAGGATCAGGGGATGGAGTTGAGCCCGGGGGAGCTCAAGATCAGTTGTGATCCGGCGTGTTTGCAGCCGGGGTCGACGGTCACCGTCGAGTTGGATACGGAGGTACCGCTGCCGTTGATTCCGGATGCGCTCGGTGGGGAGCGGCCGGCGATTCACATCAGTGCTTCGCATACCGAGTCGTTCGGGGATTATCGCGAAGCCAAGGGCGACGGATGAAGTCACGGCGGCAGCGGGACGAGCGCGGGCAGATGACGGTGCTCATCATCGGGTTCACCGCGATCGTGTTGCTGATGATCGTGGTCGTCACCGATATCTCGAAGGTGTTTCTGGTACGCCGGGATCTCGACGCGACCGCGGATGGCGCGGTACTGGCCGCCGCCAACGGTCTGGCGGCGATCTACGCGCAGCCGAGTGGTGAAGGCAACGCCGAGCTCGACCCCGACGAGGCGCGCCGGCTGACCGCGGACTACCTGGATTCCGTTGGCGCAGGCAACCGTTTCGACGGGTTGGACTGGTCGGCCGACGTCACCGGTACCACCGTGACGGTGACCTTGACGTCGACGGTTGATCTTCCGTTCGAGCCGCCCGGGTGGCAGGGGTCGGCCGATATCGCTTCGGACGCGGCGGCCGTAGTACCGATCAGGTGATAGGGCACAGTGGGGCTATGGACATCGATCTGACGGGGCGGCGGGCGCTGGTTTCGGGGTCCAGCCAAGGGATTGGGCTGGCGATCGCGACCGAGTTGGCGCGGTCGGGTGCCTCGGTGGTGGTCAACGGGCGTGGCCAGGAGAAGACCGAGCAGGCCGCGGCGGAAGTCCGGCGCGAAGTACCCGACGCCGAGGTGACCGCGGTCGCGGCCGATCTCGCGTCAGGAGCTGGCGCCGACGAGCTGTTCGCGAAGGTCGACGAGCTCGACATCCTCGTCAACAACCTCGGCATCTTCGGCGCGAAGCCGGTGCTGGAGATCGATGACGACGAGTGGCGCCGGTACTTCGAGGTCAATGTGCTGAGCGCCGTCCGGCTGATCCGCCACTACCTACCCACCATGATGGAGCGCGGCTTCGGCCGGGTGATGAACATCGCCAGCGACTCCGCCGTGGTGACACCGCTCGAGATGGTCCACTACGGCGTCACGAAGACCGCGCTGCTGGCCGTGACGCGTGGTTTCGCGAAGGCCGCCGCCGGCACCGGCGTCACGGTCAACTCGGTGATGGCCGGCCCCACCCACACACCCGGTGTCGAGGAGTTCGTCGGCGAGCTGGTCGGCGACGACATGCCCTGGGACGAGGCGCAACGCCAGTTCATGAAGGAACACCGCCCGTACTCCCTGATCCAGCGTCTGATCGAGCCGCCCGAGATCGGCAACATGGTCGTCTACCTCAGCTCCACCCAGGCCTCGGCCACCACAGGCGGCGCCATCCGCGTCGACGGCGGCTACATCGACTCGATCCTCCCCTAGCCGGTACGCCGGTACTACGCACAGCCAGCCCTCATGAACCTCGACCTGACCGGCCGCCGCGCACTGGTTTCCGGATCGACCCAAGGTATCGGGCTCGCCATCGCCACCGAGCTGGCCCGCTCCGGCGCAGCAGTGGTGGTTAACGGACGTAGTGAGGAAAGGACCGAGCATGCAGCGGCAGCGGTTCGGCGGGAGGTACCGGATGCCGAGGTGACCGCGGTTGCAGCCGATCTAGCCTCGGAAGGCGGAGCAGGCGAGCTGTTCAAAGCAACTCCCGAGGTAGACATCCTCGTCAACAACCTCGGGATCTATGGTGCGAAGCCGGTGTTCGAGATCGATGACGACGAGTGGCGCCGGTACTTCGAGGTGAACGTCCTTTCAGCGGTCCGGCTCATCCGCCACTACCTACCGGGAATGATGGAGCGCGGCTTCGGCCGGGTGATGAGCATCGCCAGCGAAGCAGCAGTGGCCACCCCGCTCCACATGGTGCACCTCGGCGTCACCAAGACCGCTCTGCTCGCAGTGACCCGCGGCTTCGCGAAGGCCGCCGCAGGTACCGGGGTCACAGTGAATTCAGTACTGGCCGGCCCCACGCGTGGACCAGCCAGCGAGGAGCTCGACGACCCCAAGTCGCTCACCCAGCGTCTGATCGAGCCGGCCGAGATCGGCCAGATGATCGTCTACCTCAGCTCCACCCAGGCCGCCGCGACCACAGGTGGCGCAATCCGCGTCGACGGCGGCTACATCGACTCGATCCTGCCCTGAAGGCAAGCCTGTCGGCTGCCGCAAGCCCGTTGGTGTCGGCTGCCGCAAGCGCGTCGGCGTCGGCTGCCGCAGGAGCGTCGGCGTCGGCCGCGCTCAGTTGCTGTAGACGCCCGGGTTGTCCCGCAGCCAGCTGACGAAGGTGCGCGCAGGTGTGCCGGTGAGTAGTTCGACGTTGGGCTCCAACGGGTGCGGGCTGCCAACGCGCGACGCCCAGTACGCCATCAGCGACGCGAGCTGCGCGGGATTGCGCATGGTGTTGGCCATCTCGACGAAGGCCTGCTCGGGAGTCAGATCGACTGCTTCGATCGGTACGCCGGTGACCTCGGTGATCAGCTCGATCTGGTGCCGCCGGGTCATCGACTCGGGCCCGGTCAGCGGATACGCGCGACCGTCGTGCGAGCCACCAGGCCCGTCGAGCAGCACCTTCAAAGCGACGTCCGCGATGTCCAGTTCATGGATAGGCGCTTCCTCGGCGTCCAAGTAGGGCAGCCGGATCTGACCGGTGGCGCGGACCTGGTACGACCAGTAGATCGCGTTAGACATGAAGGTCCCGGGCTGCAACCGAGTCGTCGCGTAGGCGCCGTCGGTGATGACGCGCTCGGCCTCACCGTGCGGATCGGCCGCTGCGTCGTCGTTGGAGGCCTGCGAGGCCATCGACGAGAGCAGGACGACCTGCTTGACGCCGGCGTTCTCGGCGGCCTCGACGAAGAGCGCGGCGGTCGACGGGTCGGAGTACAGGAAGACCTGGGAGATGCCGTCGAGGGCGTTGGCGAGCGAGACCGGGTGGGCGGTGTTGAGGGTGATGGCGCCGGGCAGGTCGGCGGGTTCGCGGCTGGCGACGCGGACGGTGCGGCCGGCGGCGACGAGGCCGGCGTGGACGGCGCGGGCGATCTTGCCGCGGCCGCCGGTGACGAGGATTGTCATGGTGTAGCTCCAAACTTGTAGTGACTACAACTATGGAGGAAGTAAAGCATGCTCGCTAAGCTGCTGTCCATGGAGAACCAGGAGGTCGGCCGGCGGGAGCGGAAGAAGCAGCAGACGCGGCAGCTGATCTCGGACGTCGCGACCGGGCTGTTCATGGAGCGCGGATTCGATCAAGTCACCGTCGCGGAGGTGGCGAAGGCGGCCGATGTCGCCGTCCAGACCGTCTTCAACCACTTCCCGACGAAGGAGGATCTGCTCTTCGACGAGGACGCCTGGTGGCTCGGGCCTGTGCGGGCGATCCGGGAGGCCGACCCTGGTGCCGGCGTGATCGAGGTGCTCGAGCAGTACTACCTGGACGAGTTGCGAATGCGGCTGCGGTCGGAGCACCTGGTGACTTGGAAGGCCTTCGCCCGAACCATCGAGGAGAGTCCGGCGCTGCTGGCCCGACGGCGGAAGAATGCCGAGGAGATGGAGGTCCTGATGGTCCAGGCGCTCCAGGACCGGTATCCGCAGCTCGATCCGCTCGGCGCCCGTGTGATCGCGGCCCAGTACCAGGCGGCTCAGAAAGTACTGGAGGCGGAGTTCGCCCGGGTCTTGCCCGAGCAGCCCCAGGCCAGTCACGTGGCGCGGTACGAGGAGGCCATGGAGGAGGCGGCCGACGTGGTGTTCGGTGCGCTGAAGCACGGGTGGCGGGGCTGAATTCCCGGCCTGGGACGCCGACCGGGTACGCTGCTTGGTTGTGGCTGGACCTGATTTCGATGCTGACCTGAAGCAACTCGACGCGACCCTGACCTCGATCGAGAAAGTTCTCGATCTGGAGGGCATGCGCCGTGACATCGCCGACCTCGGCGAGCAGGTCGCCGCGCCCGATCTGTGGAACGACCAGGCGAACGCGCAGAAGGTGACCTCGAAGCTGTCGCGGCTGGAGGCCGACCTGGACCGGGTGGTCAAGCTGCGCGGCCGGATCGAGGACCTGGAGATCATGGTCGAGATGGGCCGCGACGAGAACGACGCGGACACGCTGGCCGAGGCCGACAAGGAGATGGGCTCGCTGGCCAAGGCGATCCAGTCGCTCGAGGTCCGCACCCTGCTCTCCGGCGAGTACGACGAACGCGAGGCGCTCGTCACCATCCGCTCGGGCGCCGGCGGCGTCGACGCGGCCGACTTCGCCGAGATGCTGCAGCGGATGTACCTGCGCTGGGCCGAGCGGCACGGCTACCCGACCGAGGTCTACGACACGTCGTACGCCGAAGAGGCCGGCCTCAAGTCCACGACCTTCGGCGTCAAGGCCCCCTACGCCTACGGCACGCTGAGCATCGAGACGGGCACCCACCGGCTGGTCCGGATCTCCCCGTTCGACAACCAGGGCCGCCGGCAGACCTCGTTCGCCGCGGTCGAGGTGGTCCCGGTGCTGGAGCAGACCGACGAGATCGACGTACCGGACGAGGAGCTGCGGATCGACGTGTACCGGTCGTCCGGGCCCGGCGGTCAGAGCGTCAACACCACCGACTCGGCGGTCCGGATCACCCACATCCCGACCGGCACCGTGGTCTCCTGCCAGAACGAGAAGTCCCAGCTGCAGAACAAGGCCTCCGCGATGGTGATCCTGAAGGCGAAGCTGCTCGCGCTGAAGAAGGCCGAGGAGCGGGCCGAGATCGACTCGCTGCGCGGTGACGTGCAGGGCTCGTGGGGCGACCAGATGCGCTCCTACGTGCTGCACCCGTACCAGATGGTCAAGGATCTGCGGACGCTGTACGAGTCGGGCAACACCAGCGGTGTCTTCGACGGTGAGATCGACGAGTTCATCGAGGCCGGCATCCGCTGGCGCCGGACCGGCCAGACGGCTGCCGAACAGAACTGACCGAGTGCTCAGGGCGGATCTCCGAGCCGACTGCGGTAGCTGCTTCGGCCTCTGTTGCGTCGCGCTGACCTTCGCGAAGTCGGCCGACTTCGCGATCGACAAGGCGGCCGGCGAGCCTTGCCCGAATCTCGATCAGGACTTCCGCTGCGGCATCCACAGCAAGCTCAGGACCAAAGGCTTCCAGGGCTGCACGGTGTACGACTGCTTCGGCGCCGGCCAGAAGATCTCCCGGCAGGCCGGCAGCAGCTGGCGTGAGCAACCAGGCCAGAAGCTGTTCGAGGCGCTGCCGATCATGCGCCAACTGCACGAACTGCTCTGGTACCTGGCTGAGGCGCTCGAATTGCCGCAAACCAAGGCAATCCACCCCGACCTGCGCGCCGCGAGCGACCAGATCGAGAAGCTCACGCTGCAACCCGATGTCACCAAGGTCGATCTCCAAGGCGAGCGCGCGAAGGTCAACGAACTCCTGTTGCAGACCAGCGCCCTCGTGCGTGGCAAGCCCGGCAAGAAGAAGGAACGCCGCGGAGCTGACCTGTTCGGGGCCAAACTCCGCGGCGCGGACCTGCACAGTGCCAACCTCCGGGGTGCCTACCTGATCGCGGCCGACCTCCGCGAGGCCGACCTGAGGCAAGCCGACCTGATCGGTGCCGACCTCCGTGACACCAGGCTGGAAGGCGCCGACCTCACCGGCTCACTGTTCCTCACCCAGTCCCAGGTCAACGCCGCCCGGGGTGACTCCAAGACCAAGCTTCCCAAGGCAGTGACTCGCCCAGCCCACTGGACTACTTAGACCGCAGCTGGTGAGTCACCGGTGTCATCAGCAGCGAGATGGCGGTGATGGCCAGGGCTACTGCTGCCAATGCGCCACCCTGTCCCCAGGACGTGCCCGCCAGCGACAGGTACGCCGTACCGACCGTTGCAGCACCCAGTGCGAGGCAGGTCTGCTGACTGGTGAGCAGGATCCCGCTACCGAGACCAGCTTGGGCAGCCGGGACCTGACCGATGACTACACCCATCAGCGGGACCATCACCAGACCGCTGCCGAACCCTGCGATCAACATGGGGATCGCTAGCGTCCACGGCGTCACGTCAGGCCACACGGTGAGGGCAACCACAGCCAGAGCGGCGTACCCGACTGACTGCACGATCCAGCCGCGCAGGATGAGGCCTGCGCCGTACTTCTGCTGCAGACGCGGTCCGTAGATCGAGGTGATCAGGAAGCCGACCGACATCGGCAGCAGGCTCAGACCGCCTTCCAGTGGGGACATCCCGGCTTCGCCCTGGGTGGCCAGCGCGAAGACGAACATGAAGCCGCCGAAGGTGGTGAAGAACCCTACGGCCAGAAGCAATCCGATCTGCATCGGGCGCAGCCGTAGTACCGAGGGCGGGATCAGGGGCGCAGTACCGGCCTTCTCGGACCGGTGCTGGTGTACGCCGAGCAGAGCGACCGCAGGGATCGTGGCGGCGAGGGAGAGCCAGGTCCAGAGTGGCCAGCCCAGTGGGCGGCCCTCGGTCAGGGGGAGCAGCAGTAGAACCAGTGCGAGAGCCAGGAGACCGGCGCCGACCAGGTCGACCCGCTGGGCCTTGTCGGCGCGAGTCTCGGGCAGGAGCTTCACTGCGGCGACGATCGCGATCAAGCCGACCGGGACGTTGACCAGGAAGACCGCACGCCAGCCGAGGTCGAACACGTTGGCCTCGACCAGAGCACCACCGAGGATCTGTCCGAGCGCGGCGGCCGAGCCACCCGCCACACCGAACATGGCCATCGCGCGAGCGCGGTGTTCGCCGGTGAGCAGGCTGCTGATCGAGGCGAGCACCTGCGGCGTCATCGCCGCGGCGGCCGCACCCTGCAGGACGCGGGCGGCAAGCAGTACGCCGATGGTCGGCGCGATCGCGCAGATCAGCGACATCACGGTGAAACCGACGATGCCGAACAGGAACAGCCGCTTGCGGCCGAAGCCGTCGCCGAGCCGGCCACCGACCACGAGCAGGGTGGCGTTGGCGATGCCGTAGCTACCGACGACTAGCTGCAGTTCACCGGCGTTCGCGTGCAGGTCCGAGCCGATCGCGGGCAGCGCGACGTTGATGATGAAGAAGGAGAGCATCGGCAGGAAGGCGCCGAAGAGCAAGGTGGTGAGGGCGACCGGGCCGAGAGGTGACTTCGAGAGCTGAGGTGAAGTGAGCCGGGCGGTTTGGAGCTGGTCTGTCATGACACCCAGCATGTGCTCACCAGGAGCCTGGTGGTGAGAGCCTGGTTATCCTGGTATTGGCAGCACCCGGCACCAGGCTTTCGTCAGACTGCCGGGGGCTGCACCATGGGGAGGTGAGTCTGCTGAGCAGCGTGCCAGTCGTCACCGACAAGGACGAGCGACGGCGGGAGCTGTCCGCGTTCTTGCGCAGCCGGCGGGAGCGGATCCAGCCGGACGAGGTCGGCTTCGCACCCGGCGGACGACGCCGTACTCCGGGCCTGCGGCGCGAAGAGGTCGCCCAGTTGGCGGGCGTCGGCGTGACTTGGTACACCTGGCTTGAGCAGGGTCGCGACATCAACGTGTCGGCCCAGGTACTCGAGGCGATCTCCCGGACGCTCCGGCTCGACCGGTTGGAGCGCAACCATCTGTACACGCTGGCGGGCATCGCGCTCGGCCCCGGCAAGGGCGACTGCGCTGCCCTACCAGGGTCGGTGCAGAAGATGCTCGACCAGCTCTCGCCGTACCCCGCGACGGTGGTCAATTCGCGGTACGACGTGCTGGCGTTCAACGACGCGTACTGCAAGGTGCTCCTCAACATGGACGAGATCCCGATCGAGGAGCGCAACCTGCTCTGGCTGACCTTCGTGTCGGACGAGTGGCGGTGCGCCTTCATCGATCACGAGTCGATCGAGCAGCACATGGTCGCGGGGTTCCGGGCCGCGTCGGCCGCCCATCTGGGTGAGCCGAGCTGGCAGGACCTGACCGAGCGGCTGCTGGTGAACTCGCCGCTGTTCGCGGAGCTCTGGCAGCGGTACGACGTGGCCGCGCCGAGCGCGAAGATCAAGGTGATCGACAACGAGAAGGTCGGCCTCCTGCGGGTCGAGGCGGTGAATCTCTGGGTGAGCCAGGCGGCCGGAATGCGACTGACCACCTACACCCCGGTCGACGACGAGTCCGAAGCCAAGCTCAACACTCTGGTAGACGGCTGATCCACGCTCCGGTCGTCGGGGCGGAGCGACCGGGGCGTGGACTTGCGGAGGCCGGCCGGTGAGCCCTGGTGAAGCCCACCGGCCGGTCCGGATCAGCTGACGGGAATGCCCGGGTTGGTGAGGGCCTTGCCGCCGGTGATGGTGTTGGAGCGGTCGATGGTGACCTTGCAGGTGGAGGCGTCGTAGTTGGTGATGTTGAAGGCGTAACGACCGGCTCCGGTGGCGCCGGTCAGGTCGGACTTGTTGTTGCGGAAGACCGTGCCGCAGCCCCAGCCGTCCTGCTGCATGTGGGTCTCGAAGCCGTTGTTGGTCGTGTTCTTGCCGGTGTTGTTCTCGATCACATAGTTGTTGCCCTTGACATCGATCCAGCTGTCGTCGAAATTGGCGCCGGTCAGCCCGCGGCCGTCGAAGCTGTTGCCCGCGACCCGGCCGCCCTTGGTGCCTTCCTTCAGGTCGACGGCCTCGCCGCCGACGTCCGGACCGATCGTGTTGTCGAGGATCTGCACGTTGTCCGACTTGTCGTCCAGGCCGCCGGCGCTGCCGACGTACACGCCTTCGCCCATCCCGCGGCCGTCGTTGCCGGTGTCGTAGATCAGCGAGTTCTTGATCGTTCCGTAGGTGCTGCTGTTGCGGAAGTGCACGCCCTCCATGTCCAGGCCGTGCACGGTGACACCGTCGATCAGCACGCGGGTCGCGTTGTCGATCATGATGCCCTTCTGGCCGCCGGTGACGGTGATGCCCGACACCTGCCAGTAGCTCGCGCCGTTGAGGTGCAGGCCGTAGCCACCGCTCGCGGTCAGAATCGCCTTCGCCGAGCCGGTGAGCTTGATCGGCGCCGAGGAGGTACCGGAGAGGGTGGTCTTGAAGTTGCCGGTATAGGTGCCGTCGGCAAGCTTGATGGTGTCGCCCGGCTTGGCGGCGGTCAGGGCCGTCTTCAGCTGGGCCGCGGTGGAGACGTTGATGGTGGTCGCGGGATCGGTCGGTTCGGTGGGATCGGTCGGATCGGTTCCGTCGGTCGGGAAGTCGTCGGCGGTGCGGATCCGGTCGCGGATCCAGACGCCGGCCTGCTTGAGTACCGACGTACCGGTGAAGTTGTTGCCCGCGCACGTGCCTTCCTTGAAGACAGCACCGGAGCGCTCGTCGTCGGAGAAGTTCCAGTTGGTCCAGCCGATCTTCTTGCCGGCCAGGAAGTCCAGGTACTTCTGCGAGTAGGCGAAGTCGTTGGCGCCCTCACCCTCGTAGTTCTGGGTGCCGAACTCGGTGACGAACAACGGGATCTTGTCCGCGGCTCGCGACAGGGCGTCGAAGTACTCGTCGTGGTGGGACGCGGCGTAGAAGTGGAAGGTGTACATCAGGTTCGTGGCGTTGACCGGGTTGTTGATCACGTCGGCCTCGGTCCGGCTGTCGGAGACGCCGAGCGAGGACCAGCCGGCGGTACCGACGAAGACGACGCCGTCGGGGTCCTTGGCGCGGATGGTGGGGATCACCTGCTCGGCGTACGACTTGATCTTGGCCCACGGAACGCCGTTCGGCTCGTTGGCGATGTCGTAGATGATGTTGTTCTTGTCCTTGTGCCGCTCGGCGATCTCGGCGAAGAACGTCTTGGCCTTGGCGGTGTAGATGTTCGGGTCGCCGGGGGTGAGTTGGTGCCAGTCGACCAGCGCGTACATCCCGCGCTTGGTGGCCTCCTCGATGTAGCCGTGCACCAGGTCGGTGAACTTGCGCGGGTCGGTCTCGTAGCCGTCCTCGCCTTTCGCGACGTACATCGAGATCCGCAGGATGTCGGCGTTCCAGTCGGTGGCGAGCGCGTCGAGGGACGCCTTCTTGATGCAGTTGGCGTACCACTGGATGCCGTGCGTGCTCATGCCGCGGAGCTGGATCGGCTTGTTGTACTGGTTGCAGAGCTTGGTACCGCAGACATGCAACTGTCCGTTGATCGAAACCGGGGTGGCTGCAACTGGCGCCGGGATGGGGGCGGTTGTACTGGCGGTCGCGCTGGTGGTGATGAGGGCCGTCGCGGTGAGCGCGAGACCCGCCACCGCAGCGATCCATCGGGGGCGGTTCATGGTTCCTCCTACTGCGTCAGGGGCGGGGACGAGAGGGGTACGGCTAGCTGTTAGGAAAGTTTCCTAATAGATTTCCGAGGAAGTTAGCCCCGATGCGAGGCGCTGTCAATCGGTCGCGAAGAGTGACGGAACTAATTCCCGCCAGATGGAACCAGTGACCCACTGGACTCCCACCGGACGGACCGAAAAGCGGTGTTTCGAGGACTGGCGTTACGCCGTGTCGCGCGCGGCCCAGCCGGACTTGAGAGCCGCGAGCGTGACGGCGATGGCGGGTCGACGGGCGGTGGCGGTGCGCCAGACGGCGTACAGGCGGCGGCTCGGTGCCGGTTGGAGGGGAAGAGCGATCACTCCCGCTGGCAACGGGCCGCGGCCGAGGCGGGGGAGGAGGCCGATGCCGATGCCTCGGGCAAGCATTGCGAGCTGGGTCTGGTACTCCGCGATGGAGTAGGCGACCTCGGGCTGGACGCCGGCCTTGCGCATCGTGCGGACCAGCCACTCGTGGCAGATCGAGCCGGCCGGCTGGCAGATCCAGCGCTCGCCGACGAGGTCGTCGGCGCGGACGAACTCCTTGCCCGCGAGCCGATGCGAGGCGGGGACCAGGACGTCGGCGGGGTCGGTGCCGAGCTTGATCCTGGAGAGCTCGTCGGGGATCGCCAGTGGGGTGTTGTGCCAGTCGTGCACGATGGCGATGTGGAGCTCGCCGCGGGCGACGGCGGCGACGGCCTCGACCGGGTCGGTCTCCGTCACGGTGACGTCGAGGGCGGGGTGGTCGTCCATCAACTTCGGCAGCACGGCCGGCAGCAGGCCTCGCGTGGCGGTCGGGAAGGCGGCGATCGACAGCGAGCCGATGGCCTGACCGCGCTGCTCTTCCAGGGTCAGCTCGGCGCTCTCCACCAGTTCGAGGACCTTCGATGCGGTGGCTGCGAGTTGCAGGGCCGCGTCGGTGAGGACGATGCCGCGACCACGCTTCTCGATCAGGACCGTACGGGTCTCGCGCTCCAGCTTGGCGAGTTGCTGCGAGACGGCCGACGGGGTGTAGCCGAGGGCGTCGGCGGCGCTGCCGACCGACCCGTACGTCGCGACGGCGTGCAGCGCGCGCAGGCGACCCAGATCGATCATGTAGCACTCCTACAGTGTCAGCGGTAGCAATCTTCGCTGGTCCTTAACTGTACGCCACCCCAGACTTGCTGACATGAACCCTCGTCACGTCCTCCTCGCCCTCGCAGCCGTGGTGGTCTGGGGCGTCAACTTCGTCGTCATCGAGGTCGGCCTCGAAGGCTTCCCGCCATTGTTCTTTTCCGCGTTGCGGTTCTTCTTCGCGGCGGTACCGGCGATCTTCCTGCTCGGCCCGCCCCGCGTCGCCTGGCGGTACGTGATCGCCGTCGGCCTCGCGCTCGGAGTGGCGAAGTTCGGTCTGCTCTTCATCGCGATGGACCACGGCGTACCGGCCGGTCTGGCCTCGCTGGTCCTGCAGTGCCAGGTCGTCTTCACGTTGCTCTTCGCAATCGTCGTACTCCGGGAACGCCCGCGCCCGGCCCAACTGGCCGGCATCGCGATCGCCTGCTGCGGCCTCGCCCTCATCCTCGTCGACCACCAACTCGCGGCACCGGTCGGAGCCCTGGGCCTGGTCATCCTCGCGGGCGCCAGCTGGGGTGTCGCCAACGTCGCCACCAGGTTGGGAAAACCCCAGGACACCTTGCGCTTCATGGTCTGGGTCAGCGCGGTAGCCGTCCTACCCCTGCTCGCCCTCTCGCTGCTGACCGAGGGCCCAGGCAACGACCTGGAAGCCCTGCGCACCATCGACCTCACCGGAGTTGGCGCCCTCGCCTACCTCTCCTTCGCCTCCACCCTCTTCGGCTTCGGCATCTGGGGCTACCTCCTCCGCCAGTACGACGCCACCACCGTCGCGCCGTTCTCCCTACTCGTCCCAGTAGTAGGCATGGCCGCAGCCTGGCTCCTCCGTGGCGAACGAGTCGGTCTCCAGCAAGCGATCGCAGCCTTGTTGATCATCGGCGGAATGGCCTGCACGGTCGTACGGCGGCGAACGCGCGACAAGGCGGACGCTGTCGAGCGGGTACTCGCCGAATCGGCTGCTTAGGGCGACACCTCACCCCCCTTGCCCCGCCACGCATGCACAACCCCGGCGAACCACCCCGACACACCGGGGGAAGCGCTTGCTCTGCGGGGTTGTGCATGCACCGACGTCCGCCCGCTGACCCCAGCAACCGATTCCGGCTGAGGCAGCCGGTATCGATGCAGCCGTCGCGGTTCGGGGTCTCGCCCAGAAGAAGACGTTCTCGTAGTTTCTTCGCCAGGCCGTCGAGTAGGCCGGCGGTCCAGAGCGGAGCTACTCGTACTGGTTGGCCGGCGGAGTGACGTTCTGTACTCCGGTGATGGTCAGCGCGGCGACGTCGCCGTCCGCCCGCTTGGTCGGCTCGGCCCATTGGCCGGTCACGGTGACCCACTGGTTCTTGGGCGGGGAGGTCTGGCCGCGGGCCTCGACCATGAAGGCGGTTCCGTCGGCGACGCAGCAGGTCAGGCCGATCCGGGAGACGTACCAGGTGCCGTTCTTGCCGGGCGTGACGAAGCCGGTGAGCTGGAAATTGCGGCCCTTCATGCTCTCCTTCTCCCAGACGGCCCAGACGGCGTAGTCCCGCACCGCCAACGGCACCGGGGCCGTGCTGTCGGCGCTCTGCGCGAGGAAGGAGTTGCCTTTCGGCGCGATCGGTTTGGCCGCTACCGGCGACTGCCGCTGGGCCGCGTCGGCGCCGAGCGCGGGCGGGTCGACGACGAGCAGCGCGAAGATCGGTACTACGAGCAGCCAGGCGGCTCGCGGCAGCAGGTGCCCGTGGCCGTGTCCGTCATCGGCGCGGGCATCCCCGGGCTTCTTGCGAGTGTCGGCGAGGACGTCCGCGACGGCGAGCACGATCAGGATGGCGCCGGCTGCGAGCAGCATCCAGCGCATACCGGGCTTCACGTACCGCAGATAGGTGTTCGAGGTGGCGAGCTGCACCACCGCGGCGCCGACGAACACGACGACCAGACCCGCGACATTGCGCCTCACAGCAGCCACCACCCGACGAGAAGACTGGACAGGATCGCGACCACGAAGGTGGCCGGCGCGAATCTGGCGGCGAACTTCGGCCCGAACGTCCCGGTCTGCAACGCGATCAGCTTCACGTCGACGATCGGCCCGACCACCATGAACGCCAGCCGCGCGGTGAGCGAGAACTGGGTCAGGCTGGCGGCGACGAACGCGTCGGCCTCGGAGCAGATCGCGAGCAGCACGGCGAGCAGGCCGAGCACCACGACGGAGACAAGCAGGTTGCCGGCGACGTGGTCGAGCCATTGGCGCGGTACGACGACGTTCAGCGTCGCCGCGGCGGCCGCGCCGACGACCAGGAATCCGCCCGCGTGCAGGAAGTCGTGCAGCATCGACGAGCGGAACACCTCGAGCTTGCCGGTGCCTTCGGCGTGCCGGTTCTTCGGCATCTTCAGCCAGCTGCTGCCTTTGCCGGTGAGCAGCCACAGCCAGCCGAGCATCATCGAGACTGCGAGTGAGGTGACGGCTCTTGCGACGACGACCTTCGGCTGGCCGGGGAAGGCGACGGCGGTTGACGCCAGTACTACTGGGTTGATCGCCGGTGCGGAGAGGAGGAAGGCGATCGCCGCGGCTGGGGTGACGCCGCGGTTCATGAGGGCGGCGGATACCGGGACGGAGGCGCATTCGCAGCCCGGGAGGACGACGCCGGACATGCTGGCGACCGGTACCGCGAGAGCTGGGTGCTTGGGGAGCGCCTTGGCGAAGAAGGACGCGGGGACGAAGGCGGTGAGGGCGGCGGAGAGGAGTACGCCGAGGACGAGGAACGGCATCGCCTGGACGGTGACCCCGACGAACATGGTCGCCCAGGTCCGTACGCCGTCGTCGGTGAACAGCCCGGCGAAGATCTTCCGGCCGAACAGCGCGAGCCCGACCAGCACGACCAGCGTCAACGTGAACGCGATCGACGACCCGGCCGGCTCCTTGTCTTCCCGGGCGCTCGCCGGTCCTTCGCCTGGGCCGTCATCTGGTGCGGCCGGGCCGGGCGAAGGCGCCGGCGGAGGTCCGGGCGGCGCGGCGGGATCTGCCGTGGGGACGGCGGAATCCCGTTCCTCGGTGGCCTCAGGCGTCGTCATGGGCGGCATCCTGACACAGCGGAGCGCACCCGGACGAGCACACAACGCGCCCGTGAAATGAAAATCAGCGTCATCCCGCCGAATAGTCGCAACACCCCCTACCCACCCATCCACCGCCCCCCGCCCCGCCCGTCCCACCCCGCCCGTCCCCGCCTCGCCCGCCCCCGCCTCCGCCCGTCCCGCCCGTCCCGTCCCCGCCTACCCCCACCCGCGACCGCCCGCGTCCCCACCCACCATCTCAGGGGTTAACCCCCGAGGTGGTGGGTTGCCACCTCTGAACCGCGGGTGGCAACCCACCACTTGAGGGGTTAACCCCTGAGATGCTGTGGGGAGGACGTGAGTGGTTGGGGCGTGGCAGGGTGGGCGGTATGGATGCTGACGTCGTACGGGCCGTCAACCGACTCACTTCGCGCTGGGTCCGGTCGTTGCAGCCGGGGAACACGGTCGTGTCGGGGCTCGGGCTGTGGCCGTTGCTTGCGTTGCTCGCGACGGCGGCGGATGAGCCGGGGCGTGGTGAGTTGGCGGAGGCGGCTGGAGTTGATGCCGCTAGCGGTGCTGCCCAGGCGGTCGAGTTGATGGCTGCCGTGGACGGTGCGGCTGATCTGCATGCGGCGCTCGGGGTTTGGGTGCATGAGCAGTTGAAGTTGAGTGAGTCGTTCGACTCCGTAGTACCGGCTGCTTTGAGTGGGACGCTGACGGGGGATCAGGCGGCGGACAAGGCGAAGCTTGATGCTTGGGCGGCGGAGCATACGGACGGGTTGATTCGGGAGATGCCGCTCGACGTGACGCCTGACCTGGCCGTCGTGCTGGCGTCGGCGTTGTCGCTGCGGACGACCTGGGTGCGGGCGTTCAAGGAGCAGGTCAAGCGGCTGCACGACGGGCCGTGGGCGGGTGGGTCGTGGCATTGGCTCGAGCGGAGTGATCGCGATCTGTCGTCTGTGCGCCTGTACGACGGGGTGACGGTGGCGACCGTCGCCGGCGACGCGGATGTGGATGTGTTGCTCGGGATTGGGGCGGCTGAGGCGTCGTCTGGCGACGTACTGGCTGGGTTGCTGGCGGCATCGCTTGACGTCGACGGCGGAGTGGGTGGTGCGGAGTTGCTTGCTGGGGGTGGGGTGGCGCCGGGGGTGAGTGTCGGGACGACGACTGCGCCGGCGCCGGAGGTCCGGGTGTCGCTGCCTGCTTTCAATGTGCGGGTTGAGCACGATCTGTTGGCTTTACGGGAGCTCTTCGGGTTGTCCGCGGTGACGTCGCCGCCTCGCGGGGCTGGGCATTTCAGTGCGATCAGCCCGGAGCAGTTGGTGGTCGGGTCGGCTCGGCAGACGGTCTTGGCGCGGTTCTTCGCGACTGGGTTCGAGGCGGCCGCGGTGACGGCGATCGGGTTGATGCGGGCGTCGATGCAGACCTCGCAGTCGCAGCGGCTGGAGGTTTCGCTGGATCGGCCGTTCGGGTTTGTCGCCGTACATCGTGCTTCGCGGCTGCCGGTGGTTGCCGGGTGGATCGATCAGCCGACGGAGCCTGCGTAGAAGAGCTTGTTGAGCAGGGCGGACGCTTCGTCGACGCCTGATTGATCGCCGGTCAGGAGTAGGTCGAAGAGGAGTCCGCGGGAGGCGGCCAGGCCTAGGCGGGCGTACGCGGGTGCTTGGTCTTCTGGGAGGCCGGCGCGGATACAGAGTTCGATCAGGGGTGGCAGCCAGACGTTGATCAGGTCTGCCTTGAGGGCCTCGGTGTGGGGAAGGTCCTGCATGGCGTGGGCGGACAGCTCGAAGAACAGTGGGCCGTAGATCAGCGCTGCCTCGGTGACTTGGCGCCAGAATCGCTCGGACAGTTCTTCGATCGGTACGTCGTTGTCGAGCGTGGCCAGCAGGTCGCGCTGCTGCGCCTCGACCGTACGGACCACTTCGGCGAGCAGGCCTTCGCGGGAGCCGAAGTGGTAGATCAGCATCCGGTGACTGGTCCCGATGCCGGTCGCGATCGAGCGCAGGCTGGCGTCGCCGATACCGTTCTCGGCGAAGTACTGGACGGCGTCGGTCAGCAGGGTCTCGCGGCTCACGCCTGCTCGCTGACCTTCTTCAGGCTCTCGCCCTCGATGGCGATGTACTCCTTGGTCAGCTTGGCGAGCAGCTTGCCGAACACCCAGCCGAGCGGGCCCTCCTGGATGATCGTCGCAGTCACGACGGTGCCCTCGGGGGTCTCCGCGACCCGGTGGCCGCCGGTGGTCTTGATGCCGGGGGCTTTGGAGACCCATTCGAAGTACTCGCCCTCGACCAGCTCCGTCACCTCCCAGACGGCGACCGGGAGCTTGGGCTGGCGGATCCGGGTCCGGGCGCCGAGATGGATCCGGCCCTCGTCGAGCCGCTCCACCTTCTCGATCGTCGGGGTCCACTCGGGCCACTTGGCGACGTCGCTGAAGATCGCCCAGACGCGGTCGGCCGGGGCCTGGACGGTGACGGAATGATCGAAGCGCATGTACCAAATGGTACATACTTTGCGTCAGATGTCGATCAGATTCGCGATACTGAAGTGCTGATGCGCCGACCGGCCGGGTAGGGTCTGCCGCATGTCTGACCAGAACTTCACGGAAAACGAGCAGGACCCGGGAGCGAACACGCAGATGTTCCGCGCGTTCGTCAACGAGGCCAAGGCCGAGCCGGCCGCGGAGCCGAAGGTGAACGGCCGGACGCTGGCAATCGTCGGCGGCGCCGTCGTGCTGCTCGCGATCGTCGTCGCGATCTTCGTCCTCTGACCTTCGCTCGCTGACTCCTGTTCGCCCTTCGCTGACCTGAGCCGCGCCAGATGACCACCGTCGACGTCCACGTCGTACGGGTCTTCACCGACCCTACGGGCGCTTTCGGCAACCCCCTGGGCATCGTCGACGGCCGCCAGGTCCCCTTGGAATCCCGCCAAGCGCTTGCCGCCCAACTCGGCTACAGCGAAACCGTCTTCATCGACGACCCAGCCGCCGGCGTCCTGCAGATCTTCACCCCGCTGGCCCAGATGCCTTTCGCCGGCCACCCCACCGTGGGAGCCGCCTGGTGGCTCCACTCCCAGGGGTACGAAGCTTCTGTACTCCGTGTGCCGGCCGGCGAAATCCCGGTAACCCGTGACGGCGACCTCACCTCGGTCCAGGCCCACTCCAGTTGGGGCAGCACCTTCGCCTGGCACCAACTGGAGTCCGCTGCGGAAGTACTGGCTGCCTCACCGCGTGACTACTCCGCCGGCCACACCTACCTCTGGTCCTGGCTTAACGAGCCCACCGGCACCATCCGCTCCCGGATGTTCGCCCCTGCGATGGGCATCGAAGAAGACGAAGCCACCGGTTCGGCCGCCACCCAGCTAACCGCCCACCTCGGCCGCAACCTCCACGTCATCCAAGGCGCAGGCTCCCACCTCCACACAACCCTCCTGCAAGACGGCTGGACCACAGTCGGCGGCCGGGTCGCCACCACCGAACAACCAACCGACATCGTCAACATCCCCTAAGCCATCACCGACGCTGCAACCCGACTGTGAACGCAGCCCATCCACCGACCTTTCGCGCGTAAAGGACCTGCGTCCAGAGGGTCGGCGCCATTACTCTCCGAGGGTGAGTGATCTGGCCTCTGGGGCGACAAGCGCGTCGGCGCTTCGCGTGCACGCGCTCTCGCGCCCCGCGGCGACCGACGGGTACGCCGAACTGCTAGGCGCGTCCGCCTCCCTGGCCAGCACGTTCGGGCTGATGATCACGCGGGCTCCGCACGGTGGGCGGCCGAGCATTGAATCGGTACTGACCCGCCTGAAGCCGTACCTGATCCAAGTGGACGAGGTCCAGGAGTGGCCGGGGACACGGCTGGCTGACGGGCTGACCTCGCCGCGGCATCTGTACCGGCTGAGCCCGGACTCTCTGGAGATGCTGGTGTCGGCGGCCTCGAGCCTGTTCGACTGGGCCTTCCCGGATCTCCCGGAGAGTCTGCACCTGCTCAGAGCAGACGGTTCGACTGTGCTGGCGACCGTGCCCTGGCACAACGACGCCTGGCTCGAGCTCACCGGACCGGAGTACGAGACTCTCCGCCGCCAACTCCCCGAGAGCACCTGGCGGGTGACTCCGACCCGGGACACCACAACCTTTCCCGTCCTCACCGACGAGCTCCTGAACCACCTGCTGGACCTCTCGGACCGCGGCGACCCGGGTCCGTGGACGTCGTACGTCGAAGACCGCAACCACGGGACCGGCGACAGCTTCATCATGGTCCGCGACGGCGCCGAGAGAGGCGAAGACATCTACATTGATCGCGACGGCAGGCCCGCCTCCGCAATCGATCTGGACCTGATCGCCGCAGCCCGTACCTATCTCCCAGTCCTGGTCAAAGAACTGCAGCGACTCCGCTCACAGGGCGCCCGGGGCGCCTGACTCATGGCTGAGCCACGGCATGCCCTCGAGTTGGGTGGGGATGGCATGGAGGACGTCGAGACGCCGGCATGGGAAGACGTCGCGGAGGCCATGAAGGCGCTCGACGGGTACGACCGCACGATCCTGACGCTGGTTCGGGGACTCGCGCATATGGCGGTTGGGGGAGATGCGGGCAGGGGGTTGGTGTTGTACGCCGACCTGGGCGATGAGGACTTCTACAACCTGATCGTGCCGGATGCCGGGGCGGGAAGCGTCGAGGTGGTGGCGGGTGGGCAGCCGGGGGTGTTCGAGGCCAGGCAGGTGGTCAGCGAGGGGCAGGCGTTGGCTGCGCTGAAGGCCTTCTGGGAGAACGGCCGGCTCGACCAGGGGCAGGTGTGGGAGCGGCAGTACTAGGGCGGGGCTGGCTGTCGGGGATACGACGGTCGTGGGCTGGTTGGGGAGGTAGTGGGTGAAGGGTGCGTATCTGATCTCGTTGGATCAGGGGTTCTTCGAGGAGATCGTGGCGGTGCTGTCTGCTGAGGGGGCGGTGTGCGCGTGGGGGCAGGATCCGATGGTGCAGTTGGTGGATGGGGGCGGGCGGGTTCTCACCGTGTTCGGGGAGTACGAGGATCGGGACTTTCTTGAGGGCCCGGATGTGGTGCTGGTGCCGGGTGGTGAGGGGGTGGTGATTCCTGATCTGCGGGCGGTGGCGGTGTGTTCGGTGGAGTGTCGGTGGGAGGAGTTGTTCGTCGAGGTGGTGGGGCGGCTGGCTGGGCGGGTGTCGGCGGCGATGTGGGTGGTTGATGGGAAGGACGTCGTTTGGGGTGCGGGGGCAATCGATGTCGAGAGGGTTGCGCTCTGAGGGGTGCGGGGGCCGGCGCTCTTTTCCTGAGGTCGTTGACTGGGGGTGGTTGGCGGATGGAGCATGGGGGCTCGGCTAGGGAGGTCTCAGGTGGCGGACATAGTCAGGGCGGCGCTGGTTCAGACGAACTGGACCGGTGATCAGGAGTCGATGACCAAGGCGCATGAGGAGTATGCGCGGCAGGCTGCGGCGGCTGGAGCCAAGGTTATTTGCTTCCAGGAGCTGTTCTACGGGCCTTACTTCTGCCAGCTGCAGGATCCCAAGTTTTATGAGTATGCCGAGAGTGTGCCGGGGCCTACCACCGAGCGGTTCCAGGCGTTGGCCAAGGAGCTTGGCATGGTGATGGTGTTGCCCATGTACGAGCTGGAGCAGGCCGGTGTCCTCTACAACACCGCCGCGGTGATCGATGCTGATGGCAAGTACCTCGGGAAGTACCGGAAGAACCATATTCCTCAGGTGAACGGGTTCTGGGAGAAGTTCTACTTCCGGCCGGGCAATCTGGGTTATCCCGTGTTCGACACCGCCGTCGGGCGGATCGGGGTCTACATCTGTTACGACCGGCACTTTCCTGAGGGATGGCGGGCGTTGGGGTTGGCGGGGGCGAAGATCGTGTTCAATCCGTCGGCGACGAGTCGCGGGTTGTCGTCGTATCTGTGGAAGCTGGAGCAGCCGGCGAGTGCGGTGGCCAACGAGTACTTCATCGGGGCCATCAACCGGGTGGGGATCGAGTCGGAGTTCGGGGACAACGACTTCTACGGGTCGTCGTACTTCGTGGATCCGGAGGGGAAGTTCGTGGGGGAGGTCGGGCATGATCATGACCCCGAGCTGATCGTGCGGGATCTGGATCTGAGCCTGCTCGACACGGTCAGGGACCGGTGGCAGTTCTACCGGGATCGCCGGCCGGATGCTTATGGGGATCTGACCAAGCCGTAGCCGAAGGGGACAAGCCGATGTCGTTGCTGGTCAAGGGCGGGACGGTCGTCGGGCCGACGGGTGCCCAGAAGGCTGATGTGCTGGTCGACGGGGAGAAGATCGTCGCGCTCTTCGACTCCGGGTACCGGCAAGAGGTGACCGCCGACGAGGTGATCGATGCCACCGGCAAGTATGTGATCCCGGGCGGGATCGACGCGCACACCCACATGGAGCTGCCGTTCGGCGGTACGGCGGCCAGCGACACCTTCGACACGGGGACCCGGGCGGCGGCCTGGGGTGGTACGACGACGATCATCGACTTCGCCGTCCAGCGCACCGGTGAGGTCGTGCAGGACGGGCTCGCTGCCTGGCATGCGAAGGCCGATGGCAACTGTCACATCGACTACGCGTTCCACATGATCCTCGGTGGCGTCGACGACGAGTCGCTGAAGGCGATGGACCAGCTGGTCACGGACGAGGGCATCACCAGCTTCAAGCTGTTCATGGCCTACCCGGGCGTCTTCTACTCCGACGACGGGCAGATCCTGCGGGCGATGCAGACGGCGCGCGAGAACGGCGCGATGATCATGATGCACGCGGAGAACGGGATCGCGATCGACGTCCTCGTCCAGCAGGCCCTCGCCCGCGGTGAGACCGACCCGATCTACCACGGGATCACCCGGCCGGCCGCGCTGGAGACCGAGGCGACGAGCCGCGCGATCACTCTGGCGGAGGTCGCGCAGGACTGCCCGCTCTACATCGTGCACCTGTCGGCGAGCGGTGCCCTCGAGGCCGTCGCGGCAGCGCGCAACGACGGCCGGAACGTCTTCGCGGAGACCTGCCCGCAGTACCTGTATCTGACCCTCGAAGACCAATTGGGCGCGCCCGGCTTCGAAGGCGCCAAATGGGTCTGCTCGACGCCATTGCGCAGCAAGCACGAGCACCACGCCAGGGACCTGTGGAAGGGCCTCAAGACCAACGATCTGGCAGTCGTCTCGACCGACCACTGCCCGTTCTGCTTCAAGGACCAGAAGGAACTGGGGCTCGGCGACTTCTCCAAGATCCCCAACGGTATCGGCGGCGTCGAGCACCGCGTCGACCTCATCTACCAAGGCGTCGTGGACGGTCAGCTCAGCCTCGAGCGCTGGGTCGAGACGATCGCGACGACACCGGCCCGGATGTTCGGGCTCTATCCGCAGAAGGGCATCATCGCGCCCGGCTCGGACGCCGACATCGTGATCTACGACCCGCAGGGGACAACGCGCCTGAGTGTCGAGACCCATCACATGAACATGGACTACTCGGCGTACGAAGGGGTAGAGATCGCGGGCCGGGTGGGCACAGTGATCTCGCGCGGCGAGGTGATCGTGGCTGATGGCAACTACCATGGCCGCAAGGGTCGTGGCCGGTACCTGAAGCGCGGCCTTTCGTCGTACCTGCTCTAAGAGGAGAACCGTGGACTTCGGAGTGGTGTTCCAGTGCGATCCGCCCGCGTCCGCGGTGGTGGACCTCGCGGTCAAGGCCGAGGCGGCCGGGTTCGACTACGTCTGGACGTTCGACTCGCACCTGCTCTGGCAGGAGCCGTTCGTCATCTACAGCCAGATCCTGGCCGCGACCGAACGCGTCGTCGTCGGCCCGATGGTCACCAATCCGGGCACCCGCGACTGGACCGTGATCGCCTCGCAGTTCGCCACCCTGAACGAGATGTTCGGCAACCGCACGGTCTGCGGGATCGGCCGCGGCGACTCGGCGCTGCGCACGCTCGGGGCCAAACCGGGCACGATCGCCGAGATGAAGCAGTGCGTCGAGGTCGTGCGCGAGTTGGCGGCCGGCCGGACGGTCGAGTACCGCGGCCAGCAGCTCAAGTTCACCTGGGTCGAGGACGGCAAGCTCGAGGTCTGGGTCGCGGCGTACGGTCCGAAGGCGCTGCAGGCGACCGGCGAGGTCGGCGACGGCTACATCCTCCAGCTCGCCGACCCCGATATCGCGCAATGGATGATCTCGGCGGTACGCCGCTCCGCCGAGCAGGCCGGCCGTGACCCCGACAAGATCACCTTCTGCGTGGCAGCCCCGGCGTACGTCGGAGACGACCTGCAGCACCAGCGCGACCAGACCCGCTGGTTCGGCGGCATGGTCGGCAACCACGTCGCGGACATCGTCGAGCGCTACGGCGCCGACGGCGGGGTGCCGAAGGCGCTGACCGACTACATCGCCGGTCGCAAGGGCTACGACTACGCCGAGCACGGCCGGGCGGGCAACACCCACACCGATTTCGTGCCCGACGAAGTCGTCGACCGGTTCTGCCTCCTCGGGCCGGTCGAGAACCATCTGGCCCGGCTCGAGGAGCTCAAGTCACTCGGCGTCGACCAGTTCGCGGTCTACCTCCAACATGACGCGAAGGAAGAAACACTGGCTGCCTACGGCAAGCAGATCATCCCGAGCCTCTAGCGCCTGGTGATGTTGATGGTCACCGATGCCGAGGTGACGGTGTTGCCGGCGACATCGGTTGCCACGGCTGTCAGAACGTGAGGGCCGGTCCGCGCGTTGCTCGAGGTCGCCCAGCTCCAGCTGTACGGCGCCGACGTGTCCGTTCTGAGGGTCGAAGAACCGTCCCGGAAGACGACCCGCGCGATCCCTGACCCACCAGCGTCGTCGGCGGTCGCCGCCAGGGGGATCGACGTCCCCCGCCGGTACGACGAGTCGGCGAGCGGACTCGTCAGTGCGACCGTCGGCGCCACCGCGTCGATCTGGATCAGCGCAGACTTCACCGGCTCCGCATGCCCGTCCACATCCGTCGAGTAGTACTGGACCGTGGTCGAAGGCCCGGATACCGCGAACGGCCCGGTGTAAGCGACAGCGGTAGCACTCGAAACCGGGTCGGTCCCATCCGTCGTGTACCGCGTCGAGGCGACCGCCGAGCCGTCCGGATCGAACGTGCTCAGCGCAACATCCACCGAGCTGCTCCGGTACCAGCCGGTCGAGCACGTCGTCCCACCACAAGCGATGCTCGTCGTCGGCGGACCCGGCGGCGGAGGTGTGACCGGCACCCCGCCCATCACGTCGCCGACCGTCTGGACGACGGTGCCATTGGCCTCTCGCGCCTTCAGCCAGTCGAGGAACGCGGTGAACTTCGCCGTACTGAACGACAGCTCATCGGTGCACCGGTCGGAGCAGACCCCGTGGAAGGTGAGTACGACCCAGCCGCCGCCATGCGTCTCGGCCGCTGTCACATACGACTGGAGTTGCGCGACCGTCGTGTTCTCATCGGGCGATTGGGGCGTTTGCAGTGCCATCGGATCCACCGGCGGCACCGATTCGGCGTACGGGCATTGGTCGCAGCCGTCCTCGCTGACGCCACCGACGCCACGGGCGCTGGTGAAGCCGCAGTTGCGGACGATCTGCTCGGCGGTGCTGTTGTACTCGGCCTCCGGATAGGCGAACGACACCGGCGCCGGGAAGCCCTGGGCAACGATGTTGGCCCGGTCGTCGCACACCTCATGCATCGCGGTCGTCTGGCTGACCCTGGTCAGGACGGTGTGGTGCACGCTGTGGCTGGCGATCTCGTTGCCCGCGTCGGCGAGCTGGTGGATCTGCGGCCAGGTCATGTAGTAGTCGGAGTCACCGACCCAGCCCGAGTTGATGTAGTACGTCCCGCGCATCCCGCGCGACTGCAGCATCGGCAGGGTGTCGATGTGGGACGCCTGACCGTCGTCGAAGGTCAGGCTGACGATGGTGTTGGTTGCCGCGGTGGCCGGCTGGATGATCGCGACGAGCGATCCGGCAGCCAGCGCGACCGCGGCGCAGAGCAGGGCGAAGCGGTGACGCATGGTCTATCCCCCATTTGGTGCCGGGTCTCGCTCCTGCCCCCAGGGAGACCCTCCACAGCAGAGGTTACGACTTGGCAACGACGTCGACCAGAGTTCGGTCAGGTATTCATTCCCTGCTCATGTGAGCGTTTTACGCGGGGCCGTAGGGAAAGAGCGTGTTCGGGTCGTACGTAGCCCGTACTTCCGCCAGCCGCGCGAACGTTGCGGCGGGCCACGACGCCTCGTAGACGCCGGGCACGGTCAGGCCGCCCGCGTAGTTGATGGTCGTCTCCGCCGCTGTCCAGGGACCGATCGCGGTGAGGATCGCGTCGGCCGCCGGCGGCAGGACCGTGGCGAACAGGCTGGGGTCCGGGACGCCGGCCATGAAGAACGTGTACGCACCGCCGCGCCCACCGACCGCGCTGCCCTCCGGTACGTCGCGCTTGGTCGCCCCGCCGAGGTGCCGGATCTCGATGGCGACGAACGGAACTTGCTGGTCCGGCCCGGCCACGTCGAGGAACGTCTTGGCGAAGTCCGCGTCGAGCTCGTTCAGCAGCAGCCCGCGGTCCCACGACGGGCTCGGGTCGGTCGGGTCGTTGTGGATGGTCGCGATCGCCGTCGTCGGCATCTGCGACACCGCGTCGATGATGGTCGGCCCGATGTCGCGGATCGGCTGGAAGAGCCGCTCACCCTCGGCCGCGTCGCCGACGAAGGCGAACCGCACGCTGATCACGGTCTTGCCGCGCAACGGCTCCGGGATGAACTCCATCGGTGGCAGCCGCAGGACGACGAACGACGAGGTCGCCGTCTCGGGCAGCGTCTTGGTCCACTCGATCCAGGTCGGCACCGCGCTCGCGATCTGCGGAGCGTCGAAGAACACCGAGCCGCCGTAGATCGTGGACAGCTCGACCAGCTCGAAGTCCATCGAGGTGACGATGCCGAAGCCGCCCTTGCCGCCGCGCAGCGCCCAGAACAGATCCGGGTTCTCGGTCGCACTGGCCGTGACCACCTCGCCCGAGGCGACCGCGACCCGGAAGCCGCGAGCCCAGTCCGAGGAGAATCCGTACGTCCGGGAGAGCGGCCCGAGACCGCCACCGAGCGTGTAGCCGATGACGCCGACGTTGGCCGACGCGCCGGTGATGGGGGTGAGGCCGTGCTCGCCGGCCGCCTCGATCACGTCGGCCCAGCGGCAGCCGGCGTTGATGCGCGCGATCCGGGTCTCGGGGTCGATGGTCACGCCGGTTAGACGCGACGTGGTGGCGAGGATGCCGTCGGTGACGGCGACGGCCGAGCCGTGGCCGGAGGCGAGCACGCGTACCGGCGTACCGGCGGCTGCTGCGAGGCGGACGAGGGCTGCGGCGTCCTCTTCCGAGGTGAGGCCGACGGCAATGTCGGGGGTGTGCTGGGTGCTGAGGACCCACGCCGCGACCTCCGCGGCGAAGTCGTCGTCGGCCGGGCCCAGGACAGGGCCGGTGATGGAGTCGCGGAGCTGGTCGATCAGGGTCATGATGCCTCTCTTGTGCAGGGGTTACTCGCTGATTCCGGAGCGCTCGACGCCTTCGACGATCCAGCGCTGCAGGAACACGAACATCACCACCAGCGGCAGGATCGCGACTGTGGCCGCGACGAACAGCTGGGGGAGATTGATGGTCTGGGCGGTGAGGAAGGTGGACAGCGCGAGCTGTACGGTCCACGCGGACTTGTCGGGTGCGATCACGAGAGGCCACAGGAACGCGTTCCAGGAGCCGATGAAGGTGATCGTGGCGATGGCGGCGACGAAGCCCTTCGAGTTCGGTACGACGATCCGCCAGAAGGTGCCCCAGTACGCCGTACCGTCCAGCGCCGCGGCCTCTTCGAGCTCGCGCGGGAAGTTGAGGAAGTACTGCCGGAACAGGAACGTCGCGAACGCCTGGAACAGGCCCGGGATGATCAGGCCGCGCAGGGTGCTGACCCAGCCGAGCGACGAGACGAGCACGAAGCTCGGGACGAAGGTCACCGCCGCCGGGATCAGCAGCGTCGCCACGATGAAGTAGAAGACCGCGTCGGCATAGCGGAACGGAATGCGGGCCAGGCCGTAGCCGGCCAGGCCGGAGATGACCAGGACGCCGATCGTCTGGACGACCGCGATCACGAGCGAGTTGACCAGCGATCTGAACATCGGCACGGCTGGGTCGTCGAACAGGTCCGCGACGTTGCTCCAGTGCAGCGTCGACGGGAACAGCTTCCAGTCCGGGGAGGTGATGTCCTGCTCGGTCGACAAGCCGTTGCGGATCAGGAGATAGAAGGGCAGCAGGAACAGGAGTGCGCCGATCGCCAGCACGACGTACCGCAGAACGCTGCCCGTCTTGTCCGTGCGCGATCGCTGGATCACCGCCATCTCAGTCCTCCCTCCGGCCGAGTCCCAGGAAGCGTCCTTGGCCTAGTGCGACCAGGGCGATGAGCAGCGTGAGGATCACGGCTCCGGCGCTGCCGTGGCCGAAGTCCTGGCCCTGGCCGAGGGCTGCGTAGTACAGGTAGACGAGGGGCGGGCGGGCGTACGGCGGGTATTGCCCGGAGCTGGACAGCAGGTTGTAGAACTCGTCGAAGGCTTGGAATGCGTTGATCAGAAGGAGCAGCAGTACTGCGGTCGAGGTGGCGCGGAGCTGGGGGAGGGTGAGGAAGCGGAGCACCTTCCAGCCTGTCGCTCCGTCGATCGCGGCGGCTTCGTAGAGCGACGGCGAGATCCGTTGCAGGCCGGCCAGGAAGAGGATCATGTAGAAGCCGGCCTGCAGCCACATCCGGGCGGTGACGATGACCAGCCAGTACCACGGTGGTTGTGTGACCGAGAGCCAGGCGATCGGGTCGATGCCGAACCAGCCGAGAACCGTGTTCATCAGGCCGAAACGGACGCCGGAGAAGATCGAGAGCTTCCAGATCAGCGAGGCGACGACGTAGGAGCAGGCGGTCGGCAGGAAGAAGACCGAGCGGAAGAAGGTCTTGGCGAAGCGGGCGCGGTTGACCAGCAGGGCCAGGCCGAGGGACGCGACGAAGGTGGCCGGCACGATGAACAGCGCGAAGACGACGAAGGTGAGCAGGCTGGAGCGGAAGGCCTCGTCCCTCAGCATGTCGAGATAGTTGCCCAGGCCAACGAACTCGGTCGGCGTGACGGTGTTGTGCGCGTTGAAGAAGCTCAGCCAGACCGACCACAGGATCGGGACGTAGACGAAGACGGCCAGCCCCAGGACGAAGGGGCCGACGAAGACGGCGAACCAGAGATTGCGGTCGTGGCGGCCACGCAGCCTGGTGCTTACCCGACCGGGGCGGTGGGGTGGGGATGGTATCGACGCAGTCATCAGCCTGCTACGCGCTTGAGTTCCGCTTCGACGATCGCCTTGACGGCCTTGATCTCGGTGGCCGGGTCGGAGCCGTTCTTGATGATGCGGTTGAGGGCGTCGGAGTACGCGGTACCGGATTTGGGCGTCCAGAGCAGCGGGGTCTGGGCGTGCCCGTTCTCGTTGACGAACTTGACCGCGTCGGCGGCCGGGCCGGACTTCAGCTTGTCCGCCTTCTCGGCCAGGCTCTTGCGGGCCGGGATGTGGAAGCCGTAGGACTGGGCGAAGTCGAGCTGGTCCTCGGTCTGGTCCACCCACAGCCACTTGACGAACTTCTTGGCGGCGTCGACGTTCTTCGACTTGGCACTGACCACCGAGCCGTAGGCGCCGACCGGCACGCTGGGTGCGCCGGTCGTGCTGTTCAGCTTGGGCCAGGGCAGTACGCCGAAGTCGTCCGGCAGCGCTTTCTGGATCTGCGGGAAGGTCCACAGCCCGGTGAACTGCATCGCGGTCAGTCCCTGGGTGAAGGCCGACGGGTCGGACCAGTCGGTCGGTGCCCCGAGCAACAAGGCCTTGCTGGTGAAGAGCTCGCGCAGTTTGCGCAGCGACTCGACCGCGGCCGGGTCGTCGAAGCCGAAGGTGTTGTCGTCCTTGAGGTAGTCGAGGCCGGCCGACCAGAGCGCCGGTCCACCGAGGATGCCGACACCGCCGTCGTTGCCGACGAACAGGCCCTTCACCTTGTCGGTGGTGAGCTTCTTGGCGGCGGCGATCAGCTCGTCGACGGTCGTCGGCGGCTGGATGCCGGCGGCCGAGAGCAGGCTCTTGCGGTAGACGAGCAGTTGCATGTCGGTCACTTGCGGGATCGCGTACAGCTTGCCCTGGTACGTCATCCGGGCGATCAGCGACGGAGTGAAGTCGGACTTGGTGTCACCGAGCAGGTCGGTCAGGTCGACGACCTGGCCGCCCTTGATCATGTCGATGCTCGGGCCGTTGACGTACTCGAAGACGTCCGGCCCGCCGTCGGTGAGCAGCGCCGACGCTGTCTTCTTGTCGTAGTCGCCGGGCGACCACTGCACGGTCACGGTGGCATCGGGGTAGGCCTTGGCGTACTTCTCCACGGCTTGCTGGGTGCCCGCTTCGCCGTACTGGTGGTACCACTGCGCCAGCGCCGGCTTGCCACCACTCGATCCACTGTCGGACGCTCGCCCGGTGTTGGAGCCACAGCTCGCGACCGCCATCGCGGCCAGCCCGCCACCCACAGCCAGGAACTTCCGACGGTTGAATCCACCCGCGCTTGGCATCTCGACGTACCTCCGCAGTCCCGGCGCGGCCCCGAGCCACGCAGCCCTCCGACCCTACGACCGCAGGGGGTTGACGTCGCGCCATTTCCGCCGGTGAAAAAGCAACTTCCCTGACAGGTTTCTCCGCTAAGCTTCGTGCCGTGTCAGCTCCCCGTGCCTAGAGAGCGCTCGCAGTCGCCGAGCCCATTTCGTACCCCGCTCCGCTGACGGAGCCGGGGCTTTCTAGGAGCGCCTTCTCATGCCTGGCACAACCCGTGCCGGGAGCTACCGTGACGTCCTGCTGCTGCCGCACGCGCTGCGCACTTTCGTGCCCGCGCTGTTCGGCCGGCTGGCCTACGGTCTGCTCCCGCTGTCTGCCCTGTTCACCGTTCAACAATCAACCGACTCGTTCGCGACCGCGGGCCCCGCCGTCGCCGCCTTCGGCCTGGCCTCCCTGTCGATGCCGCTCAAGGCCCGCCTGGTCGACCGCTTCAGCCAGCGCCGCGTCCTCCCGGTCCTGGCGCTGCTGTGCGCACTCGGCCTGGGCCTGACCGCTTCAGCCCGTACTACGAACGCCGCGTTCCTGATCACCATGGTCGGCATCACCGGCCTCTTCGCGCCACCACTCGGCCCGTCGATGCGCGCGACCTGGCGACTGATCACCGAGGGCTCCGAACTCAAGGAACGCGCCTACGCCCTCGACGCGATCTGCGAGGAGACCCTGTACCTCTTCGGGCCGCTGCTCACCGGCGTACTGATCACCCTCTGGTCCCCGCGCCTGGCGCTGACCTGTACTGCCATCCTGCTGCTGGTCGGCACCCTCCTGATGGTCACCAACCCCTACGCCCGGCACACCAGCCCAACCCCACCCAAGCAGCACCTACTCGGGCCCCTGACGATCGGCGGACTCCGCCGCATCCTCCTGATCATCATGGCCACCGCAGCCGGCATCAGCGTCGCGTACATCTGCCTGGCCGCAGTAGCCCAATCCCAAGGCCGCCCAGGAGCCGCCGGCTACCTAGAAGCAGGCATCGGCGTAGGCAGCGTCATAGGCGGCCTCCTCTGGGCCCGCCGCAACCACACCAGATCCCCGCACACCCACCTGGCCGTCCTGATCGCCCTACTAGCCACCGGCCTACTAGCAGCCTCCCTAACGACCAACCTGCTCGTACTAGGCGCAGTAATGGCGTGCACCGGCCTAGCGATAGCCCCGCTCTACGTCGTCTCCTACCTAGCCTCCGACGACCTGACTCCCGCCCACCAACGCACCGAAGCCAGCACCTGGATCAACACCGCCAACAACATAGGCAGCTCAGCCGGCTCCTCCCTGGCGGGCCTAGCCCTGGACCAGACCACCCCATCCCACGGCTCCTTCGCCGGAGCCGTGTTGCTGGCGTGCGTAGTACTGGTGGTTATGCGTCCGAGAGGCGGGCGATGGTGGCGCTGGCTCGGCGGACTATGGGGACTGGGCCGGCGGGGAGGACGTCGCCGATGAAGGTGTAGTGGCGGAGGATTTCGGGGTCTACGTCGCCGGGGCGGGAGCGGCTGTGGTCGCGGACCCAGTCGATGATGTCGCCCCAGCCGGGGGCCGCCAGGGAGCCGCCGAAGTGCTGGACCGAGAGGCCGGCGCAGAGGTTGCCGAAGGCTAGGCGGTGGGCCAGGGGCCAGCCTCGGAGGGTGCCTAGGACCAGCGAGGCCAGGAAGACGTCGCCTGCGCCGGTGGGGTCGTAGGAGCGGACGGGGAGGGCTGGGATGTGCTCCTCTTCGCCTGTCAGGGAGTCGATGGCCAGTACGCCGTCGGAGCCGTTGGTGACCACGGCGAGGGGGACCCTCTCGGCGAGCTTGTGGAGAGCGGCCTTCGGGGTGTCGGTGCGGGTGTAGGCCATCGCCTCACCCGCATTCGGCGTGAAGGCGTGGAAGCCCTCGAGTACGTCGAGCACGGCGGGGGACCAGGACTCGGTGGGATCCCAGCCGACATCGCCGAAGAGCAATGCACCCGACTCGCGGGCCTCGGCGGTCCAGCTCGGCAGCTCCTCCGCGACCGGCACGATCGCCGACCGCGTCCGCAGTCCCGGGCCGACCAGCTTGCTCGGGTCGCCCGGCGCGTCGTGCGCGTGGGTGACCATCGCGCGGTCCCGGTCGATCGACATCGAGACCGTGACGGGTGAGTGCCAGTGACCGATCCGGCGCGAGTGCGACAGGTCGACGCCCTCCTGGTCGGCGAGCGTGCGCCAGCAGAAGTCGGCGTACACGTCGTCGCCGAAGACGGCGGCCAGGCCGCTGCGCAGGCCGAGCCGGCTGGCGGCGATGGCGAAGTTGGCGACGCCGCCGGGGCACGACCCCATCCCCTCGGCGAAGATCTCGGTCCCGGTGGTCGGGGCGGACTCCAGGCCGGTCAGCACGATGTCCAGGAACACGGTCCCCTGTACGAACACGTCGTAGCAGTCCGGTTCGTCCTTCACGGTGACACTCGCTCCTTCGGTGACGGCCGGGCGGCCGGGCGGTGGCGGGGCGGCATTGTCGGTGGCTGATGATGTGCTGTCCTTCGTAGCATCATCGACCGGCCATCACCATGGATTTGGGAGGAACGCGATGAGTTCTGGGGTGTGTTCGTGATCCCGACCTGGATCGGCGTGATCGGCGTGATCGCGACCGTGCTGAGCCCGTTCATCGCGCTCGGCGGGGTGGCGCTGGGTGGCTACCTGACCCGCAAGTCCGATCGCGAGCTGGACACCTGGCGGCACCGCGAGGAGACGATGCGGATGGTCCGCTGGGCGGTCGAGCAGATCCTCGCCGGCGACGAGGCCGGCACGGACGCCGGTGTGGTGACGCTGCGCTCACTGATGAGATCGGAACTGTTACAGCCCGAGGACTACGACCTGGTCGCCGCGCTGACGGCCGCCGTGGCGATCGACCGGGTCGGCTCGGCCGCGTACGCTGATATTGCCGAAGAGGGCGCGGACGTGATCGAGGGAGACAGTGCCGATGGGTGAGAAGAAGACCGTCAAGGTCTCCCGCCAGGCCGTCGAGTTGGCACGGCTGCACGTGGAGGCCGCCCGCAAGGCCGGCCGCAAGCCCGACGCCGGCGTGGCGCGGATCGCGAGCGCGCGTCCCGAGACAGGTCCCGGCGCCCCGGCTCCTGCCTGACTTGTACTACCCACGCGGGCTGGGCTTGGCGTCACGTAGTACCGGAGCTCCAACACCGGTTAGCGGACGGTGCGGCACGCCTTGTCGGAGCACGCTGGTGGAGCCCCTACACTGATCGACGGCCGCTCCGGTGGCGTACGGTGCCTTCGTGGACACCGTTGTGTCACTCCCTGTTCCCGACCACGGCCGGAATCTCACGTGATCCGCTTCGAGAATGTTTCCAAGACGTACGAGGGCCAGTCCAAGGCTGCCCTGCTGAACGTCGACGTCGAGATCGAAAAAGGCGAGTTCGTCTTCCTGGTCGGTACCTCCGGTTCCGGCAAGTCGACGTTCCTGCGCCTCGTCCTGCGCGAGCACCGGACCACCAAGGGTCACATCATGGTGGCGGGCAAGGACCTGAACCGGCTGGCCAGCTGGCGGATCCCGCAGATGCGCCGGCAGATCGGCACCGTCTTCCAGGACTTCCGGCTGCTGCCGAACAAGACCGTCGCGGAGAACGTCGCCTTCGCCCTGCAGGTGATCGGCAAGCCCCGCTCGCACATCCGCAAGACGGTGCCCGAGGTGCTCGAGCTGGTCGGTCTGGACGGCAAGGAGGACCGGATGCCGGACGAGCTGTCCGGCGGTGAGCAGCAGCGGGTCGCGATCGCCCGGGCCTTCGTCAACCGGCCGATGATCCTGATCGCCGACGAGCCGACCGGAAACCTCGACCCCGGGACGTCGGTCGGCATCATGAAGCTGCTGGACCGGATCAACCGGACCGGGACGACCGTGGTGATGGCCACCCACGACGTCTCGATCGTCGACCAGATGCGCAAGCGCGTGATCGAGCTGGAGAACGGCCATGTCGTCCGCGACGAGTCGCGCGGCGTCTACGGCTACCAGCACTGACCGCTGCCTGACCTGCCCGGACCGGGCCGATCAGGGCTGATTACAGGGACTGACTGACTGATGCGCTTGAACTACATCCTCTCCGACCTCGGCATCGGCCTGCGCCGGAACCTCTCGATGACGATCGCCGTCGTGGTCACCATCTGGGTCTCGCTGTCGCTGTTCGGCAGCGCGCTGCTCGCCCGCGAGCAGGTCGACCTGATGAAGGGGAACTGGTACGACAAGATCCAGATCTCGGTCTTCCTCTGCACCAAGGACTCCGGCGGCCGCGGCTGCTCGGGCGCCGAGGTGACCACGGAGCAGAAGAACCGGATCAAGCAGGTGATCGAGTCGAACCCGGACACCGCGCCCGAAGGCGTCTTCGGCGAGTCGAAGAAGGAAGCCTTCGATCAGTTCAAGAAGCTCTACAAGGACTCGCCGATCGTCTCGACGGTGACCGAGGACCAGATGCAGGAGTCCTTCCGGGTCAAACTGAAGGATCCACAGCGCTACCAGAACCTGGTCAGCGCGGTCGCCGGGCTGCCCGGCGTCGACACCGTGCAGGACCTGAGACAGTATCTCGATCCACTCTTCAAGGCGCTGAACCAGCTGAAATGGGCGACCCTGGCGGCCGCCGGGTTGCTGCTGGTCGCCGCGCTGATGCAGATCTCCAACACGATCCGGCTGGCGGCGTACGCCCGGAGACGGGAGATCGGGATCATGCGTCTGGTGGGCGCCTCGAACTTCTACATCCAGCTGCCGTTCCTGCTGGAGGCGATCCTGGCCGCCCTGCTCGGCGCGGTCCTTGCCTGCGGCACCTTGTGGCTCGGCGTCTTCCTGTTCGTGAAGAGACAGGCCGAGGAGACGTTCCGGGTCTGGCAGTGGGTCGGCGCGGCCGAAACCTTCCGGGCCACGCTCATCATGGTCGTGGTCGGTCTGGTGCTGGCGATCATCCCGACATTCCTGACAACGCGGAAATACCTCAAAGTCTGACCTGGGTGACTTATCGTGCAGTAGCACGTCACCATCACCCATAGCAAGGGGTCGACTGTGGTCCCGCACTTCCCCGGTGCGAACCCGCGCAAGCGGGGGAGCATCAAGCGAGACGACAGCATCGGCGCCGCCGCCGTACCGGTTCAGCGCTCCGCCAGGCAACGCCTGCGCGGTTCGCCGCATCGGCAGACGGTCATCGCCGCTTGCTGCGTTGTCCTGTCAATGTCCGCCGGAGCACTGGCGGTGGTCCCGTCTGCCCAGGCGGACCCACCGGACCCCGCCGCGAAGAAGAAGCAGCTCGACTCGCAGATCAACGAGTCGCGCGCCGACCTGAAAGAGTCCACCGACCAGGTCGCGCAGTCCGTTGCCGCGTACAACCAGGCCGAGACGCAGTACAAGGCCGTCCAGATCCGGTACGCCGTTGCGCAGGGCAAGCTCGCCGCCGCGAAGGCCGCCGATCAGGTTGCCGCGGGCAAGCTCAGGGAGGCCGAGGCGGCGCTGCAGACGGCGATCGCCGACGTCGACGACGGCGAGCTGGCGATCTACAAGCAGCGCCGGCTGGCCGGCCGTGCGGCGCAGTCGGCGTTCCAGCAGCAGAACAGCCTGGTCGGGCTGTCGATCGTGCTGCAGGGCGCCTCGCCGGCCGATGTCGCCAACGGCATCCAGGTGCAGCGCAACGTGTTCGGCATCCAGAGCAACACGATCACCCGGCTGAACGACGCCCAGGCGCAACTCGCGAACAAGCGGGCCAAGCTGGTCGCGGCCGAGAAGGCCGTGTCGGCGCAGCGTGCCGAAGCAGCGCAGACGGTGAAGGACGTCACCGCGTTGACGTTGCAGGTCGCCGCCGACAAGGCTGAGGCGGCACGGCTGGCCCAGGCGAAGCTGACGACGTACCAGGCGGCGCAGCGGGACAAGAACGCCGACCTCGCGCAGTACAACTCACTGGTCGCGGAGCGGAACCGGGTGCAGCGCATCCTGGTCGCCCGGGCGAAGGCGGAGCGGGAGGCCGCGGCGCGTCGCAAGGCCGCCCGCCAGAAGGCCGAGCGGGAGAAGGCGCGCAAGGAGCACCGGCCGCCGCGGAGCATCCCGGATGATCCGCCGGACAACTCGTCGGGGCTGAGCTACCCGATCAACACCTACATCACCTCGCCGTTCGGGATGCGGTTCCACCCGATCCTGCACATCTGGAAGCTGCACGACGGCACCGACTTCGGCGCCGGCTGCGGTACGCCGATCCACGCGGCGGCCAGTGGGCGGGTCACGGACAAGTACTACAACGGCGGCTACGGCAACCGGTTGTTCGTGTCACACGGTGTGATCGACGGATCGTCGATCACCACGGTCTACAACCACCTGTCGAAGTACAACGTCCACGTCGGCCAGCGGGTGAAGAAGGGCCAGGTGATCGGGTACGTCGGGACGACCGGCTACTCGACCGGCTGTCACCTGCACTTCATGGTCTACCAGGACGGCAACGTGGTTAATCCGATGAAGTGGCTGTGAGTGGTCTGAGATACTGGTCGGATGGTGAAACAGACCGGCCACAAGCCGATCGCGCAGAATCGTAAGGCGCGACACGACTACCACATCGACGACGTGGTGGAGGCCGGACTCGTGCTGACCGGGACCGAGGTGAAGTCCCTGCGGCTGGGTCGGGCCTCCCTCGTCGACGCCTTCGCGTCGGTGCGCGGCGGCGAGCTCTGGCTGCAGAACATGCACATCCCGGAGTACACGCACGGCACGTGGACCAACCACGAGCCCCGGCGGACCCGCAAGCTGCTGCTGCACAAGGACGAGATGCAGAAGCTGATCAAAGCGGTCGAGCAGCAGGGCGTCTCGCTGATCCCGCTGTCGCTGTACTTCAAGGACGGGTACGCGAAGGTCGAGCTGGCCACCGGGCGCGGCAAGAAGGACTACGACAAGCGGCACGCCCTGGCCGAGCGCCAGGCCGACCGCGAGGCACAGCGCGCACTCAGCGACCGCCGCCGGGGGTAGTACTGGGCGGCCTTGCTGAGGGCGGGCGGGGGTCTGCTCAGGGGCCGCTCCGGGCGTCACCCTATGGGGTCGCCGTCCGGTGCGGGGCAGGCTGAAGGCATGTCCACTTCAGACCTGCTGGTGACGCCGGCCCAACGGGACCGCGCCGTCGAGATTCTTCAAGAGATGTACGCCGACGGGCGCCTGGACCGGTTCGAGTTCGACACCAGGCTGGAGCTGGCGCTCAAGTCGCGGACTCGGGCCGAGCTGAACGGCACCTTCGACGGCCTCGTCTCCCGGCCCGTCCCGACCTTCGCTCCCGCGGCCTTCACCCGGCCGCCGCTACCGGCCCGGCAGTCGGAAGGGCGCGGGATGGGGCTGGTCACGCACTGGCTCGGGTTCCCCACCTTCTTCGTCGGCCCGGCGCTGGTCGCGGCCGGCGCGGGCAAGCAGAACCCGGTCATCCGCAAGCACGCGGTGGAGGCGCTGAACTTCCAGCTCAGCGCCTTCGGCCTCTTCGCCCTGCTGGGCATCGTGACCGGGGTGACCGGCGGCTTCACCGGCTTCCTGTTCCCGCTCGTCGGCCTGGTCTGGTTCGTCCTGACCGGCATCGGCGGCATCGCGGCCCTGCTCGGCTCCGACTTCCGCTACCCCTTCACCCTCCGCATGATCCACTGAGGGAATCCCACGTGCGGGTGACTGGTTGTACTTGGTAGTGTTGGTCTTCTGCGGACAGTCAGAGCGCTATCGGTCCGCGGAGGTTTGACAACTCAACAGGGGGTGAACGGTTTCGACTTTGGACGTACGTTCCATGAGAAGCGGGCCGAGGATCCAGGGTTATCTCGTTAACGATCTCTGGAAAAAAATAACTGCCGATGCAAATCAGCAGAGCTTCGCTCTCGCCGCCTGACGGCCTGAGCTAAAAGAAGCGGTCAGCCCGGGGGTGCTTCCGACCCGGTTCCTGGCCTCAGCTAGGAAGCTTGCTTCGTCAACCCGGTCGCGGGGTTGACGCGGGACATTTACAGCGAATGAGTCTGTCAGCAACGTGTCTGCACGAGTGCTGGGGCTGAGAACAACGATTTTGCAGACTGCGCCCGGAGAAGTCTTGGAGCGACGCTGAAGGACGCGGGTTCGATTCCCGCCACCTCCACCCCTATGAGTTGAGAAGGCCGGTCCCCTCGGGGGCCGGCCTTCTCGCCTGTCCGGGCGGATTCCATCGGGATTGACGATGGATCTGTGGCGATGGAGATTCTGCGTGTGAGCACTGTTGACGAGGACGCTCAGGCGTTCGCCGATCTGTTCCGGGAGACGTATCTGCGGTTTCACCGGCGGGACGGGAAGCGGAGTGAGATGTCGGGGGCCAGCCGGGCCGTGTTGCAGCATCTTTCGCAGACCGGGCCGTTGACGGTTGGTGACATCGCGCTGCATCTGGATCGGGCGCAGTCGGTGGTCAGCGACATCGTCACTCAGCTCGAGTCCAAGGGCGTGCTGGAGCGGGAGCGCGATCCGGAGGACCGGCGCCGCACGCTGGTGTGGCTGTCGCCCGATGGCTTCGCCGTACTCCGCGCTGACCGCGACGTCCTCAGCGTCCCAGCCCTGGCCGAGGCGTTCGCCGCCCTGGCCCCCGGCGACCGGGCCGGCCTGCTCACCACCCTCTCAACCCTGGTACGAACGAACGGAGACCCGCGATGACCACGACCACCAGCTGCGAGAGCTGCAGCATGCCGATCGAGAGCGGCCGGTACTGCGAACACTGCGTAGATGCCGACGGCAACCTCCAGGACTTCGACACCCGGTTCGCCTCGATGGTCTCCTGGCAGGAACGCCGCAACCCCGGCGACCCCCGCGAGAAGATCGAAGCCGACACCCTCGCCTACATGGCCACCATGCCCGCCTGGCGCGACCACCCCCGCGTTACCGCCCACCGCTGACCCACGAGGAAAACCGCCGGAAAGTGGCGGCCGCGGGCGGACTATGTCCTGTCCAGCGGGTCAGGAAAGCGATGTCCGGACCGTGACAACGTGGTCACTTGGCGTGTTGGTGCCAGCGGCATTTCCGCGCCTTGCCGGGGAATATGCGCGGGCATAGTGTCCGTCCGCGCGCTCTACCGGACGGTAAACGAAGGTGAGGACCTGCAGCACGTCGGGTGGGGAGCCGGTGCGTTCCAGGCGGAGATTGGTGCAGCTGCCTGCCAGCCCGGCGTTGCGCGATCCGCCCAGCACCATTTTCGCGAAGGGACCACACCGATGGTCTTGTTTCAGCGTTCCCGTAAACCCGCCACCGTTCTGGCGATCCTCAGCCTCTCGGTAGCCACCGCTGCCGCGCTGGGGACCTCGGCCTCCAGCGCCGCGCCGGGCGCGGCACCGCCACCACGGCCGACACAGGCCCAGTCGAAGGCGTTCGCGGCCAAGACCGCGACGTCGCTGGTGGCGGCCCGTCCTGCCGCGTTGCATGCCGGCAAGTCGGACAGCTTCATCGCAAAGCCCGTGATCTCCGAACCGTCCGGGCTGCAGTACGTCCCGTACGAGCGGACCTTCAAGGGCCTGCCCGTCATCGGCGGTGACTTCGTCGTCGTCACCGACGGAGACGGCGCCGTCAAGGCAACCTCGGTCGCTCAGACCACCGCTATCCCCGACCTAGCGACGAAGGCCGGTATCAGCGCCGCGACCGCCAAGGCGACCGCGACCAAGCAACTCAAGGTCGTCACCTCCAGCACCACGCCGACGCTGGCCGTGTACGCCCTCAGCGGTACCCCCAAGCTGGCTTGGCAGTCCCGTGTCACCGGCAGCAACGGCCACGAGCCGTCCAGCCTGTCGGTGTACGTCGACGCGGCCTCCGGCAAGGTGCTCGGTACCAAGGAGCACGTGATGGCCGGCACCGGTACGGGCGTCTACAGCGGGCCCGCCCCGCTGACCCTGGCGACCACGCTGACCGGTAGCACGTACTCGATGAAGGACCCGGGCACGACGAACCTGTCCTGCCAGGACGCGGCGAACAACACCACGTTCAGCGGTCCGGACGACGTCTGGGGCAACGGCGTCGGTACGAACAAGGAGACGGGCTGCGTCGACGCGCTCTTCGCCGCCCAGACCGAGAAGAAGATGCTGAACGACTGGCTCGGCCGCAACGCCATGGACGGCTCGGGCGGCGCCTGGCCGATCCGCGTCGGCCTGAACGACCAGAACGCGTACTACGACGGTTCCCAGGTCCAGATCGGCAAGAACACCGCCGGCGCCTGGATCGGCTCGATCGACGTTCTGGCGCACGAGATGGGCCACGGCATCGACGACCACACCCCGGGTGGCATCTCGGGTTCGGGAACGCAGGAGTTCGTCGCCGACACGTTCGGCGCGGCCACCGAGTTCTACAGCAACCAGGGCGCCTCGTACGACCCGCCGGACTTCCTGGTCGGCGAAGAGGTCAACCTGGTCGGCAGCGGCCCGATCCGCAACATGTACGACCCGTCGGCGCTCGGCGACCCCAACTGCTACTCGAGCTCGATCCCGGGCACCGAGGTGCACGCGGCGGCCGGTCCGGGTAACCACTGGTTCGTGCTGCTGTCCCAGGGCAGCGGCGGCAGCCCGAACGTGCCGACCTGCAACAGCTCGACGGTGACCGGTCTGGGCATCCAGAAGGCCATCAAGATCATGTACAACGCGATGCTGATGAAGACGAGCAGCAGCTCGTACCTGAAGTACCGCACCTGGACGCTGACCGCTGCCAAGAACCTGTACCCGGGCAGCTGCACCGAGTTCAACACCGTCAAGGCGGCGTGGGACGCGGTGAGCGTTCCGGCGCAGGCCGCTGACCCGACCTGCAGCGTCAGCGGCGGCGTCACCGTCGGCAACCCGGGCAACAAGTCCGGCGTCGTCGGTACCGCGATCGCGTCGTTCACGCTGACGGCCACCGGCGGCACCGCGCCGTACACCTGGTCGGCCACCGGCCTGCCGGGCGGCATCACGATCGGTTCGTCGACCGGCACCATCTCCGGTACGCCGACCGCGGCCGGCACCTACAACGTCACCGCAACGGCGACCGCGAGTGCCGGTGGATCCGGTAGCACCTCGTTCACCTTCACCATCACCGGTGGCGGCGGCGGATGCTCCGGTCAGGTACTGGGCAACCCGGGCTTCGAATCCGCTACGGCGGCACCCTGGACGGCTACCGCCGGAGTGATCGACAGCTCCGCCAGTCAGCCGGCTCACGGCGGCGCCAAGAAGGCGTGGCTCGACGGCTACGGAACGACTCACACCGACACGCTGAGCCAGTCCGTCACCATCCCGGCCGGCTGCCACGGGACCCTGTCCTTCTGGCTGCACATCGACACGGCCGAGACGACCACCACGGTCCAGTACGACAAGCTGACCGTGAAGGCCGGCGCGACCACCCTGGCCACGTACTCCAACCTCAACAAGGCCGCGGGCTACACGCTCCGGTCCTTCGACGTCTCGTCCCTCGCGGGCACGACGTCCACCATCACCTTCACCGGCACCGAAGACAGCTCCCTCCAGACCTCCTTCGTCGTAGACGACACGGGCCTGAACCTGAGCTGACCTGAGTTAAGCGAGGCCCCGGCAACTCCCCAATGGGTTGCCGGGGCCTCGTCATGTCTGGCTCAGGTACTGGGTGACCAGGTGGTTGGTGTATTTGCGGGGGACTGGTTCGCCGGTGAGGAGGACTCGGTAGTAGATGGGGCTGACGAGTTGTTCTACGGCTGAGTCGACGTCTGTGGTGGCGGGGAGGTCGCCGCGGGCTATTGCGTTGAGGAGGGGCTGGCTGTCTCGGGCGCATTGGTGGGTCAGGTGGTCGGCGCGGAGGCGGTCGGCGACTGTGGGGTCATGCTGGGCCTGGCCTGCCAGGGCGCGGAAGACTGCGCCGGCGTCTGTCTTGGTGAGGAAGTCGGCGAGTCTGGCGAGGTGGCGGCGGAGGTCGGTGGCCAGGTCGCCGGTGTCGGGCGGGGTCAGGTACTGCGCCGCGTCGTCGACGAACGCCTCGATCAGGATCTCCGTCTTGGACGGCCACCAGCGGTAGATCGTCTGCTTCGCGACGCCGGCCCGGGTGGCGATCCCTTCGACCGTCAGGCCCGCGAAACCCTTCTCCACCAGCAGATCGTCGGCCGCCTCGAGGACTGCCTGCCGCGCCTCTTCGCTCCGCCCGTGCCTGTTCCCGTGGTGCACAGTCCTGCCTCCTCCATGGTCTCTTGCCTAGACCATACGTTGCGTCTAGCCTAGCGAGCATGACCAACACCCTGCAAAGTCCCGCGGTCCAGAAGGTCCTCGACCGCCTCTTCGAGGATGCCAAGCGCGATGACGACGTACGTTCGCCCGGCGGCGACGGCTTCTCCTACGAGTCGGCGACCGCGCAGGAACGCGCCGACGCCCTCGCCGGCATCTACATGCCGATCTCCGCGGCCGGAGGCGCCCTGCTCTATTCGCTGGTCCGGGCCGCCCGGCCGACGACCGTCGTCGAGTTCGGTACGTCGTACGGCATCTCCACCATCTACCTCGCAGCCGCCGTCGCCGACAACGGCATCGGCCAGGTGCTGACGACCGAACTGAGCGAGACGAAGATCGCCGCCGCCCAAGCAAACCTGACCGAAGCCGGCGTCGCGAACCAGGTGAAGATCCTCCCCGGCGACGCCCTGACCACCCTCGCCGACGTCCCAGGCCCGATCGGCCTACTCCTCCTGGACGGCTGGAAAGACCTCTGCCTCCCCGTACTCCGCCTCCTCGAAGACCGCCTCGCCCCCGGCGCCCTGGTCGTCGCCGACGACATCACCTTCACCACCATGTCCGACTACCTCACCTACGTCCGCACCCCCACCAACGGCTACGTAACCACCGAGTTCCCGGTCGAAGACGGCATGGAAATCAGCTGCCGCACCTGAATCGTCCGACCCCCATTTGAGGGGGCAACCCCTCAGTTTGTGGGTTGCCTCGCCAGTATCTGACGAGGCAACCCACCATCTGCGGGGTTATCCCCTCAAATGGCTCGCAGGTCGTCGCGTGCCGGGGGCGGTGGGGGTTAGTTCAGGGTCATGCGGGGTTCGGCGTTGAGGAGGCCTGTGCCGGCGATGGTGCAGGTGCCGCCTCGGTTTTGGGTGTAGGTCTGGCGTACGCAGGAGCGGAGGGCCAGTTGGCCCCAGTAGTTGGGGTGGATGGATTCCTGGATGAAGTAGTTGGAGCCGACCGTCGTGACCGTGCGGATCTGGTTGACCCATTCGGTGCGGTCCACAGCCGTCGGCTGGGTCCAGGAGGAGAGGCCTACCTCTTCGTACAGGCCGACTGTCTTCTCGCAGAGGCGTCGGCCGTTGAAGGTCGACTGGAGTTCGAGGAGGCGCGTGTTGGTCAGGCCGGATTGGCCGATGGCGGCGCGCACCGTGCTGTTGATCGTGGGGAGGGCGGTCGCGTTGGCCCAGTCCGCATCCGCGTTCCAGAAGCCGCAGCCGCCGACGCTCTGCCGGGTGAAGCCGGATTGGCCGTAACGGAAGCCACTAGCAGCAGGGATGGGGGACGGGTACGTCTGTACGAGCAGCGTCCACGCGGTGTCTCCATAGCCCGCGTTGCGCATCGCAGTACGGACGTTCTGGAAGGCGGTTGCGATCCGGCCGCGCACCGCGGTCACGTTGGCCGAGGTGAAGTTGGCGACGACGGATGAGTCGTCGCGGCAGTAGTCGGGGTTCCAGGACGGTGAGGTCAGGAAGTCGGTCACGCAGGACTGCACGACCGACGCGAAGTTGAAGTCGTTGCCGCCGATCGACACCACCACCTGCTTGACGTTGTGCCCGGTCGCGAACTGCTGCAGCAGCTTGGCCTGACCGAGATGACCAGCGCCGTCGTCGTAGAAGTCGAGCCCGGGTTTGAAGTTGTCCCCAGTCGTGGTGCCGGTCGTCGCGCCCGAGCAGGCGAGATTGAGTCCGCCGACCCCGCCGCCGATGTAGGCCTCCGCGGACTTGCTGCGGTGGCAGCGGGGGATCGTCTCGGCGGTACCGGCCGCGTTGTCGTGGTACGCGTGGGCACCGAGCGCGTCGGCCGGTGTCTCGGAGTCGTTGGAGCTTCCGGCCCAGCGACCCGCTTCGCCGGAGATGTACGAGTCGCCGACGGTGACGACGTACGGCGTACCGGTGCCGGGGCCGTCCGCGTGGGCTGCTGGGGTGGTGACGACCAGGCTGCCGGCCGTCAGGGTGAGTGCGGTGATGGTCAAGGAAAGTCGTCTGGGCACAAGGGCCTCCTCGCCGGGGCGGCGGCGACCATTCGGACCCCGTGATGGTCACCGTGCAGCGAGAATGTACTCCCGGGTAATCAAGGAAAACAGACCGAGCGTGCTGGCACGTTTGCGCCCTGTCACCACCGGGTCAATCATTGTCCGGTTGAGGCGGAGCTGGGTAACGCGTTGACCACCAGGCCTGCCAGCGTTCGCCGAGTTGTTCGCGCTCGTTGTCGCCGAGGTCGTACAAGGTGAGTACGGCCATCGCAGCCCCCGACGGCTTCTCCTCGCCAGGCGCGATGTAGCTGAGCACGAGCAACCCATCGCCCCACTGGTCCACAGTCAGCCCGACCTGATGCTCGGACCGGAACCACACCGACCCGCTCACAGCCTCACCGACAACGTCGGCCCTGTACTCCGAACCGACAGCGCCATCGAGCCCGAGCAACTCAGCCGGTCCCGCGCTACGAACTCCGATCCCCGAGTAGAACAAAGTTCGACGCCCCGTCCCCGGATGCCGTTCGAGCGCGAACCGCAGCTGGTGGAGGAACGTGATCCACCCCTCGGTGATGTCGTCGTAGTACGCGTCCCAGTCCGGATTCGCCCCGTACGCCGCCCGCGTCAAAGTGACCCTCGAACCACCCTCCCAAGGCTCGACCACGAACCGGTCGCCGTTCGGACTGGTCAGCGTGTGGCCGTCCTCGACAGTGCCGTCGCTGAAGTAGATCAGGTCGATCTCGGCATCCAGCTGCGGATCCTCCCACCCGTGCCAATGCCGGATCTTCTCCTTGTCCCGCAGGGCATCCCAGACCGCATCGACCGGCGCGGCCACGACCACCACGATCTCGGGCGTCTCCTTGCTCATGCCTTCTCTCCTTCTGTACTACGGGGCGCCGGGTGCCCGCCGGCGATCACGCGATAGGCCCGCCCATCAGGACTGTCGAAGGTCTCGACCACCTGCCGCACCGCCTCGGCCAGCGCGTCGGTGAAGCGATGCATATCGCCCGGCTCCGCGAACCGCACCGACGCCTCGAGCGTGAACGTCAGCAGACGCTTGCCCTCGGCATCGGCCGCGTTCTGCATCCGGGCGACGTCGCGAACGGTGCCGGCAGCCACCTCCACCAGATGCTCAGCCGCGTACTGATCACCCAGACGACTGAAGGCCCGGCCCATCACAGCCGGATCCACAACGAAGGAACCAGAGGTCGCGCGCAGGATCCGCTCGACGCACCCCCGCCGCTGACGCTCCTCGACCAGCTCCACCAGCCCGGCCTTCTCGAGCTCCCGCAAGTGGTAATTCACCCGCTGCCGGGGCAACTCCAACGCCGCCGCCAACTGGGTCCCCGACGCAGGCTCCTGCAGCAGGTCGAGCAACTGCCGCCGCAACGGCGACAACGCAGCCCGCACCTTCTCCGGCTCCTCCAGCAACCTCACCCGCCAAGCTTGTTATTGACAGTTTCATTTGTCAATAACAGATGAGAGAGCATGAGCGCATGGTGATCGAGGGGCCACAGCTGCCGGTGGGGACGCAGGTGGTGTTGCGGGTGGAGCGGCGCGACAAGGCCGGCGGTACTGCGCAACGCGGTGCGACCGGGCGGGTCACCGGGGTCACTCCCGACGGCCAGTACGTCGTCACGCTGGTCGACGGGCGGGAGGCGACGGCCAAACGCGATCAGCTCAGCCTGCGTACGGCGTACCAGAGCGAAGCCGTTGCCGTGGATCAGCCGGATGGGGATCGGCTGGTGCTGGAGCACACGATCTATGCGGCCGTCGTCGGGTCGCGGGCGTTCGGGCTGGACACGGATGCCTCGGACACCGACACCCGTGGCGTCTACGTCGCGCCGACCGAGGCGTTCTGGTCGCTCGGCAAGCCGCCGATGCATGTCGACGGGCCGGCGGAGGAGTGGTTCTCGTGGGAGGTCGAGCGCTTCTGCGAACTCGCCCTGAAGGCGAACCCGAACCTGCTCGAGGTGCTCCACTCACCGCTGGTGGTCAAGCAGACGCCACTCGGCGAGGAGTTGGTCGACCTGAGACGAGACTTCCTGTCGCAACTGGCCTACCAGACCTACTCGGGCTACGTCCTCAGCCAGTTCAAGAAGATCGAAGCGGACTGCCGACGCGACGGCGCCCCCAAGTGGAAGCACGTCATGCACCTGATCCGCTTGCTGCTAGCCGCCCGCACCCTCCTCACCGAAGGTGAACTGATCGTCGACGTCGGCCCGAACCGCGACCGCCTGCTGGCGGTCAAACGAGGTGAGCTCCCGTGGGACGAGGTGGAACGCTGGCGCCTCGACCTCCACCACGACCTCGAAAACGCCTTACAGAAAACAGTTCTCCCGGCAGTGCCGAACGTCGCCAAGGTCGACGCCTGGCTCAGGTCTGTCCGGAGAAGGAGCATCTCTGTCTGAGAGCGCTCGGGCGGGGTATTACTTAACTCTGTGAATCTATTGACATCTGCTCTGCGGCGGGAAATAGTTTCGTCCTGAAAACAATCAGAAAGCAGAGTGAATCAACAGTGTCGAACGCCAAGGTGCTGCAGCTCCGCTCGGCGGGTGTCAGCTTGGTCCTGGACTGCTCCGGTCCGGCTCTTCCGTCCGTCCTGCACTGGGGTGCGGATCTCGGCCCGCTGGACGAGGCCGTGCTGGCCGATCTGAGGACAGGTGCGGGCGCGGTCCAGGCCGGTAACGGGCTCGATGACAACAAGCCGGTCGCGATCATCCCGGAGTACTCCGCGGGCTGGTTCGGACTGCCGGGACTCAACGGTCACCGGGACGGGCAGGACTTCTCCGCGTCGTTCCAGCTCACCGAGGTCTCGCAGTCCGGCAACGCGGTCCAGGTCACCGCGACCGATCCGCAGGCCGGGCTGAGCCTGGCCCTGGTGATCGAGCTGACCGACTCTGGCCTGGTCCGGGCCAAGGCCGAGCTGACCAACACCGGTACGTCCGTCTACACGGTCGACCAGTTGCTGCTCGCTCTGCCGGTACCGACCGAGGCGACCGAGCTGTTCGACATGACCGGCCGGCACATCGGTGAGCGGCACCCGCAGCGGCACGCGTTCACCCAGGGCGCGCACATCCGCGACAACCGCCGCGGCCGCACCGGCGCCGACGCAACTCTGCTGCTGATCGCCGGCACCCCCGGCTTCGACTTCAGCACCGGCGAGCTCTGGGCCGTCCACACCGCCTGGAGTGGCAACCACCGCTCGTACGCCGAACGCGGCATGAGCGGGTACGCCGTGATCGGCGGCGGCGAACTGCTCCTCCCCGGCGAAGGCCGCCTCCAGCCGCAAGGCTCGTACGGCACTCCATGGATCTACGGCTCGTACGGCATCGGCCTCGACCAGATGTCGACCCGCTTCCACGAGTACCTCCGGGCGCGCGACACCCACCCGAAGACCGATCGCCCGGTGGTGCTGAACACCTGGGAGGCCGTGTACTTCGACCTGGACCTCGACAAGCTCAAGGCGCTCGCCGATGCGGCCGCCCAGGTCGGCGCCGAGCGGTTCGTGCTCGACGACGGCTGGTTCCGCGGCCGTCGCGACGACCACGCGGGCCTCGGTGACTGGTACGTCGACGAAGGCATCTGGCCCAAGGGGCTGCACCCGCTCGTCGACCACGTCACCGGCCTCGGGCTGCAGTTCGGGCTGTGGTTCGAGCCGGAGATGGTCAACCCCGACTCCGACCTGGCCCGCGAGCACCCCGACTGGATCCTTGCCACCGGCAACCGGATGCCGCCGACCGCCCGGCACCAGCAGGGCCTGAACCTCGGCATCCCGGAGGCCTGGAACTACCTGCTCGAGCGGATCGACAGCATCCTGACCGAGTACGACATCAGCTACATCAAGTGGGACCACAACCGCGACTTCGTTGACGGCGGCAACCAGCTGACCGGTACGGCGGGCATCCACGAGCAGACGCTCGGCGTGTACCGGCTGCTGGACGAGCTCAAGCGCCGCCACCCCAAGGTCGAGATCGAGTCCTGCTCGTCCGGTGGCGCCCGGGTCGACCTCGCCATCCTCGAGCGGACCGACCGCGTCTGGGGCAGCGACAGCAACGACGCGCTGGAGCGTCAGAAGATCCAGCGCTACACCCAACTGCTGCTGCCGCCGGAGCTGATCGGCTGCCACGTCGGCCCGCCGAAGGCCCACACCACCGGCCGCACCCAGAGCCTGGCTTTCCGTGCGTCGACGGCCCTCTTCGGCCACTTCGGCATCGAGTGGGACATCAGCCTGGCGTCCCCCGAGGAGCGCGAAGAGCTGGCCGGCTGGGTCGCCCTGCACAAGGCCCTCCGCCCGCTGCTCCACACCGGCCGGGTAGTCCGCGCCGACCGCGGCTCGGACGACTTCCTGCTCCACGGAGTAGTCGCTCAGGACGGCTCGCGTGGGGTCTTCTCCGCAGTACAGGTCGCCCAGTCGATCACCTCCGACCTCGGCCGCGTCCGCCTGCCAGGGCTCGACAAGGACCGCACCTACCGAGTCAGCAAACTAGCCACGCCTGGCCCGCAACCCCGCCACTCGGCCCCCTGGTGGCAAGACGGCGGCACGGTCCAACTCAACGGCGCGGCCCTGGCCGCAGTCGGCGTACAGGTACCAGCCCAGTGGCCCGAAACCGCAGTACTGCTGGAGGTCCAGGCGATCGACTAGCTCGCACTGCTGTAGCGACGGCTGGCGACCTGCCAATGCAACACGGTGAGCAGGGCGCCGGCCGTCAGCACTAGCGCCGCTGTTGAAAGCGCCGCGGTGGTACCGGTCAGAACGCCAACTGGTACCGCAGCGATCAGCCCGGCCGGCACGATCGTCGCCAAGACGAGCTGGACGGACTTCGGGAAGTACGTCTGCGGGTACTTCCCGGCTTCGCGGGCCTGTTGCGCGACATCGTTGATGGGCGCCGCGCTCTCGGTCCAGAACGCGAGGTACGCGAGGTTGGCCCAGAGCAGGCTGTAGCCGATGAAACCGGTCACGAGCCAGATCGCGGCCTTGGCCAGCAGCGCCGGGTCGATCGACAGCTGCGCCGCCTGCGCGCCGGCCGCCGCCAGAGCGAGGCCGGTGACGACGCGCCCGAACTCGGCCGGCTCCATCCACCGCAACAGGGCGAAGAGCTGGGCGTTCACCGGGCGGATCAGGATCAGGTCGAGCTCACCCTGCCGGACGTAGGTGTCGATCCGCCGCAGGTTCGGTGTCACGAAGCAGTCCATCAGGCCGGTACAGGCGCCGTACAGGCCGACGACGACGAGCGTCAGCGGGCCGTTCCAGCCGGTGGCCGTGGTCGACAGGTCGGTGAGGACGAGGACCGGGATCAGGCCGAGCGCCAGCTCGGCGGCCGAGGCGATCGCGTTGATGAGCGTCTGGCTGCGGAACTGCAGGTCGCGCCGGATCGCTTGCCTCAGGCAACTTGTCCACAGCCGTCCGTAGCGCCTCATGCGCCGGCTCCCTGATAGCTGCGCAATCCTAGCCGCCAGGTGAGGATCGCGGCCCCGAGGAAGGTGGCGGACCAGCCTGCCTGCCAGGCGAAGCTGCCGGCCGTCGGGTGGCCCAGCAGTACCTCGAGCGGGAACGACACCATGAAGCGGAACGGCTGGATCGCGAGGAAACCGGCGAAGGCGGACGGGAAGAGGGCGAGCGGGATGATCGCGCCCGACAGCAGGCCGGAGACCAGGAAACGCAGCCGGTTCACGGCCGTGACGTCCTCGAACCAGAACGCCAGCGAGCCGATCACGACGTCCAGGGTGTAGGCCATGCCACCGGCCAGTGTCAGCGCGACGGCGAAGGCGAGCCATCGGCGCGGCGACGACGGGAGCTTGACCTGGTCGCGGAAGATGATGCCGAGCCCGACGGCCAGCGGGACGGCGAGCAGCAGTTTGATCAGCTTCTCGCCGAGGTTGTTGGCGATGTTCGCCAGATGGGTGGAGCATGGCCGGACCAGCCAGCTGCTCAGCTTGCCCAGCCGGATGCTCTCGGCCATGAAGCCCGAGGTCCAGCTGGCGGTCAGCATCACCACCAGGCCGACCATGACCAGGTACGTCGTGAGGAACGACTCGGTGACCGGCGGGGTCGCTCCCTGGGCGATGGCGCCGCGCAAGACGAGCAGCGAGATCGCCGGCGAGATGACGGTGGCGAGTTGGAGGAAGAGCAGCCACCAGCGGTAGGTCAGCGTCGTCGTGAGCTCGCGGGCGATCAGTACCCGGAGGATCCGTACGGTCCTCATGCTTGCGCCGTGAAGAGCTTCGACATCACCTGGTCGAGGTCGTCGCCGTCGTGGGACCGGGCACGCAACGCCGGCAGGTCGCCGTCGAAGACGGGGCGGCCGTGGTTGATCACGACGATCCGCTCGCACAGCGCGGCGACGTCGTTCATGTCGTGGCTGGTGAGCACGATGGTGGTGCCGAGGTCGCGGTTGAGCTCGGCCAGGAAGGTACGGACGGTGAGCTTGGCGACGACGTCGAGGCCGACGGTCGGTTCGTCGGCGAAGAGCAGTTCCGGGCCGTGCAGGAGGGCCAGCATCAGCTCGCAGCGCATCCGCTGGCCGAGGGAGAGCTTGCGGACCGCGATGTTCAGGATGTCCTGGATCTGCAGCCGGTTCGACAGGTCCTCGACGGTCTGGTCGAAGCGTGGCTTGGCCAGGGCGTACATCTCCTTGTGGATCAGCAGGGAGTCGTACGTCGAGACGTCCCACCACAGCATCGACTTCTGGCCGAAGACGACGGAGATCCGCGACAAGAAGTCGTAGCCGCGCTTCGACGGGCGATGGCCGAGCACCTCGAGCTCGCCGGCGGTCGGTCGCAGCAGGCCGCAGAGCATCTTGATCGTGGTCGTCTTGCCGGCGCCGTTCGGGCCGAGCAGGCCGATCACCTGACCGCGAGGCACAGTGAGGTCGAGCGCGTCGACCGCCAGCCGCTCACGACGGTCGGGACGGAACAAGCCTCGTACGGCCGCGCTGAGTCCTGGGCGTTGCTCGGTGTAGCGGTAGCTCTTCGTCAGGGCTTCGGTCTGGATCGCGGGCATAGGTCATCCAATCTGCGACCCCGGCGCAGACTGGGGAGGTCGCCACACTGGAGAGCCGGAACGGCCTGCCGGCGGGTGCACCTGGCATCGGTGCGACCTGGTTCGACCCTAACCCGAGATGCACCCCTGGTTCAGCTTGTTTTCCCGGCAAGGGTTGTCCCTGGGGTGACGTACTCCAGAGGGAGTACGTCCTGCTGCGGCTGGTGGGGGAGGTGCCTCCTGGGGAGTAGATGAGGTGTAGCCGCGGAGGCGACGCGCTGGGTAGGGGGTGGGCGACACGATCGATGTGGTCGGAAAACTGCGATTACAGCGAGGAGTGTCATGAACGAGGAGAAGCCGGTTCGGATCGGCGATCAGGAGCGGGAGGAGGCTGTCTCGCGGCTGGGTGCGCATTACGAGGCCGGGCGGCTGACTGCTGAGGAGCACCAGGAGCGGGTCGGGGAGGCGCTGCAGGCGAAGACGCAGGTGGAGCTGGCGGCGCTGTTCGCGGATCTGCCGGGGGAGCCGACCGCTGGAGCGCAGGAGGCGGGCGACGGCGAGCAGTGGGCTGGGCCGTGGGGATGGTCGCGGCCGCCGTGGACGACGCCGCAGGACCAGGGCGCGGCGCACGCAGCAGGGCAGGGCGCTGGGCCGGGTGGCAGGCCAGGTGCTGGACAGGATCCGCGGAGGCAGGGGGCCTGGAGTGGGCGCGACGGAGCGCAGTACGGGCCGCCGTGGGGTGGGCGGGGGCCGCTGGGGCGGGTTCCGTTGCCGTTGTTGGTGGTGCTGGCGGTGGCTGGGGTGCTGGCGTCCATCGGGTGTGTGGTGTTCGGTGGGCATCCGCCCGTACTGCCGCTGGTGTTGCTGGTGGCTGGCGTGGTGATCGCTAAGCGGCGTCGGCAGGAGCGACGGGCATGAGAGCGGCGTACCGGGTGCTGGCGTCGTCGATCGCGGTGGCGGTGGTACTGCAGATCGCGTCGATCGCGCTGGCCGGGTTCACCGTCGCGAGTGATGCCGAGGACGGGAAGACGATCGGGGCCGACTACAGCAACTTCGGGCAGAGCTATCACAGCATCGCCGGTACTGCGATCGCCGTGCTCGCGCTCGTCTTCCTGATCGTGTCCTTCCTGACCGACGTACCGCGCGGCCGTGCCCTGGCCGGGATCGTGCTCGGGTTGGTGGTGCTGCAGTTCGTGCTCGCGGTCGTGTCCTTCGGGTTGCCGGCGCTGGGAATCCTGCACGGCATCAACGGGCTCGCCGTCGCGGCAGTCGCTGGGATGGCGTCACGTCGGGCAGCGACACCAGCCCAGCCGGTCAGTGCGTAGGTGGAGGGGACGGCTGATCGCTCTGGGGGTGACGCTGGCGGTACTCGTACCGCTGGCGTACCTCTGGGCGACCAGCCTCGTCCCTGACAACTACTCGGCCATGGACATGGGGTACGCCGACTACGGCGGCGGCCCGTCGATGTCCGGCCACATGCACCACGGTGGGACCAGCCTCACCGACCTGACCGGACCGCGCCGAGGCAAGCCGGACGTCGCCGTCACCCTGACCGCCCGGAAGCAGAAGTTCACCCTCGCGAGTGGTGAACAGATCGACGGCTTCACCCTCAACGGCTCGTCGCCCGGCCCGCTGATCCGAGCCGGGCAAGGCGATCTCGTCGAGGTCACCCTCGTCAACGAGTCGGTCCCGGACGGTGCCACCCTGCACTGGCACGGCATCGACGTACCGAACGCGGAGGACGGCGTCGCCGGCGTCACCCAGGACGCGGTACCGGTCGGTGGCAAACACGTCTACCGCTTCAAGGCCGACCAGCAAGGCACGTACTGGTACCACTCACACCAGGTGTCGAGCGAGGAGGTCCGCGACGGCCTGTTCGGCACGATCGTCATCGGCGGCGCGCACGACGACGTGATCGCGGCCATCCACACCTATGACGGCAAACGCACGATCAACGGCCGGACCGGCCACCAGCGACTATCCGTCGCCCCAGGCAAGAAGCTCAGAGTCCGGGTGATCAACACCGACAACACGCTGGTACGGACCGGGCTCACCGGCGCGGAGTACAAGGTGGTCGCCGTCGACGGCCGAGACGTGCATGGTCCGACGCCGACAACGGCGGCGTTTCCGCTCGCTGCAGGCGCAAGAGTCGACCTTGAAGCCGTAATGCCCGCGACCGGAGCCTTGAAGCTCGAGGCTGGGACGGTGTCGTTGGTGCTGGGAGAGGGCGAGGCGGCGGGATCGTTGCCAAGTGCAAGCGTCGATCTGCTGACCTACGGTACGCCGGCGCCGCTCGGCCTCGATCCGTCGAAGGCCGACCGCCGCTTCGAGTACAAGATCGGGCGCAGCGCAGGCTTTCTCGACGGGGTGCCCGGCCTGTGGTGGACGATCAACGGGCACAAGTTCCCCGACGTACCGATGTTCATGGTCACCGAGGGGGACGTCGTGGTGATGACGATCGGCAACTCCAGCGGCCAGGCGCATCCGATGCACCTGCACGGCCACCATGCGGTCGTGCTGTCCAGGAACGGCGTCGCGGCGACCGGGTCGCCGTGGTGGATCGACACCCTCGAGGTGGGCGACAAGGAGACGTACGAGATCGCCTTCGTCGCGGACAATCCGGGCGTCTGGATGGATCACTGCCACAACCTGCCGCACGCGTCGGAGGGGTTGATGACGCATCTGGCGTACGAGGGCGTCAGTACGCCGTACCGGATCGGCGGCAGCACCCACAACAAGCCCGAGTGACCGACTGAGGAACCCAAGACCGGTTCGTGTCGTCTACTGGACGAGATGAGCGATGACGACGACGGTACCGACGACCTGTACGGCAGGCAGCTCGTCCTGCTCCTGCTGTTCTTCGGAGGTACCGCCGGACTGCTGTTGCTGATCGCGTGGCTGGCGCGACCGAACTGGATGTGGGACGGCCCACTGGTCGCCTTCGCCATCGCCGGCGGCGCCTGCTACCCGGCACGGCTCCTGGTCGAGCGGTTCGCGTGGTGGAAGCGGCTCGAGCAGCCGACCCAGTGGACGGTCGCGCGGCGGGAGCGGGCCGCGGAGCGTGAGCGGAAGCTGCAGCGCGAGTACCGGCGGCAGGAGCGCGATGGGAAAGCGCGCGAGGGCCAGGGCCGGCATGCCGGGCGGCGGCGGTTCCGGATCGAGGATCTCCTGGTGAGACTTCTCGGCCTGGTGCTGGTGCTCGGGTCGCTGGCGATCATCCCGTTCGGGCTGGGGGCGGGGCGCTCCGACGAGCGCCTCGCCCGGACCGCGCCGGTGCAGCAGGCTGTCGTGGTCTCGGTGGACGAGGACAAGTGGTCGAAGAACCACGACCTCACCATCAAGGTCGCCCGCCCCGGCGACGGCGGGACCGTCGAGATCTACGGCGCCGACGAAATCGACCCGCGGCCGGCGGTCGGCGACAAGATCGGCGTGTACGTCGATCCGCACGATCCCGGCAACGTCCTCGCCGCCGACGCCGACTGGACCATGCATTGGTACTGGTACGTGCTGTGCATCGCCGTCAGCCTGGTCCTGGCCGGCTTCAGCAGCATGCTGCTGTGGTGATCACCTCATGCGGAACTAGTTGCTCTCAACAACAATTGCTGGCTGAGCCGGCGGCAGCGGTCGCGGTTGAGGGCGGCGATCCGCTCGCAGGCCGCGTCGATGGCGGCCCGCTGGGAGGAGTAGTAGCCGTACCAGTAGGGATCGTCGGGTTGTGGATCCGTGTGGTCGTCGATATCGGCGTACCAGTCACAGCCGGTGCGGAAGACGCGCGCGTGCAGGTGGATCTGGGTGTCAAGGTCGCTCATCGCTCGCATCCCCGTGAAGTCGAGAAACAGCTGACGAAAACCTGTCTCCATCATGAGACGGGCAGCCGCCGAACCCCGGCTCGACACGCGGACTAGGCAGAAGGTTGGGACAGCACCAGGACGGTGATCCGCTGGGCGGAGTTGTTGGCGAAGCCGCCGCGGTTCCAGGGGGCCTCGATCGGCTGGACCCGGCCGCTGGCGTCGTGGGCCCGGACGGTGAGGACGTGCTCGCCGGGGACGGCGTCCCAGTCGAAGGAGAAGCCGCGCCAGGACAGGTCGTTGCTGTCGGCATCGAGCTTCGCGTCCTGCCAGCTGACGCCGGCGTCGACGCTGACCTCGACCCGCTCGATCGGCGCCCAGCCGGACCAGGCGCGGCCCTGCAGGACGATCGGTCCGGCGGGGACGAAGCGGTGCCGGCTCATGAAGTCCGGATGCCCCGGCGGGATCAGCAGAGCGCGCGGCTCGATCCGGGTGATCCCGACGCCGACCTCGTTCGGCTCCTGCCGGATCCGGTAGGCGACCGCGTTCTGGTACCCGGTGAACTCGTGGTCGATCAGCTCGATCGAGCGCAACCACTTCACGCTCGCCATCCCGTACCAGCCGGGCATGATCAGTCGCAGCGGATACCCGTGCTGCGGCGGCAGCGGCGCGCCGTTCATCTCCCAGGCGACGATCGCGCCGGAGTCGAGTGCCTCGGTGACGGTCAGCCCGCGCTGGTAGTCCTGCTCGATACCGCGCTCGAACCCGTGATCCGCGCCGGTGAACACCACGTCGATCGCGTCCTTGCGGATCCCGGCCGCCCGGATCAACGCGGCCAGCGGTACGCCGGTCCACTCCGCCGTGCCGACGGCTTCCATCAACCAGGGCTGGCTGATCGGCCGCGGCTGCAACCCGGCCCGGCCGTTGCCCGCGCACTCCAGTGTCACCCGGACGGTCTGCCGCCCCATCGCCCGCAACTCGGTCATCCCGAACGACAGTGGTTGCTCGACGCAACCATCAACGGTCAGCCGCCAGTTCGTCGCGCTGGCCGCCGGAATGTCGTAGTGCACCAGCACGTAGTGCAGCCCGGCCGGCGTCAGGTCGTACCGCAACGCCTCCAGCGGCATCCCGTGGTTACGCGCCGCCAACTGCAGCTCGTCCCCGGTGATGCCCTCCCCGGTGTCCGCCAACCGCCCTTTGCCACTGAACTGCTCGATCGACATGTCAGCCCCCTGATGACACACCTTAATTCACTGGCGTTGGCCAGTCACCAGCTTCGACCAGCTGAAGCACCACAGCCGCGATGTTCCAGGCGTCGTCGGCCCCGCTGTGATGCCGCCCTTCCAACGGCAGCCCGGCCAGCTCCAGTGCCTTCGCCATCCCCGGTCGCCGCCGCAGCCCACGCGCCTCGGTGAACACCAGCTTCGCGTTCACGTGCACCTGGTTGAACGGGTACCGCACCCCGGTCCTGTCGCACTGCGTGATGAACTGCTTGCGGTCGTAATCGCCCCAACTCGCCCAGGGGAACTGTCCGGAGCCGTAGGTCTTGGCAAGCTCCTTGCACGCCTCCGCGAAGCTGATCCCACCGTCGACCTCGTCCTGGGTCAGCCCGGTGAGTTCGGTACAGAACGCACTCACCCGCGAGGTGGCCGGCCGGACCAGGATCCGATGCTTGGCGACCCGTTCCCGCGCGACCAGGTCGACCACGGTCAGCCCGATCTCGATGATCTCCTGCCGCTCGCCCGGCGGCGGCTCGCCATCCCAGCAGGTCGCCTCGACGTCGACCACGTTCAGGTACATGTCACAGCCACCCGTTGTCGATGGCGATCCGGGCGGCCTCGGCGCGGGTGCGGGCGCCGGTCTTGCCGATCGCGGCGGACAGGTGGTTGCGGACGGTGCCTTCGGACAGGTGCAGGCCGCGGGCGATGTCGGCGACGGTGCCGCCTTCGCGGGCAGCCCGGAGTACGTCGGATTCGCGGGCGGTCAGTGGGCTGGTCCCGGCCACGAGAGTTTCGGCGGCCAGCGATGGGTCGACCACGCGCAGGCCTTGGTGGACCCGGCGTACGGCGTCGGCGAGCTGCGCCGCGGGCGTGTCCTTGACGACGAAACCGGCCGCCCCGGCCTCCATCGCGCGCCGTAGGTATCCCGGCCGCCCGAAGGTCGTCACCATCAGCACCCGGACCTCCGGTACTGCGCGGCGCAACGCCGCCGCGGCCTCGATCCCGTCCAGTCCTGGCATCTCGACGTCGAGCAGCGCCACGTCGGGCTTGGCCGACCGGACCGCCTCGACCACCTCGTCGCCGCGGCCGACCTCGGAGACCACCTCGAGATCGGGTTCGAGATCCAGCAGCGCGGCCAGCGCTCCCCGGACCAGCGCCTGGTCGTCAGCGATCAGCAGCCGTATCGTCACGAGCCAACTCTGACAGCCAGCCGGAAGCCGCCACCCGGCGCGGTCCCGATCTGCAGGCTCGCCCCGGCCTCGTCGGCGCGTTCACGCAACCCGACCAGCCCGTGCCCGGACACACCACCACCAGGCGCCGGCCCGCTACCGTCGTCCAGCACCTCCACCTGCTGCGCGGCCAGCTTGATCGTGCACCTCTTCGCCCCGGAGTGCCGGACCACATTCGTCACGCCCTCCCGGACCACCCACGCGAACAACTCCCGATTCGCCTCCGGCACCTCGTCCGTCACCGTCGGCAGCTCGGCCTTGATCTCGGCCGCCTGCAACGCCGACCGCGCCGACACCAGCTCCCCGGCCAGACTCAACTCCCGGTACCCGGCAACAGCAGCCCGTACGTCGGCCAGCGCCGCGCGAGCCAGCCGCTCGACGTCAGCGACCTCAGCGGCCGCGCGCTCCGGATGCCCCTCGATCAGCCGCCCGGCCAGCTCGGCCTTCACCGTGATGACCGTCAGCGAGTGCCCGAGGATGTCGTGCAGATCCCGGGCGAACCGCCCGCGCTCCTCCTGCACCGCCAGCTCTGCGAACTCCTTGCGCGCCACCGCCAACTCGACGCTGCGCAACATGGCCCGCCGCATGGCGAAAACCGCGAGCCCGCCGAGCACGATCGCCAGGCTGTAGCTGCCGTCGTCCTTCCATCCCGGAACCGTTCGCAGCACAAGCTCGGCGAGCGCCAGCAGGCCCACGCCGAGCGCGACGCCGAACCGGAGCGGCAGGATCATCATGCCCATCGCCTCGACGAACACCAGCGTGGTCAGCGCGCTCTCGCCGGCCGCGGGCAGCATCAGGGCGCCGAGCCCGAGCAGCACCACGACGAAGCCGATCTGGACCCCGAGCGGCGCCCTCACCCGAGCCATGTTCCGGGCGCGGGCGTACCAGAAGAACCCCATGTAGGCGATGACGAACAGGACCACCGCCGCCAGCCCGAGGACCCGCTCGGCCATGTTGTCGTGTTTCAGGATGTTCTCGAACGGCTTGTTCAGGAAGAACAGCCAGACGCCCGCCAGCAGCCAGCCGAAGCCGGGCCGGCGGCGGACGGTGTCGAGCCCGTCGCCGATGGCCTCGAACCGGTCCAGCGGCGACGGTGGCTGGGGAGTGCTCACGAACTCACGCTAACCGGTCGGGGCTCAGGCCCGGGCCGTGTCGGCGCGGTACCGGCGCAGTGCGATGAATCCGAGGACGACCGTCCAGGCCAGCACCACCAGCACCGCGTTCATGTCCAGCCCGTTCTGCGACAGTGCGCTGCGCGAGCTCTGCCCGGTCCAGTACGCCGGCGTCAGCTGGGCGATGTGCTTCATCAGCGACGGCATCGAGTCGACCGGCAGCCACAGTCCGCCGAAGGCCGCGATCAGCATCGTGCTCAGACCGGTGATCGGCTGCACGCTGTCCGGCTTGGCGACGTACCCGATGACCAGGCCGATCGCCGCGAACGGCAGCGCGCCGAGCCAGGAGACCAGCGCCACGGAGACCCACTGGGAGACGCTCAGGTGCACGTCGCCGACCGTCATGCCGAACAGGAAGACGACCACCAGTGGCGGGATCGCCAGCAGCAGCGACAGGATCACCTTGCTGATCACGTAGGCCTGCGGCTTCAGCGGGGTGAGCCGCAGGGTCCGGTTCCAGCCGCCGTCGCGTTCGGCGGCGATGATGCCGCCGCTGCTCATCGCGGCTGACATCGAACCGAAGATCGCCATGCTCACCATCACGTAGGCGATCGCCGAGATGCCGCTCTCGCTGGCGTCCTTGGGGATGGTCAGGCCGAAGATCGCGAACAGGATCACCGGCATCAGGATCGCGAAGATCACCACCCGCCGGTTCCGCAGCGTCCGCCGGATGTCGAACTTCAGATAGTCGAGGTTCATGCGACTGCCTCCTGGTCGGCGCTCAGCGCCAGTACGGCGTCCTCGAGGTCGGCCGAGGTCACCTCGATGTCATGGGCCGGGGTGTTGTTCAGCAGATAGCGCAACGTGTGGTCGGAGTCGCCGCACTGCAGCAGCACGACGTCGCCACGGGTCTCCACATTCCGTACTCCGGGCAGCGACGCCAGCGTGGCGAGGTCGGCACCCGGTACGGTCGCGCGGATCGTCCGGCCGGACACACTCGCCTTGATCTGGGCGGCGGTGCCGTCGGCAACGACCCGGCCGCTGCGCATCAGCACCACCCGGTCGGCGTACGCGTCGGCCTCTTCGAGGTAGTGGGTGGCGAACAGCACGGTCCGGCCGCGGGCGGTCTCGGCGTGCATCGAGGCCCAGAAGTCACGCCGGGACTCGACGTCCATCCCGGTGGTCGGCTCGTCGAGCACGATCAGGTCGGGCTGCGGGATGATCGCCATCGCGAACCGGACCCGCTGCTTCTGCCCGCCGGACAGGCCCTTCATCTTGCGGCCGTACAGGTCCGCGATCCCGGCCGCTTCGAGCGCCTCGCCGACCGGCACCGGATCCTTGTGCAACCCGGCGACGAGGTTCAGCAGCTCGCCGACCTTCGCGTCCTCGATGATGCCGCCGCTCTGCAGCATCACGCCGATCCGGCTCGCGGCGATCGCCTCGGCCGGCGAGGTGCCGTAGACCTGGACACTGCCCTGGTCGGGCCGGACCAGGCCGAGCAGCATCTCGATCGTGGTCGACTTGCCGGCGCCGTTCGGGCCCAGCATCGCCACCACCTCGCCCGAGCGGATGGTCAGATCCACCCCGGCGACAGCCTGTACGTTGCCGTACCTCTTGGTCACACCGCTCAGGGTGACCGCAGTCGTTGTCGTCATACCCAGAATGCTGCCGGTGCCGGCCGTTCCGGCCCTGGATCGGCCGTCACGACCCACCCATGACATCCGTCAGCGCCCACTCAGGGTCGAGCGTCAGGGTGGCAAGCCCACCTGTGGTGGGCTCGGACACGTAACGGTGGCCTTGAACAAGGTTGGACTTGTTCAAGGCCACCGTTTGCTGTTCATGCCCACCACATGTGGGCTTGCCGGGGTTCGGGGCGGTTAGGCGGGGAGGGTCCAGAGCTGGTTGGCGCTGCCTGCGCAGGTCCAGATCTGGAGCCGGGTGCCGTCGGCCGAGCTCTGGCCGGTGGCGTCCAGGCACTTGCCGGAGTTCGGGTTCAGCAGGTTGCCGTTCGACTGGGCCTGCCAGCCCTGAGCTCCGGTGCCGTTGCAGTCGTAGAGCTGCACGAGTGAGCCGTTCGCAGTACCGGCGGCGGCGACGTCCAGGCACTTGCCGAGGGCCCGGATCGTGCCGTCGGTGCCAACGGTCCAGGTCTGCGCGGCGCTGCTGTTGCAGGTCCAGAGCTGGACCGCCGTCCCGTTCGCGCTGCTGCCGCCGGCGACGTCGACGCACTTGCCGGCGATGCCCTTGATCGGGCCGGTCTTGCCACCGGTCGGCGGAGTACCGGTACCGCCCGCCGCGTCGAAGATCGCGCTGACCAGCGAGGTGCTGCCGGTGGTGTCCTGGGACAGCTCCCAGTTCATGATGCCGCCGGCGTTGGCCACCGCCCAGGTGGTCTTGCGCTTGATCGTCGGGATGCCGTTGTAGCACTGCTGGGCGCCGTTGGCCTGGATGCAGTCGACGTTCGCGTTGTTGGGGTTCATCGCGACGATCTGCGAGTAGGTCAGGTAGCCCGGCCGGCTGTAGAACGGCACGCCGAGCACGGTCTTGGCCTTCGGCAGGCCGCGGTTCTTCCAGAAGTTGGCCGAGGCGATCGACCAGTCGTAGTTGGCGTGCGGGCTGCCGCCGTCGTACGCCATGATGTTCAGCCAGTCGACATAGCCGAAGACAGCCGGCTGTACGCCGTTCGCGGTGTCACCCTCGGAGACGACGGCCGCGGTGAGCAGCTTGCCCTGGCCGTGCAGCGTGTTGCTCAGCTGCTGCATCAGCAGGGTGTAGTGGTCGCCGGAGGCGCCCGGGTCCGGGTACTCCCAGTCGATGTCGACACCGTCCAGGCCGTACTGGTTGATCAGGCCCATCACCGCGTTGGTGAAGGTCGTGCGACCGCCGGAGCTGGCCGCGAACGACTCGAACGCGGAGTCGTTGCCGTCGTTCCAGCCGCCGATGGACAGCGACACCTTGACCCCGTTGGCGTGCGCGGTGCTCACCAGCGAGGACAGCTTGCCGCTGTCGGGGACGCCTTGCAGGGTGCCGTTGGAGTTCGGCAGGACGAACGCGTAGTTGATGTGGGTGAGCTTGCTGTACTGGACGGCGCTGACGCTGCCGGCCCACGACGGCAGGTAGCCGATGCTCTTGAACCCGGCGGGCAGCGCCGCGGCGGCGCTACTTGCGGTGGCGGCGGTCGAGGCGGCGTCGGCCTTGGGGGCCGGGGCGAAGGTCGCTATCAACCCGGCGGTGCCGGTGGCGAGCGCGAGGGCCGCGATGGCCACGCGACTTCGCAGCTTCATCCTTGACGACTTCATGGGGGCGGTGTCCTTTCGGATGGACCCTCGCGCCGCACCCGGCAGGCTCACACAGATCGACGACAGCCGCTCGGTCGCGGGCAGAGGCGATCGAGCGGTGGCATCTTCTCAAGCACCTTCCGGGGGCGGCTGTTGCGAAGGTGAATATAGAAGAGATCTGACCGAAGTCATCGTTAGTTTGCTCGGATGTCTGACCGCCGTCAAGACGTCAGAGCAACTCAGAATGCGCATTCTCGCGGCGGAGATCCTATGTTTGGATGCCCTGGCCGCTGGGAAATCCGGCGGTCTAGATGTCCGGCGCCTCGGAGCGGGAGGTGCGGGTGATGGCGATCGAGGCGGCCACCACGCAGGCCATCCCGGCCAGCTGGATGGCGGCGAGCCGCTGGCTGAGGATCAGGAAGCCGGCGGTGGCGCCGACGGCCGGCTCGATGCTCATCAGGATGCCGAAGACGACCGGCTTCATCCGGCGCAGCGCGAGCGTCTCGAGTGAGTAGGGAAGTACCGACGAGAGCACGGCGATCGCCAGGCCGATCGCGAGGGAGTGCCAGTGCAGGAGGTCGCTGCCGGCGGTGATCAGGCCGATGGGGGCCGTGATGAGGGTGCTGACGATCATCGCGAGCGCCAGGCCGTCGAGTTGGGCGAAGCGGCGGCCGGTCTCGGCGCTGAGCAGGATGTAGCCGGCCCAGAAGGCACCGGCCAGCCCGGCGAACCCCACGCCCAGCCAGTCGACCTTGCCCAGCTCATGCCCGTTGACCAGTACGACGCCGAGCGCGGCCCCGGCGACGGCGAAGAGGTCGCGGCGTTTGCGGGACATCGCGGCGGCCAGGCCGAGCGGCCCGATGAACTCGATGGTGACGGCGACGCCGAGCGGGAGTCGCTCCAGGGACAGGTAGAAGGAGAGGTTCATCAGTCCGAGGACGATGCCGAAGGCAACAACTGCCAGGAGGTCTCGCTTGGTGCGGTTGCGCAGGCTCGGGCGGGCGATGAGCAGGAGGATCGGTACGGCGAGTGCCAGTCGCAGGGAGACGGTGCCTGCGGCCCCCAGTTGCTGGATCAGCTTGGCGGCCAGCGCCCCACCGAACTGCACGGACACGACGCCACCCAGGACCATGGCGGTCGGCGGGACCCTGAATGTACGCACAAACGTCAATCAGATCATGGGGGGATCGGGAGGGCCGACCTCCACCCCATCAATCCCACCGCAGGCCGCGACGACCCAGGCGCGCCGGAGGCGGGAGGGAGGCGTGGAGGGGGCGAGGGGAGGGGCGACGGGAGGTGATTGATGGGCTGGCGGTTGGGACGGCTCGACGGCTAGCGCGCCAGTGTCGCCGACGAAGGTCACCCCCGCAACGAGTCCAGCCCTCGCCAGAGGAGTCGTTGGAGGGTGGCCGCCAACTTCTCCGGCGTGGGGGTGCCGCCGTTGCGGGTGCGCCAGATGGCTAGGCGTTCCGTGGCGCCGGAGACCGACTGGGCGACGATCTGGATCTCTTCCTCGTCGTGTGGGTGATCCGCGGGGAGGTTGAGGCGGACCATCATCGCGATCAGGGCGACGAACTCGGCGCGGACCTCGTCGGCGGCCTGGGCGGCGGGGCCGGCGGCGAGCATGCCCTCGTCGACCATCACCGACCAGGCGCTCGGGTGCTCGTCGAGGAACGTGAACCAGGCGACGAAGCCGGCGTACATGGCCTGCTCGGGGTCGGCGGCGGCGAGGACCGCGTCGGAGACCGTGTCCAGGAGTTGGGCGCGCAGGCGGGACAGGCAGGCGAGGAACAGGCCGTCCTTGGAGCCGTAGTACTGGTACACGAGCGGTTTGGAGACGCCGACCGCGGCGGCGATGTCGTCCATCGAGGTGCCCTGGTAGCCCCGCTCGCCGAAGATCCGCTCGGCCGCGTCGAGGATCTCCCGCTCCCGCGCCGCGCGGTCCCGCCGCCGCTTCACCGGCACGCCGCCGACGGCATCCGGGGCCGCGGTGCCGGTCGCCGGTACGGGGCTGTCCGTGGTCGAGGTCACTTGCACACTCTAACTGACTCGGAGTAACTTACTCGGAGTAAGTTCGAAGTCGTCGGCCTCTGGAGGGTTACTCATGACTGCTCACCGATCGGGGCGGCGGGGTGGGGAAGGTATGAAACAGCACCGGATCGTGGTGATCGGGACCGGGTTCGCCGGGATCGGGATGGGGGTCCGGCTCAAGCAGGCCGGCTACCACGACTTCGTCGTACTGGAGCGGGCGCAGGATGTCGGCGGGACCTGGCGGGACAACACCTACCCGGGCTGCCGTTGCGACGTGCCCTCGCATCTGTACTCCTTCTCGTTCGCGCCCAACCCGGACTGGTCGAGCACGTTCTCGCCGCAGCCCGAGATCGAGGCGTACCTGCAGAAGGTGACCGACGGCTTCCGGGTCCGCCCCCACATCCGCTTCGGCCACGCCGTCGAGTCGGCGCACTGGCAGGGCGATCACTGGCTGATCCACACGAACCAGGGCGACTTCACCGCCGACGTGCTGCTGTCCGGGATGGGTCCGCTGGCCGAGCCGTCGATCCCCAAGTTGCCCGGGATCGAGCAGTTCGAGGGCGAGGTCTTCCACTCCGCCCAGTGGAACCACGACCTCGACCTGAGTGGCCGCAAGGTGGCCGTGATCGGCACGGGCGCGTCGGCGATCCAGTTCGTACCGGCGATCCAGCCCGACGTCGAGGAGCTGCACCTGTTCCAGCGGACGCCGCCGTGGGTGATGCCGCGGCCGGACCGCAAGATCAGCGCTGCCGAGAAGCGCATCTATCGCGCGTTTCCCCTTGTGCAGAAGGCCGTCCGGGCCGGGATCTACTGGAGCCGCGAGTCGCTCGTGCTCGGCTTCGCCAAGCTGCCCGCGATGATGAAGCAGGGTCAGAAGATCGCCGAACGCCACCTCGCCCAGCAGATCCGCGACCCCGAGCTGCGCGCGAAGCTGACGCCGGACTTCACCCTCGGTTGCAAGCGCGTGCTGATCTCCGACGACTACTACCCGGCCGTCGCCCAGCCGAACGTCGACGTCGTCACCGACGCGATCACCGAGGTCACCCCGACCGGGATCGTCACGGACGACGGTGTGAAGCACGAAGTCGACACGATCATCTACGGCACCGGGTTCCGGGTCACCGACCTGCCGGTGATGGACATGCTGCACGGCCGCGACGGCAAGACCCTGCGCGAGGCGTGGGCCGACGGGATGGAGGCGCACCTCGGTACCGCGATCGCCGGCTTCCCCAACTTCTTCCTGCTGATCGGGCCGAACACCGGCCTCGGCCACAGCTCGATGGTGTTCATGATCGAGTCGCAGATCGCCTACATCCTGGACGCGCTGCGCACGATGGACGCGACCGGGCTGCGGGAGGTCGAGGTGCGGCCGGAGGTGCAGCGGGAGTTCGTGGACGGCGTCCGGTCGTCGATGCGCAACACGATCTGGACCCGCGGTGGGTGCACCAGCTGGTATCTGGACTCGGCCGGCCGCAATACGACCCTCTGGCCGTCCTTCACCTTCCGCTTCCGGCAGCTGACCCGGCACTTCGACGCCTCGGAGTACAGCACTCGCTGACCGGCGCACTCGCGAGCTGTCGCTATGTGACATCGATCGTGTTACATTCGATCGGTCAGATAGCGAGTCGATCGGAGGGCGCCGTGACGCTGCTGGTCCCGCTGCACGGCATCGGTGGCCGGGGCGACCTGCCGGTACCGCTCTGGCTCGCCATCTACTCGGCCGCCGCCGCGGTAGCCGTCTCCTTCTTCGCCCTGGCTGCCTTCTGGTCCAAACCCCGCTTCGAACCCGCTGCGGGGGGCCTGCGCGCCGGTACGCCGCCGCGCGGGCCGGCCGGGGCCGGCGACGTCCCGCTCGCCTGGCTGACGGGGTTGGTTGACGCCCGGACCGTTCGTTGGTTGCTCAAGGCAATTGGGTTGGCGGCGTTCGGGTTGTTGCTCGGGGTGGCGTGGTTCGGGAGTGATTCGCCGAGTCGCAATCCGGCGCCGACCTGGCTCTACGTCTGGATCTGGGTCGGGATCATCCCGGTGTCGCTGCTGTTCGGGCCGGTGTGGCGGCTCGCCAATCCGCTGCGCACGATCGCCGGGTGGGTGCCGCGTACGGCGTACCGGGAGCTGCCTCAGGGGATCGCTTATTGGCCAGCGGTCGCGGGGCTGTTCGGGTTTCTGTGGCTGGAGCTCGTCTTCCCCGATGGCTCGGAGCCGCTCGTCGTCGCCGTCTTCGTGACCGGCTACGCGTTGGTGAATGTTGCCGCGGGCATCGTTTATGGCCCGCCCTGGTTCGCGATCGGCGACAGCTTCGAGGTGTACGCCGAGGTACTCGCCAAGCTCAGCCCGTTGGGTCGCGACTCCAATCGCCGGCTCGTGCTGCGCAATCCGCTCGCTGGGCTCGCGACGATCCCGCAGGAGCGGGGGATGGTCGGGCTGCTCTGCCTGCTGCTCGGATCGACCGCCTTCGACGGCATCAGCCGGTGGTCGGCCTGGACCAACCAGACCGGTGAGCTCGGGCACGGCGGACATCTGCTCGTCTACACGCTCGGCCTGCTGGTGGCGGTCGCAGTCGTGTCAATGCTCTTCCTGCTGGCCGCCCGGGCGACGGGCGCGGCTCGGATCCGGCCTGGTGGGCTGGGCAATGCGGGTCTGCCGGGGGCATTCGTGCACTCGCTGGTGCCGATCGCGATCGGGTACGCCGTCGCGCACTACTTCTCGTTCGCGATGTTCCAGGGGCAGGAAGGGTTGCTGCTGGCAACGGATCCGTTCGGGCGCGGCTGGGATCTGTTCGGGCTCGGGAGCACCCGCATCGACTACGCGTTCCTGGGGACCGGGCTGATCGCGGCCGTCCAGATCGGCGCGATCGTGCTCGGGCACGTGCTCGGGGTGGTGTCCGCGCACGATCGCGCGACCCACCTGTTCCGGCGGCGGCAGTTGCGGCGGGCGCAGTACCCGATGCTGGCGGCGATGGTCGCCTTCACCGCGGGCGGGATCGCGCTGGTGACCGCGTCATGATCGCCCAGCTGATCGCGCTGCACATGGGTGGTGTGCCCGAGGCGGCGATGTTCCTCGGGCCGATCCTGCTGATCATCGCGTTCGTCCGGATCGCCCGGCGCAACGACGCGAACGCCGTCGACGACGAGGACGACTGGGACGCCGACCTAGGCGATATCGAGAAGCCTGCTGAACCGGCTAGCGAACCTTCACCGCGGCTGCCCGGCCGGTCCTGACGTTGCGGCCGTCGCTGACCTGGATGCGGTAGCTGACCGTCTTGCCGCTCTTCACCTTGGCGTCGGTGAAGGTCGTCACGACCGGCTTCGTCCACGGGTAGGAGTTGCGCTTCCAGCTCGCGACCTTGGTGGTGCCGCGGAACAGCGAGTAGATCAGCGAGATGTTGTCCGCGTCGACCACGGTCGCGAAGCTGACCGTCGCCTTGTTCTTGACCGTGCTGGACACCTTCGGCGCCGCCGGGAGCGCCGGCTGAGCGCCACCAGCGGCATTGGTGAAGCGCCCGAGCCCTTGCTGGAGGGCGCCGTTCACGCGGGTGAAGTCGCCGCCGACCCACAGGTCGTTGCCGCCCGAGGCGAAGGCGAGCGGGCCGACGTCCGTCGTACCGCCGGCGTCGGTGTTCGGGTACCAGGGGCCGAGCTTGCCGTTGATCGTGCTCTCGACCAGCAGATGGTGGGTGCCGCTCCCGTCCTTGAAGCCGCCGTCCCGGCTGCAGTCGTGCGCGTGGGAACCCTTGTAGAGCCAGTTCCCGATCGCCTTGATCGCCTCGGTCGCGCCCAGGCAGTTGCTCTGCCAGAGCAGCTTGCCGGTGGCAGCATCGGCGGCCAGTACGCCGTCGTAGCACCCCAGTCCGCTGCCGGCGTTGGAGACGAACACCTTGCTGCCGAGCGTGTCGATGTCCTTGACCCGGCTCTGGCAGTCGGGCGACGGCTCGGGGATCGCGGCCGCGGCCGGCATCCGCATCGGGGCCCCGGTGGTCGGGCTCACCATCGCCAGCGCGTAGTGGTCCTCGCCCTGGATCTCGTTGAAGCCGCCGCCGATGAAGACCCGCCGGCCGCTGTCGGCCAGGTCGATCGCGTAGACGTCGTCGTCGGCGTCCGGGTCCCACGGCAGCAGCGCGCCGGTCGACAGGGTGACCGCGGCGACGTTGTTGCGCTCAGTGTTGTCGACCCGGCCGAACGAGCCACCGAAGTACACGCTGTTGCCGCCGATCGCGAGCGCGGAGACCCGGTAGGCGACCGCCGGATGCCAGCCGACGACGAGCTTGCCGGTGGCGACGCTGAACATCGCGAGGTGCTTGCGGGCGAGCCCGTTGACGGTGGTGAAGTCGCCGCCGACCACGACCCAGCGCCCGTTCGGGCTGGTCGCGATCGACCACACGGCGCCGTTGAGCTTGGGGGCGAACGCGAGCGGCTTGCCGGTGGTCCGGTTGAAGGCGGCCAGGTACGTCCGAACCGACTCGCCCTGGCCGGCAGCCTTGCCCGGCTGCCGGATCCGGGTGAACAGCCCACCGGCGTACACGGTGTTGCCTGCGACAGCGAGCGTGTTGACGCTCGCATTCGTCTGCCAGGCCAACTGCCGGACCGCCGACAATGCCGACCCGAACCCGGGCCCGGAGACCGAGGTGGCGGCCACGACGGGCCGTCCCGAGGGGATCAGTGCTGCGGCGATCACGGCCACGGCCGTGACCAATACCAGAACTGCCTTCTTCATCAATGTCCTCAGGACTGAGCCGGGCGATCGTGACATAGTGCGACCAAACGATAACTGTCGGCTCAGCCTGAGGTTACGGGGTTCGGGTCAGCGGCTGATCGCCACCGTGTAGTAGTCCCACAAAGTCGCGTTCTGCGGGACGTACGCCCGGTAGGTCCTGGTCTTGTTCGGGTAGTAGGTGTAGGCGGCCTGGCCGGTCTTGCTGGTGGTCACCGACTTCAGGAACTTCCAGACCGTGCTGCCCTTCTCCTGGTACTGGAAGGTGACCGGCTTGTTCGGCCAGCGGACGTACTGGTTGAGCTTCGGGTTGTAGTACCCGACGGTCGCCACCAGCGCCGTCTTCGTCCCCTTCCGGCCCCCGATGATGGTCGCCGACGACCCGTACTTCGTGTACGACGTCGCATTGGTCTGGGTGACGTCGTTGAAGTCGTGGTCGTAGGCACTGGTGCCGATCCACGTGGTCCGGCCGACCGGCGTGAGGTTCGCGTACATGGTGAGCTTGTCGGTGTATCCGGGAGAGTCGAAGATCAGCAGCTCGGGCCAGGTCGACCCGGTGGTCGAACCGTTCCAGGTGGCGCTCTCGAGCCCGGCGGTGCGGCAGTTCTGCGCCAGCTGGATGGTGAAGTTGGTGACGGCTGCCCGGATGGTGAAGCGGGCCGGCATCACCATCGAGCAAGTGCCGGCGGTGGCGTGTTCCCCCTCTTGGTTGTTACTTGGACCGCCATTCTTGCTCGCGGATGGCCCAGATGAGGTCGTCGCACCATTCGCCTTTGAAATAGAGGCTTTCGATCAGGTGGGCTTCCTGGTGCATGCCGAGGCGTTCGAGGAGTTTGGTGGAGGCGGTGTTGCCGTTGATGACGCTGGCCTGGATGCGGTGCAGGCCGAGGTCCTCGAAGCCGATCCGGAGCATGGCCCGGGCGGCTTCGGCGGCCAGACCGCGGCCGTGGTAGCCGGTGTGGAGGGCGTAGCCGAGCTCGCCTTGGCGGTTGATGTCGCTGTCCCACTTGAGGAGGACCTCGCCGATGACGGTGGAGGTTTGGCGGAGCTCGATCGCGAGGACGAGCCATTGGCCGGGCTCGGTGAGCGCGTCCTGGGTGAGCTTGACCTCGAGGGCGGCGCGGACCTGTTCGCGGTTGCGGACCGGCCAGGGGACGTACCGGACGACCTCCGGGTCGGAGTGGAAGGCGAGGAGGTCGTCGAGATCGTCCATCCGATGCGGACGCAGATCGAGGCGCTCGGTTTTGATCGGATAGCTCGGGCGGAAGGTCACCGGTGGGCTCCTGACGGCGGGCTGGTCGGGGACTGCGGGGGTCAGCCGGTCGAGGGGAGGGTGTCGGGGGCGAGGCCCAGTTCTTCGTAGGCGACGACCTCGATCTCGCGGCCCATCGCCTCGCGGAAAGAGGCGACCAGGGCCTGGCCGGCCAGCGGGATGATGTTTTCCAGGGTGCGCTGGATCTCGGGCCAGCCGTCGGCCGGCAGGCCCGCGTCGGCGAACTGCCGCCAGACGGTACTGCGGAACAGCTCGACGTAGACCTTCGCGACCGCGTCGGCGTGCTCGAACAGCTTCGGCAGCATCTCGAAGATCGCCTCCAGCGGTACGCCGAGCTTGATCACCTCGAGGCCGGTACGGAGCAGGTCCGGGTTGGGGATCCGGAGCCGGCCGTCGTCCTGCCGCTCGGCGATGCCCAGCTCGACCAGCTTGGCGATGGTGTCCGGGTTGTGCGGGATGCCCGCGCGATCGGCCAGCTGCTGCTCGGTGATCACCTCGGGCTCGGTCGGCGTCCACGGGCTGACCAGCGTCTCGAACACGCCCAGCGCCAGCGCGCCGTCGGGGAGCTCGCTCATCATCCGCTCGACCGCGGCCAGCGTGTAGCCCTTGTCGAGCAGCTCGCGGACCAGGGTCAGCCGGGCGACGTGGTCGGCGCCGTAGTACCCGGTGCGGCCGGCCAGGCGAGGGGGCGGGATCAGGCCGCGGCCGGCGTACGCGCGCACGTTCCGCACCGTCATGCCCACCTTGGCCGCGAGCTGGTCGACCGTGAACTCGGCTTCTGGCCCCGACTCGGCCGGCATCTGTCCTCCCACCTTGACAGTCTCCCAGATTACACGTTACATAGCTTATGTAACATTGCCTCTGGCGTATGTCGAAGGAGCTCCCCATGACGGTCCCTCTGGCGGCCACCACCGGAACCGCGTCATTCGGCCAGATCGCGATCGTCACCGGGCTGGTCTCGCTGATGTACCTCGCACTCGCCGTGCTGCTGTGGCGGGAACGCACCGGCCGGGTGACGCTGGTAGGGCGCCTCGCGGACACCATCGGGAGACTGGACGGAGTCCCCCGATGGGCTGCGCTGACGCCGTACCTGCACGCCGTCTCGCTGCTCGCCTGTGCCTTCGGGGTCTGGTGGGACATCGCGGTGCACATCGACCGCGGCCGCGACACCGGCCCGTTCGGTACGCCGGCGCACTACCCGATCTTCTTCGGCATCCTCGGCGTGATCATCTCCGGCGTCCTGCCGATCGCCTTGGCCCGCAAGCCGTTGCCGGCCCGGACGATCAAGCTGACCAAGGGCTGGCGGATCCCGTGCAGCGCGGCGCTGGTGACGGTGTGCGGCACGTTCGCCTTGGTCGGCTTCCCGCTCGACGACGTCTGGCACCGGTTGTTCGGTGAGGACGTCACGCTCTGGGGGCCGACGCACCTGCTGATGATCGGCGGTGTGGTCTTCTCGATCTTCGCCCGGCTGCTCGCTTCGGCCGAGGTCGAGCAACTGGCCGGTCTCAACTGGCGCCGGCGGGCGCAGGAGATCATCGCGGTCGGCGCTCTGCTGATCGCGTGGGACCTGTTCAGCACCGAGTTCAACTACGGGGTACCTCAGTTTCCGTTGATCTTGCAGCCGATTCTGATCGTCTTCGGGTCGACGCTGGCCTTCACTTTGCTGCGGGCGCGGCGCGGGCCCTTCGTGACGTTCGGCGCGCTCGCGACGTACCTGGTGATTCGCGGCGGGATCGCCTGGGCGGTGGATCAGCCGCTGGGCGAGATCCTCGGTCACTTCCCGCTGCTGATCGCCGAGGCGGTACTGGTCGAGCTCGCGGCGTTTGCTCTGGGCAACAAGAACCGGTTCCGGCTGGGACTCGTCTCGGGTGCGCTGATCGGCACGGTCGGCGTGGTTGTTGAGTACGGGTGGTCGCAGGTGTGGATGCCGATTCACTGGCCCGCCTCGATGCTTCCGCCGGCTCTTGGCTTCGGCTTGGTGACCGGTCTTGGTGCTGGGCTTCTCGGGGCATGGCTGGCTACCCGGTACGCCGAGGTGGCGGGCGAGGTGCGGATGACTCCGCCGGTGCGGTTGACGCATCAGCTCGGGGCGGTCGGGCTGGTCGTAGTACTGGCAGCGCTCTTCTTCTGCGTACCTCGGTCGGCCGACCCTGGGGTGAGCGCGACGGTGTCGCTGGAGCCGGCGTCGATCGGGTCGGAGCCGACGGCGTACGTGACGGTCTCGATGAATCCGGTCGACGCCGCTGACGGGGCGCGGTGGTTCGAGGCGCTGGCCTGGCAGGGTGGCGGGTCGATGACGCACGCGATGGAGAAGGTTGCTGACGGCACCTACCGGTCGACCGAGCCGCTGCCGATGTACGGCAAGTGGAAGTCGATGATCCGGCTGCATCAAGGGGCGCGGGACATGGTCGCGATGTGGGTCTACGCGCCGGAGGACCTGAAGATCGAGAAGCCGGCCGAGCAGGTGTCGAACGGGCAGACGGTCGAGTTCATCGGGGAGCAGCAGACGCTGCGGCGGGAGGAGCGGACCGACGTACCGCGGTGGATGTGGAACGGCGGGTATGCGTTGCTCGCCGTCGTCGGGTCGCTGGAGATCGGCGGGATCGCTTGGCTGGTCGGGCGTGGAGCTCGCGGTGGGCGGCTGCGGGCTGCGCACCTGGAGGCTCAGGGCTCGCGGCGTGAGCGGGAGTCCGCGTGAGTGGGCGGGCTGGGTTGCGGAAGGGTGCCTGGGATCTGCGCGGGAAGAAGGCGCTGGTCACGGGTGCGGCTGGGGCTTTCGGGTCGGCGACTGTCGAGCAGTTGCGGGCTCGGGGTGCTTCGGTTGTCGGGCTCGATCTGCAGAAGAGTGATGACGTCATCGAGTGTGATCTGACGCAGGCGGATCAGATTCCGGGGGCCGTGGCCGAGGCGGTTGAGCGGCTCGGCGGGTTGGACCTGTTGATCAACAATGCGGGCATCGGCGTACCGGCACTGGCCGGGGAAGTGCCGGATGCCGTTGCCCGCAAGGTGATCGAGGTGAATCTCTTCGCCGGCTGGGGTGTCACCGCGGCGGCTTTGCCGGTACTCCGCGCCGCCCGTGGCCGGGTGATCTTCGTGTCCTCCGGGCTGGCGTACGTGACGCTGCCGTTGGCGGCGTCGTACCTGGTCTCCAAGCGGGCGATCGACACCTACGCGGACGCGCTGCGGATCGAGAACGGGCGGGCGATCGATGTGAGCGTCATCTACCCGGGCTATGTGCCGACTCCGATCCACGACGCCTCTCTTGCGCGCGGCGTCGACCTCGGGTTGTTCCTTCCGGCCGAGACCGTCGCGCAGGTGGTCGGCACGATCGTCTCGGTCGCCGGGGCCGCGCGTCCGCCGCGCAACCGGGCGTCGACCAGGTCGACGGGGCTGGCGGTCGGGTTCGCCCGGCATCTGCCGTCGGTGGCGGATCGGGTGGTCCGGTGGCGGACGAATTCGCAGCGCCGCAAGGGCGGGCTGGGCGAGTGGACAGACAAACTGGGGAAGATATGACGATGCAGGCAGAACGATCTGATGAAGTCTCCACCGAGGTGGTTACTCCCGATGGAGTGCGCCTTCATGTCGAGACAACAGGATCGGCTGCGGCGCCGGTGACGGTGCTGTTGGCGCATGGGTGGACTTGTTCTACTCGGAGTTGGCATCACCAGCTGGGTGGGCTGCCTCGGGTGCTGGGCGCTGACGGCGTACGGGTGGTCGCCTATGACCATCGCGGGCATGGGGCGTCGGACGTTGCTCCGGCCGGTACCGCGCGGATCTCGCAGTTGGCGGAGGATCTGGCGTTCGTGCTCGACGAGGTGGTCGGGGATGGGCCGGTGGTTTATGCCGGGCACTCGATGGGCGGGATGACGTTGATGGCGCTGGCCGAGACGCGGCCGGAGTTGTTCGAGACGCGGATTGCGGCGGCGGCTCTGGTCGGTACGTCGTCGGGGCAGCTGGCTTCGCGGGCCTTCGGGTTGCCGGCGCGATTCGATGCATCTGCCGCGCTGCTCGCTCCGCGGGCGGTACACCTGGCGGGTGCGCGGGTTGAGCGGCGGGCTTCGGTAGTACCGGCTCCCTGGCGGCAAGGACTGTCAGCGGCGGCTCGTCGGCCTGCGTTGCGGCAGTTGGCGTTCGGGAAGCATGTGGATCCGGCCGAGGTGGACATCCTGCTGGCGGACGTGGCGCGGCTGCCTGGTCCGTCGCTGGGCGGGTTCTTCGAGGAGATCGTCCGGCACGACCGCGGGCACGTGCTGAAGGTGCTCGACCAGATCCCGGTCGAGATCATGCACGGCACCCGCGACCGCCTGATCGGACCACGCCACGCCAACCGGATGGCCCACCTGTTGCCGAGTGCGCGCCTGTGGATGTACCCGGGAGCCGGGCACATGCTCATGCAGGAACGCCCCCGCGATGTGACTCAACGCCTGGCGTCGCTGGTACGGAAGGTCCGCGTCTAGAGCGCTCGCATGCGGTTGTTGCGGGCGTTGTGCTCGACCTCCGCAAGCCCGAGCGCCTCCAGCACCGGCGGCACGTAGTTCGCGAACCGTCCCCGGAACCCCTTCTTCAACCCGTACCACCCACCGACCGGGTTGTCCTCCGCCCGCGCCCAAGCCTCCACCGTCCCCGGCGCCGCCGGCTTCTGCTCGTCCGCGTTGCCCAGCAACATCCAGTCCCCGTGCTTCTTCAGCATCTCGTGCAGATCCTCGATGCATCGCGCCTGATAACTGAGCCTGGTACTCCCCACCTGACACACCAGCACGTCGTCATCCCGATACATCTCGTACTGCGACCCGCCGGGCGGCGTACTCAGCACCCACGGGTCGTCCTTGGTCCCACTGCCGGTGAACGCCATCACAATCCCCTCCTTCCTTCGGAGGCTACGCCTAGGGTGAGCAGGTGCAGAACCTTCTGTCTGACCTGGTGGTCGTCGATCTGACTCGGGCGTTGTCCGGTCCTCATGCGGCGATGATGCTCGGGGATCTCGGTGCCCGGGTGATCAAGGTCGAGACTCCGGACGGTGGGGACGACAGCCGGGGCTGGGGGCCGCCGTTTGTGGAGGGGGAGTCGACGTACTTCCTGTCGGCCAACCGGAACAAGGAGTCGGTGACCGCGGATCTGAAGTCGGTGGAGGGGAAGGAGTTCCTGAGCCGGCTGGTGCAGAAGGCCGATGTGTTGCTGGAGAACTTCCGGCCGGGGGTGCTGGATCGGCTCGGGTTCTCGGTCGAGCGGTTGCACGCGTTGAATCCGCGGTTGGTGATCTTGTCGATCACCGGGTTCGGGCATGACGGGCCGGAGGGCGGGCGGGCCGGGTACGACCAGATCGCTCAGGGGGAGGGCGGGCTGATGAGCATCACGGGTGAGGTGGAGCCGACCAAGACCGGCGTACCGATCGCTGATCTGCTGGCCGGGATGTACGGGGCGTATGGGGTGCTGGCCGCGCTGCACGAGCGGAATGTCACTGGGCTTGGGCGGGTGGTTCGTACTTCGTTGTTGGCGTCGGTGGTTGGGGTTCATGCGTTCCACGGGACGAAGTGGACGGTCGCGGGGGAGTTGCCTGAACGGGTCGGCAATCATCACGCGCAGATCGCGCCGTACGGGATGTATCGCACCAAGGACGACATCGTGCAGGTGGCGGTCGGGAGTGAGTCGCAGTGGCGGACCTTCGCGCCGCTGGTCGGGCTGGATGCTTCGGATGAGCGCTTCGCCACCAATCCACTGCGGGTGGCGCATCGCGATGAGTTGACCGCCGCGATCGAGGCGGCGTTCAGCGTGTCGCCGGCCGATGAGTGGTTGCGCGGTTTGGCTGAGGCGGGGATCCCGGCCGGGAAGGTGCGCGACTTCCAGCAGGTCTACGAGTGGGAGCAGACGATTTCGCAGGGATTGCTGATCGACGTCGAGCACCCGACCCTCGGGTCCATCCAACTCCCCGGCCCACCGCTCCGCTTCGACGACAACCCGTACGCCGGCGCGCGCGAGACCAACCTGCCGCCACCTCGCCTCGGCGAGCACGACGAGTCCGTCCGCGCCTGGCTGGACGAGTAGCCTCCCACTCCCCAACCGCGCCACCCCCCTTCGACATCACGCGGGCCCGCACCTCAAGCGGCGACCGTGAACACCAAGTGGCGACCGTGAACACGAAGCGGCGACCTTGAACACGTTATTGCCTGTTCACGGTCGCCGTTGCGTGTCCGAACCCACATGTGGCGGGCTTGCACAGGGAGTGGCGACCTTGAACACCAAGCGGTGGGCTTGAACACGTTATTGCTTGTTCAAGCCCGCCGTTGGGTGTTCAAGGTGCCAACGTCGGTGCGTCGGTGCGTCGGTGCGCCGGGTGCGCCGGGTGCGGCGGGGCGGTCGGGGTGGGTGGAAAGGCTGCCAATCAGTACCGATGGGGGCCTAGGGTCGGTGAAGGGTTGACGGTGCGCGGCGTGCGGGTCTAGCGTCCGGGAAATCGATTACTCGCTCGATCGCGGAGGTGCCATGCCACAGGCCGCGGCCCTGGTCCGGATGACCCGGATCGGGAAGCGCTACGGCGGCGTACAGGCCTGTCGTGAGGTCGACTTCACCCTCGGCGCGGGTGAGGTGCACGCGCTGCTCGGGGAGAACGGCGCCGGCAAGAGCACGCTGATGAAGATCCTGTCCGGCGACGTCACCGGGTACGACGGGCAGATCGAGATCAACGGCTCCCCGGTCTCCTTCAACGGCCCGACCGACGCGCAGGCCGCCGGGATCGCGATGATCCACCAAGAACTCGATCTGGTGCCGGGGCTGTCCGTCGCGGACAACATCTTCCTCGGGCGGGAACTCCGTACTCCGCTCCGCACGGTCGACCGCCGGCGGATGGAACGCGAAGCCCGCACGCTGCTGATCCGCAGCGGAGTCGCCCTCGACCCGCGCCGCCCGGTCGGCGAACTGCGCGTCGGCGAGCAGCAACTCGTCACGATCGCGAAGGCGATCTCGCTCGACGCGCGGGTGCTGATCATGGACGAGCCGACCTCCGCGCTGACGACGTCCGAGGTCGAGCGGCTGTTCGTGGTGATCCGCGAACTCCGTCGCAGCGGGGTCGGGATCGTCTACATCTCGCACCGGATGGAGGAGATCGCCCAGGTCGCCGACCGCGCGACGGTGCTGCGCAACGGGCAGAACGTGGCGAGCTTCGACCCGCGTTCGCTGACCACGGCGGAGGTGGTCGAGGCGATGGTCGGGCGGCCGGTGCAGACGATGTTCACGACGCCGGATGTGGCGACGGGAGATGAGTTGCTCCGAGTTGAAGATCTTGTACTGACCCCGCGGCGGCCGCGTCCGGGGCGGCGTGATCCGGCCGGGATCTCGCTGAGCGTGCGAGCCGGCGAGATCGTCGGGCTGGCGGGGTTGCTCGGCTCCGGTCGTACCGAGTTGCTCGAGACTCTGTACGGCGTTGCGCCGGGTGGGTCGCGGTCGGGGCGGATCGTGTTGCAGGGCAAGGAGATCCGGCCTTCCGGTCCGCGCGCTGCGTTGCGGCGGGGGATCGGGTTCGTGCCGGAGGATCGGCGGGTTTCGGGGTTGGTGTTGTTCCACTCGATCCTCGCCAACACGGTGGTCTCGAGCCTTCCGGCGTACGGGCGGTTGGGGGTGATCGCGCGCCGGATGGAGCGGGCCGCGTCGGTGCGGATGGCCGACCGGCTGCGGTTGAAGTACGGGAGGTTGCAGGACGAGGTCGGCACTCTGTCCGGCGGCAACCAGCAGAAGGTCGTCTTCGGCCGCATGCTCCTCACCAACCCGCAACTCCTGCTGTTGGACGAGCCGACCCGGGGCGTGGACATCAACGCCAAATCCGAGATCTACCGCCTCCTGGGTGAGCTCGCAGCCCAAGGCATCGGTGTCCTCCTCGCCTCCTCGGAACTCCCCGAACTAGTAGGAGTCTGCGACCGAGTAGTAGTCCTCCGAGACGGCCGCGACGTCGCCTCCTTCACCACCACCAACTCCACCGAAGGAGACCTCTTGGCCGCCGCCATGGGAGAAGGAGCCCTCCAATGACCAACCCCCAGGACGCCCCAACACCGTCCTCCGCGCAGCGGCCGGCCGATCAACTGGCGTCGGCTGACGCCGCCGGGCGGACAGTGGCTGACGTGCCTGCGGCTCAGACCGGTGCAGAGCAGCCGGAAGACGCGGTTGCTTCGGCGGGTGCCGCCCCTCAGTATCCGGTGGTCGAGGCTGCATCAGCCGAGGCCGCTGCGGAGCAGCCGGACGGCCGGTCGGCGGACGGGCCTTCGGCCACGGCGCCTTCCCTCTCCCCGACCAGCGCTTCTACCCGTGCTGCTTCCAGCTCCACCGCCGTCGGCGTCGGTACGGCGCCGACGGCGGTTGCGGAGAAGTCTGGTGGCGTCGTGGCGACCTTGTTCCGCTTTCAGAGTGTCTTTGGATTGTTGGCGGTGTTTGTCGCGGCGATCATTTTCTCGCCGAGGCGGGATGGGGAGATTCTGTTTGTCAGTGCGGACAATCTGGCCAATGTGGTCAGGGCTGTTTCGGAGATCGGGATCATCGCGGTCGGGATGACGTTCGTGATTCTGCTCGGGGGGATCGATCTGTCGGTGGGGGCCGTGCTCGGGCTGGCGGCGGTCGGGTCGGCGGTGTTGATGGTGGAGAGTGGCTGGGGGTTTCTGCCGTCTGTTGTGGTGGTGCTGGCGATCGGGCTGGTGTTCGGGGCGCTGCAGGGGATGGCGACGGCGATGATCGGGATCCAGTCGTTCATCGTCACGCTGGCGGGGCTGCAGATAGCACGTGGATTGGCGCGGATCTGGTCCGACGGGCAGGGCGTGGCGATTGCCTATGGCAACGGTCCGCACGAGGCGCCGGATTCTTTCGCGATTCTCGGGGAGAGGACCTTCGGTGGGTTGGTGCCGATTCCGGTGCTGATCTTCGCGGTAGTGGCGATCGCGGCCGTCGTCTTCCTGCGGGTCAGCGCGTTCTCGAGACATCTGTACGCGGTCGGCGGCAACGAGAAGGCCGCGCGGCTGTCCGGCGTACCGGTGATCCGGGTCAAGATCGCCGTCTTCGCGATCTGCGGACTGCTCGCCTCGCTGGCCGGGATCGTGCACGCCGTCCAGCTCAACCAGGGCAGCCCGAACGACGGCATCGGCTACGAGCTCGATGCGATCGCCGCAGTCGTGATCGGCGGCACCAGCCTGGCGGGTGGGCGCGGCTCGGTCGCGGGCACTGTGGCCGGCGCGTTGCTGCTCGGAGTACTGAACAACATCCTCGCCCTGAACAACATCGACTCCAACATCCAGCTGCTGATCAAGGGACTCGTGATCGTCGCCGCGGCCGCGCTGCAACGCCTCCGTCCCGCCTCCTGAAGCTTCAAGTGAAAGGGCTCGTCATGCGCAATCTGAAAGCACCGCTGGCCGCCGCGGCCGTCGCCGCCCTCGTCCTGGCCGGCTGCGGCACCACCAACGACCGGACCTCCGACAAGCCGCAGGCAGGCGCCTCGAAGCAGTGCAAAGGGGCTGATGGCAAGTATGTGATCGGGATGAGCCAGGCCAACGTCGCCGAGCCGTACCGGCAGCGGATGGACGACGACATCAAGGCCGCAGCCAAGGACGTGCCACAGTTCGACGTGAAGTTCGCCGACGCCGCCCAGGACAACGCCAAGCAGGTCGCGGACGTCGAGAACTACCTCACCCAGCAGATCGACCTGCTGATCATCAGCCCGAACGAGGCCAAGCCGCTGACCGCCGTGGTGAAGAAGGCCTACGACAAGGGCATCCCGGTACTGGTCCTGGACCGCAAGGTCGAGGGTGACGCGTACACCGGCTTCATCGGCGGCGACAACGTCGAGATCGGCACCGAGGCCGGCAAGTACGTCGCCGAGAAGCTCCTCCCACAAGGCGGCAACGTGGTCGAGCTCAAGGGCCTGGCCGGCGCGACCCCACAGGCCGAACGCCACCAGGGCTTCGTCGACGCGATCAAGGCGAACCCGAAGATCAAGATCGTCGCCGACGCCAGCGGCGACTGGCTGCGGGAGAAGGGCCAGGCACAGATGGACGCGCTGCTGAAGGCCAATCCGAAGATCGACCTCGTCTACGCCCACAACGACCCGATGGCCGAGGGCGCCTACCTGGCGGCGAAGGCGGTGCACCGCGAGAAGGAGATGAAGTTCATCGGCATCGACGCGCTGCCGATCCCGTCCGGCGGCATCAAGGCGGTCGAGGAGGGCCGGCTCTCGGCCACCTTCACCTACCCGACCAACGGCAAGGAAGCGATCGCCGCGGCCAAGAAGATCCTGGTGGACTGCGGCTCCATCGAGAAGACACAGACCCTGAAGACCCGCCTGATCGACAAGGACAACGCGGCGAGCATCTACGCCGAGGAGAACCCGACCGGCTGACCATTTCGGGGGTTGCCCCCCGACCTTGTGGGTTGCCACCCCGGAATCTCGGGGGGCAACCCCTCACTTCGGTGGTCAACCCCTGAAATGCGGCGGGGTGGTCAGCCGCGGTGGGAGCTGCCGCGTTCGATCAGGCGGGCGGCGAGGGTGGTCGTGGTGGTCGGCCGGGTGTTGTCGCCGATTCTGGCCAGCAACAGCCGGGCGGCCACCGTACCGATCTCGTACGCCGGTTGCGCGACAACCGTCAGCGGCGGATCGACCAGCTCGGCCCAGGGAGCGTCGTCGAACGCAACGATCCCGACCTGCTTGCCCGGTCGGATGCCGTGCTCCTGCAGGGCTTGCAGTACACCGACCGCCATCGCGCTGTTCGCGACCAGCAACGCGTCCGGCGGCTCGGCCTGGTCGAGCAACTCCTGCGCCGCCCGATGCGCACCAGCAGCCTTGTACTCCGTCCGCCGCACCAACTTCGTCGTACTGCGAAGCCGCCGGCTCTTCAACGCGTCCCGATACCCCGCCAGCCGGTCATCCGCAGTACGAACCCCGGCCGGACCGGTGATACACCCGATCCGTTGATAGCCCTGGTCTATCAAGTGAGCCGTCGCCTCCCGCGCTGCCAGCCGGGTGTCGACGAGGACGACGTCGCTCGACTGCCCGGGCAACGGCCGATCGACCGCCACGAAGGCGGTTCCGCGTTTGGTGAGCTTCTCGACGCTGGTCGTCGGACCGGACGGGGAGAGGATGACGCCGGCCACCCGTTCCTGGAGCGCGACGTCGATGTAGCGGTTCTCCTTCTCGGCGTTCTCGTCGGAGTTGCAGAGCACGACCGAGTAGCCGACCTCGTGCGCGACGTCCTCGACGCCCCGGGCGATCGCGGTGAAGAAGGGGTTCTCGACGTCGGAGATGATCAGCGCGACGACGGCGGCCTCCTGACGGCGCAGGTTCCGGGCCGGGCCGTTGGGTTGGTAACCGAGTTCCTCGGCGGCCCGGCGTACGCGCAGAACCAGGTCGGGATCGACCGTGGACTTGCCGTTCAGGGCACGCGAGACGGTTGCCGTGGAGACGCCGGCCTTGGCCGCGACCTCGCTGATCGTCGCCATCCGCGCCCTCCCGTACTTGCGTCAGAGGGCTCAGCGTAGCGGGCGGGTAATGGATTACCCAGCCGTTCGCCGTGCACTTTAAGAACAGAACCTCCGGACCTGACCAGTGACATGAGAGGATCACCCGCGTGACTGCCTTGCCGAGCGTTTCCTACTCCATCACCGTCCGCCTCGAGGTCCCCGCCGGTGGCTCCACGGTGAGCAAACTGACCACAGCGGTCGAGCAGGCCGGCGGCCTCGTCACCGCCCTCGACGTGACCGCCTCCGGCCACGAGCGGCTGCGGATCGACGTGACGTGTGCCGCCGCCGACACCGAGCACGCCGGCCGGCTGGTCGAGGCGATGCGGGCCGTACCGGGCGTCGAGATCGGCCGGGTCTCCGACCGGACCTTCCTGATGCACCTCGGCGGCAAGATCTCGATGGAGGCCAAGCACCCGATCCGCAACCGCGACGACCTCTCGATGATCTACACCCCGGGTGTCGCCCGGGTCTGCCTGGCGATCGCGGCCAACCCCGAGGACGCCCGCCGGCTGACCATCAAGCGCAACACCGTCGCGGTCGTCACCGACGGATCGGCCGTCCTCGGCCTGGGCAACATCGGCCCGGAGGCGGCGCTGCCGGTGATGGAGGGCAAGGCCGCGCTGTTCAAGCGCTTCGCCGGCATCGACGCCTGGCCGCTGTGCCTGGACACCCAGGACACCGAGGCGATCATCGCCGTGGTCAAGGCGATCGCGCCGGGCTTCGCCGGGATCAACCTGGAGGACATCTCCGCGCCGCGCTGCTTCGAGATCGAGGCCCGGCTGCGCGAGGAGCTCGACATCCCGGTCTTCCACGACGACCAGCACGGGACGGCGGTCGTCGTCCTGGCCGCGCTGTTCAACGCGCTGCGGGTGGTCAACAAGGACATCAGCGAGGTCCGGGTCGTGCTGTCGGGCGCGGGTGCGGCCGGTACTGCGATCCTCAAGCTGCTGATCGAGGCAGGCGTCAAGGACGCGATCGTCGCCGACATCGCAGGCGTCATCCACACCGAGCGCGACGGGCTGTCACCGGAGCTGCGCTGGATCGCGGAGAACACCAACGCCGCGAAGTACAGCGGCGACCTGAAGGGCGCGCTGGCCGGTGCCGACGTGTTCATCGGGGTCTCGGCGCCGAACATCCTGAACGGCGCCGACATCGCCACGATGAACAAGGACTCGATCGTCTTCGCGCTGGCCAACCCCGACCCCGAGGTCGACCCGGCGGCCGCGCACGAGCACGCGGCCGTGGTCGCGACCGGGCGCAGCGACTTCCCGAACCAGATCAACAACGTACTGGTCTTCCCGGGCGTCTTCCGCGGCCTGCTCGACGCGCAGTCGTCGAAGGTGTCGATCCAGACCGAGCTGGCGGCCGCGAAGGCGCTGGCCAGCGTGGTCACCGACGACGAGCTGAACGCCGACTACATCGTGCCGAGCGTCTTCCACCCGGAGGTGCACACGCGGGTGGCGCACGCCGTCCGCGACGCGGCCGGTGGCAAGGCGCCGGCCGCGGAGCTGTTCCCGGACGACTCCCCGGGCGCGCTGATTTGAGTCATTTGCTTTGATTGACTCCATCTCTACTTCAACTGAGGTCCGTACGTCCTCCCGTACCGCGTGGTTGTGGCGGGTCGCCTTCGTGGTGGCCTGCGGCATCCACCTGTACGGGGTGTACTCACCGCACCAGGCCGCGTCCAGCGTCGACTTCCCGTATTCGGACAAGCTCGCGCATCTGTTCTTGTTCGGGTCGGTCGCGTACTTCGGGCTGCGGGCCGGCGTACCGGCTCGGTATCTGTTGCCGGTGGTTGCCGCCAACGCGGTGATCAGCGAGATCGTGCAGTACTACTGGCTGCCGTTCCGGTCTGGGGATCCGTTCGACTCGGTCGCGGACCTGTGCGGGCTGGCTGTGGGCGCGTGGCTCGGGTTCCGCGCCATCCGTACGCAAAAGTTGCCGAGCACGACATGATGGGTGCATGACGGCCACGACCCTGACCGGCTCGCTGCTGGTGGCTACCCCGTTGCTCGACGAGCCGCCGTTTCGGCGGTCGGTGATCCTGCTGCTGGATCATGACGAGGACGGTGCGCTGGGCGTCGTGGTCAACCGGGCCGCGGACCTCGAGGTCGACCGGGTGCTGGCCGACTGGTCGGAGACGGTGAGCGAGCCCGGTGTGCTCTTCATGGGCGGGCCGGTGGGGACGGACAGCGCCCTCGCGGTCGCCGAGGTGATCGAGTCGGCCGACCCGCCGGGATGGCGGGAGTGCTTCGGCCGGATCGGGTTGATCGATCTCGACGTACCGCCGGCGCTGCTGGAGGGCGCCATCCAGCGAATGCGGATCTTCGCCGGGTACGCCGGCTGGTCGAGCGGACAGCTGGAGGGGGAGATCACGGAGGGCGCCTGGTACGTCGTACCGTCCGAGCCCGACGACGTCTTCAGCCTGCAGCCCGAGGGCCTGTGGCGCCGCGTCCTGCGGCGCCAGCACGACGAGATGGCCTACCTGGCCACCTACCCCGACGACCCGACCCAGAACTGACTGCACCTTCTGGGCCTTGGGTGGCTACTCCTTGTCGTCGTCGCCCGGGTTGAGCGACTCCCAGATCTCCTTGCACTCCGGACAGACCGGAAACTTCTGCGGGTCGCGACTCGGCACCCACACCTTGCCGCACAACGCGACCACCGGCGTCCCCATCACCATCGCCTCGGTCAGCTTGTCCTTCGGCACATAGTGCGAGAACCGCTCATGATCACCCTCGTCCAGCGACGGCTTGGTCCGCTCGTCGATGACCGTCTCGGCGCCCGGGCTCAACTGAGTACTCATAGCCGCAAGTGTAGGTCGCCACGCCGACCGACGCCCGCAGTTCGTCCACAGCGAACTTCCTGAACTGCCCTGTGGACAACCGGTCAGGCCGGGGGCAGATCACTGCACTTTGTAGATGTGACGACTACAAGGAGGCACCATGGCACTCATGGAAACGGAACCGGATCCGGACTACCCGCCTTCGTGGCAACCGCCCTGGCACTCGTCCGGACCACTGACCCGGGACGATCTCGATCGGATGCCCAATGACGGGCATCGCTACGAGCTCATCGATGGCGTGCTCATCATGACGCCGGCGCCTACGATCCGGCATCAGGATGTCGTGGTCAACCTGCTGGTAAAGCTCAAGTCTGCCTGTCCGTCGGACCTGAAGGTACTGGTGGCGCCGACCGACGTCGTGATCAGCCAGGACACTGTGATGCAGCCAGATCTGCTGGTTGCGAGACGAGAGGACTTCACCGAGCGGGACCTCCCGACGGCGCCCCTGCTCGCGGTCGAGGTGCTGTCGCCGAGCACGCGCCGGGTCGACCTGATGCTGAAATTCTCTCGGCTCGAGGCGGCCGGGTGCCCGGCGTACTGGGTGGTGGATCCCGACACGCCGGAGCTGATCGCGTGGGAGCTGCGGGACGGGACATATGCGCAGGTGGCGAAGGCCGCCGGGGACGAGATCGCCCGGTTGACGGTGCCGTTCGAAGTGAGTGTCGTGCCTGCCGATCTGACCTTGTGAGGGATCTCGGGTAACGTTCCTGTACGGCCGACAGTCGACTATCGGGGGAGTATGCCGTCCGTGGATTCGCACGTGCCAGCAGCACCAGCCGTGCTACCTCCGGCCTATCCGGACCGCGCCGCGTGGGGAACTGCGAGCAAGCTGCGGGCCTGGCAGGCGGAGGCGCTTCAGCTCTATCTGGACAAGCAGCCGAAGGACTTCCTGGCGGTCGCGACGCCGGGCGCCGGTAAGACGACGTTCGCGCTGACCGTCGCCGCCGAGCTGCTGCAGCGCAGGGTGATCGACCGGATCACGGTGGTGACGCCGACCGAGCACCTGAAGGTCCAGTGGGCCGAGGCGGCCGACCGGGCCGGGATCGCGATCGACCCGACGTTCGCGGGAGGCAAGGGCCGGACGAACAAGGACTTCCAGGGCGTCGCGGTCACGTACGCCGGTGTCGCGGTGAACCCGCTCGCCTTCCGGGTCCGGACCGAGAAGTTCCGCACCCTGGTCATCCTGGACGAGGTGCACCACGGCGGTGACGCGCTCAGCTGGGGTGAGGGCATCCGGGAGGCGTTCGACCCGGCCACCCGTCGGCTGGCGTTGACCGGTACGCCGTTCCGCAGCGACGACAACCCGATCCCGTTCGTCACGTACGAGCACGGGCACGATGGCGCTGCACGGAGTCGGGCGGACTACGTCTACGGCTATGGTCACGCGCTGCGCGACCACGTCGTACGGCCGGTCATCTTCATGTCGTACTCCGGGGAGATGCGCTGGCGCACCAAGGCCGGTGACGAGGTCGCGGCGCGACTGGGTGAGCCGCTGACGAAGGATCTGACCGCGCAGGCGTTGCGTACCGCGCTGGACCCGACTGGCGAGTGGATGCCCGCAGTACTGGCTGCTGCTGACAAGCGGCTGACCGAAGTACGGCGGCACATGCCGGATGCAGGCGGGCTGGTCATCTCTGGTGATCAGAACACGGCTCGCGCCTACGCGAAGGTGCTGCGCGAGCTGACCGGCGAGGCGCCGACCGTCGTGCTGTCCGACGAGAAGGCGGCGAGCAAGAAGATCCAGACCTTCTCGGCCGGCGAGCAGCGGTGGATGGTCGCGGTCCGGATGGTGAGCGAAGGCGTCGACGTGCCGCGGCTGGCGGTCGGGGTCTACGCGACGCCGACCTCGACGCCGCTGTTCTTCGCGCAGGCGATCGGGCGGTTCGTACGGGCGCGCAAGCGGGGTGAGACGGCGTCGGTGTTCGTGCCGTCGGTGACCCGGTTGCTGAGCTTCGCGGCCGAGATGGAGGTCGAGCGGGATCACGTGCTCGGCCGGAAGAACTCCGCCGAGGACGGCGACATCTTCGCCCTCGAGGACGACCTGCTGAAGAAGGCGAACGAGGCCGAGGGCGCGAGCGACGACCTGGACGCCAAGTTCGAGGCGCTGGGGTCGGATGCGAGCTTCGACCGGGTGGTCTTCGACGGTGGCGACTACGGGATGGGTGGCGATCTCGGCTCGGACGAGGAGCTGGACTTCCTCGGTCTGCCGGGGTTGCTCGAGCCCGACCAGGTCCGCGAACTGCTGAACAAGCGGCAGGCGAAGTCGCTGGCCCAGGAGAAGCGGCGCGGCAAGTCCACCACCCGCGACGAACCGACCCCGGTCGAGCTGGCCACGCACGAGCAGGTGGCTCTCCTGCGCCGAGAACTCAACGGCCTGGTCGCCGCCTGGCACCACCGCACCGGCCAGCCCCACGGCGTCATCCACAACGACCTCCGCCGCAAACTGGGCGGCCCCGCCGCCGCCCACGCCTCGTCCACAGAACTGAAAGACCGAATAGAACTGATCCGCGACTGGGCCACCCAACGCCGAGCCTGACTACCCCCCTGGCCTGCTGGTGAGGGACTGGGTGCCTACTACTTCCAGTAGGCGAATGGCCTGGGCGGAGGGGGAGCCGGGGGCGGTGGTGTAGAGGATTACTCGCTGGTCGCGGTCGGGGATGACGAGGACTTCGCAGGTCACGTCGATCTGGCCGACGGTGGGGTGGTGGATGGTCTGGCACATGGATTGCTGGCTGGCGACCTCGTGACGGGACCAGAGCTGGGCGAACTCGGTGCTGCCTGACAGCAGGTCCTCGACCAGGTGGGCTGTCGACGGGTCGTCGGGGTAGCGGCTGGTTGCGGCTCGTAGGTCCGCAGCTGCTTCGCGGGCGAACTGCACAGTCTGCGACTCGCCGAAGCGGTCTTGCTGGCGTGAGCCGGACAGGAAGCGCAGGCGCAGGAGATTGCGGTCGCGGGGTGGGATGGCGGAGAAGTCCGCGATCAGCGCCGCGGCCAGTGGGTTCCAGGCCAGTACGTCGTACTTCGCATCCAGCACCAACCCCGGGATGTCGAGCCTCGCCAGCATCCGCAGTACGCCGGGACGCACCTCAACGGCCGGCCCCGGCGGCGGCCCCGGCTGCTCCCCGGCCAGCCGGAACAGATGCGCCCGCTCGTCGTCGGAGAGCCGCAACGCGCGGGCCAAGCCGGTCAGTACCGGCCGGGACGGTCGTGGACCACGGCCCTGCTCGAGGCGGGTGTAGTAGTCCGTCGACATCGTGGCGAGCGAAGCGACCTCCTCGCGCCGCAGGCCCGGAGTACGGCGCCGGAGTCCGGCCGGCAGGCCGACATCGTCCGGGCGCAGTCGCTCCCGGCGGATCCGGAGGAACTCCGCCAGCTGTGCCGTGTCCATGCCGCCAGCATCTCAAGCCCGCCGAAACCCAGCCAGGGACCGCCGATCCCAGGCTCGGCCCACTCTGCCGCGACCCGCCGTCCACGGCAAAGGTCGGAGGCATGAAAAAACTCGCACTCATCACCGGAGCCAACAAGGGAATCGGCAAGGAGATCGCCCGCCAGCTGGGCGAGGCCGGCTACCTCGTCCTGATCGGATCGCGAGACCTGGCTCGCGGCGAGGCAGCGGCCGGGGAACTCGTTGCCGACGGCCTCGATGCGGAGGCTGTCCAGCTGGAGGTCACCGATCCGGCGTCGGTCCGGCACGCGGCGGCCAGGATCGGCCAGGAGCACGGGCGGCTCGACGTACTGGTCAACAACGCCGCGATCATCCCCGACGGTGACGCGGGCGTGACCGAGGTCGCCGCCGGTCCGCTCCGCGCCGGTTTCGAGACCAACGTGATCGGCGTCGTCGACGTCACCACCGCGTTGCTCCCGGTACTACGCAACGCCACTGCCGCCCGAATCGTGAACCTGTCCACCTCGCTCGCGTCCTTCACCCAGGTCGGCGATCCCGAGTCGCCGATGTCGGCCATCCGGACACTCGGCTACAACTCGTCCAAGGCCGCGCTGAACATGGTCACCGTGATGCTCGCCAACGAACTCCGCGGCACCGGCATCCTGGTCAACGCCGCCGACCCCGGCAACTGCGCGACCGACATGGGCGGCTGGGACGCGGCTCGTACGCCGGCCGAGGGCGCGGCCGTCGCGGTCCGCCTCGCGACGCTCGGACCCGACGGCCCGACCGGCCAGGTCCACGACGAGAACGGCCGGCTGCCCTGGTGAAGGGTGTCAGTAGTGAAAGGGCTGTGCCCTGCTGTCGGGGGCCGTAGGTTGTGACATAGGTTCAGGGCTGTGGCTCGACTGTTGACCGATGTGCGTCCGCTCAAGGAGTCGGCGGATTTCCGGCGGTTGTGGGTCGGGTCGACGGTGTCGCAGTTGGGGCAGCAGATGACTGCGGTGACGGTTTCGATTCAGGTTTATGCGTTGACGCATTCGACCTTCGCGGTGGGGCTGGTCGGGCTTTTCGCGCTGGTGCCGCTGGTGGTTTTCGGGTTGTACGGCGGGGCGATGGCGGACGCGATCGATCGGCGTACGCTCGCGCTCGTCTCGTCGGGCGGGCTCTGGTTGTTGTCGATGGTGCTGGTGGCGCAGTCGGAGCTGCACTGGAATCAGGTGTGGGTCCTGTACGCCGTGGTCGCGGTGCAGTCGGCGTGTTTCGCGGTCAACAACCCGGCACGGTCCGCGATCATCCCGCGGCTCATCCGGCCTGAGCTTCTCCCGGCGGCCAACACGCTGAGCCAGGCCGCGTTCAACCTCGGCTTCACCGCCGGACCGTTGCTCGGGGCCGTGGTGATCGCGTGGCAGGGGTTCGGCGCGGCGTACCTGGTGGATGTCATCACCTTCACCGCCGCCCTCTACGCGCTGTTCCGGCTGCCTCCGGTACCACCGACGGGTCTGGTACGCCGGGCCGGCCTGCGCTCGGTCCTGGAGGGCTTCACGTTCCTCCGAGCCGCCCCGGCCCTGCTGGCGACCTTCCTCGCGGACATCTTCGCGATGGTGTTCGCGCAACCGCGGGCCCTGTTCCCAGCCGTGGCGGGCGCGTTCTTCGCGGGCGGCGTACGGACTGTCGGGCTGCTGCAGGCGGCGCCGGCGATCGGGGCGCTCGTCGGGGTGCTGTTCTCCGGCTGGGTGAGCCGCGTCCGGCGGCAAGGGGTGGCGATCGTCGCGGCGATCACGGTCTATGCGGCGGCGGTCGGGCTGTTCGGGTTGTCGCGGACGATCTGGCTCGGGGTCGCGCTGCTCGCGTTGTCGGGTGCGGCGGACATGGTCAGTTCGGCGTACCGGAACACCGTCCTGCAATCAGCCGCCCCGGACGCGATGCGCGGCCGGCTCCAGGGGGTCTTCATCGTGGTCGTCGCGGGCGGCCCGAGGCTGGGCGACTTCGTGGCCGGTACTGCGGCCTCGCTCAGCACCCCGACGATCGCCCTGCTCGGCGGCGCCGCGGTCTGCATCACCGGCCTGCTCATCCTGCTCGCCACGAACCGGCCCTTCCGCCGGTACGACTCCCAGGTACGCGCCCTGCGCTGAACTCAGCCGCCGGTGGCGAGTTTCTTGAGGACTGTGCCCCAGGACGGGAGGTCGGGGTCGATGCGGGGGATCGGCTGGCCGCCGACGGTGACGACGGGGCGGTCGCCGACCGGTTTGTCGAGCTTGATCGGTACGACCTCGATCTGGCTGTCCGGCGGGCACGGCTCGGTGTCGTCGATCACCGCGGTGATCTTGTCGGCGGTCTCGATCACCTTCAGATCGTTCGAGCAGTTGAAGCCGACGCCGAACACCATCGCGACCTCGTCCGGCTTCGGCGGGTTCTGGATCCACTTCAGGTACGCCGGATGCTTGCCCTTGACCACCTGGTACCCGGCCACCGGCTGCTGCGACTTCTCCAGCACCTCGCCTTTGCCGTTGCTGAAGAACGCGCCGAAGATCTTGTTGACGCACGGGTCGCCGTCCTGCTTCGGATCGTCGGTCGCGCCCCACGCCTTGGCGGCCAGGTAGCAGCCGTTCGCCTCCCGGTTGAGCACGACGTTGAACCCGACCAGCCCGAGCGCGCCGATCACCAGCGCGCCGGCCAGCATCCGCCGGGAACGGATCTGCTTCGGGCCGAGCGGAGCCGGTTCCTCGGTCTCCTCGCCGCCGGGGAGCTGCTTGAACAGGCCCAGGATGCTGCTCGTCCACTGCGGATTGACCAGCGTCGGCACGGCGTACAGGAGGATCAGACCGACGCAGATGGCGATGGCGGGGAGCAGCGCCCAGTAATTTCGCACGGCAGCAAGATACGGGGACATCGGGCCGCGGGCCGAAAAAGGTTACGCTTCGGCTGTGCCCGCAGAGACGTCCCAGACACTCGACCGGGGGCTCACCGTCCTCGAGCTGCTGGCGGACGCCCCGGACGGCCTGTCGATCACCGAGCTGGCCGCCTCGCTGAACGTCTCCCGGACGGTCGTCTACCGCCTGGTCAACACGCTCGAACTGCACCGGCTGGTCCGCCGCGACAGCGAAGGCCGCGCCCGCCTCGGGCTCGCCGTCCTGCACTACTCGCGTCGCGTCCAGCCGACCCTGCGAGACGCTGCCTTGCCGGTACTACGCTCGCTCGCCGAAGACACCGGCGCGACGGCGCACCTGACCGTCGCCGACGGGGACGAGGCGCTCGCGATCGCGGTGATCGAACCGAGCTGGACCGACTTCCACGTCTCGTACCGGATGGGGTCGCGCCACGCCCTCGACCAGGGCGCGGCCGGCAAAGCAATCCTCGCCGGCCGCCGCAAGCCCGACCCGGCCGGCCGCCCCTTCGTCATCACAGCCGGCGAACTCCAGGCCGGCGCCCAAGGCGTCTCGTCGCCGGTCCTCGGCGTACCAGGCGTAGAAGCCTCCATCGGCGTCGTCGTCCTCGGCAAACTGGACCGAGACTTCGTAGGCCCCCGAGTAGCCCGAGCCGCGGTAGAAGTAGCCAAACGCCTCGCCTGACCCCACCCACACAACCTGCTCGTGAGGCTTCGCGGGCTGGATCTGCGGGGCTGGGAGATGTGTCCCGATCGACAGGACATAGTCGGTGTGGGGTGGGTGTTGGGTCGGCGGCTGAGCGTGGGCTGGGGGCGGATCGGTGACTATGTCCTGTCGATCGGGACATAGTCAGGGGTGCAACGGCTGACGGGCTTCGGGACCGGGGGTGCAGTCGGCCGACTTGGTGTTGGCGGCCGGCTGGTTAGGGGCGGGTGGCGGCGTGCAGGAGCGGTAGGACTCGGTGGGGGACTTGTTCTGCCAGGGCGATGACAGTGGAGGCTCGTTGGATGCCTCTGACGATGACTACCTGGTCTATTACTCGTTGGAGGTCCGCGTTGGAGCGGGCGACTATTCGGCACCAGAGGTCTTCGGCGCCGGTGATTGTGTAGACCTCCAGGACTTCGGGGATGGCCGCCAGCGCCGCGGCGACTGTGGTGTGGCCGGAGCCCTGTTCTATTTGGAGGGTGGCGAAGGCGGTGACGGGGTAGCCGATTTCGGTGGTGTCTACGTCGGGGCCCCAGCCTCGGACGACGCCGTCGCGGGAGAGGCGGTCGAGGCGGGCCTGGACTGTGCCCCGGGCTACGCCTAGGCGGCGGGAGGCTTCGAGGACGCCGACCCGGGGCTCGGCGGCGAACAGGTCGAGGATGCGGGCGTCCAGGGCGTCTACTCCGGCCATGCGATCCTCCAGGGTGAGGGCAAGGTGTGGTCAGGGTGACCAAATAGTCCAATAGAAGGCTGAGAATACTGGTCAGAGTGCTCAGTGAAAAACGGTTCTGTTGCGCAACCTGTCCTGGCCCGGCGAAGCTCAGCGGCAGCAAGCCGACACCGACCGGGAGGACCCCGATGACCAGCACCGACCTCACGCCGGCAGAGCTCGACGCCGATCTCGACCTCGACCAGTTGAAGCAGCTGGTCGGCCTGGTGCCGTACGACGAGAGCACCGACCCGTTCCCCGTCACCGCGATGGACGCCGTGGTGTTCGTGGTCGGCAACGCCACCCAGACCGCGAAGTACTACCAGCTTGCCTTCGGGATGGACCTGGTCGCCTACTCCGGCCCGGAGAACGGCAACAAGGACCACAAGGCGTTCGTACTCAAGGCAGGCTCCGCGCGTTTCGTCATCACCGGCGGTGTCACCCCCGACAGCCCGCTGAACGAGCACCACCGCAAGCACGGCGACGGCGTCGCGGACATCTCGCTCGAGGTGCCGGACGTCGACAAGTGCGTCAAGCACGCCCGCGCCCAGGGTGCGACGGTGCTCGAGGAGCCGCACGACGTCACCGACGAGCACGGTACGGTCCGCCGGGCCGCCATCGCGGCGTACGGCGACACCCGGCACTCGCTGATCGACCGGAGCAAGTACGACGGCCCGTACCTGCCGGGCTTCGTCGAGGCGAAGACCGCCGTGACCCGGCCGGAGGGGCACCCGAAGCGGCTGTTCCAGGCGGTGGACCACGTCGTCGGCAACGTCGAGCTCGGGCTGATGGACGAGTGGGTCACCTTCTACAACAAGGTGATGGGCTTCGTGAACATGGCGGAGTTCATCGGCGACGACATCGCCACCGACTACTCCGCGCTGATGAGCAAGGTGGTGGCCAACGGCAACCACCGGGTCAAGTTCCCGCTGAACGAGCCGGCCATCGCGAAGAAGAAGTCGCAGATCGACGAGTTCCTGGAGTTCTACGACGGCGCCGGGGCGCAGCACATCGCGCTGGCCACCAACGACATCCTGCGCACCGTCGACATCATGCGGGCCAACGGGGTGGAGTTCCTGAACACGCCGGACTCCTACTACGAGGACCCGGAACTGCGGGAGCGGATCGGCAACGTCCGGGCGCCGATCGAGGAGCTGCAGAAGCGCAAGATCCTGGTCGACCGCGACGAGGACGGCTACCTGCTGCAGATCTTCACCAAGCCGATCGGCGACCGCCCGACCGTCTTCTACGAGTTGATCGAGCGCCACGGCTCGCTCGGCTTCGGCAAGGGCAACTTCAAGGCGCTGTTCGAAGCAATTGAGCGAGAGCAAGAGCGTCGCGGCAACCTCTGAGAAAACACCCCTCGCTTCGCTCGGGGTGGTGGGGGAAATGGCCACCGAGCGCGAGGGCGAGGGTTTGATCTCTGTTTGATCTACCTACCGTGACACGCCCGCGACACACCGTTGCGGGCGTGTCTCAGTGTCCGACTATCGGATTGACTGTCAGGTCAGGTGAGGTTGGACTACTCTGCCCCATGAGTGCACGTCGGGGCGTGTGCTCAGGAAGGGTTTTCCGATGAAGACACTGGGCATTGTGCTCAGCACCGTGGGACTGGCCGGAGCGGGCGTATTCGCCCTGGCCACCTCAGCTCAGGCGGCGCCTGCCGCGAGCTGCAGCGGTGCGACATCCATCTCGTCCGCAAGCATCTTGCGCGACCACCGACCACCCACCTGGGGCACTGTCCGGCTCGTCCGGGACAGCTGTTCGCAGTACTGGGCCGAGATCACCATGAATCCGCGACTCACCGCGAACCAGCGGGCCAACGCCTACCTGGTGCAGTACGGCGGCAACAACTCCGGCCGCACGCTGTCGTGTGACAGCAGCGGTGGCAACGGCGCTGTCACGGCCGGGCAACGGACCTGCCGGACGCCGAAGGTGAAGTCCACCGACGGCGGCGTCACGTTCGTCGCGATCGCGCGCGAGTTCCACAACTACGGCAGCGGCTACGAGGAGATCTCGCAGAACGCGACCAGCAGGACCCGCTGAGCACCTGCCACACAACAAAAAAACCGCTTAGGCTCCTGGATATGAACGATCTAGTCGAGCGCCTTCGGCAAGTACTGCCGCCGGAGGCGCTGGTGACCGACCAGGACCGGATCCAGAGCTACCGGTACGACCGGGCGATGTTCTGCCCGGCCGGTGAGCCGATCGCGGTGGTGCTCGCGCGGGAGACGGCCCACGTCGTGGCGGCGGTGAAGATCGCCGCCGACGCGGGCGTCCCGGTCGTGCCCCAAGGTGCCCGCTCTGGGCTGTCCGGCGCGGCCAACGCGATCGAGGGCTGCCTGGTCATCTCGCTCGAGAAGATGGACAAGATCCTCGAGATCGAGACCGTCGACCGGTACGTCGTGACGCAGCCGGGCGTGTTCAACGCCGTGCTGTCCCGCGCGGTCGCCGAGCAGGGCCTGTTCTACCCGCCCGACCCGTCGAGCTGGGAGTTCTGCTCGATCGGCGGCAACCTGTCGACCAACTCGGGCGGCCTGTGCTGCGTGAAGTACGGCGTGACGACCGACTACGTGCTCGGCCTCGAGGTGGTACTGGCCGACGGCCAGGTCCTGCGCACCGGCCGCCGCACCGTCAAGGGGGTCGCGGGCTACGACCTCACCAAGCTGATCGTCGGCAGCGAGGGCACCCTCGGCATCATCACCGAGGCAACGCTCGCGTTGCGCCCGGAGGCAGCCCGGCCCCGCACGATGGCCGCGCTGTTCGACTCGGGCCGGACGGCCGGCGAGGCGATCGTCGAGATCATCCGCAGCGGGGTCTCGCTGTCGCTGCTGGAGATCATGGACCGGACCACGATCATGGCGGTCAACAGCTACAAGCGGATGGACCTGCCGACCGAGGCCGCGGCGATGCTGATCGCCCAGTCCGACGCCGGTGGGGAGGCCGGCGCCGCCGATGTGGCGACGGTGGCCAAGCTCTGCCGCCAGTACGGCGCGATCGAGTGCATCGAGGCGGACGACCCGGCCGAGGGCGAGCTCCTGCTGGAGGCCCGGCGGGCGGCTCTGGTCGCGCTGGACCAGCTCGGGACGACGATGATCGACGACGTCTGCGTACCGCGCTCGCGGCTGGCCGACTTCATCAGCGCGGTCGAGCAGATCTCGCTCGACCTGGACATCACCATCGGCGTGCTGGGCCACGCGGGTGACGGCAACATGCATCCGACCGTGGTGTTCGACGCGGAGGATCCGGACCAGGCGGCCCGGGCCCAGGCGGCGTTCGACAAGGTGATGGAGGTCGGTCTGGAGCTCGGCGGCACAATCACCGGCGAGCACGGGATCGGGATGCTGAAGCGCGACTGGCTGGTCGAGGAGATCGGCCCGGTGGCGGTCTCCGTGCACCGCGCGATCAAAGCCGCGCTGGACCCGAAAAACGTCCTCAATCCGGGCAAGGTGGTTTCGTGAGGGTTCTTTCATCTTCTGTGACTGAACCGCAACGCAACTGCCGGGGCCATTGGACGTTCATGGCCGTCGAATGTGACGTGCCGGCCGCACTATGGAAGGCAGTTGTCTGAAACCGGGGGGAGCACCGTGAGGCGAGGCAGGAGGTCACCTATGCGAGCACGGCAGTTGCTGCCCGCCGCACTGGCGCTGGCCGTCCTCGTCGTCGCCTCCGGCTGCGCCAACGGCTCCGGCCTGCGGGTCGAGGGCGCCGATCCGGCCACCACCTCGGCGACGCCATCGGTGAGCACCAACAACGGTTTCGCCCCGTCCGTGACGCCGTCGCCGAAGACGGGCCGGATCGCCCAGTCGGCGATGACGCTGGAGCAGGTGCGCGACAGCTTGCAGGTCGACAAGGGCCTCGACCCGTACATGGCCAAGATCGTCGGCAACTGCTCGATCGTCGCGCGCTGTCTGACCCGGGGCGTCGCCGTCGACGTGATGAAGAGCGGCACGCCGCAGCTGGTGGTGCTGGTCCACACGGTCGACAACTTCGTCTTCGGAGCCGTTCTGATGGCCGACTCGCCGAAGGGACCGCGCCGGGTTTGGAGTTTGAAGGCCGATCAGTTGAAGATCAGTCCCAGCCAGCAGGGCGACCTGGTGGTCGAGACACAGATATTCGCGCTGACCGACAGGCCCTGTTGCCCGTCCGGACGTCGCGTCGAGGTCTACCGTTGGGCCGGTGGTCGGATGACCAAGGTGAGCTCGACGGATCAAAAGGGAGACTGAACTTCAGTGGTACCGGAAGAACCGGCAGCGCGCATTCTCATGGTCGAGGACGACGCGGTGATCCGTGAGGCGACCCAGTTGACCCTGGAACGCCATGGCTACGACGTCACGACGGCCGAGGACGGCCTCGAGGCGATCGAGAGTTTCGAGAAGATCCATCCGGACGCGGTGATGCTGGACATCATGCTGCCCGGTCTGGACGGCATCTCCGTGTGCCGCCGGATCCGGGAGACCAGCACGGTCCCGATCGTGATGGTGTCCGCCCGCGGTGACGCGCTGGACGTCGTGCTCGGGCTGGAGGCCGGCGCGGACGACTACGTCACCAAGCCGTTCGACACCCAGGTACTGGTGGCCCGGCTGCGCGCGGTGATGCGGCGGGCGGTGGCCGATCCTGAGCGGCCGACTCCGGCCACTGGCGCGACCGTGGAGTCGTTCGGCGACCTGGAGCTGGATCGCGAGGCACTGGAGGTGCGCAGGGCCGGTACGACGGTCCAGCTCACCCCGACCGAGCTGAAGCTGCTGATCGAGTTCGCGAACAACCCGGGCGTCGTGCTGAGCAGGTCGACCCTGCTGCAACGCGTCTGGGACTACGAGTGGGGCGGCGACGGCCGCCTGGTCGACGTCCACCTGCAGCGGCTCCGGACCAAGATCGGCGCCGACCGGATCGAGACGGTTCGCGGATTCGGATACAAGCTGCGGGCCTGATGTGGGGCTCAGGAGCAAGCTCGGCCTGATCTTCGTACTGGTGTCGTCGCTGGCGATTCTGGTGTTGTGCGTTGCGGTCTACACCCAGGCCCAGTCGGCCCGGCTGGACCGCACGCGCAGCTTCGCCGACGAGCGGATCCAGGCTGCCGCGGAGAGCTACGACCGCAGCGAAGTACCGGTGTTCGGGGCGCGGCTGGACGATCCCGATCTGCCGCCGCCGCTGCGCGACGCGGTGATGAACGGCAAGCGCGCCACCTTCAAGACGGCCGCGCCGAACGCCAAGATGTGGGCGGCGGTCGGGGTCAAGAACGGCCGCATCCTGTCGATCGTGCAGGACTACGACGTCAACGACCCGTCGATGAACGCCCTGCGCCGCGCCCTGATCCTGGGCGGCATCGGTACGGTCGCGCTGGTCGCCCTGGGCAGCGTCATCGCCGCAGGCAGCCTGTCCCGCCGGATCGTGGCAGTGGCCGGTACTGCGCGCCGCATCGCCGCGGGTGATCTCGACGCCTCGGCGGCCGGCGCGGCAGGCAAGGGCAAGGACGAAGTACAGGCGCTGGCGACAGCTCTGGACACGATGGCCAGCTCCCTGCGCGGCCAACTCGAAGCAGAGCGGCGATTCACCGCCGACGTCGCCCACGACCTCCGTACGCCGGTCACCGGCCTGCTGACCGCCGCCGAGCTGTTGCCACCCGGCCGGCCCAGCGAGCTCGTACGTGACCGCGCCAAGGTCCTGCGGCGACTGGTCGAGGACCTGCTCGAGATCGCCCGGTTCGACTCGGGCGTCGAGCAGGCCGACCTGGAGCACGTCGGGCTCGGCGCCTTCGTCGGGTCGGCCGTCGGGCGCCTGCGGATGCAGCAGTCGCTCGCCCCGGACAGCGTCGTCGTGCACCGGCTCGGCCGGGAGGAGACGATCTCCACCGATTCGCGCCGGATCGAGCGGATCCTGGCGAACCTGATCGTCAACGGACTGCGGCACGGCCGCCCGCCGGTCGAGGTGACCGTCCAGGGCCGGACCATCGAAGTGGTGGACCACGGCAACGGGTATCCCGAGGAATTGATTGCCGAGGGCCCCCGCCGGTTCAGGTCCGGGGTGGCCGAGCGAGGAGTCGGGCACGGCCTCGGACTGACCATCGCGGCCGGTCACGCGAAGGTGCTCGGCGCCGAGCTGACCTTCGGCATCGCGCCCGGCGGCGGGGCCTGTGCCCGCCTGGTTCTGCCCGATAGTCCTGAGACGGAGTCGTAACACAACCTTTCGCGAAGTGGCGGCGTCTCCACTGTGTCGGGTTCACCAGAACCCCATACACACGAGGGGAAATCACCAATCATGCGCACTCGCTCTCTGGTCGTTCGTCGCTCCGCCGCCGTTGTCGCAGGCATCGCTCTGGCCGCCGGTGGGGTCGGCATCGCCGGCGCCCTGCAGGCCAGCGCGGCACCGAACCAGACCACCACCGTCTCCACCACGGTCGCGGCCAAGCCGGCCATCACGATCAAGTCGGACAAGGCCACCGCGAAGGCGTGGGCGAAGGTCTCCTTCACCGGCAAGACCACCGCGATCGCCAAGGGCTCGGTCGTCCAGGTCCAGCGCCTGCAGGCCGGCAAGTGGGTCAACTTCCCGGCCACCACCAAGGTGACCGGCAAGTCGACCTACTCGGTCTGGGTGCAGAGCGGCCGCGTCGGCGTCAACAAGTTCCGCGTCGTCACCGCCAAGGCGACCTCCGCGGCCGTCTCGGTCAACATCACCAAGTGAGACAAGGAAAAGCGGCGCCGAACTCGGGGGAGTCGGCGCCGCTTTTCTTGTTCTACTTGACGCCGTAGACGTTCAGCTCGGCAGCAGAGCCGAACACCGCGCCGTTCAGGGAGCTCGTACCGACGAACTTCACATAGCGGCCGGCCTTCGGGGTGAAGTCGAGCCGCTGGACGGCGGTCGAGTTGGGGAACTGGCCGGTCTTCACCGGCGTACCCCAGTTCTGCCCGTCCGTACTGACGTAGAGCTCGTAGCCCTTGAACATCCCGTTCGTCCCACTCTGCCGCGGCAGGTAGCTGAACCCGTTCACCTGGTACGCCGTACCGAGATCCAGCGTGATGTGATGCGGATAAGTGGCCGGCGTGGACACCTCCGACCAGGCCGAATGCCAAATGGTGGAAGGGTTTCCGTCCAAGGCCTCCGTCGCGGCGCCACCTGTGGCAACATCCTCGCTGCTGACGTCGGCCACCGTGATCCGCGACTGCGGCACGATCCCCGGCGGCAGCAACGTCGCCTCGGCCGAGGTGCTGGCCTGGCCGCCCGTTGCCGAGAGCGGGTACTTGCCCTCCGGCGTACCGGCCGGCGGAGTGACCGACCAGTTCGTGGTCACGCTGGCGCCGGCGGCAACTGTCGCGTGGGTGGCCGGAGTCGTCGCGGTGACCGTCCAGCCCGCCGGTGCGGTGAGCGCCAGCGTGATGTTGCTGACAGCAACCACATCGTTGTTGGTGAAGGTGCTGACGACGGTGTTCTCCTCGCCGGAGACCATGCCGTTCAGGCCGGCGCCGGACAGGTTCAGCGAAGTACAGTCTGCTGCTTGGCTCGAGGCACCGAGATCCGTGACGGCGAAGTCGTCGATCACGAAGTCGGCCTGGTCGCCCCCGGACGAGAGCTTGCGCAGCCCGACCCAGTAGTCGCCGCCGCAACCGGCCACGAACTCCTGGCTGAACGTCGCCTTGGTTCGCTGGACTCCGATCGGAGTCGCCTTCACCTCGACGGAGTCCGGGCGATCCACGCCCTGCACCCAGTTGTACTGGCCGGCCACGCCGTTCTCGTAGTCGAAGCTGACCTTGTACTTGTGGCCCGGCGTGAACGGAACGGTCGCCGGGGTGGTCCGGTAGACGAGGCCCTCGTTCTCCTCATGGGACTTCAGTGACCAGTCACCGTCGAGCACGTCGTCGACGAGCTTCCCGTTCCAGCCGGCTTGCGTGTACGGCGCGTGCTTCTTGGCCAGTACGGTCCGCGGGTCCGTCGTGCCACCGGCATCGCCCTTCACGAACGGTCCCCAGCCCTGGTCGACGTTCTCGAAGTCGTCGACGAGTCCGGCCGCCGGGCGCTTGGTCTCCACCACTCGTACGTCGTCCAGCCGGACCTTGGCCGCACCGGCGACGGCTCCGATCCTGAGCTCAGCGGTCGTGCCGGTGGCCTCGAAGACCACGCGGGCGCGTTGGTAGTACAGGTCCTGCTTGTCGTCCGAGGCGACCCGGTTCATCGCGGTCGAGCGATTGACGACGACCGAGGTGCCGTTGACGTCCAGCGTTGTTGCGCGTGACTTCCCGGGCTCGACCTCGATCCAGGCGGAGGCGCTGTAGGTGCGGCCGGGGGTGAGGTCGCGGATGCGCTGGTTGAGCGTGGTCGCCCCGGTGCCGAGTTCGGCGACGTGCTGACCGTTCTCGAGGGTGGTGATCGAGGCGTCGCCGGTCGGCTTCCAGGCGCGCAGGTCGCCGGCGTTGAAGCCAGGGTCCTCGAGGTGGCTGCCCTGGCCCCACTGCGGGTCGGCGAGGCGCGGGGCCTGGGTCGGGTACAGGACGTACGGCTGTCCGGCTTGCGCCGTCAGCGTGATGGAGCCGTTGCGGACGGGCGCGGTACCGATGCGGACGCGGCCGGTATCGGTCAGCTTGTAGACGGTGAAGCGGTCGGTGGTGAAGGCCGACGGGACCTGCCAGGTGGTCGTGCCGCCGGCCGGGTTGTAGTGGTAGAGCTTCTTGTTGCCGTCCCAGGGCAGCAGGTACTTGTCACCGTCGAGCACCTTCGCGTCGCCGACGCTGAGGCTGCGCTTGCCGTTGACGACGGCTCCGCTGACACCGCCGGTGAAGGTGATCTGGCCGGCGTTCCAGTCGACGATCTTCTGCTGCTGGAGGAACTTGGCCGGCAGGTTCTTCTGCCAGATGTTGGCGTAGAACTTGTTCCAGTCGGTCTCGCCGGTCCAGCCCTCGAACTCGACGATCGACGACTGGCCGAGGATCGGGTCGGCGTTCCAGACGTCCTTCTCGTGGTTGCGGACGAACCGGATGATCTTGCTGTTGAGCCCCTTGTTGGTGGGACCGCCGTAGTCCAGGTCGTTGGCCCAGTGCGACCACAGCGAGGTGCGCTCGTGCCGGTCGGCCCATTCGGTGGCGATCTGCCAGCCCTGGTCGGCCAGCTGCCGGGTGAGGCCGTCGGCGAGCCAGCCGGACTGGTAGTACACGTCGATGTACAGCTCCTGCAGGTTCTTGTCCGTCTCGTCGCGCAACTGCTGGAACCGCTTGACGATGTTGCCGGAGGCAAGGTCTGGGCGCTGCTTGATGTAGTAGCTCTGGTTCAGCCAGTTCCAGCCCTTGCTGGTCTTGTCGACCAGGTCCTCGCTGAACGCGTTCGCCTCGGGGTACGACTCGGTCGCGTTCACGTGGACGCCGAACGCGGCGTTGTAGTCCTTGCCCTGCTTCAGCAGCGTGTTGAGGTCGGTGAGTCCACCGGCCCGGAGGTTGTAGTTGCCGCCGTAGTCCGGGTGGGCCGAGTCATGGCCTTCCGAGCCGTAGCCCTTGAGCAGCGCCATCTGGCCGAGGCCGTCGGTCGCGAGGGAGATCCGCTTGACGTCGTCCAGCGTGCGCAGGAACGGGTGCGTCGCCTGGCTGGCGAAGTTGAACGGGATGTGGGTGATCACCCGGTCCTTGACCTGGTCGCCGCCCTTCGGCTCGACCATGATCGAGCGGAACGCGATCGCGCCGTCTTGCCAGTCGACGGTCTTGTCGTTGTTCGCGTCCGGCGTCACCACGACCTTCGCCCAGGGCAGCGGCTCGGTGTACGGCGAGGTGTCGGCGCGGTAGGTCCACTGACCACTCCACACGCCGACCCGGCTGGTCCCGTCGGCCGCCTTGCGGGCCTGGTGCCAGAACCGTGCGCCGTCGTCGACGGATTGGCCGGACGGCTTGTCGTAGGTCGAGTTGGACTCGATGCCGGCGGCGAGGCCGCTCGTGTTCACGAACGCGTACGCCGCTCCGGTGGCGGTCGGCTCCGCTGCTGTCGCGGCGGTGACCGGGGTGATCTTGTCCGCGGTCCGGGTGGAGTCGGGGTCGAGCGTGGTGAACGCGGTGGTCGCGCCCGGGTCGGTGCTGTTTACGGAGACCAGGTCTTGGTTGGGGATGTCGAGGGTGTTCACCCGGCTGGTCGCGGTGTCGCGGATGGCGTCGATGCTGAAGGTGGTCACCCGGCCGGTCAGCGCGAGGCTGGCGTCGAGCTCGACGCCGGGGAGGGCGTCGAAGGCCAGCTTGTACTGCGCTTTGGCGGTGGTCACGGTCGGCGGTTCGGTCAGGTGGGCCGCGCGGGCGACTCCGTTGACGGTGATGGTCGAGATCGCGTCGGGCTGGCCGCCGAGTTGCTGGCCGGTGGTGTTGTCGGCGTACCGGATGACGCGGGGGAAATCGGTGGCGACGGTGACGGTGAGCTCGGGTGAGATGAGCGTGCGGTCGGTCGCGGCGGTGGGGCCGGCGGTTGCCGCTGAGGGCGGCACCGCGACGAGCAGGCCGGCGGTCAGCGCGGCTGCCGCCAAGGACGGAAGTACGGGTCGAGACACGGTAGGACTCCTGACGGGCGGGTCACTGTGTCACGGATTCTGCGTACATAACCGCTAATTAGTCAAGAGAAACGAACACTAATGAACAAGATTGGTGAACGATTAAGCGTGCACGACGGCCAGCCGCAGACCGGCTGCGCCGGTCTGCGGCTGGGGTGGCGCGTGTGTCGAGCCGGGTGGGTGGCTCGGGCGGGCTGATCGGCCGGGTGGCTTGGCCGGGCGGTTCAGCCGGTGGTTGGGGCGGGTGGTTCAGACGGCCGGGAGGATGCGGCCGGTGACGGCGCCGAGGGGGATCTGGGTGCCGTCGGATGCGGTGGCGGTGGCGGTGATGGTGACTTCGTCGCCGTCTTGGAGGAAGGTGCGCTCTTCGCCCTTGACGGTGACGGGCTTGCGGCCGCCCCAGCTGAGTTCGAGGAAGGAGCCGCGCTGGTTCTTGTCGGCGCCGGAGACGGTGCCGGAGGCGTACAGGTCGCCGGTGCGGACCGAGGCGCCGTTGACCGAGAGGTGGGCCAGCATCTGGGCTGCGGACCAGTACATCTCGCGGTAGGGCGGGCTGCTGACCAGCTCGCCGTTCCAGTAGACCTCGAAGGTGATGTCGAGGTTGGTGAGGCGATCACTCGCCAGGTACGGGAGTACGGGCGGGTCTTGTTCGTGCAGGGCGACCTCGGCCGATTCGAGCGCCTCCAGCGGGACGACCCACGGGGAGATCGACGTGGCGAACGACTTGCCGAGGAACGGGCCGAGCGGGACGTACTCCCACGCCTGGATGTCGCGTGCGGACCAGTCGTTGAGCAGCACCACGCCGTACACGTGATCCCTGAAGTCCTCGACCCCGACGCGACTGCCGAGCTGGGACGGCTTGCCGACGACGTACCCGAGCTCCACCTCGATGTCGAGCCGTTGCGACGGTCCGTACGCCGGGTTGTCGTCGGCCGGCGCCTTGCGCTGACCGCTCGGGCGGACGATGTCGGTGCCGCTGACGATGACCGTGCCGGCGCGGCCGTGGTACCCGACCGGGAGGTGCTTCCAGTTCGGCAGCAGCGGCTCGGCGTCGGGGCGGAACAGCCTGCCCACGTTGCTCGCGTGGTGCTCGGAGGCGTAGAAGTCGACGTAGTCGGCGACCTCGAACGGGAGCAGCATCGTCACCTGCGACTGCGGGATCAGATGCGGTTCGACGGCGACGCGGTTGTTCTCGTTGCGGACCAGGTCGAGCAGCCACTCGCGGGTCGCGTGCCAGGCGGGCCGGCCTTGCGCGAGGAACGCGTTCAGCGTCGGCTGGGTGAAGACCTGCGCGCCGTCGAGCATCTGCGCCGACGCGACCGGGGCGAGATCGATCACCTGGTCGCCGATCGCCGCGCCCACTCTCGGCTCTTCGTCGCCGGTCCGGAAGATGCCCAGCGGCAGGGTCTCCGGTCCGAACGCTGCGTTCGCGGGGATGTCGATCCAGGTCACGAGGTCTCCAAGAGCTTCAGTGCGGTCAAGTCGTGGCGGGGTTCGTCGATGCTGCAGGAGCCGAAGCTGGTGAACCAGCGCCGGGTTCCTTTGGCCTGCTCCTCGGTGAGTTGCGCGGCTCGGGCGGCAAGGGCTTCACCGTCGCGGTTCTCCAGTACTGCTGCGATGTCGTCCTGGCCGGCGCCGTCGAGTGAGGCGCGGGTGGCGAGCAGGACGTTGAGGAAGCCGTGGTGCTCGAAGCCGGTGTCCTCGGCGGTGTGGCGGACGGCATTGTGCAGCCCGGCCGTGCACTTGAAGGCGACCTCGCGATCGAGGCAGGCGGTGATGAAGGCGGCGACCTGGTCGGCGGTCGGGAAGAGGGAGGCGTCGAGGCCGCCGGTGCGCAGCTTCGCGTAGTACCCGGCGTCGGCGACGACGTCGAGCGCGCGCTCCCAGGCGCCGTCCAGGCCGATCTCGACGAAGGCGCTCTCCTCGTCCACGCAGTCGTCGCAGGCGCGGACCACGCGCAGCGCGTTGCGGGACAGGTCGTCCTCGTCGCGCAGCCGCACCTCGATCGACTTCACGGTGACGTCGGCCGAGCGGTCGCCGTACCGGATGGCCGGTTCGATGCCGCCGGCGCCGCCAGTGATCACGACGGAGACCTCGAGGGGTGCGGCGCCGTTGGTGCCGGCCTTCGCTGCTTCGGCGGCGACCTTCATCAGGTTGTCGTCGGTACAGATCAGCGGGCCGACGAGTTCGGCGTACGGCGCCTGGCGGTGGGCCCGGTGCGCGGCCACGGCCTCGACCAGGGGAAGGTCGCCGGGCGGGAACATCGCCGCGTCGTCGACCAGGTGCCGGAACAGGGCAGGGATGGTTGACATGGCTCCGAGCCTAACGGATGCTTTCGGTAAGCGGACACTTGTGTTCGGATATCGGATAGGTTGGGTGTTATGGCGTACTACCGGCAGGCAGGTCAGATTCCGCCGAAGCGGCACACGCAGTTCCGCAACTCGGACGGCGGGCTGTACTACGAGGAGCTGATGGGCGAGGAGGGGTTCTCGTCGGACTCGTCGCTGCTGTACCACGCGGGCGTGCCGTCGGCGATCGTCGACTCGGTCGTCTGGGAGTTGCCGGATCTAGCGACGGTCGCGAACCATCCGCTCACGCCGCGGCATCTCAAGCTGCACGACCTCTTCGTGTCCGGCGCGGGCAACAATGTCGTCGAGCATCGCCGGTTGGTGCTCGGGAACGGTGATGTCCGGATCTCGTACGTCATCGCTTCGGAGGTCTCGCCGTACTACCGCAACGCGATCGGCGACGAGTGTGTCTACATCGAGCGCGGCTCGGCCACGGTCGAGACCGTTTTCGGAGTGCTGTCGGCGGTCGAGGGCGACTACGTGATCATCCCTCGGGCCACCACGCATCGCTGGCTGCCGGGCGCGGACGGCGTACAGGCCTATTGCATCGAGGCGAACAGCCACATCGCGCCGCCCAAGCGGTATCTGAGCCGGTTCGGCCAGTTCCTCGAGCATGCTCCGTACTGCGAACGCGATCTGCATGCGCCGGGGTCGGTGTTCGTTGTCGAGGGCAATGATGTCGAGGTGCTGGTCAAGCATCGGGGCAACGGGGCCGGTGGCATCGTCGGCAGCCGGATGACGTACGCGACGCATCCCTTCGATGTTGTCGGCTGGGACGGTTGCCTCTACCCCTACACCTTCAACGTGAGCGACTTCGAGCCGATCACCGGCCGGATCCACCAGCCGCCACCCGTCCACCAGGTCTTCGAAGCCAACAACTTCGTCATCTGCAACTTCGTGCCGCGCAAGGTCGACTACCACCCCTTGTCGGTGCCCGTGCCCTACTACCACTCGAACGTCGACTCCGACGAGGTCATGTTCTACTGCGGCGGCGACTACGAAGCCCGCAAGGGCTCCGGTATAGCCCTAGGCTCCATCTCCCTCCACCCCGGCGGCTACGCCCACGGCCCCCAGCCCTCCGCCATCGAGGCGTCCCTAGGCGCCGAATCCTTCGAGGAGCTGGCAGTCATGGTCGACACCTTCCGCCCCTTGGAACTAGGCGAAGGCGGCGCAGCAGTCGACGACGGCGTCTACGCCTGGACCTGGGCCGGCCGCCGCCTGTAGGTACTCCCACCCCCCCCACCCCTGGCCGGCCCTCTGGCCGGGGGACTCCCCACGCCGGCCGCAACGTCCGCTCCTGCGTCGCTCCCTCTGCGGCTAGCTCCCACCCGCCCCGGAGCGCGGGCTACTTCGTCGCCCGCTTGGGCGACCACCGGGCGGGCGGCCCGTGGCGCCGAGTGCAGGTGGCTGCGCTTGGTGGCCAGCGTCTGGCCGGCGGTACTGCCCATGTCTGCCGCCCGCTTCTGTGACCACCGAGCGGGCGGGCCGCATTGCCGAGTGCATGTAGTGCGCTAGCCGCTGGCCGGGAGTGCCCGACTGCTAGGCGCCGAGCAGCTCCGTCAGGGGCGGCCTGATGTCGACTGGGTAGAGGCCGAGCTCCTCGAACTGGTCAGCGCCGGCCCACAGCAGTTCGAAGCTGTTGTTGGGGCCGTGCGCTTCTGCTTCGTCGCCTGACAGGAGTGGCGTGCCGGCGACGTCGGTCATCAGGAAGTACGACGCGGGTCTGCCGTTGTGTTTGCCGGTCCACAGTAGGTGGTCGATTCGGGCGGTGAGGGTGGTCTCCTCATGCAGCTCTCGCAAGGCTGTCGACTCGGCGGTTTCGCCTTCCTCGACATGGCCTCCGGGAAGTACCGCGTAGTGGTGGCCAGGGCAATCCGGGCCGGGCTGGTTGCTGGCTTCGCACATGACACAGGCGCTGGCTGACTCTTGCCGCAGGTAGCGCTTGATGACGAGTGCTCGACGACCGTCGGTGACTACAGCGACTGCGCGTGGAATCGGCATACAGCGGAGGATGCCAGGCCGCTCCGACATCGCCAGACGTACCGAAGAACAGGTAGTGCACCGCGATACGGCGTACGCGGGAACGCGTTCCACGCTCAAGTGCACTAGCTAGAGACGACTACTTCCTGTTCGTCTGTTCGTTCAGCCGCTCGGCGACGAAAGCCAACGCCGTAGTCCACGGAGCGCTCATGTCGACCGGTCCGGGCGGGCGCCCGCGGATCGGTGGAGATGCTTGGGGAAGATTTCGGGTGGGATGTCGAGGCTGGCGTGGTGGCTCCGTCCCAGGGGTAGGAGCGGCCGGCCTGGTCGCTTGTCCAGGTAGCGGAGGAAGTGGCATGCGCAAGCTCGTAGTGCAGCAGTGGGTGACTGTGGACAACATCGCGGCGGAGGAGGACGGCGGCCTCAGCTTCGTGTCGGGGGAGCCGTTCTCCGAGAAGACCGATCCGGCTTTCAAGGCGAGCATGATGGGTTTCGGCGACTCGATCGACACGATGATCCTGGGCGCGAACACCTATCAGCAGGCCAAGGACTACTGGCCGTACGCCGAGGAGCAGGGTGAGTGGGGCGAGAAGGTCAACAACCTCACCAAGTACGTCGTCTCGTCGACGCTGGATGCGGCTCCCTGGGGCGGCTATCCCGCCGCGACGGTGACGCGCGAGCCGGTCGCCACCATCCGGGAACTGAAGACGCAGGAGGGCAAGGACCTCTGGCTGTGGGGCAGCCTGAAACTGATGCACTCCCTGCTGGCCGCCGGCGTTGTCGACGAGGTACGGATGCTGGTCTGTCCGGTCTCTCGTGCCAAGGGCACCCGTGTCTTCGAGGACACCCGGAACCTGAAGGTGCTCGAAGCGACCTCCTTCGGCAACGGCCTGGTACTTCTCCGCTACGGGGTCGACAACTAGACAGACCGCCCTTGCCTTCCGGCCTACGACGGCAGGTCAGATCAGGCGAAGTCACCCTTGGTGATGCCGTCGGGATGGCCGGCCGGCCACTGCACGAGCTCGATGCGATAGCCGTCCGGGTCGGTGATCCAGCAGGTCCGCGGGCCGGGGTTCTCGACCGGCCCAGCCGCTATCCCTTTGGCGGCGAGATCCGCGCGGGTCGCGTCCAGCGACTCGACCTGAATCACCAGATGGTTGATCCCGACACCGGGCCCGGCCGGACCGGATGCCGGGTCGTGGACCAGTTCGATGGTCACGAAGTGGTCGCCGGGCAGCTGGAGCATCGTCAGAGTCCCGTACGCCGTGCCTTCGACGGTCCCGACGACCTCATAGCCGACGGCCGTGTAGAACGCGAGTGACCGCTCCAACTCACTTACCCGCAACCCGACATGCAAGGTACGCATACTCGACACCGTAATACCCCAGGTGGTCGCCTCAAGCGGGCGACGAGGTAGCCCGCGCTCGGGGTAGGTGGGAGCTAGCGCGGAGGGAGCGGATGTTGCGGCCGACGGCGGGAGTACCTGGTGCGTGCGGACCGTGTCGGTGGGCGGGAGGACCTGGGGGCTGAGAGGGTTGGGGGATGAGCGATCAAGTTCCGGTGCAGACGTTTGTGGTCGGCATCGATCGGGGTGCGGTGTTGCAGCGGCGGGCTGTGGTCAGCAAGGTGCAGCGGCGGGGGGCCTGGGTGACCCTGGTGATCGGCGCGTTGGGCATCGTGTTGGCGTTGTACGCGCTGTTCGCGTTCCAGGGGTCGGGGATGTGGCCGTTCTGCTTGTTGTTGATCGCGGCAATGGCTCCGTTGGTGGTCAGTACGCTGCTGGCGCTCAAGCTGGACAAGGAGCGGCAGCGGTGGTTCGCGGCCAACGAGTTGCCGCCGGTGGCGATGCGGATGTCGGCCAAGGCGCTGGAGCTGGCGTGCGAGGGCGCGGCGTACCCGGTGATCTTGCCGTGGACGGCGGTCAAGGGGTTCAAGCAGGTGAAGATCTTCGGGCAGTTCGTCCTCGAGCTGCAGTTGCAGCCCGGGATCGGGGCGACCACCGCCGGAGTACGAGGACTTGATCAGCCTGCGGTGCGTACGGTCGTGAAGCCGAGCCCGTTGCTCAAACCGACCGGCCTGTACCTGGTCAAGGCCCTGGACCAGCCGGTCCACGTCATCGACCAGGCCCTGAAACACTTCTCGGGTGGAACGGCCTCAGTGACCAGCTAGCAGGGTAGGGCGCGGAAAGTGTAGCCGCGGGCGGTCAGCTTGGTGAGGGCCCGGTCCAGGGCTGCGACGGTCTGGGTGCGGGTGCCGCCGCCGTCGTGCATCAGGATGATCGCGCCGGGGCGGGCGCCGCGCAGGATCTCGTGCTCGATCGCCGCCGCGCCGGGCTTCTCCCAGTCGTTGGTGTCGACGTCCCAGAGGATCTGCCGCTGGTGGTTCGCCGCCGCGACCGCCGCCACCGTCGCGTTCGTGTCGCGGTACGGCGGCCGGAAGCACTTCGACTTCACCCCGCTGAAGATCTCCTCGCGGATCCGCTTCAACGGCAGATGCGTGAGCATCGGGTGGTCCCAGCTGTGGTTGCCGATGTGGTGCCCCTGGCTGCGGGCCAGCTCGACCAGCTCCGGATGCGCCGCCGCCTCGCGACCCAGGACGAAGAACGTCGCCTTCGCGTGGTGCCGGGCGAGCACGCGAAGAACCTGAGGCGTGTACGTCACCTGCGGCCCGTCGTCGAAGGTCAGGTACACCACCTTGCCGTCGTTCGTCAGCGTCCAGTCGTCCGCGGACGCGACCGCGGTCGAGCCGGTCCGCTGGCTCTTGCGCCCGGCCCGATGCACCGGCTTGGCCGTCTTCGCCACCGTCGAGATCTTCAGCGGCGGGGGCCCGGCCGGTCCGGACGCGACCAGATGGTCGGCAGAGGCCGGCGAGGAGGAAGGGCCGGCGGCCTGGGCGAGGGCAGCGACGAACAGGATGGCGGCAATCATGAAGAGTTTGCCGGGCGGCAAGGTCATTGCGGCATCCTCTCGTGTCGCAGGGGCCATCCATGCACCACCCCCGGCGTTTCGCACGTATCGTGCGTGTCGGGGCAGGCCCGGCCGGGCCCACAGGTACCGGCGGGGTGGTCCAGCAGTAGCTCAGCCAGAACCCGACGACGCGTGAGGCGACAGTGATGACGGACAGCGACCAGACGATTGCCGGTACTGGGGCCGGCGGCCCGGCGAACCAGGCAGACGGAGCGGTGGACCACAACGTGGGCAGGCGAACGGTGATCGGTGGGGCCGCCGCGGTGCTGGCCGCTGCCGGTTTCCAGGCGGCTCCGGCGTACGCCGGCAAGCCCAAGGACCCAGAAGTGGTCCGGCTCACGATCATGGGCACCACCGACCTGCACGGCAACGTCTTCAACTGGGACTACTTCAAGAACGCCGAGTACGACGACTCGGCCCACAACGACATCGGCCTGGCCAAGGTCGCGACCCTGGTGAAGGCCGTCCGGGCCCGGGTCAAGGCCACCCGGCACGCGCCCGACCCGCTGATGATCGACGCCGGCGACACCATCCAGGGCACCCCGCTGGCGTACTACTTCGCCAAGATCCAGCCCATCACCGGCGGCCACCGGCACCCGATGGCCGCGGCGATGAACGAGATCGAGTACGACGCCGCCGCGCTCGGCAACCACGAGTTCAACTACGGCCTCGACATCCTGCGCAAGTTCCAGAGCCAGCTGCACTTCCCGCTGCTCGGCGCCAACGCCCAGGACTGGACGACGGGCCTGCCGGTCTTCCCGCCGTACGTGCTGAAGAAGGTCCAGGTGCACGGCCAGGGCACGGTCACGGTCGGCATCCTCGGCCTGACCAACCCCGGCATCGCGATCTGGGACAAGGCGAACGTCGAGAACAAGGTCAAGTTCGGCGGCATCGTCGAGCTCGCCAAGGAATGGGTCCCGAAGGTCCGCGCGGCCGGTGCCGACGTCGTGATCGTCGCTGCCCACTCCGGGATGGACCTGTCCTCCTCGTACGGCGATGCGCTGCCGGTACCCGAGAACGCCTCCGTCCTGATGGCCGAGACCGTCCCCGGCATCGACGCGGTCCTGGTCGGGCACGCCCACCTCGAAATCCCGCAGCGGCTCGTGACGAACAAGGTCAGCGGCGAACAGGTCGTCCTGACCGAGCCGCTCAAGTGGGGCATGCGGCTGTCCCTGATCGACCTCGACCTGCAGAAGGTCAAGGGCAAGTGGAAGGTCCTCGCCCGGGCCAGCCAGGTGCTGAACGCGAACACGGTGATGTCCGACCCGGAGGTCGTCCGGATCCTCCAGGAGGACCACGACAAGGTCGTCGGCTACGTCAACTCCAAGATCGGCACCTGCACCCAGGCGATGTCCGCGGCGACCGCGCCCTGGGAGGACACGGCAGCGCTCGACTTCGTCAACTTCATCCAGGCCGACGCCGTCAGCAAAGCACTCGCCGGTACGCCGCAAGCCGCGCTGCCGGTGCTCGCGATCGCCGCTCCCTTCAACCGGGCGGCCGCGATCCCCGCGGGTGACGTCTCGATCCGCGATGTCGCCGGGCTGTACATCTTCGACAACACGCTGCTCGCGGTCACCATGACCGGCGCCCAGGTGAAGGACTACCTGGAGTTCTCCGCGCAGTACTTCAAGCAGGTCTCCGGCCCGGGCCCCTTCCCGGCCGACCAGGTGACCAACGCGGTGACGCCGACCGCTCCGGGCGGTACGCCGGACTACAACTACGACATCATGGGCGGGCTGACCAAGCCGCTGGCGTACAAGATCGACATCGCCAAGGCCCCCGGCGCCCGGATCACCGACCTCACCTACGACGGCGCGCCGCTGGCCGCGGACCAGCAGTTCGTCGTTGCCGTCAACAACTATCGTCAGTCCGGCGGCGGCAACTTCCCGCACGTCAAGACCGCGCCGGTGGTCTACAACCGGCAGGTCGAGATCCGTCAGCTGATGATCGACTACGTGACCGCGACCGGTGAGGTGAACCCGAACACGTTCCACACCACCGACTGGTCGCTGACCTCCAACGGCGCACCCGTGGTGGTCACCGCCTGATCAGCGGTACGCCGAGACGTACCGCCCTCAGCGGTACGCCGACACGTATGCGTTGCGTTTGCCGATCAGGAACCAGCAGATGCTGCCGATGAAGGGGGCGATGAAGATGAAGATGATCCAGACCAGCTTCATCCCCCCCGCTCATCGGTGCGCCGAGCGAACTGACCAGCGCGCCCAGTACCAGCAGGGCGTAGGCGAGCAGGAGGCCCACCAGCAGTGCGGCTCCGATCACCCCGAGGGTGTCGTTGGTCGTGCTGCTGGTGGCGTGGGCGATCGCGAGGGTCGTGTTCATCAGGCTGCCTTTGCGGGAGTGCTGTGCCAGTCCGGGTGGCCCGGCATCGGTGGGGTGGTCTTGCCGTAGATCCAGCTGTCGAAGTACTGCGTGAGGTCGCGTCCGCTGACCTCGTTGGCGGTGTCGATGTAGTCCTGCGTGCTGGCGTTTCCGTCGCGGTACCGGTCGTAGAAGGTCTGCTCGATCCGCCGGAACGTCTGCTCGCCGACAATGGTGTTGAGGCCGGTGAGCATCAGCTGACCTGGTACGTCGGTGTCGAAGAGGACGGCCAGCTGGCCGTTGAGGTGGCCCATCGGGCCGAAGTCGTGGCGGGACTGCTGGTCGGATTCGTACAGGCCCTTGAGCTCGGCGTTGAGGTCGGTGAATCCGCGGGAGGCGTCGTACTTGCGTTCGTAGTACCGGGCATGGCCTTCGCTGATCCACATGTCGTCCCAGCTCTTGGGTGAGACTGCGTCGCCGAAGTACTGATGGGTCATCTCGTGGACGAGGGTGCCTGCTTCGTCCTTGGCCGGGAGGGAGAGCGGGAGTCCGAAGGTGGACAGGCCGGCCGTTTCGAGCGCGACGCCGTCGTAGAGCGTGGTCAGTCCGAGGACGCCGTACTGCTCGTAGGGGAACGGTCTGCCGATCTGCTTCTCGAGCCAGGCGAGTTGTTGTGGGGTCTGGAGCGCGTTGGCCTGCATGGCGTCGGTGTATTGCTTGCCTTGGAACTTGGCCAGGCCGAGGTAGCTGCGGATGGGCAGTCCGTGCGGTCCGGTCTGCCGGATCTCGCGGAACTTGCCGACCGCGATCGCGACGACGTCGGTCTTGATCGGGTGCTGGGTTCGGTAGACCCAGGTTGTGGTCGTTGGGTGCTTGTACTCCGCCACGAGGCGACCGCTGGCGACGCCGGTGCGGTCGCTGGGGGTGGTGAGGCGGATCGTGTACTGCGCTTTGTCGCTCGGGTGATCGTTGGACGGGAAGACGACATGGGCGCGATTCGGCTGGCCCATCACGCCGAATCCGTCCGGCGTCTCGTTCCAGACGGTGAACGGATCGGCCACACCCGGCGGGAGGTCGAGCCCCGGTGGTACTGGGTTCTGCGCCCGGTCGGCGGTGTAGACGACGCGGACGGTGAAGGGCAGATGCCTGTACAACGTGCGCGCCGGCGTGATGATCAGCTTCTCGCCGACCAGCTTGTACTTCGCCTGTCGCCCGTTGACGGTCACTTGCTGGATCCGCTGGCCGGCCGAGTCGACGCTGAACCGGCTCAACGACTGCGTCGCGACCGCCCGCATGGTCACCGCGCCGGGCATCTTGGTGGTACCGACCCGGTAGCCGAGACTCACGTCATAGCTCAACGCGTCATACCCACCGTTCCCCAGCCCCGGAAACAGCCGATCCCCGAGATCGGTCGCACCCGGCCCCACCCCGAGCGCCGCCCGCTGAGCCGGCGCCGCCTCGGCTGTCGTGAACCCCAACGGGAGCAACAGAACACCTGCCGCCAGCAAACTCACGACCCGCGTCATCCTCTTAGTTGCCATAGGCCCAGACTGCCGCGCACCGACCCCGGCCCACATCCGCCGAAAACAGCAACCTCCGTACTACCAAAGTGCTAGACCGCCCGCCCAGAAGTTCCCCCATGCCGCCCCAACTGCCCGCTCCGCCGCACTCGCCGACGCGTTCCACCACCTCGCGCAGGCCAGTTCTCCGGGCGGCCGCGCACGCACAACTCGCCCCGCGAGGTCCATGTCCCGCTCCGATGGGTGCACGCGGGCGGCCTTTGGTATGCGTGGAGAGCCGCGCCGCCGGCAGGAAGCCGGCGTCGGGAGGGTGCGTGGGCGGATGCCGGCTGGAGGAGGGCGAGGCTCTACCGTAGGTTCATGCGGCTTTCTTGGTGGGAGGGGAAGCGGTGGGTTGTTGCCTTTGACATCTTGGTGGCTGCTGGGCTGACGATCCTTCCGTTTCTGGAGGACAAGGGGCCGGCGGTGAAGGTGACCGGTGTGCTGGTCAGCGTCGTGGTGTTCGGTGGGTTTGTGGTGCGGCGGAGGTTTCCGCTTGTTGCTGTGGCGGTTACGCCGGTGGGGTTGGCGTTTCCGAGCTTGCAGATCATGGTTGCCGCCTACACCGTCGCCAGCCGGAAGGGGCTTCGGTGGCAGGCGCTTGTGTCGGCCGGGTACTGCTCGGTGGTTGTGGTGGTTTGGCCGGTGCCGCGGCGGGATGCTTATAGCTGGCCTGAGGCGCTTGCTTCTTGTGTGTTGTTCGTGGGTGCGCCGATGTTGCTCGGGCTGTGGGTCTACCAGCGTCGCGCATTGCTGCAGGCGTTGCGTGACAGGGCTGATCAGGCTGAGCGGGAGCGGGATCTTCGGGCCGAGAGTGTTGTCATCGCCGAGCGACGGAGGATTGCGCGGGAGATGCATGACGTGGTGGCGCATCGGGTCAGCGCGATTGCCCTGCAGTCGGGCGCGTTGACGATGACGGCGCCTGATGAGCACACCGAGCAGGTGGCTGAGGTGATTCGCAGAACCAGTACGACCGCGCTGACCGAGCTACGCGAGATCCTCCAGGTACTCCGTGACGAGCAGCCGGGTGAGCCGGGGCATGTCGCGCCGGCGCTGAGCGCAGTACCGGTGCTGGTCGATGACGCCCGCGCGACCGGTCTCGACGTGCACCTCGAACTGCCAGACCCGGTACCTGATCCAGCACCCGCCGCCGGCCGCGCGGCGTACCGGGTGGTGCAGGAGGCTCTCACCAACGCAGCCAAACACGCACCAGGCCAGCCGGTCAGCGTCGTCATCACCACCGACGCCGACGACCTGGCGGTCGAGATCACCAACCCCCGAGCAGGCACCAGCCACCCGCATCCCCGAGGCACCGCCGAGACACCGGATGGCCGGGGCGTGGGGGACACAGCGGGCGGTCGGCGTGGGGTGGAGGCGGAGGTTCCTGGGGCGGGGTTCGGGTTGGTGGGGATGCGGGAGCGGGTTTCGTTGGCGGGTGGGGTGTTGGAGGTCGGGTGGGTCGCGGAGCGGTTCCGGGTCCGGGTGGTGCTTCCGATGAAGGTGGCTGACTGATGATCAAGGTGGTGCTGCTCGATGACGAGGAACTGGTGCGGAGCGGGATCCGGCTGATTCTGCAGGCGGGTGGTGGGGCCGAGGTGGTTGCCGAGGACACCAATGGGGCGCAGGTGGTCGAGCTTGTCGCGAAGTACCAGCCGGATGTGGTGCTGACCGACATCCAGATGCCGAAGGTGAACGGGATCGAGGTGACTCGGTTGGTGACGGCGTTGCCTGATCCGCCGGCGGTGGTGGTGCTGACGACGTTCGACCTGGACGAGTACGTGTATGAGGCGTTGCAGGCGGGAGCGAGTGGGTTCCTCCTGAAGGACATCGCGCCGCGGGCGTTGGTGGAGGCGGTGCAGACGGTGGTCACGGGGGACGCGATGCTGTCACCGCGGATCACTCGGCGGCTGATCAACGCGTATACGGCGCGAGCAGCGCCCGGTACCGGACCAGGCGGCGCGGCGGTGGGGGAGGCGGCCGAGGCGTTGGACGCGTTGACGCCTCGGGAGCGGGAGGTGGCCATCACGGTCGCGGAGGGGTTGAGCAATGCGGAGATCGCTGAGCGGCTGTCGGTGAGCGAGTCGACGGTGAAGGTGCACGTCGGGCATGTGATGGCGAAGCTCGCGGTACCGAACCGGACCAAGCTCGCGCTGCTGATCCACGAGGCCGGCCTCGCCTGACGACAGCCGGCGCCTGACGGGTTGAGCGCGGCTGAGGGTTCGAGCACGCCTGAGGTCTTGACCCGGGAAGTGAGCAAGTGATTTAGTCACTTTGTGACTAACTCAACGGTGGGTGTGGCGCCCAGTCTGTCGGACCGGTTGACCGAGGCGATCCTCGGGATCATCCGGGATGCCGATCTGGGTCCGGGCGATGCGATTCCGTCGGCCCGGGAGCTGGCCAAGCGGTTCGAGCTCACCACGCCGACGATCCGCGAGGCCCTCCGCAAGCTGGAGGCGACCGGAGCCGTCGAGTTCCGGCACGGCTCGGGCACGTACGTCGGCCCGACCATCAACAACGTCGTCCTCGCGAACCCGCACCGCCCACCCATCACCAAGAACTCGGTGTTGGAGTTGATAGGCGCTCGCCTGCTGATCGAACCAGCGGTAGCCGCCCAGGCTGCAAGGGTGCAGGCAGCCGCCGCGCCCGCGCCTAGCGGCGCGGGCGCGGCGGAAGAAGGAGCAGCAGCCGAAGGCGAGGCGGGCTCCCATGGAGCCGGGAGCGGCGGATGGTCGTTGGAGAAGCTGGAGGCGGCGGTGACGAATGCGCTGACGCCTCCGGGCGGGCCGGCGTTTGCGCTCAACTTTCATGTGGAGTTGGCGGCCGCCAGTGGGAATCCGGTCGTGGAGGAGCTGATCGGGAGCCTGCTGAAGGTGCGGGTTCGGGAGCAGCAGCAGATTCGGCAGTTGTACGACAACCGGAAGCGGGACTACGAGGAGCACCGGGCGATCTTCGAGGCCGTGAAGAGCGGTGACGCCGCCGCGGCCGAGCAGCTGACCCGGGAGCACCTCGACCACATCCGTACCGCCATCGAGGCGGCCGCCTTCCCGGAGTTGCCATGAGCAACAAGCTTGCGGAGATGACGACCGACCAGGCCCGCGACGCCGTCCGCCTGGCACCGCTGGTGATCATTCCGGTCGGCGCCCAGGAGCAGCACGGCGGCGGGATGGCGATGTCGACCGACACCGTCCGAGCAACCGGGCTGGCCGACCTCGTGGCCGGGCGGCTCGACGGTCGCGCGGTGATCGCGCCACCGGTCAACTACGGCGTATCCCCACACCACATGGCTTTCGCCGGCACTGTGACGTTGTCCCCGGCAACCTTCCAGTCCGTACTCCGTGACGTCGTCGCCAGCCTGCACCAACACGGCTGGCGCCAGTTCCTCGTCATCACCGGCCACGGCGGCAACAACGCCGCGCTGTCGGTACTGGCCCAGGAGTACCTCCTGCAACCCGAGCTCACCTTCGCGTGGACACCCATCACGCCCTTGGTCTCCGACCTCATCGCAGGCATGGAGGTCAGTCAGGTGCACGGCCATGCAGGTGAGGCCGAGACCGCCCAGATGTTGTACCTCGCGCCCGAACTCGTCCAGGCCGAACTCCTGGAGCCCGGCGCGACCCAGCTCGACGAACTACCCCCGAAAGCCCGGCTGTCCCGGCAGGCCCAAGGTCCACGCCTGTCCGTCGGGTTCGACGCGTACCACAAGCGTGGCGTCCTGGGTGATCCCCGACGTGCCACTGCCGAGGACGGCCGGCTCCTGGTCGAGACCGCCGCTGACCGTATCGCCGCCTTCGCCGACGAGTTGCTCTCGGCCTGACTCACCCGCTGTACCCCTTCACTGGATCGCGCCGGATGCGCTCCAGATGCGAACCTGCCCGCCTGCAGGTCGCCAGCCCGAGGAGGCACCCCTGATGAACCTCGCACGCCCGAAAATCCTTGCCGCACTGCTGATGACGGCCGGCCTGGTGACCGCCGCCACCACGTTGCCCACAGCAACAGCTGCCGAGCCGAGCCGTAGTACCGGATGTGGCAAGCAGGCCGCGCCGACCGGCGACTACACCGTCGAGAGCGGCGGTCTCACCAGGACGTACCGCCTGCACATCCCGGACAACTACAAGCCGTCCAAGCAGTACCCGCTCATTCTCGTCTTCCACGGCCGCGGCAAGACCGGCGCGCAGACCGAGGCGTTCTCCGACCTGTCGAAGCTCGACGCGGTCGTTGCCTACCCCAACGGTGTGATCGGCGACGAGAACAAGCAGGCCTGGCAGGGCGCGCCGTACTCGGCGAAGGGCGTCGACGACGTGAAGTTCACCGCCGACCTGCTCGACCAGCTCGAGGGCAAGTACTGCGTCGACACCCGGACCGTCTACGCGACCGGCAAGTCCAACGGCGCCGGCTTCACCGCCATCCTGGCCTGCCGGATGGCCGACCGGTTCGCCGCGATCGCCCCGGTCTCCGGCGCCTTCTACATCGAGGGCACCCGCTGCGCCCCGAGCCGGCCGGTCCCGGTGCTCGACATCCACGGCACCGGCGACACCACGATCCCGTACGGCGGCGACGGCCAGCGCGATCTTCCGGACGTGCAGACCTGGGTCCGCGACTGGTCTGTCCGCGATCACTGCGATCAGGACACAAAGGTCAGTCAGCTCGGCGACGACGTGCTGATCACCAAGTACAAGGGCTGCGATGCTGACGTCGTGCATGTTGCGGTGACGGACGGCGGCCATTCGTGGCCGGGATCAGACGCGTCCTCGGGTCCGGGGTACGTCAGCCAGACCTTCGAGGCGCATGAGCTCATCGGTGACTTCTTCAAGGCGCACAAGCGATGACCACCACCGCGACGCCTCCGAAGAAGGACCTGCCCCGCCTGGTCCGCGGGATGGCCGTGATCGAGCGGGCCGGCAACGCGCTGCCGCATCCGTTCTGGCTGTTCTGGATCCTGTCCGCGATCCTCGCCGTGGTGAGCGCGATCCTGGCCGCGCTGGACGTGTCGGTCCTGTCGCCGAAGGACGGCAAGGTCGTCGCGGTGCAGAACCTGCTGTCCGGTGACGGTCTGCAGATGGCCGTCTCGACGGCGGTCTCGAACTTCGCCGAGTTCCCGCCGATGGCCACCATCGTGGTGGTGATCATGGGCGTCGCGCTGGCCGAGCGGACCGGGTTCCTGCAGTCGCTGATGAAGGTCAGCGTGTCCCGGGTGCCGACCTCGATGGTGGTCTTCGCGGTCGCCTTCGCCGGCACGATGGCGCACGTCGCGTCGGCCGCGGCGTACATCATCCTGGTCCCGCTCGGCGGGCTCGCCTTCCGCGCGGTCGGCCGGTCGCCGATCCTGGGCGTCGTGGTCGCGTACACGGCGATCGCCTCCGGGTACGACGCCAGCCCGATCCCGACCCCCAACGACGCGATCTTCGCCGGGATCACCGAAGCGGCCGCGAAGACGATCGACCCGAACGCGTCCGTCTCGCCGCTGTCGAACTGGTTCTTCAACATCGCCTCGTCGATCCTGCTCGCGCTCGTCATCACCCTGGTCACCCGGCTGGTGCTGAGCAAGCGCGACGACCTCGACGCGGATCCGGACGCACCCGGCGAGGACCCGGACGCGCTGACCCTCTCGGACCGCGAGCGGACCGGGTTGCTCAGGGCAACGGTCGTCTTCGTGATCGCGGCGATCGCGATCGTCGCCGTACTGATCCCGCACAGCTCCCCGCTACGGGGCGAGAACGGCAGCATCGTCGAGTCGCCGTTCCTGGACGGGATCGCGATGGTCGTCGCCGTGCTCTTCGGGCTGGTCGGCATCACCTACGGCGTCACGGTCGGCGTGATCGAGAAGGCCGGTGACGTGCCGAAGCTGATGGCCGAGGGGATCAAGCAGATGGCGCCGGTCCTGGTGCTGTTCTTCGCGATCGCCCAGTTCCTCGCGTACTTCAGCTGGAGCCGGATCGGCGACCTGCTGTCGGCCGAGTCGGCCCGCTGGCTGGGCGAGCTGGGCGCCCCGAAGGTCGTCATCTTCCTCGGCATCCTGATCCTGCTGACCCTGATCAACATCCTCGTCACCAGCGGCTCGGCGATGTGGTCGCTGACCGCGCCGATCCTGGTCCCGATGATGCTGCTGCTCAGCGTCCCCGCCGAAACCACCCAGGCGCTGTTCCGCATCGCCGACTCCGGCTCGACGGCGATCACACCGATGAGCCCGTACTTCGTGATGGCGCTGGGCTTCTTGCAGCGCTACCGCAAGGACGCCGGCGTCGGCACCCTGGCGTCGTACACGGTCCCGCTGGCGATCGCGATGACCGTCGCGTGGACCGTGCTCTTCCTGGCCTGGTGGGCCCTCGGCATCCCGCTCGGCCCCGGCGCGCCGGTCAGGTAAGGGCGACGCCCGCCGTACGGAGGTCGACGAGAGTCTGTTCGGTGCTGGCCGGTGCCACCCCTGCGGTGAGGCCGGTCAGCACCGTCGTACGGAAGCCTTCGCGGTTGGCGTCGAGGGCGGTGGCGCGGACGCAGTAGTCGGTGGCGATGCCGCAGACGTCGACCTGGGTGATGTCCTTCTCGCGGAGCCAGTCGGCCAGCGGCTTGCCGTTCTCGTGGCATTTGCCCTCGAAGCCGGAGTACGCCGCGGCGTACTCGCCCTTGTCGAAGATCGCGTCGAAGGGCTGCGGGTCGAGGTTGGGGTGGAAGCCCACGCCGTCGGTGCCGGCCACGCAGTGCACCGGCCAGGAGTTCACGAAATCGGGTGTCTCGGAGAAGTGGTCGCCCGGGTCGATGTGGTGGTCGCGAGTGGCGACCACGTAGTCGTACTCCCGGTCGCGCGGCTCGGCGTCGTGCCAGCGGTGCAGCAGCTCGCCGATCCGGAAGGCGACGTCCGCGCCGCCGCTGACCGCCAGACTCCCGCCTTCGCAGAAGTCGTTCTGCACATCGACCACGATCAGCGCCCGGGCCATCTCAACACTCCTTCTGGATGTGTCCTTGCCCCCACCGTACAAGCCTCGACCGTGATCAGCGCTGAGGTTCGCGCTTTCAGGATGGTGTCCGGCGGCGCAGCGGCGGTGGCGTGGGCTACGCCGCCCGCAGCGCGCCGCCGTTGACGCGGAGGATCTCGCCCTGGGTGGAGGTGTTCCGGGCCGAGCAGAGGAAGACGATCGCGGCGGCGACGTCCGCGGCCTCGGGCAGATGGCGAGCGGTGAACTGCTGCGCGAATCCGCCGATCACCTCGTCCGGGATCACCCGATGGCTGCCGTTCTCGAGCGTGACTCCCGGCATGACGAGGTTGACCAGTACGCCGTCCTCGCCCAGATCGTGCTGCAGGCTGGCGACGAGCCCGTGCAGACCCGCCTTCGCGGCCGTGTACGCCCAGGCGCCGGCCATTCCGCGCTCGACCAGATCGGTCGAGAGGAGTACCAGCCGCCCTTGATCCGACGCGCGCAGGGCCGCCGCGGCGTGCTGGACGAGGCGGAAGTTCCCCGTCAGGTTGTCTCGCATCACGGGCAGCCACTGGTCCGGCTGGGCGTCCTCGATCTTCCGCGGCAGCTCGTGCGGAGTCGCGTTGCCCCAGTTGACCGCATTGCCGACCAGTACGTCGAGCCCGCCGAACCGCTCGATCGTCTGGCTGACGGCATCCGCGATCGACTCCGGCGTCCCCAGATCCATCGGTACGGCGAAAGCCTCGCCGCCGAGCGAGGCGACCACCTCGCCGGCGGCCTCCTTGCGTGAGTTGTAGGTGATCGCGACCCGCGCACCCTCCCGGGCGAACGCCAGCGCCGCCTCGCGGCCGATCCCGGACGATCCGCCGGTCACCAGCACTCGTTTGCCCTGCAATCCCAGCTCCATCAAACGTCTCCTCGCGGTAGAGTCGTCTCGTTAGCCGACTAAGAAATAAACTTAGCCGACTAACTAAACTCCACGCAAGGCGCTGTCAGCTGGTGAGGCGCTTCCTGACCTCTTCCAGGTCGCCGGCGACCGTGGCGAGGCGGGCGGTGTCGCCTGCCTTGTACGCCGCCAGCTCAGCGCCGGCCGTCTTGGCCTGCTCGCGCAGCCGCTCGATCCGCCGGACGGTGTCGGCCCGCTCGTCGGCGCGCTTCTTCCGGGCGGTCCAGTAGCCGTAGCCCGCGATGCCCAGCAGGACCAGGCCGACCACGATCCAGAACGGGTGCACCAGGAACCCGAGGCCGATCAGCACCACAACGCCGGCCACGCCGAACCCGATCGGACCGCGCAGATCCGCGGCGGACAGCGGCTTCACCGTCTCGGCGATCTCCACCTCGGCCTTGGCGAGCGAGAGTCGATCCGCGCCGTCCGGGGTCAGGGTCACCTGCCGCCACTCGATTTCCTTGCTGACCTGCGACGGGGTCGGCAGGCTTGCGGTCTTCATCAATTCCTCGGCGTCCGCGAGTACGGCGTCAGCGACCACCCGCAACGCCGTCGCGGCGAGGTGCGGCTCGTCGGTCTTGGCGAGATCCGCCTCGAGCAGCTTGCCGAGCTCGCCGGCCGAGTCGCCGAGTGAGCCGTTGCTGGGCGCGGTGCCGTTGGTGACCTTGGCGCGGAGCTCGCCGACGCGGGAGAGCATCTCGCGCTCGGGCTCGCTGCCTTCGGCGATGAGCAGCCGCAGCAGGGCAGACGTGCTGTCGGGATCCGGCTTCTCTCCCGCTGCGTAGGCGAGGGCGCCATCCGGCTCGAGCACGCTGGTGTCACTGGTGATCGCCTCGACCCCAGCCCGCAGCCGGGCGAGGTCGGCACCGGCCTTGAACTGAGTGGTGAACTCCTTGAACGGCGGCGCCGCGCTCACGGACAGGCCAGTCGCGCGCTCCTTCACCACCCCGGCCCAATGCCCTTCTCCGGCGGTACCGGCCTTGAGCTGAGCCACGATCCACTGCTGCCCCTCGACCCCGAATCCACCCCGCGCAGCCGCCGTCCACAGCGCCCGCTGCGTCCGCGTCACGTTGCCCGCCGCCAACTCACCGAACGCCGTCCCGAGCCACTCCGCCCGCACCTCATTGCGCCGGCCCAGCGCCGCGAGCGCGAGGCAGAGGAACGTACTGGTCCTCACCTCATCCCGCTTCATCGCCTCAGCCAGCACGGCCTCGTCCAGAGCACCTGGCTCGCGAATCGCTTCCACGGCGGGCGCGAGCCAGTACGCCGGTACGTCGCGCCCCACCCGAGTCGGCTTCTCCCCGGCCGCCAGCGTCGCCAGCACCTGGCCCGCGTGCCGGCGTACCTCCGCCGCATCCGCGAACCCGATCAGACTCTCGCGAATGTCGGACAGCTCCACGAACGCATCGAACGCGGTCGTGAGCCGCTGCAACCGCGTCTCCATCGTCCCCTGCACCTGCGACAACCGGGACCGCAAACTGGAAGCCTCGGACGAAGCCGCCGCCATCTGATCGCGAAGCTCCTCCAGCTCACGATTCTGGCGGTTGTCGGTGTACCAGTTGTTACTCATGGACGCTCCCGTTCGGTGGTTCCGGCGCGCAACAGCATCCCGTGCGCACGGGGTCAGCTGATCGGAAGGGCAGGAAGTGGGGATTCGGGGGCAGGATGGTATGGCACCGGGAGGGGACTCGGTGCGTCTGAGCCTACGCTCGGGATCATCGACAAGGAGGGGGATTCGGCATGCGGAGCGAACTGTTCGCCGCGACGAACCAGGAACAGGAGTCGGCCCAGGCCGGCTTGCGGCTGCAGAACTCGAAGCTGCTCAAGGTCGAGCTGCGCGGTGAGGTCTTCGCCCGGCAGGGGGCGATGGTCGCCTACCAGGGCAACGTGCAGTTCGAGGCGCAGGGGGCGGGTGGGATCGGCAAGTTCCTGAAGCAGAAGCTCACCGGTGAAGGCATCCCGCTGATGAAGATGCGCGGGCAGGGCGACGTGTTCCTCGCCGACCGCGCCGCCGACATCTACCTGATCGACCTGGAGGGCCCGCACGACGGGCTCAGCATCAACGGCGCCAACGTGCTCGCCTTCGAGCCGACGCTGAGCTGGGACATCAAGATGGTGCAGGGCGCCGGGATGATGTCGAACTCGGGCCTGTTCAACTGCAACTTCTCCGGCGCCGGCCGGATCGCGATCACCTGCAAGGGCACCCCGGTCGTACTGAACGTGGACCAGCCCACGTTCGCCGACCCGCAGGCGGCCGTCTGCTGGTCGACCAGCCTGCAGACCGGGTACCAGCGCGCCGACTCGCTCGGCCTCGGCACCCTGCTCGGCCGGACCACCGGCGAAGCGTTCACGATGGCTTTCACCGGCCAGGGCTTCGTCGTCGTCCAGCCCTCCGAGGAGCCGCCCGGCGGCTTCATCGGCGGCACCGGCGGCGGCCAGCAAGCCGGCCAGGAAGGCGGCGTAGCCGGCATGCTCGGCGGCCTCCTCGGCGGCCGCTGACCCCAGACACCCGGCGCAGGCCCCCCAACGCCTGCGCCGGGCCCGGGTCTGTCCTGACTGTCAGCTCGGTTGAGGCCCACGAAGGTCCGGGGTGACCATGTTGAGCACCGCCCAGTAGGCGTGCGCGTAGTCCTGGTCCGGCTCGAGGGTCTTCGGATCGACGTGGGTCGAGGTCTCGACGCCCACCCAGCCTTGGAGCTTCCGGTCGTCGTCGATGATCTGCAGCAACGACTGCACATGGTTGTTGGCCTTGTAGCAGTCAGCGTTCTGGCGCAGGCACTCACACCAGTAGGTGTAGATGTTGTTCCGGGCCGGCGGAGCATCGGCCATGTACCGGATCCGGTCCTTGCGGGTCGGCAGCGTGGTGCAGTTGCAGCCGGTGTTCTTCTCCCGGATGCCGACGCACTTGCCGCTCGGGCATGAGCGCCACTGGTCGAACCCGGTCGCCTTCATCCCGGAGGGCTCACGGTGGACAGCGCCCATGCTGGCCGTGACGAACGTACCCAGGTACTCATCCTGTCCATAGACGGTCCGGATGTCCGTGACGCTCGCCTTGTTGCCCGCCGACAGCGGCGCGTTGCTCCCGTACCCGATCCCGAACGTCGCCGAGTAGTCGGAGAAGGTGGTCGGCACGGTCACGTCGCCCTTCGGCCCGTGGTATCCGTCGCTGCTGATCCGCGCGACCTTCCCGCCCGGGATCGGGTCGAGCGACCAGTGCTCGGTCAGTGGCTTCGGGAGCGCGGTACCGGCTCCGTTCTTGGTCCAGGTGACGTCGACCTTGCCGGCCGAGGTCTTGTAGGTGCCCTGGAACTCACCTGTGGGCCCGGTGAGGAAGCTCCCCATCGTCTGCACGGCGCAGGTCGGCACGTCGCCGCCGCAGCTGGCGACCATGCTGTCGACCCGGCCGGGCTCGTCGCGCTGGTTCCAGGTCCAGTAGTTCGTCCTGACGGTCCCGTCGGCGGCGAAGATGTACCAGCCGAGCCGGGTCCAGTTCGCGTAGTTGTTGACCGCTGAGGTGTTCAGTCCGCCGACCGACACGACCCAGTTGGCTTTCCCGCCTGGCAGCTCCACCGGCACGGGTACCGCCGGAGCGGTCACCCCCAGGGTCGCGACCAGCCCCAGCACGATCCATCCGATCAGTCTCTTCATGGCACCGAAGCATGCCCCGGTCAACTACCCAGCGCAACCGATTGGTCACCGATAGATATGTCCGAAACTACCGCAAACGGTGACTTGAAATGTACGCCCGAGCATTACCCGGAATTTTTTCCGGCCGCCACGGGTGTTTCATGGGGGCCGCCTGCAAGGAATCTGGGTAGAGATTACCCATTGACTGTTTACCCCTGTGTGGCAGGCTTCCTGAGCGGTACGGCGATGGATCGCTTGCTTCAGCGCTTGTTCCGGAGAATGCCCAAAAAATACACCAAAATACATTTAGCGGGCGCATTGGCTTTAATTGTCCAGGGTGCTCTAATCATCGCATTGCGGCGCCGTCGCAATGCGATGACCAACCAGACATCTGGAGGACGTCATGGAACAGAAGGCCGAGGTCCGCGAGCCGCGGAAGCTCGTGGTTCGCAAGCTGGAGAACCTCGACACGACCCTGATCATCACCGATCCGGGCGGTGGCGGCGGCGGGTGCCGCGACGCCACATGCGGCTAGCCGGTCAGTAGGGCCGGGGCGCGGGCGACCGCGTCCCGGTCCACCGGGGGCGTTCGATTCACGGGCGGATCTGTTCGGGCGGATCTCTTCACGGGAGGTAGCGATGTTGCGGCCACGGATCAAGGGCATCCACAAACCCGTCCGGCTGACGCCGACGCTGATCAACATCGGCGGCCGGCAGCTGGGCATCGGCGCCGAGATCGACGACGAGGACGGCGACCGCTGGCTGTTGCTGGGCCTGATGGACGGCACCCGGACCCGGGACGAGATCGTCGACGCGCTGATCGCCGAGCGCCCCGAGCTCTGCCCGGTCGAGATCCGTGACTCGATCCAGGGCCTGATCGACGCCGGGTACGTCGAAGACGCCGCCGGACCCACCCCCGCCAACCTCAGCCCCGCCGAGATCGACCGCTACGACCGGGCGACGACGTACTACTCCTGGGTCGACCTGACCCCACGCCCCAGCCGGTATGACGTCCAGTCGCGGCTCAAGGACAGCAGCGTCGTGGTGCTCGGCCTGGGTGGTACCGGCTCGGCAGTGGCCTCGTCCCTCGTGGCGGCCGGCGTCGGCAGCGTGCACTGCGTCGACTTCGACACCGTCGAGGAGGGCAACCTCACCCGCCAGCTTCTCTACACCGAGGACGACCTCGGCAAGCCCAAGGTCCCGGTAGCAGTCGAGCGACTCAGCCGGATGAACCGGCACGCCGTCGTCACCGGTGAGGAGAAGCAGGTCTTCAACACCGAGGACGTGGCCGCGCTGATGCACGACCGCGACCTCCTCATCCTGTGCGCCGACCAGCCGCAGAAGCTGATCCGCCAGTGGACCAACGAGGCCGCCCTGCGTACCGGCACCCCGTGGATGCTCGCCCAGTACGCCGGTCCGATGGCGGTCATCGGACTCTTCATCCCGGGCCAGACCTGCTGCCAGGAGTGCCTGGTCAGCATGACCGACTTCATCCGCCAGCGGTACGGCCAGGAGCCTGAGGACCTGTTCCCCTTCGACGGCCACGCCGTGATCGCGCCGACCGCGAACCTCACCGGGCACATGGCGGCGATGGACGCGGTCTACCACCTGGCCGGGATCCCCACCAGCACGGCCGGCCGGATGTTCCACCTGAGCCTCACCGACCTGACCTACCACTACGTGGTCACGCCGACGACCGGGGAGAAGTGCGAGACCTGCGGCTGGATCGGTCGATGACGATCGCCGCCCTGGACGCGACCAGCCGTCCGAGCGTCGCCCATCTGCTGGTGCGCCAGGAGGACGAGGACGAGTTCGTGCTCGGCAATCCGGCCACCGGCCGGTTCGTCGTCGTCCCCGAGGCAGGCGCGCGGCTGATCGAGTTGCTGGCCGCCGGGCACACCGTCGCCGAGGTCGCCGACGTCCTGGAGCACGAGCTCGGCGAGCCCGTCGACGTGCTGGACTTCGTCGAGATGCTCGTCGAAGCCGGCCTCCTCGACGAGCGCGAGGCCGCGGGGGAGGCTGCGGCCCCGCGCGTCGAGGAGGCCGAGCCGGGGAAGAAGGTCAAGTACTGGGTGGTCTCGAAGATCCCGCCGTGGGTGGTCAAACCACTGTTCGGCAAGGCCGCCTGGACGTTCTACGTCGGCTGCCTGGTCGCGACGCTGGTGATGTTCGCCGCCGATCACTCGCTGCTGCCCAGCTACGAGGACGCGTTCGTCGTCACCGACATCATGCTCAGCCTGGTCATCACCAATGTGGTGGTGATGGGTCTGGCCGTCGTCCACGAGATCTGGCACGCCTTCGCCGGCGCGGCCGCCGGGGTCAAGTCGCAGCTCAGGCTCGAACGACGCGGCATCTTCACCGTGCTGGAGACCGACCTGACCGGGCTGTGGGCATTGCCGCCGGCCAAGCGGTACAGCCCGTTCCTGGCCGGGATGGGGTTCGACTCGTTCGTCCTGTTCGCCGCCGTCGCGCCGCGGTTCGCCTACTCGCGCGGCTGGCTCGATCTGAACCCGCATGTGGTCCGGTTCCTCGCGATGCTCGTGCTCAGTCAGGTCGGCAAGCTCGCCTTCCAGACGATGGCGTACCTCCGTACCGACATGTATCTGGTGATGGCGACCGCGACCGGCTGCAAGAACCTGCACCAGGTGACCCGGCTCGGCCTCAAGCGGCTGATCCGCAAGCTCACACCGGTCGAGCAGACGATCCTGCGCGACGCGGACGCCAAGGATCTGCGGGTCGCCCGGTGGTACCGGCTGCTGTATCTGGCCGGCATCGTCTGGATGGGCTGGTTCGCCTGGAACTTCATCCTGCCGGCCGCCAAGGTGACCATCGGCTGGGCCGCCGGGGTGATGGTCGGCGCGCCGGTCTTCAGTTTCTACTGGTGGGAGGGGATCGGGCTGGTCACCTTCGCCTTCGTGAACCTGACCGCGCCACTGTTCGTTGCCCTCCGCAACCGTATCCGCGCCCGCCGGGCCGCGCGTGTGGCGGTGGCGGTATGAAGTCCGCGCGCAAGTGGGGACTGCTGGTCAGTGTGATCGTGACCGGTCTGAGCGTGCTGACCATGTCCGGTCTCGCCTTCGGCGTGCTGCTCGGCTCGTTCACCGACAAGCCCGCGCTGGCTTGCGACCAGGTCCCGGGCACGCCGCAACCGTTCGAGGGCAAACGGCACATCCCGTACGACGGTGCGCCGCACGACCCGTACCGCTCGATGCCGCCGACGTCCGGGCCGCACTCGCCTCGGGTCGTACCGCCGGGCATCTACCGCAAGCCGGTCGCGGAGGAGTTGCAGGTGCACGTCCTCGAGCACGGGCACGTGTTGCTGCAGTACGCGCCCGACGTACCGGCTGATGTGGTGGACGATCTGGAGCGGATCGGACGGCAGTATCCACGAGACGTGGTCGTGGCGCCGTACCCGAAGCTCGGTCACGGCATCGCGCTCAGCGGCTGGCAGCGCTCGGAGCGTCTCGACTCGCTCGACGAGGACGCCGTCGTCGCGTTCGTGACGTTGGTGCCCGGCCGGTACAACCACCAGTGGCGCGACGGTGCGACGGACTGTCTGCCGCCGCATCCACCGGATGGTGAGAACTGACGGTCGTGTTCGTGTTCAGGGTTGGTCACGGGGGTCGGGGATGGGTCGCGAGGAGCTGGATTTTCCTGGCCGGCAAGGCGTACTGGACGCCTCGCTGCGCCTGCAGGTGGTGCGCGCCGCGCGCTGCGACGAGTGGGCGGCGGGGCGGTCGACGCAGGCCGAGGTGTACCTTTTCGGCCGGGACCTGCTGAGCCTGCGCGACTGGCTGCGGGCGGAGTGCGGCGGGGCGGAGGAGCTGATCGCGGTCACGTCGATCCGGGATCAGACGGTGGAGACGTTCGCGCCGAGCCATCGGGCGAACCGTGAGCTGGTCCGGCGCGGGGTGCGGATGACGAGCTTCTTCGACAACAGCGGTGGGTCGTCGGCGGTCACCGACTTCATCATCGCGGCCGGCGAGGACATGCCGTACCACGTCGCCTGCGGCCCGATCCAGATGAAGCTGTTCGACGGCGAGCGGGTGCTGGTCGAGGGCCCGGTCACCGGCGAAGGCGAACGCAGCCTGATGGTGATGACCGGCCCGGAGGCGGTCAACGCGGCCCGCCAGTACCTGAAAGCTGTCCGCCAAACCGCGGTCCGAGCCCGGGAACTCCGCGACCGCACCGTCGAACTGACCCCACGCCAGCACCTCATCGCCGCCCAGCTGAGCGCCGGCCACACCGACGACGAAATCGCCGAGCTGCTGACGATCAGCGTCCGCACCGTCCGCTACGAGGTCTCCCGCCTGCTGGAAGTACTGGCGGTGAAGACCAGGTTCGCGGCAGGCGTCCGCTACGCCCGAATGCGAACCCACGGCACCTGAGTGCAGGTACTACCGGCGACCCTGCTTGGTCGGGGGCACGATGGAGCTGTCGGAGGCGTTCGACTTCGGGGTTTTGGGTTGCTTGGGTTTGCGGACTTCGCGTCCGCCCTTGTTCTTCGCCATGAGGTGCTCCCGGGTGAGGGTGTCGCGTGGGCTGCCTGAGCTCTACCGAGCCTGGTGCGCCGCGGAACTCCTGGTCCCCGGTGGTTACCCCAGACCGTACACCCAGCAGTCACCCTAGGTCCGCGAGCTGTTCGCGCCGATCGCCGCTGAGGTGGGCCGCGCACTCGGCGGCGATCGCCTTCGCCAGGGATTCGGGTGTGTCGTCGTCCGGTTCGGGGATGACGTGGTGGACGGTGCCGATTTCTTTGAGATCGGCGGCGGTGATGCGTTGGGTTGAGGCCATCGCGGGGGCGTGGGTGGTGTCGCCGTACATGATCGCGCTGGCGCCTTCGGGCGGCAGTGGCGCGAGCCAGGCGTGTTCGGCTGCGATCACAGTGGTTGCCGGGAGCAACGCCAACGCTCCACCGCCGGTCCCTTGTCCCAACAGCACCGAGATCGTCGGGACCTTGAGCGTTGCGAGCGTGGCGATGCACTGGGCGATCTCGGCGGCCACCCCGCCTTCCTCGGCCTCGCGGGAGAGCTCTGCGCCAGGGGTGTCGATGACGGTGACGAGGGGGAGGCCGAGGTCTTCGGCGAGGCGCATTCCGCGACGCGCCTGCCGGAGCGCGGTCGGCCCCATCGCCTTGTTTTGCGAGCGATCCTGCCCGACCAGGACGCAGGGCCGGCCATCGAGCCGGGTGAGAGCGACGAGGATGCTCGCGTCCGGTTCGGTCAGCCGGACCGTACTGGTGGCGCCGTGTCGGAGGAGGTCGCGCACGCCGATCCGGTCGGGGCGGCGCGTACGTAGTACAGAATCCCAACCGTCAGCAGGACCGGCTTCTCCGGTACGCCGAGTCAGCACCGGCTCAGTTGGTGGGTCGACCAGCACCCCCAGCGCCCGATCGAGAAGCACCGGCAGCTCGGCCGACTCCACCACCCCGTCGATCACCCCATGAGCGGCAAGGTTCTCCGCCGTCTGCACTCCAGCCGGAAACGCCTCGCCGTACAACGCCTCATAGACCTTAGGACCAAGAAACCCAACCAGCGCACCCGGCTCGGCCACCGTGATATGCCCCAGCGACCCCCAGGACGCGAACACCCCACCGGTCGTCGGATGCCGCAGGTGCACCAGATAAGGCAACCCCGCCGCCTTGTGAGCCATCAACGCCCGAGAGATCCGCACCATCTCCACAAACGCCGGCGCCCCCTCCTGCATCCGCGTCCCTCCAGAAGCCGTAGACGCCAACACAGGCAATCCCTCACCCGTAGCCCGCACCACCGCCTCGGCAATCCTGGCCGCCGCAGCCCGGCCGATCGACCCACCCAAGAACCCGAACTCACTGACTACAACCGCAACCGCGCGTCCTCGCATCAACCCGCGCCCGGTGACAACCGCCTCGTCAGTCCCGGCCCGCCCCGCAGCCGCGGCCAACTGCTCCCCGTACGACACCGCCTCGGGCCGACCAGCCTCCGACTCCGGCTCGTCCAGCCCCACCGCGCCCGGTTCCGCCTTGCCCGGGTCCGGCTGCTCGATCGGCCGGTCCCATGACTCGAACGAGCCCTGGTCGAGCACCACGTCGATCAGTTCGCGGGCGCTCATGCCAACCACTCCCGGATCGCCGGGCCGTGCTGGTCCAGCGTCGGGGGAGGGGCGTGTTCCCGGGGCGTCGTCTCCTCGGAGCCCTGGAAGAACCTCAACGGTGGACCAGGTAACCGCAGGGCGCCGAGCGTCGCGTGCTCGACGTCGATCAGCAAACCCTGGCTGGCCGTCTGGTCCCACTCGTAGACCTCGTCCAGCCGTCGCACCTTCCCCGCCGGAATCCCCGCAGCTCGCAGCCGCGCCAGCAGTTCCTCCGCAGTCCACTCCGCAAAGACCGCCTCCACCACCTCGATCACCCGCCCACGCTGCGCCACCCGCTCAGCATTCGTCGCCAGCCCCTCGCCGGCGATCCCGAACGCAGCACAGAACCGCTGCCACAACCCCTCACTCCCGACAGCGATCTGCACCGCCCCATCCGCACACCGGAACAACCCGTACGGCGCGATCGACGGATGATGGTTGCCCTGAGCAACCCCCACCTCGCCCGCCACGGTGAACCGCGTCCCCTGAAACGCATGCACCCCGACGACCGCCGCCAACAACGAAGTACGGACAACACTGCCCACGCCAGTCCGGTCGCGTTCATGCAGAGCGGCGACCACGCCGTACGCCCCGTACATCCCAGCCAGCAGATCAGCGATCGGCGTACCGACCCGCTGCGGATCATCCGGCCCCGACCCCGTCAGCGACATCAACCCCGCCTCGCCCTGCGCGATCTGGTCGTATCCAGCTCGCCCACCCTCCGGCCCGTCATGCCCGAACCCAGTGATGGACAGCACCACCAGCCGGGGGTTCCGCTCCCGCAACGCCTCGATCCCAAGCCCAAGCCGGTCGAGCACCCCTGTCCGGAAGTTCTCCACCAGCACATCGGCCCGATCCACCAACCGCAGCAGCACGTCCCGATCGCCCGCATCCTTGAGGTCGAGCGCGATCGACTCCTTGTTGCGATTCGCCGACAGGAAGTACGTCGACTCACCGTCGACGAACGGCGGCCCCCAGCCACGCGTGTCATCGCCGGTACCAGGTACCTCGACCTTGATCACCCGCGCACCGAGATCGCCGAGCATCATCGTCGCGTGCGGACCCGCCAGCGCGCGCGACAGGTCCACCACCAGCACTCCCTCGAGCGGCCCGGCCATCACCACTCCGGCAGGACGAGCGCCGCCCAGACCAGCAACGGGCCGACCACGACGACGATCGTGCTGTAGAGGAGAATCTGCCGGTAGTAAACGGGTTCAGAGATCGAGTCCGGCCGGTTCGCGAGCATCAGCGCCCCGTTCGTGGAGAACGGGCTGACATCGACGATGGTCGACGCGATCGCCAGCGCCGCGACGAAGAAGCCGGCGTGGATCCCGCCGTTGGCGATCAACGGCACCGCGATCGGGATGATCACCGGCAGCAACGCGGTCGACGACGCGAACGCCGACACCACCCCGCCGACGTAACAGAGGATCAACGCACCGATCGCCGCGGCCCCCAGCCCGGCAGCCCACTTCCCGACGAACTCAGGCGAGCCCGCCTTGGTCAGGATCGCCGCGTACGTACTGACGCCGGCGACGAGCAACACGGTCGGCCAGGCGATCTGCTTCACCGCGTCCTTGTGCTCCTTGGGCGCAAGCATCGCGAGGACGACCGCCGCCGTGATCGAGACGAACCCGATGTTCTTGTCGAAGGCCAGCGCGACGACAGCGACCCCGACGAACGCGATCAACGTCAGCACCTGGTCCCGCCGTACGCCGAGCGCCTGCGTCCCGGTCGGTGCCGAAGTACCGGTTCCCCGCGCGGGCCCCGTCGCCCCGCCGCGATGCAGATCCTCGGCCAGCGTGTCCGGATCGTTCGGATCGACCCGCTGCGCCATCAACTGGCGGCCGCCGAACAGGACGAAGAGGATCATCGCCATCACCAGGTTGACGGCGAGGCTGGCCAGGAAGACGGTCAGCTCGCTGGAGGGCAGGTTGTTCTGCTCCATCACCGAGTTGGTGATCGTGCCGTAGATGCTGATCGGCGAGAACCCACCTCCCTGCGCGCCGTGCACGACGAACATGCCCATCATCAGCGGATTGATCTTGTACTTCCCGGCGAACCCGAGCGCGATCGGCCCGATGATCGCGCAGGCGGCCGGACTGGCGGCGCCGATCGAGGTCAGCAACGCGGTGACGGCGAACATCACCCACGGGATCAGCGCGACCCGGCCACCGACGGCCTTCACCGCGCTGCTCACTATCAGGTCGACCGTGCCGTTGTTCTTGGCGATCGCGAACAGGTACGTGACGCCGATCAGGGTCAGGACGAGATCACCGCTGACGCCGGCCAGGATCTCCTTTTCGCTCAGGTGCAGCGAGTACATCCCGACCAGCCACGCCGCGACGTACGCGAGCGCGCCCATGTTGATCGGTAGCACCGTGCCGAGCACGAACAGCGCGACGAGCGCGAGGATCGCTACCCACTCTGGTCCCATGGTGGTGGTCCTTGTCTTCGGGGCGGAAGCAACGTTTCTAACGTTTGAGCTGGATCACTGGCCTAGCCAATAGCTCAATGACCCACTTGTCAATAAGCTCTCTGTCATGGCAGACGACCCGCACGGCGATCAGAACTTTCCCCGGCCGGTACTGCGTACGCGGCTGTACGAGCAGGTCGCGGAGCAGATCACCGCGTGGATCGCGTCCAACGGTCTCGGCGCCGGTGACCGGTTGCCGCCGGAGCGGGAACTCGCCGTGCGGCTGGGGGTGAGCCGGGCGACGCTGAGCCAGGCGCTGGTCGCGCTGGAGGTGATCGGGGTCGTGATGGTCCGGCACGGCGACGGGACCGTGCTGACCGATCGGGCCCGGACGGGTGCGGTGATCGACGCGATCCGCGCGCACGCGGACCGGTTGCCCGAGATCATCGAAGCGCGGGACGCGTTGGAGTCGAAGCTTGCCGCGCTGGCGGCTGTACGGCGTACCGACGCTGATCTCGCCGCCATCCGGGCTGCCCTGGAGGAGATGGAACGCGACATCACCGCCGGCGGACGCGGAGTCGAAGGCGACGAACTCTTCCACGGAGCCGTCACCCGGGCCGCCCGGTCCGAGCTGCTCGCCCAGATGATGGGCGCCCTGGAAGACCTGATCAAGGAAACCCGCCTCGAATCCCTCTCCCAGCCAGGCCGCCCCCGCGAATCCCTGGCCGGCCACCAGCGAATAGCCGACGCAATCCTCGCCCGCGACCCTCAGACCGCGGCTCTCGCCATGCACGAACACGTCCTGCTCGTCAGCGACGTAGCCCTACTCCGCGAAGACATCCCGCGCCCACACCGCGAGTCAGGCGATCTGCGCGAGGAGGTTCCGGGGCCGCAGCGCGGGTCGGGCGATCTGCGTGAGGAGTTGTGACGGGGCTGGAGCATCTTGCGATCATCGGTGCCGGGCTCGGCGCCGGCCTGCTCACCTCAACTGTTGGCGTCGCCTCGCTGCTGAGCTTCCCGGTGCTGATTGCCCTGGGCATCCCACCAGTGGTCGCCAACGTGTCGAACACCTTAGGACTGATCCCCGGCGGGCTCGGCGGTTCGCTCGGTTATCGCCGGGAGTTGCGCGAGCAGCCACGGGTGAGCCGGCTCGTCGTCGCGACGTGCGCGATCGGGGCCGTCGGCGGTGCCGTGCTGCTGCTGGCGCTGCCGGCGGGTGTCTTCGAGGCGATCGTGCCCTGGCTGATCCTCTTCACCTGCCTGCTCGTCGGCGCTCAGCCCTGGATCTCCCGGTGGCTGCGTTCCCGTTCCACCGAAGAGCACCAACCGCGTACCGTGATGTCGCCCGCGACCCTCGTCTTCGCCGCCCTCACCGGCGTCTACGGCGGGTACTTCGGCGCCGGCGCGGGCGTGATGATGATGGCCGTCCTGAGCCTCGGCCTCGACCTGGACCTCCGCGTCGTCAACGCCCTGAAAACCCTGGCCCTGCTGGCCGGAAACCTCGTCGCCGGCCTCATCTTCGTCCTCGTCGCCGACATCAACTACACCGTCGCCGGCCTACTGGCCATCGGCTCCATCATCGGCGGCTACACCGGCTCCCACCTAGGCCGCCTACTCCCACCCGCCCTCCTCCGAACCCTCATAGTCCTGGCCGGCCTCACCGCCGCCGTCACCATGCTCTAGAAGGCCAGAACGAACAGGCCGCGGAGGAAGATCAGGCCGAGAATGAGGCCGTTGATCCATTTGTGGTCGAGGAGGACTGCGGCGAATTCGCGGATGGTGGCGCTGGGCCAGAAGTAGGTGGCGGTGGGGGAGCCGAGGACCTGGCCGTTGACTTTCGCCTTGCGGGCGGTGAAGGCGGCGCGGAGGGCGTGGTAGTTGTTGGTGACGATCAGGCACCGGTACTTCGGGTCGAGGCCGGCCATGATGGTGCGGCTGAAGGTCAGGTTCTCGAAGGTCGACGTGGAGCGGTCCTCGAGCAGGATCTGGTCGGCCGGTACGCCGTGATCGACCAAGTACTTCGCCATCGCGTGCGACTCGGGGACGTCCTCACCGGGACCTTGGCCACCGGACGTGATGAGGAGCGGCGAGCGGCCCTTGGCGCGGGCTCGTTGCCAGGTGAGGTGGGCGCGGTCGAGGCGACTGGCGAGCAAGGGTGGGACCCGGCTGCCGCGGAGGCCGGAGCCGAGGACGACGATGAAGTCGACCTTGCGCGATCCCCGGATCCGCGCGTACACGAACGAGTACGCCAGAAAGCAGACGAACAGGAACGAGACATAGGTCAGCGCGAGCAACATCGTCGAGCGAACCACATCGAGGAACGGCGACGACCACTGCTGCGTGATCACCCCGAAGATCGTGAACGCGATGATGCCCAGCCCAGCCGCCAGCGAGAGCAGGTTCGCCGGCCGATGCCCCTCCCGCTTCCACATCGTCACCCCGTTGACGGTGAGGAAGATCGCCAGCACGAAGATTGTGATCGGGATGGCGACCAGCACGGCGATCACCAGCAACCGCGCCGCCGTATCCGACACCTGCTCCAACGCGAACACGGTCCCGATCCCACCGAAGAACAGCGTCAGCACGAGATAAACGCCGTTGCGCAACACCCGCCGATCGCGAAACCAGGTGTAGAGGAACAGTACGAACCAAACCCCGGCGATCCCGAACGAGATGATCACGCCGCACTCACCGTCCATCGCCGGGGCGAGATCACTTCGGGTTGCTCCTTGATCACCGAGAGGTCGGGCGCTGGTCATCAAACCATGCGCCCGACCGTCGGCCCGGGATTTGGAGCGGTGTCAGGCCAGGCTGGTGAGCGAGCTGATCGTTGCTTTGTGCAAGTTCTTGATGACGTTCAGGGTCTTCGGGTCGCCGGCGTACAGGTGTGAGCCGGACTCGAAGACCAGGTAGGCGCGGCCGCCGTACTCGGTGATGCCCTCGGACATGCTCGGGGCGCGGAAGCACTTCAGCTTGGCCTTGTCCAGGTCGGGCTGGCCGCGGCGGACGACGTACAGGTTGCTGCGGTTGGTCCGGCCGTACGAGGTGCTGAAGATGAAGTGGCTGCCGGTGACGAGCAGGCCCTGGGTCTTGGTCGGCACCTCCCACGCCTTGTTGATCGTGGTCAGCGAGCCGTTGCTGTTGATCTTGTACTGGTACATCTTGTCGCGGCCCTTGTCGTTGAACTTGCCCGACCAGATGTAGCCGCCGTAGCTGGTCAGGAAGGACGCGCCGTAGACCTTCCGCTCCGCGCCGACCGGCTTGATGTACGGCGTACCGGCCGCCTTCATCGCGGTCTTCAGCGTGGACAGCTTGTACTTCCGGATGCCGTTCGTGCTGCCCTGCACGAAGGCCCAGCCGTTGCTGGTGGTGATCCCGCCGCCGTGCGTCGCGTCGATCGCGACCACGCCGACCGTCTTGTTGGTGGCCGGGTCGATCCCGATGATCTGCGAGCGCGCGCCCGACCGGTACGCAGTGACGAGCAGCAGGTTCTTCTTGCCGTCCCAGTTCCACCAGGTGCCGATGCCCTGGGGCGTGTGGGTGCTCAGGTTCGGCACGGCGGCGCTGGCCGTGAACCGGTCGTTGTACACCTTCGACGCGGACGGACCGTCGTAGAAGTCCCGGCCGCCGACCGTGGTGCTGCAGCTGATCGCGGTGGTGGCCACAGTGGCCTGGGTCGTCTGGGTCGCCGCCTGCGAACTGTCGGCTCCCTTGAGGGCGACCGTGACGGCGGTTCCGCCGGCCAGTACCGCGGCCAGTCCGAGGGCGGTGAACTTGGTGAAACGCAAGATGGATCCCTTCAAAACTACTTCAGTGGGACTACTTCTGGAAAGCTGCCAGGAAGTGTTTCAGGCCGGCCGGGTCAAGATCCGGGGTGTAGGCCGCATAGTGCGGCTGGTTCCATCCAGACGCGCCGAACGGGAGATAGGTTCCACCGGCCTGCTGGACCAGGAGCTGGCCGGCGCAGATGTCCCAGGCGTTGACCGAGAACCCGACCGCCGCGTCGGCCCAGCCGGCCGCGACGTGCGCGAGGCTGAGCGCCGCGCTGCCCGGGCGCCGCAGGGTTCCGTACGCCGTCACCAGCCCGCCGTACGCCGCCAGGCCCGCCGGCCCGTCCTGCACGACGTCGCGTGCGCTCGGGTAGCCGCTGAGGATGGTTGCCTCGGCCTCCTCGCCCGGACCCGAGGACCGGATCAGGTTGCCGTTCAGCGACGCGCCGGACAGGTCGGCGGTGAAGAGGTTGCCCGCCATCGGGTCGAGGATCGCGCCGGCCACGATCCGGCCGTCGAGGACCGCGCCGATCGACGTACAGAAGAAGGCGAGTCCGCGGGCGAAGTTCGCCGTACCGTCGATCGGGTCGACGTACCAGGTGACCTCGCCGGAGCCCTGGTGGGCGCCGTCCTCCTCGCCGACGACGGTGCTGTCGGGGAAGCGCTTGGTGAGCAGCTCCGAGATCGCCTCCTCGGCCCGGCGGTCGTGCACGGTCACCGGGTCGTGCTTGTCGCGCTTGAACTCGACGTCCATCCCACCGCGGAAAGCGGTCCGCAGATCGTCGGCAACGAGCCGGGCGGCCTCGGCCGCGGTGGCGGACAGCTCCTGGGACAGGGCAACGGCTTCAGAGGGCATGGGGATCAACCTATCCGAGGCCATGTGGAAGGCTGCTGGACAGACGAGCGAAGGGCGTGAGGCGCATGACGAAGAACTGGGCAGGCAACATCACCTTCTCGGCGGAGGTCCGGTCGCCGCGCACGGTGGCGGAGATGCAGGAACTGGTACGGCTGTCCGATCACGTCCGCGTGCTCGGCAGCGGGCACTCGTTCAACCGGATCGCGGACACCGACGGCACGCTGGTCTCGGTCGCCGCCCTGCCCCGGATCGCCGCCCTCAACCCGGACGGCACCGTCACGATCGCGGCCGGCCTCCGGTACGGCGAAGTGACCGCGTACCTGCAGGACGAAGGCCGGGCACTCCACAACCTCGGCTCCCTGCCACACATCTCCGTCGCGGGGGCCTGCTCGACCGGTACGCACGGTTCCGGCGACACCAACCGCCCACTCGCGGCCGCCGTCACCAGCACCACCTTCATCGCCGCCGACGGCGAGCTCGTCACCCTCACCCGCGACGACGCCGATTTCCCCGGCTCGATCGTCTCGCTCGGCGCCCTCGGGGTGACCGTCGAGCTGGAGCTGGAGACGCAACCGTCGTACGAGATCAGCCAGGTCGTGTACGACGGCCTGCCGGTCGAGCGCCTCGGCACCGACTTCGAGGAGATCTTCTCGAGCGCCTACAGCGTCAGCGCCTTCACCGACTGGGTCGACCCCGACGTGATGGTGTGGCGCAAGATGCTCGCCGGTACGCCGTACGAACCGTCCTGGCTGGGCGCCCGTCTGGCCGACGGTGCCCGCCACCCGATCAAGGCGATGCCCGCCGATTTCGCCACCCAGCAACACGGCGTCGCCGGCCCCTGGAACGAACGCCTCCCGCACTTCCGCCTCGAGTTCACCCCCAGCAACGGCGAAGAACTCCAGTCCGAGTACTTCGTCCCACGAGCCGCCGCCCCGCAAGCCTTCGAACAACTGAAGTCCCTGGGCAACCTCATGGCCCCCGTCATCCAGATCTCCGAAATCCGCACCATCGCCGCCGACAACCTCTGGCTCAGCCCAAGCCAAGGCCGCGACACCGTAGCCCTCCACTTCACCTGGATCCAGGACGAGACAGCCGTCCGCCCGGTCGTCGCCGCCCTCGAAGAAGCCCTCCTCCCGCTCGGCGCCCGTCCCCACTGGGGCAAGGTCTTCACCGCAGACGCCACCACCCTCCGCGACTGCTACCCCAAGGTCCCCGACTTCATCGACCTGGCCGCCAAGTACGACCCAGAGGGCAAATTCCGCAACGACTACCTGAACACCTACCTGCCGAAAGAGCGGTGAGGACAGGCGGGCGATCTACCCGCCTGAGTTCTGAGCTGTTGACGGCCCAGTTGTCCTGACCTACCTTTTGTCGAAACGCTTCGTCGAAGCGTTTCGACGAGGAGGCTGGGATGGCGACCATGACCGATGTCGCCCGGCGTGCCGGAGTGTCGGTCAGCACGGTGTCGTACGTGCTCACCGGGACCAGGCCGATCTCCGAGGCGACCCGCGAGAAGGTGCATGCGGCGATGGCGGAGCTCGGTTACCAGCCGAACGCGATGGCGCGGGGGCTGGCCAGTCGGCGGAGCAACATCATCGGGTTGTTGCTGCCGCTCACCGGGCGTGGGCTGGGGGCCACCGAGACGGCGTTCGTCACGGGGGCGACGGAGGCGGCGCGGGAGGCTGGGTACCACCTGATGTTGTGTTCGGTCGGCACGGACGACGCCGACGAGCTGCAGACGCTGGCGACCCAGCGGTTGCTGGACGGGTTTCTGGTGATGGAGGTTCAGCTGGAGGATCGGCGGGTGGAGCTTCTGCGCGAGTTGGCGGCTCAGTTCGTGCTGATCGGCCGGACCGCGGAGCCGGCCGGGCTCGCCTGTGTGGACATCGATTTCGAGCAGACCGTCGACGACGCGGTCGCGCACCTGGTCGGGCTCGGGCACCGGATCATTGCCTATGTCAACCATTCGGAAGCCAGTCTGGCCGGGGGATACGGGCCGGCGAAGAGGACGGCCGCGGCGTTCGAGGCGGCGTTGGAACGGCACGGGATCACCGGCGTGATGGTGCCGAGTGAGGACACCGCCAGCGGGGGCAGGCGGGCGATCGGTACCGCCCGTGAGCTGTGCCCGCGGCTGACCGGCGTACTGGTGATGAACGAGAACGCGGCGCTCGGGATCCTGGCCGAGTTGCGTGAGGCGGCGCTCGACGTGCCCTGGGACGTGTCGGTGGTGTCGATGGTGACGTCGGCGGCCGTCGCCGATCTGGCCAGCCCTGCCCTGACCGCGATGACGTCGCCGGGCGCTGCGGTCGGGGCAGCGGCGACCCGGGTCCTGCTCCGGCGGCTCGCCGACGGCGACACGTCGACGTACCAGGAGTTGTTGCCCTGTGTGCTGGAGGTCCGCGGTACCACCGCCGAATCCAGAAGGAACAAGAAGAAGTAGTGAGTGTCCGCCGCCGCGCTGCAACGCGACGACGGACTGAGGAACCACCGGACAGACACCCGTTCAAAGGAGTACACCCATGCGGTCTCCCCGCACCATGATCTCAGTGGGGGCGGCGATCGTCTCGCTCGCCCTCGTCCTGGCCGGCTGCAGCAGCGGCGACGACAGCGGGGCCGGCAGCGAGACCGGCACCCTCAAGCTGTGGCACTACGAGAGCGCGAACGGCGCGATGGGCAAGGCCTGGGACAAGGCCATCGAGGTGTTCAAGACCGAGCACCCCGGCGTCACCGTGCAGTTCGAGCGCAAGGCGTTCGAGCAGATCCAGCAGAACGCGTCGATGATCCTCGCCTCCGACCAGGCGCCGGACCTGATGGAGTACAACAAGGGCAACGCCACTGCCGGCCTGCTCAGCTCCAAGGGCCTGCTCACCGACCTGAGCGACGAGGCCGCGAGCCGCGGCTGGGACAAGGCACTCAGCCCCAGCCTGCAGACCACCGCCCGGTACGACGAGAAGGGCGTGATGGGGTCGGGCAACTGGTACGGCATCCCCAACTACGGCGAGTACGTGATGGTCTACTACAACAAGGCCCTCTTCAAGCAGTACGGCGTCGCCGTGCCGAAGACGCTGGACGAGATGACCGCCGCGATGGACACCTTCGTCGCCAAGAAGGTCACGCCGCTGGGAATGGCCGGCGCGGAGTACCCGGCCGGTCAGCTGTACTACGAACTCGCGCTGTCCAAGGCCGACCGCTCCTTCGTCGACAACTACCAGCTGTACAAGGGCAGCGTCGACTTCAAGGCCGACCCGCTCAAGTACGGCGCCGACACCTTCCGCGACTGGGTCCAGAAGGGTTACATCTCCAAGCAGTCGGCCAGCCTCAAGGCCGAGGACATGGGCACCGCGTTCATCGCCGGCAAGACGCCGATGATCGTCAGCGGTTCGTGGTGGTACGGCCGGTTCGCCAGTGAGATCAAGAAGTTCGACTGGGGCACCTTCCTGTTCCCCGGCAACAAGCTGAACGCGGGCTCGTCCGGCAACCTCTGGGTGGTCCCCGAGCAGTCGAAGAACAAGAAGCTGGCTTACGACTTCATCGACATCACGATGCGGCCGGAGATCCAGACCATCATGGCCAACAACGGCGGCGTCCCGGTCAAGGCCGACCTGGCGCAGGTGACGGACCCGAAGAACAAGGAGCTGATCGCGAACTTCGACGCGATCACCAAGTCCGACGGCCTGGCCTTCTACCCCGACTGGCCGGTCCCCGGGTACTACGACGTGCTGGTGGCCGGCGGCCAGTCGCTGATCAACGGCTCCAAGAACCCTGACCAGGTGCTCGCCGACCTCGGCAAGGCCTACGACCAGGGTGTCCAAGAAATCAAGAACGGATGACCAGGGGCAAGGCAGGTTACTGGTGGTACCTGCTGCCCGGGGCCATCGCCTTCACCGCCGTCGTCGCGGTCCCGTTCGGCGCCAACCTGTACCTGTCGCTGACCAAGTGGTCGGGGATCGGCGATCCGCGCTGGATCGGGCTGGACAACTACGACCGGCTGCTGCACGACGACGTCTTCTGGACGTCGTTCCGCAACACCGCGGCGATGGTGATCGCGATGGTGGTCGTCCCGACGCTGATCGGGCTGGTGCTGTCGGCCACGTTGTTCGACGTGATCGGCCGCCGGTTCGGGCAGAAGACGGCGTCCTTCCTGCGGGCCACCTTCTACCTCCCACAGGTGCTGCCGGTCGTCGTGGCCGGCATCCTGTGGGGCTGGCTGTTGCGTCCCGACGGCGCCGTCAACGCCGTCGGCAAGGCGATCGGCCTGGGTGAGCACGACTGGCTGGGTGATCCGAAGACGGCGCTGCCGATGGTGATGTTGGTGATGATCTGGGTCCAGATCGGCTATCCGGTGGTGATCTTCATGGCCGCGCTCCAGCGGGTCGATCCCGACCTGTACGAGGCGGCCGAGATCGACGGCGCCGGCTGGTTGCGCCGGTTCCAGGCGATCACGCTGCCGCAGATCCGGCCGGAGACCTTCGTCGTCACGCTGACCTGCACGATCGCCGCGCTGAAGGTGTTCGGCCCGATCTGGGCGCTCACCCGCGGCGGTCCGAACAACGCGACCACAGTGCCGTCGTACTTCGCCTACAACGCCTTCTTCAACAAGCTCCAGGTCGGGTACGGCGCTGCCGTGGCGACCGCGCTGACCCTGGTGATCGTTGCCGTCAGCATCGGATTCCTGAAGGTCCAGGGGAGGGCCGAGTCATGACCACGCTGACCCTGGCACGCTCCCGGGTGTCTCGCAAAGATCCCGACCGGTACAAGCAAGGCGCGGCGCGCTGGGTGGTGCTCGCGCTGGTCGTGCTCACCGCCGCGCTGGTACTCGTGCCGTTCGCGGTGATGGTGATGAACGCCTTCAAGTCGCCCGCCGACTACTCGGGCAACGGCCCGCTGGCCTGGCCGGAGTCGTTCCAGCTGGACGGATTGAAGACGTACTGGCAGCAGGTGCACTTCGAGGGCAAGCTGCTCAACTCGATCATCATCTCCGGCTCGGTCGCGGTGCTCGGCGTCGTCCTGTCGCTGCTGAACGCCTACGCGCTGGGCGTCGGCCGGGTCCGCGGCCGGATGTGGATCGTCGCGCTCTTCCTGCTGGCGAACATGATCCCGCAGGAGGCGCTGGTCTATCCGCTGTACTCGATGGCGAAGTCGCTCGGTCTCTACAACAGCCGGCTGAGCGTGATCATCATCTTCACCGTGATCCAGAGCGCGTTCGGGACGTACCTGCTCGCATCCGTGCTCGGTACTTTCCCGAAAGCGCTGCTGGAGGCCGCCGCGCTGGACGGTGCCGGCCGCTGGACGACCTTGTGGCGAGTGGTCGTACCGACCGTCCGGCCGACCCTGTCGGTACTGCTGATCTTCTTCTTCATCTGGACCTGGAACGAGTTCTTCATCCCGCTGGTGATGCTGATCGACAACAGCACCCAGACCGTCCCGCTCGCCCTCGCCTCGTTGCAGGGCGACCGGCTGATGGACGCCACCACCACGAACGCCGGGGCGCTGATCAGCCTGCTCCCGACGGTCGTGTTCTTCCTGATCTTCCAGCGCACCCTGACCCGCGGCGTGACCGTCGGCGCGGTCAAGTAGAGAGGCAGTGGATGAAATTCACAGACGGCTACTGGCAGCTTCGCCCCGGCCTGACCCGGCTGCGCCCGGCCGCGGTCGAGAGCGTCGAGACCACCGAGCGGTCACTGGTCGCCTATGCGCCCGCGAAGCTGATCGTCGGCCGCGGGGACACGCTGAACCAGCCCCTCTTCACCGTCACCGTCAGCTCGCCCGCGGCCGGTGTGATCGGCGTCCGGATCCAGCATCACAGCGGGGGAGTACCACCGCGGCCGGCCTTCGGGCTGACGGCCGAGGACGGGCATCCGGTCAAGATCGAGGTGGACGACGAGGTGGCCCGGCTGACCAGCGGCGACCTCACCGCGGTACTCCGGCTGGACGGGCCCTGGGATCTGCGCTTCGAGCGCGACGGCAAGGTGCTGACCGGCTCCTCGGCGCGCAGCATCGGCCTGATCACCGACTCGGCCGGCCGGCACTTCCTGCACGAGCAACTCGCGCTCGGGGTGGGCGAGACCGTCTACGGCCTCGGCGAGCGGTTCGGCCCGCTGGTGAAGAACGGCCAGGTCGTCGACATCTGGAACGCCGACGGCGGTACGTCGAGCGAGCAGGCGTACAAGAACGTCCCGTTCTACCTGACCAGCGCCGGGTACGGCGTACTGGTGGACACCCCGGCGAAGGTGTCCTTCGAGGTCGGTTCGGAGGTGGTGGCGCAGAACCAGTTCAGCGTCGAAGGGCAGGAACTGAGCTACTACGTCATCGGCGGGCCGGAGCCCAAGGACGTGCTGCGCCGCTACACGGCCCTCACCGGGCGTCCCGCCCGGGTGCCCGCCTGGTCGATGGGGCTGTGGCTGTCGACCTCGTTCACCACCGACTATACCGAGGAGACGACGAGCAGTTTCGTCGCCGGGATGGCCTCGCGCGACCTGCCGCTCAGCGTCTTCCACTTCGACTGCTTCTGGATGCGCCAGTTCCACTGGTGCGACTTCGTCTGGGACCCGGTGGCCTTCCCGGATCCGGCGGGCATGCTGGCCCGGCTGAAGGAACGCGGCCTGAAGATCAGCCTGTGGATCAACCCGTACATCGCGCAGCGGTCGGTGTTGTTCGAGGAAGGGCGGCGGCTCGGCTACCTGCTCAAGCGACCGGACGGCTCGGTCTGGCAGTGGGACCTGTGGCAGGCCGGGATGGCGATCGTCGACTTCACCAACCCGGCCGCGACCGCGTGGTTCCGGGCCAAGCTGCAGGTGCTGATCGACCTCGGCGTCGACTGCTTCAAGACCGACTTCGGCGAGCGCATCCCGGTCGAGGACGTCGTCTGGCACGACGGCTCCGATCCGGAGCGGATGCACAACTACTACCCGTACCTCTACAACAAGGCAGTCTTCGGGCTGCTGGAGGACAACCGCGGGGAAGGCGACGCCGTCCTGTTCGCGCGCTCGGCGACCGTCGGCGGACAGCAGTTCCCGGTGCACTGGGGTGGCGACTGCGAGTCGACCTTCGAGGCGATGGCGGAGTCGCTGCGGGGCGGCCTGTCGCTGGCGTCGTCCGGCTTCGGCTACTGGAGCCACGACATCGGCGGCTTCGAGGGAACGCCGGACGCGGCCGTCTTCAAGCGCTGGGTGCCGTTCGGGCTGCTGTCGTCGCACTCGAGACTGCACGGCTCGGGTTCGTACCGGGTGCCGTGGGCGTTCGACGAGGAGGCGGTCGACGTACTGCGTCGTTTCACCAAGCTGAAGATGTCGCTGATGCCCTACCTCGCCAGGGTCGCCGAGGAGGCCCACACCGACGGCACACCGATGATGCGCCCGATGGTGCTGGAGTTCCCGGCGGATCCCGGCGTCGCCTATCTCGAGCGTCAGTACATGCTCGGGCCCGACCTGCTGGTCGCGCCGGTGATGAGCAAGGACGGCGAGGTCCGGTTCTACCTGCCCGAAGGCACCTGGACCCACCTGCTGACCGGCGAGCAGTTGGCCGGCAGCCGCTGGGTCACGCAGACTCACGGCTTCGACAGCTTGCCGGTACTGGTCCGTGAAGGCGCCGTGATCGCGATCGGCGCCGTCGACGACCGCCCGGACTACGACTGGGCCGACGGGGTCGAGCTGCGGTGGTACACCCCCACCGAGGGGCAATCGGCTCGCGTCCGTCTCCCCGGGCCGAACGGGGAGACGGCCGCGGTCATCGAGCTGACTCTTGCCGATGGCGAGGCGACCGCCCGGGTCGTCGAGGGGACTTGCGAGCGGTTCACCGTCACCGTTCGAAGGTGAGGCTCTCGAGCGCGATGGCGGCGCTGGAGAAGACCGCATAGAGAGTGTGCACCCCGCTCGCGGCAGCGAGCGGGGTGCCGCTGTCTACCCAGGTGTGGCGATCGCCGGTCGGCGGAACCTGCACGGTGCCGAGCAGCAGACCGTGCAGTGGATCGTCGAGCCGCAGCTCGATCGTCCCGCCGTCGAGCTCAGCGGCGACCTGGGCGATGCAGCGGGTCGCGCCGTCGTCCAGATCCACGTCCTCGAAGGCGAGCCAGGCACCGGCCTCCAGCGAACGCACGGCATCGCCGTACTCCGGGGTGGTGTCGGTCATCGTCATCGAGCAGTAGTCGTCGAAGGCCGTCGCCGCGAGCGGCGCGGTGAAGATCGCCCGCGCTGGGATCGACTCTCCGGCGACGTCGAAGGAAGCGGTGAGCCGGGTGTCCGTGGCGGATCTCCCGATCAGCACGCTGTGCCGGGCCGTCTCCACACACCGCCGGTTCCGGGTGACGTCCCAGAAGCCGAGGTCGGTGGCTTGGAGCCGGAACTGCACCTCGACACTCTCACCGGCGGCCAGCGCGACCTGCTGGAAATCCCGGAGCTGACGCAGCGGCTGCTTGGCCCGGGATCGCTGCTGATGGGTGTAGAGCTGGACGACCTCGCGGCCGGAGCGAGTGCCGGAGTTCGTGACGGTGAGGCTCACCAGCAGTTCACCGTCGGCCGGTACGGAGGCCGAGCTCAAGCGCAAACCGGAGTACGTGAAGGTCGTGTAGCTCAGGCCGTGCCCGAACGGATAGAGCGGGCGGCCGCGGAAGTACAGGTACGTCGAGTCGGTGGCGACGATGTCGTAGTCGAGGAGATCCGGCAGGTCGGCCGCCGATCGGTACCACGTCTGCGGTAGCCGGCCGGCCGGGTCCGAATCGCCGAACAGCACGTCCGCGAGCGCCCGGCCGTACTCCTGCCCGCCGTGGGCCGACCAGAGCAGCGCGGGCAGGTGCTGATCTGCCCACTCGACCGAGAACGGGTAGCTGCTCGACATCACCAGCACCGTTCGCGGGTTGGCCGCGTGCACGGCACGGACCAGCCGGTCCTGGGCGGCCGGTAGATCCAGCTCGGCCCGGTCCTCGGTCTCCCGCCCGTTCACCAGCGGGTGGTTGCCCACGACAACTATCGCGACGTCCGCGGCGGCCGCCAGCTCAGCGGCCCGGGCGGCGCCGTCGATCAGGGTGACGAGCTCGAACACGGTCGCCGAGGCCACCTCTTCGGCGGTCGCCGTCGCCGCGCCGTCCGTCAGCTCGACGAAACGGCCGCTGTGGCGATGCCGCAGTACGGAGGTGGTCTCGCTCGTCGCGATCAGGTCGAACGTCTCCTTGACCTCCCACGTGCTGGGCCCGGGGTGATCGGCGACGAGCGAGCCGGTGCCGGTCACCGTGACGTAGGAGCCGGTCTCGACCGATCGCAGCGTCCAGGCCCCACCGCCCCAGTCGAAGAGGTCGAACGCGCCGGTATCGCCGATCCCGACCGACTTGTCCTGGCCGGCGCCGAGGCAGCCGGCGTCGGTTCGCAGTTCGATCCGGTCGACGCCTTCGCAGTAGTCGACCGCCTCGGAGCCGAGCCGTTCGATCAGTCCGGCCCGAGCTGTGATCCGGTAGGGGAGCGTGCCCGAGTACCAGTCCTCGAACAGGGTGTCCGCCAGCGGTCCGACGACAGCGACCCGCTTCGTGGTCGTGGTGCTCAGCGGCAGGACCTGGCATTCGTGTTTGAGCAGCACGATCGACTGCCTGGCCGCGTCCTGGGCCAACTGACGATGCGCCGGGCAGCCGACGACGTCCGCCGCGGGAGCGCCGTACGGATTCAGCTCGACCGGATCGAACTCGCCCAGCCGGAACCGGATCGCCAGCGCGTGCCGGACCGCCAGGTCGACGTCCGCTTCGCTCAGCTTGCCCTGGGCCAGTGCGTCGGTCAGGTGCCGGGTCGACGGACCGGCGTCGCTGTCGTCCTGGGTGATGCTGTCGACGCCCGCGCGGAGCATCGCGGCGTACGCCGTCGGCTTGTCACCGAAGTACTGCTGCAACTCGACCAGGTTCGCGGGGGCGCCCGCATCGCTGACGATCAGGAGGTCGTCCTCGGTCCAGGTGCGGACCAGCTCGTTGATCAGTGGGCTCAGATGGGCCGGACGGCCGTTCACCAGGTTGTACGACGGCATCATCGCGACCGCCGCGCCGGCCGCGATCGGCGCCCGGAAGGCCGGTAGCTCGTAGTCGTGCAGCACCCGTGGCGGCAGGTTGCTGGAGGTCGTACAGCGGTCCGTCTCGTTGTTGTAGGCAAGGAAATGCTTGAGCGTCGGCGCGGTCTTGAGGGTCCCCTCGGCGTCACCGGTCAGGCCCCGCCCGTAGGCGACGGCCAGTACGCCGGTGAGCCACGGATCCTCCGAGTAGCCCTCCTCGTTGCGCCCCCAGCGCGGGTCGCGCAACGGATTCACCACGGGCGCCCAGACGTTCAGGCCGACGCCGGCCGGATCCTCGTGGTGGAAGCTACGGACCTCGTCGCCGACCGCGGAGCCGACGGCGCGGACCAGCTCGGGATTCCAGCTGGCGGCAAGACCGACGGCCTGCGGGAAGACCGTCGCCGGACCGAGCCAGGCCACGCCGTGCAGCGCCTCCGTGCCGGTCCGGAAGGAGTCGAGGCCCAGCCGCGGGACGGCCGCCTGATGCTGGTGGAGCAGGCCGAGCTTCTCGGCCGGAGTCAGCCGGCCGAGCAGATCGCCGATCCGCTCCGGCAGCTTCCGGGCCGGATCGCGGAACGGCGGAAGGGGTGAGCGTGGCGGCGGATTGCTCATCGGGATCGGGCTCCGGGATGCGTTCGGCCGTCTGCCGACGGGAGTGGTGTCGAAGCGCTTCGACAATGCGTCGAACGCCTGGCCGGCTCCGACTGGACATCGAAGCGCTTCGATGGATTGACACAGAGGGTTGCACCCTCCACGCGGACGGTCAAGATCTCAGCCGGGACGGACGACCGGTAGCCGGCCCGAGTCGAGCTGGTCGAGCGAGCGGGCGACCGCGCCGATCGCCGTCGCGTCGTGGCCGAAGGTCGAGGCGACGACCTGGCAGCCGCCGGCCTCGGGCGCCAGGGTGCCGTCGATCAGTTCCTTCTCCACGGCCGGTACCAGCCAGCGGCCGAGGGCGGCGTACGAGCCACCGAGGATGACGAACTCCGGGTTGAGGATGTTCGCCAGCCCGCAGACGCTCTGGCCGAGCAGCGTGCCCACCTCGGTCAGCACGTCGATGGTGGCGGTCTCGCCGGCCTCGGCGCGCCTGACCAGCTCGTCTGTCCGCGCCTGTGGGTCGGTGTCGGGCGACTCGCTCGCGTCGAGCCGGGCCAGGATCGCCGGGATGCCGGCGACGGCCTCCAGGCAACCGTGCCGGCCGCAGCCGCACAGCGGTCCGTCGGCCCGGATCCGCAGGTGCCCGATCTCGCCGACGTAGCCGAGGTTGCCGCGCAGTGGTCGCCCGTCGCAGATCACTCCCGCGCCCACCCCGGTCTCACCGGACAGCAGGATGAGGTTGGCGCTGCCCGCGTACGGCCCGTAGCGGTGCTCGGCCAGGGCGCCGAGGTTGGCGTCGTTCTCGACCAGCACGGGGAAGGCAGGCCGGCCGAGTGCCGCGACCAGGTCTTTGCGCAGCTCGAGATCACGCCAGCCCAGGCCGGCCGCCAGGACGACGACGCCGTCCCGGTTGACCAGGCCGGGTACTCCGACCGTGACGCCGAGGACGTCGCGTCCGGACGCGTGCACGGCAGCGATCGCCCGCCGGGCCAGGGTGGCCAGTGCGGCGACGGCCTTGGCCGGACCCGCGTCGGCTCCCGGGCCGGTCCGGTGCCAGCGAAGCAACTGCCCGCCGGCCGAGTCGTACGCGATCGCCGTCAGGCCGCGGGCGCTGATCTCCATCCCGATCGCCGCGTAGGCCGAGCCGTCGAGGACGAGCAGGGTGGCCGGCCGGCCGACGTGGTTCTGGGTCTGCTGCGTCTCCCGGACCAGCCGGCGGTCGATCAGGTCGCCGACGATGCTGGTCACGGTCGCCTTGTTCAGGCCGGTCCCGGCCGCGATCGCCGCCCGCGAGCAGGGGGAGTTGGCGCGCAGGAATCCGAGCGCCACAGCCAGGTTGGCGGCCCGGACGTCGGTGTGGTCCGCGGTCTGATTCGTCAAGGTCTGTCCTGTTCGGCTCGGCTGGGGCGGCACCGCCCTGGCTCAGTTCTACACCTTGTGGCGGTATCCGTCGTGAGCTAATTTGTTTGGCTACTAGCCCAACTAATTCTACTCCGGGACGGCCGCCCGTTCCCAGTCGCAAGGAGAATTCATCGTGATCGGATCCGGCAGCGGCTCGACCAACCGCCGTACTTTCCTGTCCCTGCTCGGCGCCGGCACCGCGGTCGCGGCCGGCGGGGTGACGTTGACCGGCTGCTCGTCCGGTGGATCGGGTGGTTCGGCCGGCGGCCGGGCCGAGACCGAGGACAAGCTCGGCGGGTTACTGCCGAAGTACGTCGCCTACGACTCGGTCAAGCCCGACCTGCCCGGCGAGAACGGCGCCTCGCCCGGGTTCACGAAGTACCCGACCGAACTGGTGCGCGCGGTGCCGGACAAGGCGGTGAACAGCGGCAAGGAGGTGTCGGCGATGACTCCGCTGTGGGCGCCGTTGCCGCCCGGGCTCGGCAACAACTCGTACTTCGACGCGAACAACGAGCGGATCGGGGCGCCGGTCGGGTTCAACATCCTGAGCGGCAACGACTACGGCGACAAGCTCGGCCCGCTGCTGGCCTCCGGCAACGTCCCGGAACTGCTCTGCGTGCCCGGCTGGAACATCTCCGGCCTGACCCGGTTCGGGCAGGCCGTGGACAAGCTGTTCGAGGATCTGACGCCCTACCTTGCTGGTGACAAGGCCGCGGCGTACCCGATGCTCGCGAACCTGCCGACCAGGGCCTGGGCGTACGGCGTCTGGAACTCCCAGCTGAAGGCGGTCCCGTTCCCGTCCGACGGCTTCCCGTGGGCGCTGTTCTACCGCAAGGACATCTTCGACCAGGTAGGCGCCGCGCCGCCGAAGACCGCCGACGATCTGCTCGCCCTGGGCAAGCAGCTGACCGACGCGAAGGCCAACCGGTGGGCGTTCGGCTCGATCACCGACGAGGTCCAGCGCGCCTTCGGGGTACCGGGCGGCTGGCGCAAGGACTCGACCGGCAAGCTGGTGAACAAGGTGGAGACACCGGAGTTCGAGGAGGCGGTCGCCTTCGTCCGCAAGGTCTTCCAGTCGGGCTACGTGCACCCGACGGTCGTCGGCAACGCGGCGACCGACCAGAAGCCGTTGTTCGAGGGCGGTCAGCTGGTCATCCGCCAGGACGGCCTCGGCGCCTGGAACGAGTCGCTGCAGCGGCAGTCGGCGATCAACCCGAAGTTCGACATGCAGGCGGTGGCGCCGTTCGCCCACGACGGCGGGACGCCGATCGTCTGGAGCGGCGATCCGGCCGGCATCTTCACCTTCGTGAAGAAGGGGCTGGGCAAGGACCGGATCGCCGAGTTGCTCGGGGTCCTGAACTACACGGCCGCGCCGTTCGGCACCGAGGAGAACCAGCTCTACAACTACGGGGTCGAGGGCAAGCACTACACCCGGCAGAGCTCCGGGGCGCCCAAGCTGACCGCGCTGGGCCAGAAGGAGGTGGCCAGCACGTACATCTTCCTCGGCGGCCGGCCGAACGCGATCACCCAGAGCGAGTACCCCGGCTACGTCGAGGCGCTCAGCGCCTGGGAGAACAACGCGGCCAAGCATCGCGAGAAGAACCTGTTCGAGGGCATCCGGGTCGAGCAGCCGACCAAGATGGCGGCGCTGAACCAGCCGTTCGACGACAAGCTGCAGGACATCTACCGCGGCCGCCGCCCGGTCAGCGAGCTCAAGGTCGCGGTCAAGGAGTGGCAGACCAACGGTGGCAACGAGGGCCGCGACTTCTACGCCAAGGTTCTCAGTGACAACGGTCGGTAGTCCGCCGCGCCTGGCGGCCCGCCGCAAGAGCAAGGCGGGAAAGGCCGGCGGAGCGAGCTGGCGGCACCGGTTGCGCCGGGACTGGCCGCTGCTGCTGATGGTCGCCCCGGTGATCGTGCTGCTCGGCGTCTTCCACTACTTCCCGACGCTGGGCAACGTGATCGCCTTCCAGGACTACTCGCCGTACGCCGGGATCCGGGGCAGCGAGTTCGTCGGCTTCGCCAACTTCAGCCGGATGTTCTCCGAGCCCGCGTTCTGGTCGGCGCTGGTGAACACGCTGTCGATCACGGCCTTCCAGCTGGTGTTCTACTTCCCGATCCCGATCTTCTTGGCGCTGCTGCTCAACAGCGTGCTGTCGGTTCGGCTGCGCACCATCGTCCAGGGCATCGTCTACCTGCCGCACTTCTTCTCCTGGGTGCTGGTGGTCTCGCTGTTCCAGCAGATGATCGGTGGCGCCGGACTGCTCGCGCAGACCCTGCGGTCGCACGGTTACAACGCCGTCGACCTGATGACGAAGCCGGACAGCTTCATCGTCCTGGTGACCGCACAGTCCGTCTGGAAGGACGCGGGCTGGGGAATGATCGTGTTCCTCGCCGCGCTGAGCACGATCAATCCGGCGCTGTACGAAGCGGCCGCCGCCGACGGCGCCAACCGCTGGCGCAGGCTCTGGCACATCACGTTGCCGGGGCTGCGCCCGGTGATCGTGCTGCTGCTCATCCTCCGGCTCGGCGACGCGCTGACGGTCGGCTTCGAGCAGTTCATCCTGCAACGCAGCGCGGTCGGTGGAGGTGCCGCCGAGGTGCTCGACACCTACGTGTACTACCAGGGCCTGCTCGTCGGCGACTTCGGCTACGGCGCCGCGGCGGGCCTCTTCAAGGGACTGGTCGGACTCGTCCTGGTCCTGCTGGCCAACCGATTCGCTCACCTGGTGGGCGAGCAGGGGGTGTATTCCCGATCATGACCACTCAACCTGTCGCCCTGCCGCGCCGCCTCTCCCGGCGCCGCCCGGACGAGGAGACCGGCCGTCCGGTCTGGGAGGAGGAGCCGACCTTCTTCGGACGGCTGAGCAAGCCGGTCGTCCTGGGGATCGTGGTCCTGCTGGTCGCCTTCCCCCTGTACGTCGTAGTGGTGACGAGCCTGTCCACAACCGAAGCGGTCACGCGGGCCGGTGGCCTGGTCGTGGTGCCGCGGGAGCTCACGATCGCCGCGTACGTGCAACTGCTGTCCGGGGGCGTGGTCACCCGGGCGCTGCTGATCAGTACCGGCATCACAGCGATCGGTACGTTCTTCAGCCTGGCGATCACGGTGCTCGCGGCGTACGGGCTGTCGCGTCCCGGATCGCTGCTGCACCGGCCGTTGCTGTTCGTCGTCTTGCTGACCTTCCTGTTCGGGCCGGGGATCATCCCCAGCTACCTGGTCGTCAACTCGCTGGGGCTGATCGACAGCTACGGCTCACTGATCCTGCCGACGGCGGTGTCGGCGTTCAACCTGATCGTCATGCGGTCCTTCTTCATGGGTATCCCCGGCGAGCTGATCGACAGCGCCCGGATCGACGGCGCCGGTGAGTTCGCGGTGCTGACCCGGATCGTGCTGCCGCTGTCGCGCGCGGTGGTCGCGGTGGTCGGGCTGTTCTACGCGGTCGGCTACTGGAACGCCTTCTTCAACGCGATGCTCTACCTCAACGACAACAACAAGTGGCCGCTGCAGATGGTGCTGCGGACCTACATCGTGCAGGCGCAGGTGCTGCCGACCGGAGCCGGCGGGGTCACCTCGTCGACGGGGCTGGGCCTTTCGCCGGCGCCGAGCCTGGCGATCAAGATGGCGATCGTGGTGATCGCGATCGTGCCGGTGCTGGTGATCTACCCGTTCATCCAGAAGCACTTCACCAAGGGCGTCATCATCGGCGCGGTCAAGGGCTGACATGGTTCAGGAGAAGGAGTGAGATGACGCTTCAGCGCAGGCACTTCCTTGGGCTGGGCGCCGGTGCGGCCGTGGCCGTCGCCGCGTTGCCACAGTCGGCTGCGGCAGTACAGGGATCGTCCGGGCGGTACCGCTGGCGGAACGTCGAGATCGTCGGGGGTGGTTTCGTCACCGGCATCATCCACCACCCCGGCCGGCGCGGACTGGTCTACGCCAGGACCGACATCGGCGGCGCCGCCCGGCTGGACCAGCGGACCCGCCGCTGGGTTCAGCTGCTCGAGTGGGTCGGGCTGGAGGACTGGAGCCTCACCGGCGTCGAGAGCCTCGCCCTCGACCCGCAGGACCCGTCGCGGCTCTACCTTGCCGTCGGCACCTATACCAACGAGTGGTCGCCGATCAACGGGGCCATCCTTCGCTCGACGGACCAGGGCCGCACCTTCCGGCGTACCGATCTGCCGTTCAAGCTGGGCGGCAACGAGCCCGGCCGCTCGATGGGGGAGCGGTTGGCGGTCGACCCTCGCGATGGCCGGGTCCTGTACTTCGGTACGCGTAACCAGGGCTTGTGGCGCAGTACCGATCGTGGTGAGACGTGGGCCCGGGTCGAAAGCTTCCCGACGACCGGTACGGCGGGGATCGGACTCGGCTTCGTCCTCTTCGATCCGCGGACGTCCCGGCGCGGCCGTCCGACGCGGACCATCTACGTGGGCTCGACCGATCGGGCGAATCCCTTGTGGCGCAGTACGGACGGTGGTGCGAGCTGGTCGCCGGTACCGGGTCAACCGACCGGGTTGCTGCCCCACCACGGTGAGCTGGCGCCGGACGGAAACCTCTACCTGACCTATGGCGACCTGCCCGGACCATACGAGATGTACGACGGCGGGGTCCACAAGGTCGACACGGCTACCGGAGTCTGGACCGACATCACCCCGCTGCGGCCCAACACCGGTGGTGAAGCGGGCTTCGGCTATGCCGGCCTGGCGATCGATCCGCGAAGGCCCGGCACAGTGATGGTGTCCACGATGAGCCGCTGGGGTCCGGTGGACGACATCTTCCGGTCGGTCGACGGGGGAGCGACCTGGCACTCGATCGGCGCGAAGATCGTCCTGGACACCTCCGGCGCGCCGTTCCTGAACTTCCACGGGACACCCAAGCTGGGCTGGATGATCGGGGACATCTCGATCGACCCGTTCGACTCCGGCAAGGTCATGTACGTCACCGGCGCCACCATCTTCGGCACCGACGACGTGACGAACGCGGAGGCCGGTCGCAGCACGCACTGGTCGGTCCGGGCGCAGGGGCTGGAGGAGACCGCCGTGCTCGACCTGATCAGCCCGCCCTGGGGGCCGCCGTTGATCAGCGCACTGGGCGACATCGGTGTCTACCGGCACGACCGGCTCGACGTGGTACCACCTGACGGACAGGCCTCCAATCCGGTCAGCGGTTCCTCGCCGAGTGTCGACTACGCGGCGAAGGCGGAGGGATTCGTCGTCAGGGTCGCGTACGGCGGCAGCCTGCAACGCGGCGCGTATTCGACTGATGCCGGGATCAGTTGGCAGCCGTTCGCGGGGGAGCCCAGCGGTTCGACCCAGCCCGGCAAGATCGTCATCGGTACGGACGCCCGCACGATCGTCTGGGTGCCCGGCGACGTGCCGCCGCACTACTCGCGCGACCGGGGCGCAACCTGGACCGCGGTGACCGGATTGCCCAACCAGGTGGCGATGGCCGCCGACCGGGTGAGCCCGGGGTTGTTCTACGCCTTCGACGGCGCCACAGGTACGGCGTACCGGAGTCTCGACGGCGGTGCGACCTTCTTGCCGACGGCAACGGGTTTGCCGGTCGGGGGTGGCAAGCTCGAAACCGTGCTGGACCGGAGCGGGCACTGCTGGCTGGCGGCGGGCGCGAGTGGGCTGTATCGCTCGGTGGACCAAGGGCTCAGCTATCAACGGCTGACCACGATCGAGGAAGCCCTGACGGTGGGATTCGGGAAGGCGGCGCGGGGCCGGACGGAGATGGCCGTCTTCACCTCTGGCAAGGTCGACGGTGTTCAAGGCATCTTCCGGTCCGATGACAGTGGCGGCAGCTGGGTGCGGGTGAACGACGACCGGCATCAGTACGCGTCCACCAACGACGCGATCACCGGCGACCCGAGAGTGTTCGGGCGGGTCTATCTGTCCACCAACGGCCTCGGTATCCCTTACGGAGAACCGGTATGACAGCGTTCTACTTCGGCGGGGACTACAACCCCGAGCAGTGGTCACCGGAGGTCTGGAAGGAAGACGTCGCCCTGATGCAGCGCGCCGGGGTCAACCTGGTGACGGTCGGCGTCTTCGCTTGGTCCAGCCTCGAACCCGAGCCGGGGAGGTACGAGTTCGGCTGGCTCGACCAGGTGCTGGACCTTCTGCACGACGGCGGGATCCAGGTCGACCTGGCGACCCCGACGGCCTCACCTCCTCCGTGGTTCAGCCTGCGTCATCCCGACGCCCTACCGGTGAAGGCCGATGGCACCCGGCTGACTCACGGGAGCAGGGACACGTACTGCGCGAGTGCGCCGGCGTACCGGAAGGCGGCGGCCGGGATCGCCCGGGTGCTGGCGGAGCGGTACTCCGAGCACCCGGCGCTGGCGATGTGGCATGTGCACAACGAGTACGGGACCACCTGCTACTGCGACCATGCGGCGGCCGCGTTCCGGTTGTGGCTGCAGGAGCGGTACGGCGACCTGGACCGGCTGAACGACGCTTGGACCACGGCCTTCTGGAGTCAGGGGTACTCCCACTGGGACCAGATTCAGCCGCCGCGCGCCACGCAGTACCTGGTGAACCCGACCCAGGCGCTGGACTTCAAGCGGTTCTGGTCGGACGAGCTGCTCAGCGCCTTCCAGGAGCAGAAGGCGATCTTGCGGTCCTTGTCGCCGGAGACCCCGATCACCACCAACTTCGTCTTCGGCGGCTGGGTGCCGGTCAACCATGCGCGCTGGGCGGCCGAGGTGGATCTGGTCGCGATCGACCACTACCCCGGCAGCGCCGGCCTGGGCGCCGAAGAGCAGACCGCGTTCGGCGCGGATCTGGCCCGCGGATGGGCCGGCGGACGCTCGTGGCTGTTGATGGAGCAGGCGGCCGGCTCCTTGAACGTCGGCCGCCGGCTGCACACGAAAGAGCCGGGCCGGATGGCGCGGCACTCGCTGTCCCATCTCGCCCGCGGATCGCGTGGCGCCTTGTTCTTCCAGTGGCGTGCTTCGCGAGGCGGGGCGGAGATGTTCCACTCCGCGATGGTGCCGCACGCGGGCGCCGACTCACGGAGGTTCGCCGAGGTCGCCGAGTTCGGCGCTTCGTTGCCGCAGCTCGCCGAGCTCGAGGGCAGCCCGGTGGAGGCCGAGGTCGCGATCCTGTGGGACGCCGAGGCGTGGTGGGCCATGCAGTCGACTCACCTGCCGTCGTCCGAGCTGGACTACCTGGCGGCCGTGCAAGCAGCGCATCGACAGTTCTGGGCTGCCGGGATCGGCGTTGACCTGGTCGCCCCGGACGCCGACCTCTCGGCGTACCGGTTGGTGGTCGTACCCAGTCTTTATCTCGTCTCGGATCAGGCTGCTGCGTCGATCGCCCGCTACGTCGAGCGCGGTGGGCGGCTGCTCGTCACCTATTTCAGCGGCATCGTGAACGAGGACGCGCAGGTCCGGCTCGGTGGCTATCCCGGTGCGTTCAGCGAGGTTCTCGGTATCAGGGTCGAGGAGTTCCACCCGGTCGAAGAGGTTCGCCTCCGTTCGGGTGGCCGGGGGCGGGTGTGGAGCGAGCAGGTCGACCTGGCCGGCGCCGAGGCAGTCGACCGGTACTCCGGTGGCGTGCTCGACGGTTCGCCGGCGATCACCAGGAACGAGTACGGCGAGGGCGTGGCCTGGTATGTGTCGACCCAGCTCGAGGACGAGGCCTACGAATCTCTTGTGGAGCAGGTGGTTCAGGACGCGGGGATCGAACGACCAGAGCTGCCCGCAGGAGTGGAGCTGGTCCGCCGGCGGGCAGGCGAGCGCACCTGGACGATTCTGATCAACCACTCGGAAGTGGTGGTCGAGCTGCCGATCGAGGGCTACGACCTGCTGTCCGGCACCCAGGTCCTGAGCCCGTTGAGGCTCATTGCCGGAGGTCAGGCAGTAGTGCGGGCATGAACACCGGGAGCGGCGCTGGTGCTCGCGCGGGCGACGAGCTGCGCGGGCACCAGCGTCACCGCCTCGGTCTGGCCGCCTTCGAGCTTGGCGATCAGCATCTCGACCGCGCGCTGGCCGATGTCGTCGGCGGGCAGCGTGACGGAGGACAGGTTGGGCACATGCCGCTCGGCCACGTCGTCGGCGCAGATCGCCATCAGCGACATGTCCTCGGGCACCCGGCGGCCGAGCAGGCGCAGTACGTCGAGCAGCGGCCCGATGATCGGCTCGTTCTGGACGACCAGGCCGGTGATCCCGGGGTGGTCGTGGAGCAGGTCCTCGACCGTGTCGAGCACGGCGTCGAAGGCGGGCTCGCAGGGCGTCTCGATCCCGACGACTCCCCGTCGCGCGGTCGCGGCCTGGAAGCCGGCCAGGGTCCGTGCGGCGAAGCCGGTCTGCCGCTCGTAGACGGCCGAAGGCGTGCCCAGCAAGGCGATGCTGCGATGACCGAGATCGGTCAGGTGGTCCACGCACTGCTCGGCGGCGGCGAAGAAATCGAGGTCGATACAGCTGAGGCCGTCGGTGTCGGCCGGGATCCCGATCAGCACGGACGGCATCGGCAGCTCCCGCAGCAGCGGGACGCGTTCGTCGTGCAACTCCACGTCCATCACCACCAGGGCATCGACGAGCGCGCTCTGCGAGACCCGCTCGAGCCCCGAACGGCCCTCGTCGGCGGTCAGCAGCAGGACGTCGTGGTCGTACCGCCGGGCGGTGGTGACGACGGCGGTGGCGAACTGCATCAGCACCGGCACGTGCATGCCGGCCCGGAGCGGAATCACCAGGGCGAGTACATTCGACCGGTTCGAGGCGAGTGCGCGGGCACTGGCGTTCGGCCGGTAGCCCAGCGCGCGGACGCTGTCCTGGACCCGGTCGCGGGTCTCGCTGGAGATCGACCGCTTGCCGCTGAGGACGTACGACACCGTGCTGGCCGCGACGCCTGCGTGCCGCGCGACGTCGGCGATCGTGACGATGGCTGCCTCCGGGGTCCGGGCTTCAAGGTCGAAGCGCTTCGATTTCTCAGGTACAGGGTCGAGTGGCGGGCCCGCTTTGTCAAGGGCGAAATGACTGTTGACCTGTGCCATAACCGCTGGGATAGTTCTGGCATTCGCCGCTGCAATTGTAATTCGGTGCATTCGTCGAATTCGATTCGAATTCGACGGCCGGCGATCATGAAATCAGTTCCCCTGCCTTTCGGAAAGGGATGAGGATGAGTAGATCGATGAGGTCGGCGGTAGTGGCGCTGGTGACGCTGCTCGCGGTCACCGCACTGTCGGCGCTGCCGGCGAACGCGGCCGCGTGGTCGTCGAGCGACAAGTTCGGCAGCTGGTCGAACGGCGGCTACACGGTGCGCAACGACGTCTGGGGCGGCGGCGCCGGCGCCCAGAGCATCTGGGCGAACTCCTACTCCAACTGGGGCGTCTGGGCCGATCACCCGAACACCGGCGGGGTCAAGGCCTACCCGCACTCGGCCCGCAACGTCGGCAAGAAGATCAGCGCGCTCGGCAGCCTGACCAGCAGCTTCAACGTCAGCCGGCCGGGCAGCGGGGCCTACACCTCGGCGTACGACATCTGGGCCGGCGGGAACGCCTACGAGATCATGCTCTGGATGAACAAGCAGGGCGCGGTCGGCCCGATCGGCAGCTACCAGACCAGTGTCAGCGTCGGCGGCCACAGCTGGGACGTCTACAAAGGCAGCAACGGGTCCAACCAGGTCTTCTCGTTCCTGCGGTCCGGCAACACCAATTCCGGCAGTGTCGACATCAAAGCGGTGATGAACTGGATCAGGAACCGCGGCTGGATCGGCGACGCGACGATGAACGAGGTGCAATTCGGCTTCGAGATCACCTCGTCCAGTGGTGGGCTGAATTTCACCACCAACAGCTACTCGGTCAGCTTTTCCTGACCGGTAGGTCGACCAGCGCCAGGGGCAGGTCACCGATCGGGTAGGAGGTGGTGCCGGGACCGCGCAGGAGAGTGCCGCTGACGTGGCGGGCGCTGTTGGAGAGGACGACCCGGCCCTGGGCGTTGACGATCGCCATCGTGTGATGGCTGGCGCGCAGCCGGGGCAGGACGGCCTTCTCGAACGCGAAGACCTTGAGGTCTGCGCCCGCCACCCCGGTGAACCGGCCGCCGACGAGCACCGGCACCGTGAAGGTGAGGGTGTAGTCGTCGGTGCAGAGGTAGTCGACGTAGGGGCCGGTGATGTGGCGTCGGCCGGTAGTGCGCGGGACGTCGTACCAGGGCAGGGACTCGTAGTCGTAGAAGTTCTCGCCGCGCGGGTCGGTGTCGACGACCAGCCGCTCGGGGGAGCCGTTGCGCAGCATGAACCACTCGAGCCACCAGCGCGAATCGGCCAGCGCGTCCACCGCCGCGACATACCCAGCGCCCTGGATCCGCCCTTCCGGGTCGGCCAGGCTCGGCAGTACCAATGCACCGACTCCGGCCAGATCGGTACGCCGTACCGCCGCCTGCCGGCCGAAGATCGCTGTCACCTCGTCCGCGATCCGCGTCGCCAGCCCGAAAGCCTCGCCCGCGACCGTGTCGACCAGCTGCTGGATCGCCGCGACACCCGGATCCTCGGCGAGCGCACCGGGATGCGTCAGTTGTTCGCTCATGGCCGGTCCTCCATCGCGATCAGTCGTCCAGTGTCAGTCTGAGGTCGATCAGCCGTGCCGTCGAGTCCGCCACCCGCTCTTCGGCCGCGGCCCGAGCGGCCTCGCTGTCACCACGGTCGATCGCGGCGACCACTTCGCGGCAGCTCTGGACGGTCAGCCGGTGGCTCTCGTCGTCGCCGAAAGCGAGCCAGAGCAACGTTCCGACCTCGGCCTGCAGACTGACCTCCGCCCGATAGAGCCGGGTTGATTGCGCCGTCGCGGCGACTTCGATGTGGAACTGCGCGTCGGCCCGGCGTCTGGCGCCCGCGCCCTCGGCATGCTCCAGCGCGTCGCAGACCCCGGTCAGCCGGTCGACGTCCTCGGGGGTCGCGCGCTCAGCGGCGAGGCGGGCGGCGGTACCGGCGATGGCTGAGTAGTGGTCGCCGAGGTCGCGCAGGTCGGCGAGGCTCAGCTCGTCCAGCCGGTCCCGGACGATCTCGGTGGAGATCTTGCCCTGGGCCCGGACGAAGCTACCGCCGCCCCGGCCGCGGCGGGTGTCGATCAGGCCGCGCAGTCTGAGGGAGGACAAGGCTTCGCGGATGGTCGTGGTGGAGACGCCGAAGATGCCGGCCAGGTCGGCCTCGCCGGGCAGTTGCTCGGCATCGGGCAGCAGACCGAGCGCGATCGCGTCGGTCAGCCGCCGGGCGACCAGCTCGGACCGGCTCAGCGACTCCAGCGGCGCGAACACCGCCGCCGCCCCACTCCCGTAGAACCGCAGTGCCACGCCCCCACCTCCTAGCGTCCTGAGTCGGAAGTTGGCACACATCTCCGACACGTTTCCGGAGTATTCAAGCCGATCGCTTGAACTTTAACATCTGATTTCATATGTTTAGCGCCCTGAGTCGGAGGAGCGTTCATGCGAATCGTTCGGAATCTGATCAACGGGACACCCCACGACGCGCTCTCAGGCGCCACCAGTGAGCTGGTCGATCCCGCCACGGGCAAGGCGTTCGGGACGGCGCCGCTGTCCGGGGCCGAGGACATCGACCTGGCCTACCGCGTGGCCGCCGATGCTGCGCCCGGATGGGCCGCGGCGACGCCGTCGGACCGGCAGCGCGGCCTGCTGAAGCTCGCCGACCTGATCGAGTCCCGTGGCAACGACCTCGTCACCGCCGAGTCCCAGAACACCGGCAAGCCACTCGAGCTGACCCGCACCGAGGAGCTCGCGGTACTGATCGACCAGCTGCGCTTCTTCGCCGGTGCCGCGCGGATGCTGGAGGGCAAGTCGGCCGGCGAGTACCTGGCCGGTCATACCTCCTATGTACGCCGGGAGCCGATCGGCGTCGTCGGGCAGATCACGCCATGGAACTACCCGATGATGATGGCGATCTGGAAGTTCGCCCCGGCCCTTGCCGCCGGCAACACCGTCGTCCTCAAACCGGCCGAGACGACCCCGGTGACGACCGTGATGCTCGCCGAACTGGCGGCGGAGGTCTTGCCACCCGGTGTCCTCAACGTCGTCTGCGGCGACCGTGACACTGGTCAGGCGTTGGTCGAGCATCCGGCTCCACAGCTCGTCAGCATCACCGGCTCGACCCGGGCCGGCACGCAGGTCGCCAGCACGGCAGCGCTCGACCTCAAGCGCACCCACCTGGAGCTGGGCGGCAAAGCACCGGCCATCGTCTTCGAGGATGCGGACTTCGCGGCGGCGGCCGAGGCGATCGGGGTCGGCGGCTACTTCAACGCCGGCCAGGACTGTACGGCAGCCTGCCGGGTGCTCGTGCAGGAGAGCAAGTACGACGCCTTCCTCGACGCCCTGATCGGCTGGGCTCGCGACAACGCCAAACCGGGGCTGGCCGATGACGAGGATGCGCTGTTCGGCCCGCTGAACAACGCGATGCAGCTCGAACGGGTCCGCGGATTCGTGGCCCGGATGCCCACCCACGCGTCGGTGGTACTGGGTGGAGAGCGGTCGGCCGGCGTGCTGGCCGACGGGTTCTTCCACGACGCGACGATCGTCACCGGGCTGCGGCAGGACGACGAGATGATCCAGGACGAGGTGTTCGGGCCGGTGATCACCGTGCAGACCTTCGCTGACGAGGCCGAGGCGCTGCGGATGGCCAACGGGGTCCAGTACGGGCTGGCATCGAGCGTCTTCACGACCGATCACAGCCGGGCACTGCGGATGTCGGCCGCGCTCGACTTCGGCTGCGTGTGGATCAACACGCACATCCCGTTGGTGGCCGAGATGCCGCACGGTGGGTTCAAGCATTCGGGCCATGGCAAGGACCTGTCGATGTACGGCCTGGAGGACTACACCCGGGTCAAGCACGTGATGTCGGCGATCTGAGATGACGCTGACCGAGACGAGGACCGCCATCAGCTTGCGCGGCCTGACCAAGACCTTCGGCGACATCACCGCCGTCGACGGGATCGACCTGGAGCTGGCCGAGGGGGAGTTCTTCTCGATGCTCGGGCCGTCCGGCTCCGGCAAGACGACGGTCCTGCGGATGGTGGCCGGCTTCGAGACGCCGACGTCGGGGCAGGTGCTGCTCGGCGGCGTCGACGTCACCGCGCTCCCGCCGTACGCGCGGGATGTGAACACGGTCTTCCAGGACTATGCGCTGTTCCCGCACATGAGCGTGCTGCAGAACGTCGAGTACGGGCTGCGGGTGAAGCGGGTCGAGCGTCGCGAGCGCCGGAAGCGGGCGATCGAGGCGCTGGAAACCGTCCGGCTGCAGGGGTTCGCGCAGCGGCGTCCGCATCAACTGTCCGGTGGCCAGCGGCAACGAGTCGCGCTCGCGCGGGCGCTGGTCAACCGGCCGAAGGTGCTGCTGCTGGACGAGCCGCTCGGCGCGCTCGACCTGAAGCTGCGCCGGGAGATGCAGATCGAGCTGAAGGCGATGCAGCGCGACGTCGGCATCACCTTCGTCTTCGTGACGCACGACCAGGAGGAAGCGCTCACGATGAGCGACCGGATCGCCGTCTTCAACGGTGGCCGGATCGAACAGCTCGCCACACCGGCCGAGCTCTACGAACACCCCGCGACGGCCTTCGTCGCCGGGTTCGTCGGTACGTCGAACCTGCTGGAGGGTGCGGTGGCGGCCGAGGTGATCGGTGCCGTCGGCACCTATACCGTCCGGCCCGAGAAGATCAGGATGTCGCCTGCCTCAGCCTCAGCCGGGGCCGGCGACTGTACGGCGACCGGGGTGGTTCGTGAGGTCGTCTATCTGGGGTCGGCGACGCAGTCGGTCGTCGACCTCGACGCGGGCGGAACGCTGCTCGTTCTGGAGCAGAACACGCAGGATTCCGCCGGGGACAGCCTGGGCCGCCGAGGAGTTGCCGTCCGGCTCAGCTGGCGCCGTGAACACACCGTCGTCATCGGCGGTGCGTGAGATGACATCTATCCGGGAGCCTCGATGAAGAAACTCACTCTGCTCGTGGGGCTCAGCGCCCTCACGTTGGTGGCAGCCTCCTGCGGTACGTCGGACGACAGCTCCGGCGGCGGTACCAAGAGCGACGCCGGCTTCACCGCGCCGAACCTGCCGAAGCTGGACAAGCTCGGCGCCGGCGAGGGCAAGCTGAGCGTGCTCGCCTGGCCCGGCTACGCGGAGGACGGCTCGAACGATCCCAAGGTCGACTGGGTCAGCTCGTTCGAGAAGAAGACCGGCTGCCAGGTGACCGTCAAGACGTTCGGCACCTCCGACGAGGCCGTCAGCCTGATGAAGACCGGCCAGTACGACGTGGTGTCGGCGTCCGGCGACGCGTCGCTGCGGCTGATCGCCGGTGGTCAGGTCGAGCCGGTCAACACCGATCTGGTGCCGAACTACAAGGACGTCTACCCGTTCCTGAAGGACCGGCCGTGGAACTCGGTCAAGGGGCAGATGTACGGCATCCCGCACGGGTACGGCGCGAACCTGCTGATGTGGCGGACCGACAAGGTGACGACGCCGCCGACCAGCTGGAGTGCGGTGTTCGAGGCCGATTCGCCGTACAAGGGCAAGGTGACGGCGTACGACTCGCCGATCTACATCGCCGACGCCGCGATGTACCTGATGGCGAAGAAGCCGGATCTGGGGATCAAGAACCCGTACGCGCTGGACGACACGCAGCTGCAGGCGGTCGTCGATCTGCTCAAGCAGCAGAAGACGCTGGTCTCGGAGTACTGGTCGGACTATCTGAAGGAGGTGCAGGCGTTCACGAGTGGCAACTCGGTGATCGGTACCACCTGGCAGGTGATCGCGAACGTGGCGACCGGGGAGAAGGTACCGGTTCAGGTGGCGGTGCCTTCGGAAGGTGTCACCGGGTGGTCGGACACGTGGATGCTCAGCGCGACGTCGAAGAACAAGAACTGCGGGTACCTGTGGATGGATCACATCATCAGCCCGGAGGCGAACGCGGCGGTTGCCGAGTACTTCGGTGAGTCGCCGTCGAACGGGAAGGCGTGCGATCTGACCGCGGACAAGAAGCACTGCGCGACGTTCCATGCCGGCGACGCGGCGTACTCGGAGAAGATCTGGTACTGGACCACGCCGATCGAGCAGTGCCTGGACGGCCGCACCGACGTCAAGTGCACCGACTACGGCAAGTGGACGCAGGCGTGGACTCAGATCAAGGGCTGACCGCAGCGTCTTCCCGTGGGGCGGTACGGCGCGGCAACGTGCTGTACCGCCACCCGCGGGTGCGGTTGGGGTTGTTGCTCGGGCCGCCGATGTTGTGGCTCGGCGTCGCCTACCTCGGCGCGCTCGCCGCGTTGTTCGTGACCGCGTTGTGGTCGCAGAACAGTTTCACCGGGCTGGTCGAGCGGGACTGGTCGCTGGACAGTTTCCGGACGTTGTTCACGGTCGAGGTGTACCGGACGATCGCGCTGCGGACGATCGCGGTCGCCGTGCTGGTGACCGTGATCGACGCGGTGGTGGCGTTCCCGATCGCGCTCTACATGTCGAAGGTGGCACGGCCGGGACTGCGGCGGGTGCTGCTCGTCGCGGTGCTGATGCCGTTGTGGGCCAGCTATCTGGTGAAGGCGTATGCGTGGCGCGGGATGTTCTCCGAAGGCGGGCTGGTGTCGTCGCTGGCCGGGCTCGTCGGGTTGTCGTCGCCTGGGTACGGGTTGACGGCGACGATCGTGACGCTGGCTTATCTGTGGCTGCCGTACATGATTCTGCCGATCTTCGCGGGGTTGGAGCGGCTGCCGAACTCGTTGCTGGAGGCATCGGCTGATCTCGGTGGCAAGACGGCGACGACGCTGCGGCGGATCGTGTTGCCGGTGATCGTGCCGGCGGTGGTGGCGGGGTCGATCTTCACGTTCTCGCTGACGCTGGGGGACTACATCGCGGTGCGGATCGTCGGTGGGACGAATCAGTTGCTGGGCAATGTGGTCTACGACAATGTGGGTGCAGCTAACAACCTGCCCTTCGCGGCGGCGGTGGCGACGGTGCCGGTGGTGGTCATGTTGGTGTATCTGGCGGCCGTACGGCGTACTGGCGCGATGGAGTCGCTATGACCTTCTCCCGGCCTACTCGGCTCCTGCTGCGGGTCCTGACCGCACTGATCCTGGCGGTCATCTACGTGCCGCTCATGCTTGTGGTGGTCAACTCGTTCAACGCGAACAAGACCTTTGCGTGGCCGCCGCGGGATCTGACGCTGGAATGGTGGAAGCGGGCGGCGGAGAGTCAGGGTGCGCTGGATGCGCTCTGGGTGAGTGTGCGGGTCGGTCTGGCCGCGACCGTCATCGCGCTGGTGCTCGGCACGATGATCGCTTTCGCCCTGCAGCGGTTCGACTTCTACGGCCGCGATGCCGTCTCGCTGCTGGTGATCCTGCCGATCGCGCTCCCCGGCATCGTCACCGGAATCGCCCTGAACAACGCGTTCCGAACGATCTTCGGCTGGCAACTCGGCTTCGCGACGATCGTGGTGGCGCACGCGACGTTCTGCATCGTGACCGTGTTCAACAACGTGATCGCGCGGCTTCGGCGTACCGGCGTACAGCTGGAGCAGGCCTCGGCCGATCTCGGGGCCTCGGCGTTCACGACCTTCCGGCTGGTCACCTTCCCGTTGCTGCGATCCGCTTTGCTGGCGGGGGCGTTGCTTGCCTTCGCGCTGTCCTTCGACGAGATCATCGTGACGACCTTCACGGCCGGCGCCCAGCAGCAGACGTTGCCGATCTGGATCTTCAACAACCTGTTCCGGCCGAATCAGGCGCCGATCGTCAACGTGATCGCCGCCGCCATGATCATCATCTCCATCATCCCCGTCTGGCTCGCCCAAAAGCTCTCCGGCGACGCCGAGTCTCTGGGAGCCGGTCGCTGAGGCCAGTTGCGGCGACCTTGAACACCCAACGGCGACCTTGAACACGTTATTACCTGTTCAAGGTCGCCGTTGGGTGTTCCAGCCCACCATTGGTGGGCTCAGCCCGGGAGGTCCTCGATGTTGCCGGCGATGGTCCAGAGGAGGTTGCGGAGGAGGCGGCGGTCCTCGGGGGAGATGCCCTGGAGGGCCCGGTCGCCTGCCTGGGTGTGGAGCCGGGCGACGGTGTGGGCCACCTCGGTGCCGTGCTCGGTGAGCTCGATGCTCACCTTGCGGGCGTCTGTGTCGCTCTTGAGGCGGCGGACCAGGCCTGCTGCCTCCATGCGCTGGGTGGTGCGGGTGGCGGTGGGGACCTCGACATCGAGGACCTTGGCGAGTTGAGCCACCTGTAGCGAGCCGTGGTGGAGCAGCTTGGCCAGCACGATCTCCTGACCGGTATGGACGCCAGTGCCGGCCAGTTCCTCGCCGATCGCCTTCCGGGCGGCGCGGTCGGCGAAGCGCAGGGCGATCAGGATGTCCCCGCCACTGGCCGGCGCCTCCGGGTCCCAGCGTGGGGGCTTGGCTTCCGTAGTACTCATATGTTGCTCCGGGGAGCGAACGGGTTGCGGGCCTTGAGGTCGCCGATGTACTCCGTCGGGATGGCGGGCTCGCCGCGGCTGAGCTGGCTGGCGCTGCGGGGGAGCTCGTCGCGGACCTTGAGGTGGTGCGCCTGCGACTCGGCCGGCGTGGTGCGGCCGACGATCTTGCCCGCCTCGACCAGCGGCTTGAGAAGCTCGCGGTCGTCGCCGTCGTCCACCGGCGGCTCGCCGACGCCGATCAGCTCGACCTCGGCCACCCCGGCGGCACTTCTCCGGCGCAGGGCGTACTTGCGGCCGCCGATCGAGATCTTGTCGGGGCTCTTCTTCGCCACCGGCTTCATAGCGCCGTCCGCGTCCTCGCGGGCGACCAGCTTGTAGACGAACCCGCAGGTCGGGTAGCCGCTGCCGGTCACCAGCGACGTACCGACGCCGTACCCGTCGACAGCGGCTGGGGCGAGGGCGGCGATCTGGTACTCGTCCAGGTCGCTCGTGACGATCACCCGGGTCTTGGTGGCGCCGAGCGCGTCGAGCTGCTCCCGCACCTGCCCGGCCAGCGACGGCAGGTCACCGGAGTCCAGCCGTACGGCGCCCAGCTCGGTGCCGGTCACCTCGATCGCGGTCTTGACCGCCTGGGTCAGGTCGTAGGTGTCGATGAGCAGCGTCGTTCCCTTGCCGAGGGCATCCACCTGGGAGACGAACGCATCCCGCTCGGTGTCGTGCAGCAGGGTGAACGAGTGGGCCGCGGTCCCGGCGCTCGGGATGCCGAAGCGGCGGGCTGCCTCCAGATTCGAGGTGGTGGCGAAGCCCGCGATGTACGCCGCGAGCGCGGAGGCGACCGCCGCCTCCTCGTGGGTCCGCCGCGAGCCCATCTCGATGCAGGGCCGGCCGCCGGCCCACCAGGTCATCCGGGAGGCGGCCGAGGCGACCGCCGAGTCGTGGTTCAGGATCGACAGGAAGACGGTTTCCAGCAGCACGGCCTCGGCGAAACTCGACTCCACCACCAGGACCGGTGAGCCCGGGAAGAAGATTTCGCCATCGGCGTACCCGGCGATGTCGCCGGTGAACCGGTAGCCGGCCAGCCAGTCCCGGGTAGCCTGGTCGACGATGCCGCGGTCGGCCAGGAAGGCGATCGTCTGCTCGTCGAAGCGGAACCGCTCCAGCGCGTCCAGGAGCCGGTTCACGCCCGCTACCACGCCGTACCGGCGTCCGTCGGGCAGGCGGCGGGCGAACAGCTCGAAAACCGAGCGGCGGTGCGCCGTGCCGTCGGCCAGGCTGGCCTGCAGCATGGTCAGCTCGTAGTGGTCCGTCAGCAGCGCTGTCGTAGCGTTCACAAGAGCAGCCTATTGCGCGGCGAGAACCGATGATGGAGAGAATGGCCTAGTGACCACCGCACCGAGTGAACTCGCGAGCCCCGAGATCGACGAGGCGATCGAGTTGAGTCCACCGTGGGTGACCATCGTCTGGAACGATCCGGTCAACCTGATGGACTACGTCACGTTTGTCTTCCAGACCCATTTCGGCTACTCCAAGGCCAAGGCGGAGAAGCTGATGATGCAGGTCCACGAAGAGGGCAAGTCGGTGGTCTCGAACGGCAACCGCGAGGCGATGGAACGCGACGTCGAGGCCATGCACCAGTACGGCCTGTGGGCCACCTGTGAGAAGTCGTGACGAGATTCCGCAAGCGCAAGAAGACCGTGATCGTCAGTTTCGCCGACCACGAGGCGGACATCCTGGCGAACCTGCTCCGCAACCTGGTCGAGCTCCTGTACGACGGGATGCCGCCGCGCGCCGCCGAGTCGAGCGACCCGCTGGCCGCGCTGCTCGACAACGACGGGCCGACCTCGCCGCCGGAGGACGTCGTACTGCAGCGGCTGCTGCCGGACGCGTACAAGTCCGACGACCAGGCGTCGGCCGAGTTCCGCCGGTTCACCGAGCGTGGCCTGCGCGACAGCAAGGTCTCCGACGCCAAGCAGGTGCTGACCGCTCTGGAGAACTCCCCCGAGGACGGCATCACCCTCGAGGGCGACACCCAACTCGCCTGGCTCCGCGCCCTGAACGACCTCCGCCTCGCCATCGGCACCCGCCTCGACATCAAGGAAGAGGACGACTACGGCGTCTGGGAGAAACTCCCCGACGACGACCCCCGCCGCCTCACCTACGACCTCTACGACTGGCTCGGCTACCTCCAGTCGGCGCTGCTCCACAACATCCGCTGAGGGTTGTCCACAGCGTTGGGTAAAGGCCGAGCGCGGTGCGGGCCGGCCCGCATACGATCGGGCGATGAGCTATCCCAAGGCCGGCAAGACCCGACTGACCGCGAGCCCGGAGTTTCCGCAGCTCGAGCGTGACGTGCTCGAGTACTGGGAGACGGACGGGACGTTCCTTGCGTCGGTGGAGCAACGCGCGGCCGGGATCGACGGGGAGAACGAGTTCGTTTTCTACGACGGGCCGCCGTTTGCGAACGGGTTGCCGCATTACGGGCATCTGCTGACCGGGTACGTGAAGGATGTCGTGCCGCGGTACCAGACGATGCGCGGGCATCGGGTCGAGCGGCGGTTCGGGTGGGACACGCACGGGCTACCGGCCGAGTTGGAGGCTCAGCGGGTGCTCGGGCTGAAGACGAAGGCCGAGATCCTCGAGCTGGGGATCGAGAAGTTCAACGAGGCGTGCCGGGCGTCGGTGCTGAAGTACACCGATGACTGGCAGGCCTATGTCACCCGGCAGGCGCGCTGGGTGGACTTCGGGAACGATTACAAGACGCTCAATCGCGACTACATGGAGTCGGTGATCTGGGCGTTCAAGACGCTGTACGACAAGGGCCTGGTGTACGAGGGGCTCCGCGTCCTGCCATATTGCTGGAACGACGAGACGCCGCTGTCGAATCATGAGCTGCGGATGGACGACGACGTCTACCAGCCGCGGCAGGACCCGTCGGTGACGGTCGCGGTGGTGCTGGAGACGGGTGAGCGGTTGCTGGCCTGGACGACGACGCCGTGGACGTTGCCGAGCAACCTGGCGATGGCGGTTGCTCCGGACATCGACTACGTGGTGGTCGAGGACGCTTCGGGCCGGCCGACGATCCTGGCTGAGGCGCGTTTGCCGGCGTACGCGGAAGAGCACGGCGGGGTCGCCGGCCTGTCCGGTGACGTGCTGCGGCGGTTGAAGGGGTCGGAGTTGATCGGGCTGCGGTACACGCCGCTGTTCGACTTCTTCACCGATGTTTCTCGCTGGGGGACCGGGAACGCGTTCCAGGTGATCGCGGCCGACCACGTGACGACGGAGAACGGCACCGGCGTGGTGCACATGGCGCCGGCGTACGGCGAGGAGGACCAGCTCGCCTGTGATGCGGTGGGGATCCCGACGCTGCTGACCGTCGACGACGGGGCGCATTTCACCACCGTGGTGCCGCCGTACGTGGGTCAGCATGTCTTCGATGCGAACCGGCCGATCATCCGCGATCTGCAGGCGGCCGGTGCGCTGGTCCGCGAGGACAGCTATGTGCACAGCTATCCGCATTGCTGGCGGTGCCGCAATCCGCTGATCTACAAGGCGGTCTCGAGCTGGTTCGTCGAGGTGACCCGGATCCGGGACCGGATGGTCGAGCTGAACGAACAGATCACCTGGGTGCCGGAGCACGTCAAGCACGGGCAGTTCGGCAAGTGGCTGTCGAACGCGCGCGACTGGTCGATCAGCCGGAACCGGTTCTGGGGTTCGCCGATCCCGGTGTGGCGCTCGGACGATCCGTCGTATCCGCGGATCGATGTCTACGGGTCGGTCGAGGAGCTGGAGCGGGACTTCGGCGTCGCCGTACCGGACCTGCACCGCCCGTACGTCGATGAGCTCACGCGGCCGAATCCGGACGACCCGACCGGCCGCTCGACCATGCGGCGGGTGGCCGACGTCCTGGATGTGTGGTTCGACTCGGGATCGATGAGCTTCGCGCAAGTGCACTACCCGTTCGAGAACATGGACTGGTTCGAGCACCACTTCCCGGGCGACTTCATCGTCGAGTACATCGGGCAGACGCGGGGCTGGTTCTACACCATGCACATCCTCGCGACGGCGCTCTTCGATCGGCCGGCGTTCTCGTCGTGCCTGTCGCACGGGATCGTGCTGGGCAGCGACGGGCAGAAGATGAGCAAGTCGCTGCGGAACTATCCCGACGTGCGGGAGGTGTTCGATCGCGACGGCGCGGACGCGATGCGCTGGTTCCTGATGTCCTCGCCGATCCTGCGCGGCGGCAACCTGGTCGTCACCGAGGCCGGTATCCGCGACGGCGTCCGCCAGGTGATGATCCCGCTCTGGAACGCCTGGTACTTCTTCGGTCTGTACGCCAACGCGGCCTCGGCCACCGCTACCTGGTCGGTGTCGTCGCAGGTCGAACTCGACCGGTACCTCCTGGCCCGCCTCCGCGTCTTCGTAGCCGACGTGACCGACCAACTCGACCGCTACGACATCGCCTCTGCCTGCGAGTCGGTGGTCAGCTACCTCGAAGTCCTCACCAACTGGTACATCCGCCGCTCCCGAGAACGCTTCTGGGACGACAAGGGGGCAACCTTCCAAGACGCCCTCAACACCCTCTACACGGCCCTGGAAGTAGTCACCCGGGTGGTAGCCCCTCTCCTCCCGCTAACCGCCGAAGAAATCTGGCGAGGCCTGACCGGCGACCGCTCCGTCCACCTCACCGACTGGCCGCTGGCGTCCGACCTCCCCTCCGACCCCGACCTCGTCACCCGGATGGACCGAGTCCGCGAGATCTGCTCAGCCGCCTCCGCCCTCCGCAAGTCCGAAGGCATCCGGGGCCGCCAACCCCTCCGCACCCTCACCGTCGCCACTCCCGACGCCAAGTCCCTCGAGGACCTGGTGCCGATCCTCCGCGCCGAGGTCAACGTCCAGCAGGTCGTCCTGGCTGAGCTGGACGAGGTCGACGCCCCCGTCTCCCAAAAGCTGACCGTCAACGCCCGCGCCGCCGGCCCCCGCCTCGGCCGCGACGTCCAAGCCGTCATCAAGGCGTCGAAGTCCGGCGACTGGTCGGTCGCCCCGTCAGGCGAAGTAGTTGCCGGAGGCATCACCCTGGAGCCCGCCGAGTACACCCTCGAAACCGTCCTGGCCGACTGCGCCGAGTCCACCCACCAGGCAGCAGGCCTGCTCACCGACGGCGGCTTCGTCCTCCTCGACCTGGAAGTCACCCCGGAACTCCACCGCGAAGGCGTGGCCCGAGACCTCATCCGCACCATCCAGCAGGCCCGCCGAGACGCCGGCCTGAACATCACCGACCACATCACCCTGACCCTGACAGCCGACCCCCCGACCCGCGAGGCCATCGAAGAGCACCGCCACACGCTGATGTCAGAAACCCTCGCCGACACCCTCGCCATCACCGAAGGCGACGAACTCACGGTCGTCCTGACGAAGGCCTGACCCCATCACCTGCGCGGATCCCGCCGCCCACCGCCTGCGCAGCCCGGCGGCGCATAGGGTGGGTTTATGGAGAAGCGGACTTTGGGGCGTACTGGTCGTCAGGTTGGTGTGGTTGGGCTGGGGGCCTGGCAGTTGGGGGCCGACTGGGGTGACGTGAAGGAGGGCGACGCGCTCGACGTGCTCAACGCGGCTGTCGAGGGTGGAGTGACCTTCATCGACACCGCGGACGTGTATGGCGACGGGCGCAGCGAGCGGCTGGTGGGGCAGGTGCTGAAGGAGCACCCGGAGCTCACCGTCGCCAGCAAGATGGGTCGCCGCGTCGAGCAGAAGCCTGAGAACTACAACCTGGACGCCTTCCGGGCGTGGAACGACCGGTCGCGGGAGAACCTGGGCGTCGACACGATCGACCTGGTGCAACTGCACTGTCCGCCGACCGCCGTCTACTCGACCGACGCGGTGTTCGACGCGCTCGACACCCTCGTCCAGGAGGGGCGGATCTCGGCGTACGGGGTGAGTGTGGAGACGTGTGAAGAGGCGCTGACCGCGATCGCCCGGCCGAATGTCGCGTCCGTGCAGATCATCCTCAACGCGTTCCGGCTCAAGCCGCTCGACGAGGTGTTGCCGGCCGCCGAGCGGGCCGGCGTCGGGATCATCGCCCGGGTGCCGCTCGCCAGCGGGCTGCTCTCGGGGAAGTACGACGAGAACACCACCTTCGGCGCCGACGACCACCGCAACTACAACCGCAAGGGCGAGGCGTTCGACGTCGGCGAGACCTTCTCCGGAGTCGACTTCGCCACCGGCCTCGAGGCCGTCAAGCGGCTCATCCCGCTCGTCCCCGAGGGCGCCACCATGGCCCAGTTCGCCCTCCGCTGGATCCTCGACCAGCCCGGCGTCTCGGTCGTCATCCCCGGCGCCCGCAACCCCCAGCAAGTGGCCGGCAACATCGGCGCCGCCACCCTCACCCCGCTCAGCACCGGCGAGCTCAAAGTCGTCCAAACCGTCTACGACGAACTCATCCGCCCCCAGATCCACGACCGCTGGTAGCACCCACCCTGCTGCTCCGCCTCAGCCGGCCGGAGGTTGGGTAGGAAATTGGCCCTGATCGGGACCAATTTCCTACCCGAGTCCGGCGAAGATCCTCCCCGCTTCCGTCATGGTCGCTCATTATTCGCAGGTGACTACGCTCCGAACCATCCAGTATGTGGACGGAGAACCGGGTTGTCAGGGGGCTGTCGGTGGGCTCCGTATCGTGGAGGGGTGCTCACCATCGACCAGGTCACGTACGACGAGATCGTGGCGCATGCCCGTCGCGACCACCCGGACGAGGCGTGCGGCGTGGTCGCCGGACCGATCGGCAGCGACCGGCCGGCCCGGTTCATCCCGATGCTGAACGCGGCCATGTCGCCGACGTTCTACGAGTTCGACTCGGGCGATCTGTTCCGGTTGTACAAGGAGATGGACGAGCGCGACGAGGAACCGGTCGTGATCTACCACTCGCACACGGCCACCGAGGCCTACCCGTCCCGGACGGACATCAACCTGGCCCAGGAGCCGGGTGCGCACTACGTGCTCGTCTCCACCCGCGACGGTGCGGACGAGGCCTCGTACGACGGGCCGGTGGAGTTCCGGTCGTACCGGATCATCGACGGCGTGGTGACCGAAGAAGAAGTCAAGGTCGTCGCGGCCTACAGCAACCAAGGAGACAACTGAGATGGCGATCGAGCTTCGCGTCCCGACCATTCTGCGCACCTACACCGGGGGCGAGAAGGCGGTGAACGGGGACGGCAGCACGCTGGCCGAGTTCATCGACAACGTGAACGGCACCCACCCGGGCCTGAAGGAGCGGATCGTGGAGGGTGAGCCGGAGGAGCTGCGCCGGTTCGTCAACGTCTACGTGAACGACGAGGACGTGCGCTTCACCGGCGGCCTGTCCACCGGTGTCAAGGACGGCGACGTCGTCGTCGTGCTGCCCGCGGTCGCCGGCGGCTGATCGTGCGTTTCGACAGCCTGCTCGACTCGGTCGGCGGTACGCCGCTGGTCGGCCTGCCGAAGCTGTCGCCCTCGGGTGACGTCCGGTTGTGGGCCAAGCTGGAGGACCACAACCCGACCGGCTCGATCAAGGACCGGGCGGCGCTGCGGATGCTGCTCGACGCGGAGAAGGACGGCCGGCTCCGGCCGGGCAACACGATCCTCGAGCCGACCTCGGGCAACACCGGCATCTCGCTGGCGATGGCGGCCAAGCTGCGCGGGTACCGGATGGTCTGCGTGATGCCGGAGAACACCTCCGAGGAGCGCCGGCAGATCCTGCGGATGTGGGGCGTCGAGATCATCTCCTCGCCGGCCGCGGGCGGGTCGAACGAGGCGGTCCGCGTGGCCAAGCAGGTGGCCGAGGAGCACCCGGACTGGGTGATGCTCTATCAGTACGGCAACCCGTCGAACGCGGCCGCGCACTACGACGGCACCGCGCGTGAGATCCTGGCCGACCTTCCGTCGGTGACGCATTTCGTCGCCGGGCTCGGTACGACCGGCACGCTGATGGGCGCCGGGCGGTTCTTCCGTGAGCACAAGCCCGAAGTACGGATCGTCGCCGCCGAGCCCCGATATGGCGAACTGGTCTACGGCCTGCGCAACCTCGACGAGGGCTTCGTCCCCGAGCTGTACGACGCGTCGCTGATCGACGCCCGGTTCTCGGTCGGCCCGCGCGACGCCGTCCGCCGGGTCCGCGAACTGCTCGACAACGAGGGCATCTTCGCCGGCATCTCCACCGGCGCCATCCTGCACGCCGCGCTCGGCCAGGCCGCGAAATGCGTCCAGGCAGGCGAGAAGGCCGACATCGCCTTCGTCGTCGCCGACGGCGGCTGGAAGTACCTGTCGACGGGCGCCTACGAAGGCACCATCGACGAGGCCGAGGACCGGCTCGAAGGCCAGCTCTGGGCCTAGTGTCCGGAGCGGCTCACCGCGGGCGGGCGGTGTGCGCCGGTTCCTACGTCGACGACTTGAAAAGCACCTTGCGGCCTAGTCGGGGATGGACGCCGCGACCCTTGCAGCTGCTGCAGGGACGTTGGGCGTAGCTGAAGAAGTACCCCTTGTGCCGGCCTGCGCCCTTGCAGCGATTGCATTTCGCGTTCGGGTGCAGGGACAGCGAGACGAGGTACAGGGCGAAGGCGGCGAGCGCGATCAGCAGCAGGAAGCCCGTCGGGCCGATCGCCGACGCCACGTCGGCGCTGGCGCTGGTGCTGGACGTGCTCGTCTCCACAGCCGGACCGGCGGCAGAGCCTGCCACCGCGGCGTTGCTGGGGTGCGGATTCGGTGCACCGGTGGTGGTGTAAGCCACCGCGATCTGGACCACCAGGTTCATGGCATCGCTGGGGGCGGTTGGAAACACATCCGCTAAGAGTGGCCTGGGTCACGTCAGTTTGCAATTCCTGAGAGTAAAGATGTGGATAACTCCGGCGTGTCGTCCTGCGAAGCTAGGTAAGGCTTACTTCAGCTCTGCCCGGTAACGGCATTCCGGCCCGCGCGAGCTAAGGTTCGGAACGTGGCAGACGCACCGATCGGCATCTTCGACTCAGGCTTCGGCGGGCTCACGGTGACCAGGTCGGTGCTCGATCAGTTGCCGCACGAACCGATCCTGTACCTGGGTGACACCGCACGTCAGCCGTACGGCCCGAAGCCGATCGCCGAGGTCCGCGAGTACGCGCTGGAATGCCTGGACCACCTGGTCGAGGCCGGCGTGAAGATGCTCGTGATCGCCTGCAACTCGGCCAGCGCCGCGATGCTCAGGGACGCCCGCGAGCGGTACGACGTACCGGTCGTCGAGGTGATCCTCCCCGCGGCGAGACGCGCCGTCGCGGCAACGAGAAGCCAGCGGGTGGGCGTGATCTGCACGCAGGCAACGGCAACTTCCCTTGCGTATGAGGACGCTTTCGCGGCCGCCCCGCAGGTGCAGCTGATGACGCAGGCCTGCCCGAGCTTCGTCGAGTTCGTCGAGGCCGGGGTCACCTCCGGGCCGGAGCTGCTCGCGGCCGCCCACGAATACCTCGACCCGCTGGTCGAGGCCGGCGTCGACACGCTCATCCTCGGCTGCACCCACTACCCGTTGCTGACCGGCGTCATCTCGTACGTGATGGGTGACAACGTGTCCCTCGTCAGCAGTGCGGAGGAGTGCGCCAAGGACGTCTACGGCGTACTGACCAAGCAAGGACTGCTGCGTGCCGACGACCTGCCCGCGCCCCGGCACCGGTTCGTCACCACCGGCAGCCCGGACGAGTTCGCCGCGATCGGCTCGCGCTTCCTCGGCCCGGTGATCTCCGGCGTGGACCAGTTCGCCTGGGTCCGCTGACGATGCCCGCGCGATTTGGTTGCCCTCGGCGACGCTCTGGTCGCTCTGCGAAGTCGGCAACCCGCCGGTAATGTTCAAGATATGAAGCTCATTGTGCTCGGCTGCTCCGGGTCCGTCCCCGGGCCGGACTCGCCTGCTTCGAGCTATCTGGTCACCGCCGACGGATTCAACCTCATTCTCGATCTCGGCAGCGGCGCGCTCGGCGCGCTGCAACGCCACCTGTCCGTGCCGGAGATCGGCGCGATCGCCTTGTCCCACCTCCATCCCGACCATTGCATGGATCTGTGCGGCCTGTACGTCGCGGCGAAGTACTCGCCGTCCTCGCCGCTGCCCAGGATCCCCGTCTACGGCCCGCCCGGCGCGTCCGAGCGGATGGCGCTTGCCTACGACCTGCCTCTCGATCCGGGGATGGAAGAGGAGCTGGAGTTCCATACCTGGCAGGAGATCCAGCAGATCGGCCCCTTCACGGTCCGCACCACAGCGATGGTGCACCCGGTACCGGCGTACGCGATCCGCGTTGAGCACGGCAACAAGTCCCTGGTCTACACCGGCGACACCGGCCCGAACGAGGCGCTGATCGAGCTGGCCCGTGGCGCCGACCTGCTGCTGAGCGAGGCCGCGCTGCGCGACGACGACCCGAACAACCCGCCCGACCTGCACCTCACGCCTGCCGACGCGGGCGAACACGCCAAGAAAGCCGGGGTCAAACGCCTCGTCATCACCCACGTCCCGCCCTGGTTCGACCGCGAAACCCAGGGGATAGGGGCCCGCCGCACCTACCCGGGAGAAGTCCTGGTCGCCACCCCGAACGCCATTTTCGACATCTGATGGAGTTCGTCACCCTGTCTGACGGCACCCGTCTGCGCACCTGGACCACCGGCACGACGACCGCCTCACCGCCCGTCGTGCTGCTGCATGGCGGCCCCGGCCTGTGGGACTACCTCGAGCCGGTGGCCGCGATGCTCGACGACCTGACCGTCGTTCACCGCTTCGACCAGCGTGGCTGCGGTGGCTCCGACCCGTCCGAAAACCAAACCATGCAACGGCTTCAGGACGACATCGAGGAGTTGCGTGAGCACTGGGGACACGAGCGGATCGTTGTCCTCGGCCACTCGTTCGGCGCGAAGCTCGCGCTGACGTACGCGGCGGCCTACCCGCAGCACGTGGCCAAGGTCGGCCACTTCAGCGGTGTCGGCATCGGCGACTGGCACACGCCGTACTTCGAAGTGCGCGACCAGCGGATGACGGCTGAGCAACTGGAGCGCCTGGAGTCCTTCCGGCCGGGCCGGACACCGGCGGAGGAGACGGAGTTCCGGGCGTTGTCCTGGTTCACCGATCACGCCGATCGCGAGCGCGCCTGGCAGTGGGCGCTGGAAGATGCGGCGGTGCCGTATCCGATCAACTGGGCGGCCAATCGGGCACTCGCCGGCGAAGTGAACTCCTGGCCTGACGATGAGCTGGCCGCTCGCGTGGCCGGCCTGACGATGCCGGTCTGGCTGGTTCACGGCACGGGTGACCCGCGGCCGGCGAGCGCAGTACAGGAGCTTGCGAAGCACATCCCGAACCATGAGTTCCGCTTGATCGAAGGGGCCGGCCACTCGCTGTGGCGCGAGCGGCCGGCTGAGCTTCGTCAAGTACTGCAGGAGTTTCTGAACAGCTAGCGGGTCTGGCCGCGGTCGAAGTACTCGATCAGGGCCTGGTCCAGCGGCGGGACGTCGATCGGGGTGCCGTTCGTACGCAGGGAAGTGGTGGCCGCATAGCCGGCTGCGACCGCCGCGCGGGCGGCGACGGGGGAGGTCAGCGTCGCGCCGCCCTCGCGGACGAAGCGGACGAACTCCGCCACCAGGCGCGGATCGGCGCCCGCGTGACCGCCTTCCGCATCGGGGATCTCGACCACGATGTCGGCGTCGGCGCGATAGCCGGAACGCCTGCTGTTCCACACCTTGACGACGTCGCCGGGGCCGTCGCCGAAGTTCTCCAGCCGGCCGGCCGTGCCGATCACGGTGTAGTTGCGCCAGTAGTCCGGGGTGTAGTGGCACTGCTCGTAGGACATCAGTACGCCGTTGTCCAGTTGGAGATTCGCCATCGAGAGGTCCTCGACGTCCATCACCGGCGCCATCCCGGTCTGCGACAGCGGCGGCCAGTTGTCCTCGGAGACGAACTCCGAGAACCGTTGCCCGGAACGGTCCTGGCGGTCCGCGATCCCGCCGTACAAGGTGAGGCCGCCGAGCGCGTTGGCCCGGACGGTGTACCCGCCGGCCAGCCAGTGCATCACGTCGATGTCGTGGGCACCCTTCTGCAGCAGCAGGCTGGTACTGCGCCTGCGGTCCGCGTGCCAGTCCTTGAAGTAGAAGTCGCCGCCGTGGCCGACGAAGTGCCGGCACCAGATCGCCTTGACCTCACCGATCGCGCCCTGCTGGATCAGCTCGCGCATCGTCAGGACGACGGGCATGTGGCGCATGTTGTGCCCGAGGTACAGCCGGGTGCCGGTCTCGTACGCCGCTTGCAGCACCCGGTCGCAGCCAGAGGTGGTGATGGCCAGCGGCTTCTCGACGAAGACGGCGACGCCGGCCCGGAGGAAGTCGATCGCCGGGTCCTCGTGCAGGTCGTCGGGCGTGGTCAGGAACACGCCGTCCAGCTTGAGGTCGAGCAGGTCGGTGTGGTCGGCGTACGCCTGGGCGTCCGGGTACTCCGCGAGCGCGGCCTGCTGCTGCGCCTCGACGGGATCGCAGACGGCGACGATCCGGGAACCCTCACCCGGGGAATGGGCATGCTTGGCCAGGCGGCTCCGGGCGCCGAGCCCCACCACGCCGAACCGGAGGTCTTCTGTACTCATGCGAGCGACTCCTGCACATAGATGATTGCTAAACCCTATGTCTGAACAGTTCCGATCTTCAACACCCGTGAGATTCCGAGGTGTCAACCAAGCGGTCATCTCAGGTCTGCGCAGACATCGGACAGCCCCGTCACCATGACGGAATGTGACCCTCCACTATGTGGCACTCGGCGACTCGACCACCGTTGGTGTCGGGGACCCGATGAACGGCAGCACGACCGACCTGGCCGGTGCCGGTGCTCGCCCTGGGGAGGGGTGGCGGGGCTGGGCCTCGCTGCTCGCCGACTCCCTGGGCAGCTCCCACCGTGTGACGTTCTCCAACTTCGCGACCAGCGGCGCCACCGCGCCGAAGGTCGCGACCGACCAACTCCCGTCGACGGGCTCGGGCCCGATCGACCTCGCCTCCCTGATCGTCGGCGTGAACGACACCATGCGGTCGACCTTCGACGTCGGCCAGATCCGCGAGTGCCTGCAGTACTGCGCGGAGCAGCTGACCGGGCGCGGCGCGACGCTGCTGACCGTGCGTTTCCACGACCACGGCCAGGTGTTCGGCCTGCCGGCGTGGTTGCGCCGGCCACTGTGGAACCGGATCGAGCAGGTCAACTCCGTGTACGACGAGTTGTACCTGCGCTTCGGTGGGATCCGGATCGACATGGCCGACTACCCCGAGGTGTACCGGCGCGACTTCTGGAGCGTCGACCGTCTCCACCCGGGTGAACGCGGCCATCGCCGGCTGGCCCGAGCCTTCGCCGACGAACTCCACCGCCAGGGCCTGCCGATCGCGGAGCCCCCGGCCCTGGACTGCCTCGGTGATACCCCGTCCAAGTGGGCGGACGCCCTCTGGATGCTCCGCGAAGGCGTCCCCTGGCTAGGCCGCCGAGCCGGCGACCTCACCCCCTGGGCCGCCCGCATGGCCCTCACCCAACTACGCCCACCCCCAGCGTCGCCCCCTCGCACCCCCATGCCTCCCGCCTTCCCGCCCGGCACCACCCCCGTGTTCCCTCCCAGCACCACCCCCGCCTTCCCGGAACCCACCTCGGCGGCTGCCTTCTCTCACTCCGCCGTCGCCGCGCGCAGCGCGGCGACGGCTGCTTCTTCTCTCGATGCGGAGGTGCAGCAGGTTCGGGCATAGGGTTTCGTCCATGGCTCGTATCGATGGACGTACTCCTGATCAGCTCCGGCCGGTGACCCTGACGCGGAAGTGGCTCGACCATGCCGAGGGGTCGGTGCTGGTGGAGTTCGGCCGGACCCGCGTGCTCTGCGCGGCCAGCGTGACCGAAGGCGTGCCGCGCTGGCGCAAGGGGTCCGGCCTCGGCTGGGTGAGCGCGGAGTACGCGATGCTCCCGCGCTCGACGAACACGCGCTCCGACCGTGAGTCCGTGAAGGGCCGGATCGGCGGCCGCACCCACGAGATCTCCCGGCTGATCGGCCGCTCGCTGCGCGCCGTGATCGACTACAAGGCCCTCGGCGAGAACACCATCCTGCTCGACTGCGACGTCCTGCAGGCCGACGGAGGTACCCGTACGGCCGCCATCACCGGCGCCTACGTCGCCCTGGCCGACGCCGTCTCCTTCCTGCGCGACCGCAAGGCGCTCAAGGGCGAGCCGCTGACCGGCTCGGTCTCCGCCGTCTCGGTCGGCATCATCGACGGCGCCCCGATGCTCGACCTCTGCTACGAAGAAGACGTCCGGGCCGAGACCGACATGAACCTGGTGCTCACCGGCGACGGCAAGTTCATCGAGGTGCAGGGCACGGCCGAGGGCGCGCCCTTCGACCGCGACGAGCTGAACAGCCTGCTCGACCTCGGTACGACGGGCTGCGCCGAGCTCACCAAGCTGCAGTTGGAGGCGCTGGCGTGACCAAGGTGCTCCTCGCCTCGAACAACAAGAAGAAGCTCGCCGAGCTCCAGCGCATCCTCGCGCCGATCGTCCCCGGCATCGAGGTGCTCGGGCTCGGCGACGTACCGGCGTACGAGGAGCCGGCCGAGACCGAGCCGACCTTCGAGGGCAACGCGCTGCTGAAGGCCCGCGCCGCGCTGGCCGCGACCGGGTTGCCGTCGATCGCGGACGACAGCGGCATCTGCGTCGACGCGCTGAACGGCATGCCCGGCGTACTGTCCGCGCGCTGGTCGGGCCCGGCCAAGGACAACCACGCCAACAACATCCTGCTGCTCGGCCAGCTGGAAGACGTACCGGACGAGCGGCGAGGTGCCTCCTTCGTGGCGGCCGTCGCGTTCGTGCGGGAAGGTGCCGAGGACGTGGTCGTCCGCGGCGAGATGCCCGGCTCGGTCATCCGCGAGCTGCGCGGCACCGGCGGCTTCGGCTACGACGTGCTGTTCGCCGCCGAGGGCTACGACCGGACCACGGCCGAGCTGTCGATCGAGGAGAAGGACGCGATCAGCCATCGTGGCAAGGCGCTGCGCGAGCTCGCCCCGATCGTGGCGAAAGCACTGGAGGCCTGACATGTTGTTCGCAGGATCAGACCGGGACGGCGTAGAAGCCGGCAAGATCACCGCCGCCTACCGCCGCTGGGCCGAGCCCCGCGTGGTCGAGGGCCGCATCTACCGCACCAACGCCGGCCGGATCGAGATCGACTCCGTCCGCCAGGTCAACCCCGACCTGATCTCCGACTACGACGACGACATCTTCGCCGCCGACCGCCAAAACGCCCGAGACGTCCGCCGCCGCCTCCGCGGCAACGAGGACTGGCCCACCTTCCTCATCAAGTTCCACCTGGTCGAAGGCCCGGACCCCCGCGAAGAACTGGCCGCCACCGCGGACCTGACCTCCGAAGACCTGGACGACATCCGCACCCGCCTGGCCCAGCTCGACTCCCTGAGCCGCCACGGCGCCTGGACCACGACCACCCTGCAAAAGATCCAGGAAAAGCCCACCGTCCGCGCCGCCGACCTGGCCGCGGACCTCGGCCGAGACACCCCCTCCTTCAAACTCGACGTCCGCAAACTGAAAAACCTAGGCCTCACTCACAGCCTGGAAACCGGCTACGAACTCTCGCCTCGGGGTGCGGCGTACCTCAAATCGCTCTGATCAGCCTCAAGAACGCTTGGTATGGAGGAGCCTGAAGGTGGCTCCGCTGGATTTGAACTCGTTTCGGGTTGCGATGATCTCGCGGCGGGCTATGTGCGACCTGAGCTGTTGATCGAAGGATTGTTCGGTGAAGTCAGTCTTGGTCGACGCCAGGACGGCATAGATGATGTTCAGGTCGAACCAGCCCAGAAAGTCCTCCTTGCTGATTCCTCGACCCGCATTGGCGAGCTGCCAGCGCGGGTAGAAGGCCTCCAAGAGCACCTTCCCGTTGGTCAGATCCGCGGAGATGACCTCCCGGGCCAGTGATATCTGCGAGCAGGCGTCACGCATCTTGCCGTCGAAGCCATCCTTGACATGGATGACGTGCAAGGTTCCGGCCGCCTTGTCCACCCGCAGCAGGTCGAAGAGTTCTACTTTTCCGCGATCGCTCAAGGCGAACACCTTGTCGCCGTAGTAGAACTGTCCACTGGCGCCTTGGGCTCTGTTGTAACCGTCTTCGTCGGTTCCCGACCATGGCATCAGGCCGAGATCCTCCTGCGAGAGGATGGGTTGTCTGCCGGTGAACACTTCCGCCAGGAAATCTCGCTTGAGGTTCTCGAGACATGCGCCCTGTGCTCGGTACCAGCTGCCGTCGAGCAGGAAGTAGGTCTGACCGTTGAGGTCGACCTGCGCATGCATGAACTTGTGTACTTCCTTGCGTACCGGCTGGGCGTCGTCCGACTGCCTCCGATACGAGAACCGCAATGTCTCCAGCTTCTCGACGAAGGCTGTGGGCTTCTTGAGAAGGCCGCTCAGCTGCTGACGGATCACTCCGAAGAGATCGTCCTTGTCCGGCGGATCGCCCGGTACCGTCCAGCGGGACAGCTGGAAGTCCGTGCCGGTCTGATAGGCGGCGAGCTCATCGGGGTCGCCGAGATCGAGGTCTATCTCCGATCCGTGAACGATCGCTTGACGCACATTGTCGAGTAGGTGGTAGCGCAGATCCAGGATCAGCTGTTGATCCCGGACGACATAAAGGTTGTCCAGGAACGCGAGTTGGCGAGTCTGATCGGGGGAGGGCTCCGGCAGATCGTCGAGCTCCTGCGCGAGCTTGACGACCTCGAGAAGGTCGAGCTTCTTGCGGATTGTGAAGGAGGATTTCATCTCCAGGGCTGGTGGCTTGTGGATGTCGATGATGCTGGCCAGATAGCCACCAGTCGGTAGCAGGCCGGTGTCCAACCGCCCGACCAGTCGCTTCCACACCTTCCCGAAGGACTCGCTGCCGGAAATCGACTGGGCTCGCCGATAGGTCTCGGTTCGACTGGCCCTCGGTCCGGAGAATTCCCGGACATCTGCGGCGATGAAGTTGTTCGCCACCAAACGCTTGGCCACTTCGAAGGGGAAGGCGAAATCCACGTACCCGTCGAAGATGCGGTAACCAAAGCTGGAGGTCACCGCAAAGAGCGAGGGCTTGGTGACGATGAAGAGGCACGTGTCGATGACGTTGTACGCGAACTTCTTCTGGTCGTTTTCAAAGATGAGGTAGTCGGAGACGAAAGGGGCGAACCCTGGGGATGGGCGAGAGCGTATGTAGAGTTCCAACGAGACACCACTGACCGCCTGGGCCAGTGCCACTTGGACGAGGCGAGGATGGCTGCTGGGGTCTGCCTTCCGCAGCCTGCGATAGGACTCCAAGAGGTCATCGAGCGTTGTCTGGGCCGTACCTCCTTGGGTGAGCTGGATCTTCCACAGGCCAACGTTCGCCTTCTTGTCCACTGATGCCTCCCCCTGCGCCGCCGGCCGGTCGGCCGAACAGATCTGTGGCGCACTGCAGACCTTCCCGTGACGGTTCATTGCGAAACTGACGGACGGTCACATTTCGAACGATCCAGGCCTGAGCGCTAGGCAAATCCGACACAGAGCGTTACGGTGACCAGCATCCCGAGGGGGGCTCGGGGATGAGGGGAGAACCATGTCTCAGCAGTATCCGGAGTGGCAACACCCGGACCAGCCCGCACAACCGCAGTACGGGCAACAACCGCAGTACGGGCAGCAGCAACCGCAGTACGGGAATCTTCCGGCGCCGCAGCAGCCCGGCTATCCGCAGCCGTACGGCGTCGGCTACCCGCAACAAGTGGCACCCAAGAACCCAGGACTGGCGCTCCTGGCGTCCTTCTTCATTCCCGGTCTGGGCACCCTGATCAACGGCAACGTAGGCCTGGGCATCGCCATCTTCGCCGCCTACTGCGTCGCGGCGGTCCTCTGCTTCGTCATCATCGGCTTCGTCCTGCTCCCCGCCGTCTGGGTCTGGGGAATGATCGACGCCTACCAAGGCGCCAAGAAATGGAACACCGCCCACGGCATCGTGAGCTGACCATCAAGCCGGGTTGTGCCAGAGGCGGGACTTGAACCCGCACGCCCGGGGGCACCGGCACCTAAAGCCGGCGTGTCTGCCATTCCACCACTCTGGCTGGAGGATCGGCGTCCCCCTGGTGACATCTTAGGGGGACGCCGATCGTCAGCGGCTCTGCAGGGCGTTGATGAAGACGGTCCGCAGGTCCTGGGGGTTCTTCGCGACGAACGCCTGGCCGCCGGTGGCGATGGCCAGTGCCTGGAGTTCGTTGATGTCGACGTCGGGACCCATGCCCAAGGCGATGATGCGGACCGGGCGGGCCGGGTCCTTCAGCGCCTTCAGGGTCGCGACGGTCTGGGCCAGCGAGAGGCTGCCAGGGTCGTCGTTCTTGCCGTCGGTGAACAGCAGGACGGCGTTCACGGCGCTGGAGTCGTAGCCGCTGCGGACCGCCTGGACGGCGGCGATCGCGGTGTCGTACAAGCCAGTTCCGCCGCCCTTGATCGCCTGTTGCGGCGCCAGCGCGGTGGTGATCCGCTGCCGCTGGGCCTCGGTCAGCTTGGCGATCGGGACGAGCTCGCGGAAGTCGGCGTTGGATTTGCCGATCTTCGTGGAGAACGTCCACAGGCCGAGCGCGGCGTTGTCCGGGAACAGCTTCAGGCCGCTGACCGCGGCCTCGATCGTGAGCTGCATCCGGGTCTTGTTGCCGACCTTCTCGGCCATCGAACCGGACACGTCGATCACCGCGAGCGAGTGCGCCGACAGCGACAGCCGGGTCCATTCGCCCAGCACCTTGTTGATGGCCGCCGTGGACGGCACGGGCAGCCGGCTGACCGCACCGACACCGCGGCCGCCACCCAGGTCGCTGACCAGCGCGTCGCGGAAACCGAGGTCGTCACGCGCCTGCGCGACCGCGTTGTTGATCAGCTCCTCGCCGAGTGCCTTGGCCGCGTCGGAGTACGCCTCGTTGTCCGACGACGAGGTGACCACGATCGGGTAGTCGAGCAGCAGCGTGCCGGTCCGCGGCACGACCGCCTTCAACTCCGAGTCGGGGTGTTCGTCCTGGTACTTGACGAAGCTCTGCTCCGAGGCCGGTACGACGAGAGTGCTGTCGGGCTGGCCGGCCCGGCCGAGCAACCCGTTCACGTCGGTGTACGGCTTGGCCATCGACCCGAGCTTCTGGGCCAGCGGCACGATGACCTCGCCCACCTGGGTCTCGGAGGCCGTCGTTCTGGCCCGCTCCGCCTGGATGGCGAGCAGGGCCAGCGCGCCGGGCGACTGGCTCAACGGGTCGAGCAGGGCCGGCGTTGTCTTGGAGAACGTGCCGAGCCAGGACGAGACGTCGGCGAAGTTGTCCGAACGACCGACCAGTACCAGCGGTGAGGTCGCGACCGACGGGACGGCGATGGTCGGCACCGACTGGCCGTCGTCGGCCTGGGACACCCACAGCGAGGAGTCCGGCACCCACAGATCGGGCCGGCCCTCCGCGTTGTTCGCGATGTCCCTGGCCACCTTGGACGACGGGGCCCCGGTGATGTTGAACTGCAGGCACGCGGTGGTGCTGTCGTCCTTGCGGTCCGCCACGGCCTTGGCCGCCCGCTCCAGCAAGGGCTGGATCTCGGGCGTGGTGCTGAGCCGGATCTGGGTCTTGTCGTTGCACGACTTACCACCCAGGAACCCGTCGGCACCGGATTCCGACCCGAAGGAGCGGACCACAAACACGGCGCCCAACGACAGCACCAGTAGCCCGGCGGCCGTCAGATACAGCGGACGCCGGTTGTTGTTGTTACTTTTCGTCACCGCAGAGGAGTGTTTTCCCATCGCGGCAGGTCCCTCCCTCCCAGAGGCAGACTGCGCGCGCAGATTACCCGGTTTGCACTGGTCAGGGCGAAGAGCGCGGCCGATGTCCACGCACCAGATGGAGGGTTGCAACTGGACGCGGAGCGTGTCCGCAGTACTGCTCGTCCCTCAGAGGTCTGCAAATATGACGGAACGTAGTGTTTCCGCTGCGAACAGGTGAAAACTTTGTGTGATCCAAATCACATCGAATCGACCGCGCCAACGGACGTTCCCTGGACCACCGTTATGAAACGGTTGCGGGTTTACCTTCGGAAAATGTCCTGACAATTAGTCGAGACCGAGATCGCGGCGCAACTTCGCCACGTGGCCGGTGGCCTTCACGTTGTACTGCGCGACCGCGATCTTGCCGTCCGGGTCGACGACGAAGGTCGACCGGATCACCCCGGTCACCTTCTTGCCGTACATCGTCTTCTCGCCGAAGGCGCCGTACGCGGTCAGCACCTCTTTGTCCGGGTCGCTGAGCAGCGGGAACGTCACGCCGTCGCGCTCGCGGAACTTCGCCAGCTTGGCCGGCTTGTCCGGGGAGATACCGAGTACGGCGTACCCGTGGGCCTGCAGTGAGTCGAGCGAGTCGCGGAAGTCGCAGGCCTGCTTGGTGCAGCCCGGCGTCATCGCGGCCGGGTAGAAGTACACGATCACGCTCTTGCCGCGCAGCGAGGCCAGCGAGACGTCGTTGCCGTCCGCGTCCGGGAGGGTGAAATCGGGTGCGGCGTCGCCGACGGCCAGACGATCGGGCATGAGGTGTCCCTCCCAGGAGCAGGTGATTGTCCGACATTCTGCCGTACTGCTCCGACAGTCGCCTCAGCGGCTCCGGCCGAGAGCAAGCGCTTGTGTTACACGGATGCGGTTCGCTTGTTACGTGCGGGAAAACTGACCCGGGATCCAGGTGCGAGGCGGGCATCGGTGGGTGAAGATTCGGAGATGAGCCGCGCACCGATCCGCCCCGCTGGCCCACAGTTGTTCGACGGCTACCTCGATCCGGGACGGCCGCATGCCGGCGCGTACGACGAGATGTTCGGCGCCGGCGAGGAGGTACGGCCGGCGTACCGGCGGTTGCACGAGTCGCTGACGCCGCTGCAGCCTGCCGACCTGACGGCCAGGTCCGAGGCGCTCGACCGGGCCCTGGTCGACCAGGGCATCACCTTCTCGCTGTCGGGGGAGGAGCGGCCGTTCCCGCTCGACCTGGTCCCGCGCGTCATCACTGCCTCCGAGTGGGCCCGGCTGGAGCGCGGCATCGTCCAGCGGGTCCGGGCGCTGGAGGCGTTCCTCGCGGACATCTACGGCGCGCAGGAGATCGTGGCGGACGGCGTACTGCCACGGCGGCTCATCACCTCCTGCGAGCACTTCCATCGCCAGGCGGCCGGCATTGCGCCGCCCAACGGCGTGCGGATCCACGTGGCCGGCATTGACGTAGTACGGGACGAGCAGGGCGACTTCCGGGTGCTGGAGGACAACCTGCGCAGCCCATCCGGGGTGTCCTACGTGATGGAGAACCGCCGGACCATGGCCCGGGTGTTCCCAGACCTCTTCGCCAAGCACCGGGTGCGCGCAGTAGGCGACTACGCCGTCCATCTACTCCGCGCCCTTCGCGCAGCAGCACCAGCCGGTACTACGGACCCGAACGTGGTCGTCCTGACCCCTGGCGTCTACAACTCGGCCTACTTCGAGCACTCGCTCCTAGCCCGCCAGATGGGGGTCGAACTGGTCGAGGGCCGGGACCTGTTCGCCCGCAACAATGTCATCTACCTGCGGACCACCGAGGGCGAGCAGCGGGTGGATGTGATCTACCGGCGGATCGATGACGAGTTCCTGGACCCGGTGCACTTCGTACCTGACTCAGTGCTCGGTGTCGCGGGCCTGGTGAACGCGGCGCGGGCCGGCAACGTAGTGGTCGCCAATGCGATCGGCAACGGCGTCGGCGACGACAAGCTGGTCTACACCTACCTGCCCGAGATCCTGAAGTACTACCTGGGTGAGACCCCGCTGCTGCCGAACGTCGACACCTTCCGCTGCTGGCTGCCCGCTGAGCACGACGAGGTGCTCGACCGGCTGGACGAGCTGGTCACGAAGCCGGTGGAGGGCTCGGGCGGCTACGGGATCGTGTTCGGCCCGGATGCGTCGGCCAAGGAGCTCGCTGCCCAGCGCCGCCGGATCCGGAGCAACCCACGCGGGTGGATCGCGCAACCCGTAGTACAGCTGTCCACTGTGCCGACCAAGGTCGGTGAGCGGCTGCAGCCGAGACATGTGGACCTGCGGCCCTTCGCTGTGAACGACGGCGAGTCCGTGTTCGTCCTGCCCGGTGGCCTGACCCGGGTGGCGATCCCGGAGGGCAGCCTGGTCGTGAACTCGTCCCAGGGCGGCGGCTCCAAGGACACCTGGGTGCTGGCCCCCAGGGCGTCCGACGAGAACGCCGAGCTGCGCGGCCGGGGCCTGGCCGCGGCCGGTCTGCGCTCGGACGAGGCCAGTACTCCGGAGCAGGGCCCGGAGCTCAACGTCGCCCAACAGCAGCAACAGTGATGGGGAGGTGCTGACGATGCTCGCACGCAATGCCGAGTCGCTGTACTGGATCGGCCGGTACGTCGAACGCGCGGACGACACGGCCCGGATCCTCGACGTATCGGTGCACCAACTGCTCGAGGACGCGACCGTGGACGCCGACACCGCCAGTCGCCGGCTGCTGGCGGTCCTGGGCATCGAACCGCCCAAAGGGACCACTCTGGACGTGTGGACGCTGACCGAACTGGTGGCGATGTCCCCGGACCGCTCCGGCTCGATCGTGTCGTCCATCTCCAGCGCCCGCGAGAACACCCGGGTGGCGCGCGAGGTCGTCTCCAGTGAGCTCTGGCACTGCATCAACTCGATGTGGAACGCAGTGCCCGAGCGGCAGCGCGCTGCTCGCCGGGTAGGGCCGCACGAGTTCTTCACCTTCGTAGAGGACCGCGCCGCGATGTTCGCCGGTCTCGCGGACTCCACGATGAGCAGGGACGACGGCTGGCGCTTCCTGGTGCTCGGGCGGTCGGTGGAGCGCGTCGACATGATCGTGCGGCTCCTGATGTCCCGGGCAGGCGACAAGCCGACTTCGCCCGGGTGGGTGACAGTACTGCGCTCAGCGGGCGCGCACGACACGTACCTGCGCACCTACCGTGGCGCCCTGGACGCATCCCGGGTAGTCCAGTTCCTGCTGATGGACCGACTGTTCCCGCGCTCTGTGTTCCATGCGCTGAGCAAGGCCGAGTCCTGCCTGGAGGAGCTCGAGCACGGCGAGTCTGCTCGCATCGGCGCGAGCGCAGAGGCCAGCAGGTTGTTGGGCAAGGCAAGGAGCGACCTGGAGTTCCTGCGACCGGCCGAGCTGCTCGACGACCTCACTGGAAGGCTGCAGGCCCTGCAGGCGACAGTGCGCGAGGTGGGCGAGGCCGTGTCACAGCAGTACTTCCACGCAGTGCCCTGGGTGGAGTGGAACAACGCGGAGGTGAACCTGTGAAGTGGCGTCTCCGTGTGGTCCACACGACTGGCTACCGCTATGCAACCGCCGTCACGCAGTCCTACAACGAGGCACGACTCACTCCGCGCAGCGACGACCGGCAGAACCTCATGGTCGCCCGGCTGGAGACAGTCCCGGCCACCCGCTCCTACCGCTACACCGACTACTGGGGCACCGAGGTCAACTCCTTCGACCTGCACGCGCCGCACACCGAGCTGAAGGTGATCGCAGCCTCGGTCGTCGAGACCACCGCACAGCCCACGCCGGAAGAGGAAGCGACCTGGGCTGACGTGCGTTCGCCACAGAGCCTCGACCGGTACGGCGAGTACCTGGAGTTCGCGGAGTACGTCCCCAAGAACAGGGAGCTGGCTGCGATCGCCCGGAGCCTCCGTAAGGGCCTCAGCCCGGCAGAGACCGTCCTGGCGATCTCGAAGTGGGTTCACGGCACCATGACCTACCAGCGCGGGACCACTGGTGTGCACTCGTCGGCAGTGGACGCGTGGCAGGCCGGTGAAGGGGTTTGCCAGGACTACGCGCACCTGACGCTGGCAATGCTCCGCGCTGTCGGAGTACCGGCTCGGTATGTCTCCGGCTATCTGCACACCAAGGCTGATGCGGCGGTGGGGGAGACGGTGGTCGGTGAGAGCCATGCGTGGATCGAGGCGTGGACGGGTGGCTGGTGGGGGTACGACCCGACCAACGACATCCCGATCGCTCACCGACACGTCTGGGTCGCCACTGGTCGCGACTACGGGGACGTATCGCCGCTGAAGGGCATCTACTCGGGAGGGGCTGCCACGGCAATCGATGTCACCGTGGACATCACCCGACTGGCGTGACGGCTTCAACCAGGCTGAATGGGGCAGAGTGGTCTCATGCGGGCGATGACGGTGGTGCCGGGCAAGGCTGACTCTGCCTCGGTCGGCGAGGTGCCGGAACCGCCTGAGTCCGACGGCTCGGTACTGGTCGAGGGACTGCTCGCTGGGATCTGCGGCACGGATATCGAGCTCTGCGGCGGTCTCTTCGGTACGGGCCGTCCCGGCGCCGACAGGCTGGTGATCGGGCATGAGTCCCTCGGCCGGGTACTGGAGGCGCCGACGGGTTCAGGGTTCGCCACTGGTGACCTAATTGCCGGCATAGTCCGCCGCCCCGACCCAGTGCCCTGCCCAGCCTGCGCACGCGGCGAATGGGACTTCTGCCGCAACGGCCGCTACACCGAGCGCGGCATCAAGGAGATGGACGGCTACGGCGCCGAGCGCTGGCGAGTAGACCCGTACTACGCCGTCCCGGTGCCACAGCAACTCGGGCAGCTCGGCGTACTGGTCGAGCCCGCCAGCATCCTGACCAAGGCCTGGGACCAGATCGAACATGTCGGTGCCCGCTCCTGGTACGGCCCCGAGCACGTGCTGATCACAGGTGCCGGCCCGATCGGCCTACTGGCCGCCCTCATCGCCACCCAGCGCGGGCACACCGTGCATGTACTCGACCTCGCCACCGACGGCCCCAAGCCGCAACTGGTCCGGGACCTCGGCGCGGAGTACCTCAATGACGTCTCCGACCTGACAGTGACGCCTGACGTGGTGGTCGAGGCGACCGGGGCCGGGCAGCTCGTGTTCGACTGCGCGAAGCTGCTGCCGCCGGCCGGCGTCATGTGTCTGACCGGGATCTCGCCGGGGCCGGCGTCCATCGACGTACAGCTCGACGCGCTGACGCGGCAACTCGTAGTACGGAACGCTGCGCTGGTCGGGACGGTGAACGCGGCCAAGCGGCACTATGCGGATGCGGTGGAGGTACTGCTGGCCGCAGACCCGGCGTGGCTGGAGCGGCTCATCACGCGGTCGGTGCCGCTGTCGAACTGGCCTGCAGCCCTGGTCAAGGAGCCCGGCGATATCAAGGTGGTCGTGGATCTCCAGCGCTGACCTGCAAGACGTGTCTGCAAGGATGGGATCAAACACTGTGAAGGGAGCCCAAGGTGCCGGAGACGAAGGCTCGGACCACCGAGCAGATCGAGGCGGACATCGCCGCCACCCGCGCCCGACTGGCCTCGACCGTCGATGAGCTGGTCGACCGGGCGCACCCGAAGAACGTCGCCAAGCGGCAGGTCGAACAGGCCAGGGCCCAGGTGTTCGACGAGCGCGGGCAGTTGCGCACCCAGAAGCTGGTCGCCGTCGGTGCCGCGGCGGTGGGCGTCCTCGGCATGCTGGTCATGATCCGCAAGCTGGTGGGTCGCCGGTGACGGCTCGCAAGCGGCTGGCCGACGACAAGCTGCCGATCCGGATGCTGCACGACCGGGTGCTGGTCTCGACCGAGGCCGAAGGCGAGCGCAAGTCCTCGGCCGGCATCCTGATTCCCGCGACCGCGCAGATGGGCCGCCGGCTGGCCTGGGCCAAGGTGGTCGCGATCGGCGCCAACGTGCGCACCGTCGAGGTCGACGACCGGGTGCTGTTCGACCCCGAGGACCGCGCCGAGGTCGAGGTCCGCGGCGACGACTACGTCCTGCTGCGCGAACGCGACCTGCACGCGGTGGCCGCCGGCCGCCTCGAGGACGGCCAGACCGGGCTCTACCTCTGACAGACCTCTGACAGCCGGTACTACGTACGCGGCCGCCGCTGCACTGGGACCAGTGCCGCGGCGGCCGCGTTTTGGATCAGAAGCTGTTGGGGCCGAAGCGGAAGATCGCGACGACCAGGGCCAGGATCAGGATGATGGTGTTGATGAGGAGCGGCGGGTACTCCTTGCGGCGGAGGTGGGTGACGATCGCGCCGGCCATCAGGACCACCAGCCCGCTCGCAGCCAGCGGGACCAGGATCGGGGCGATGTCCAGCGCGCCCGGCAGGATCAGGCCGAGAGCCGCCAGCACCTCGGCGGCGCCGATCAGCTTGAGCGGGCCGGCCGAGAAGTCCTCGGTCCATTTCATGTTCGGGTTCGCGCCGAGCTTCTCCTTGGACTGAGCCAGCTTGCTGCCGCCCGCGCCGAGGAACAAAGCAGCCAGCAGGCCGGCCAGGATCCACAGGAACACATTCATCAGTGACGTTCCGCTCTCGAAGTGTTAGTTGACGCGTCAACCATAGCCGCAGTGGGTTGAAGCGTCAACTAATCGGCTAGAGTGGTGACATGACCGGGGAGGACGACGGGGTGCGCTGGCTCGCGCCCGACGAGCTGGCGGCCTGGATGTCGCTGGCCGCGCTGATGTTCAAGCTGCCGGGTGCGCTCGACTACCAGTTGCAGCGCGACTCGGGGCTGACCCATTTCGAGTACCTGGTGATGGCCGGGCTGTCCGAGTCGCCGGATCGCTCGCGCCGGATGAGTGAGCTGGCCGGCTTCGCCAATGGGTCGCTGTCCCGCCTGTCGCATGTGGTGAAGCGACTCGAGAAGCGCGGCTTCGTCGTACGCAGGCCAGACGTCGAGGACGGCCGGATCACGGTCGCCGAGCTCACCGACGCCGGGTGGGAGCAGGTCGTCGCGGCGGCTCCTGGGCATGTGGCGGCGGTACGGGAGTACGTGATCGATGCGCTGACTCCCGGGCAGTTGGCGCAGCTCAAGGAGATCGGCGACGCGATCCACCGGAAGGTCGACCCGGCCCGGTCCTGCTGAATCGGCTTGCTCTGTTGCGAACGACCGTGCTTTTATTGATCCCGTGAGCAAGGGTGAAGAGACGCGCGCCGCGGTGCTGGACGAGGCGGCCCGTCAGGTCAGCCTGGTCGGGCTGGGCGCGCTCACCATCGGGCTGCTCGCGGACAAGACCGGCCTCTCCAAGAGCGGGCTGTTCGGGCACTTCCGGTCCAAGGAGCAACTGCAGGTCGCGGTGATCGACTGGGCCGGGGAGTTGTTCGCCGAGCGGGTGCTGCGGCCGGCCCTGAAGATGCCGCGTGGCGAGCCGCGGTTGCGGGAGCTGTTCGATCGCAAGCTGCGCTGGGACAACGGCGATCTCGCCTTGCCTGGTGGCTGTTTCTTCACGAGCGTGTCGGCCGAACTGGACGACGCCCCGCCCGGTCCGGTGCGTGATCGGGTGGTGCAGATCGAGCGCGACTACGTGGACACGATCGCCACCGTCTTCCGGACCGGGGTCAGCGAGGGGCAGTTCCGCGCTGATGCCGATCCGGAGCAGTACGCCTTCGACATCCGCGGTGTGCTGATGTCGTACCACCTGGCCAGCCGGTTGCTGGCCGACCCCCAGGCCGAGGATCGGGCCCGCGCTGCTTTCGAGGCGCTGCTCCGGGCGGCCAAGGTCTGAATCCTTCCCCTGAGGAGCGGTCATGTCGGCAAAGAAAAGCACGAACGGTCGGACTCTGGCCAGACAGCGCCGGATCTTCCAGGTGCTCGAACGGGTCGCGCCGGCGGTGGGCGCGCGGATGCTGGACACGATCTGGTTCCGCCTCCCACAGGTCTCCGAGAAGGCCAAACGGCTACGGGTGGAGTTGCCGGAGGCGACGCCCCTGGAGTTGCCGTTCGAAGGTGGCATCGTCCGTGGACGGATCTGGAGCGGCGGCGTAGCCGGTGGGGCGGTTCGGGGCCAGGGCGGGGTCGATGGCCCGACGATCTACCTGGTGCATGGGTGGGGCGGCTGGGGGCTTCAGTTGGCTGCCTTTGTTCCGCCGCTGCTCGATGCGGGGTTCCGGGTCGTCGCGTTCGATGCGCCGAGTCATGGGGAGTCCGAGCCGGGCCGGGACGGGGCTCAGCGGTCCACGTTGCCGGAGTTGGCTGATGCGTTCGAAGCGGTCGTCGCGGCGTACGGACCGGCGTACGGGGTGATGGCGCATTCGCTGGGTGCGGCCGCGGTGACGCTGGCGTTGCGGGATGGGTTCGGCGCGCGGCGGATCGTGTTCCTCGCGACGGCGACGGACTTCCGCGAGGGGCTGGCGCAGTACGAGGCTCATCTCGGCTTCGGTCCCCGGATCCGGGCCGGCTTCCTGCGCCGGTTCAGCCGCAGATTCGGGCCGATGGAGGGCTACACCGTCCCGACGATCGTCGATGCCCTGGCCGAGGAGCGCGAACTGCCGGCCTTGCTGGTGATCCACGACCGCTCGGATCGCGAAACCTCCGCCGACGGCAGCATCGCCCTCGTCGACGTCTGGCCGGACGCGAAGCTCCACCTCACCGACGGCCTCGGCCACAACCGGGTCCTCCGCGACCCCGCCGTAGTAGCCGCCGCCACCGGCTTCCTCACCGAAGGTTCCACGGAGCGGGCAGCCGCCGACCTGCCGAAGGAAGAGCAGGAGACAATGCAGGGGTGAACTTCGCAGCCACCTCCAGTCGTTTGCCGGACTTCCCCTGGGACAAGCTCGCTCCCTTCAAGCAGAAGGCGGCGGCTCATCCGGACGGGATCGTGGATCTGTCGATCGGTAGCCCGGTCGACCCGGTGCCGGAGCTGGTCAAGAAGGCACTGGCGGACGCTGCCGACGCACCGGCGTACCCGACGACCATCGGGACCGGTACTGCGCGCCAGGCGGCCGTCGACTGGCTCGCACGCCGGCTGGACGTCCCCAACGTCGACCCGCAGCACGGCATCCTCCCGGTGATCGGCACCAAGGAGCTGATCATGCTGCTGCCGACACTGCTCGGCATCGGTGCCGGCGACACCGTATTGATCCCAGACCTCGCCTACCCGACGTATGAGGCCGGTGCAGCGCTCGCCCGGGCCACCAGCGTCCCGGTAGCCGACCCCACGCAGTACGACGGGCCGGTACGGGTCGCCTACCTCAACTCACCGCGCAACCCGTCCGGCCAGATCACCTCTGCCGACGAACTGCGCGCAGCGGTCGAGTGGGCCCGGGCAAACGACGTACTGCTGGTCAGCGACGAGTGCTACATGGAGTTCGGCTGGGACTCGACCCCTGTGTCGGTGCTGCACCCGGACGTCTGTGGCGGCAGCTTCGACAACCTCCTTGCAGTGCACTCGCTGTCCAAGCGCTCCAACCTCGCCGGCTACCGTGCCGGCTTCGTGGCGGGTGACGAGGCAGTGGTCGCCGAGCTGCTGGCAGTGCGCAAGCACGCGGGTCTGATGGTCCCGTCGCCGATCCAGGCCGCTATGGCTGCCGCCTTCGCCGACGACGTGCATGTAGACGAGCAGCGCGCCCGGTACGTCCGCCGCCGGACAGTACTGCGTGATGCGCTGACCGTTGCCGGCTGGGAGATCACCTTGTCGCAGGGCGGCCTCTACTTGTGGGCGAGCAATCCGGCGTACGACGCGTATGGCTCTGTCGAGGCACTGTCCGAGCGCGGCATTCTCGTCGCGCCGGGTGCCTTCTACGGCGCAGCGGGTGAGCGGCACGTGCGGGTCGCGTTGACCGCGACCGATGAGCGGGTCGACGCCGCCGTCAAGAGATTGCACGAATAGTCGAACATTTCGGGCAGAGTGTGACGTCTTCCTGGGTAGAAGCCTCTTAGTAGGTGAGAGGAGAGCTGGGGTGGCTCTCCCGAACTGGGGAGGACTGGCCCATGAAGGCTCGTGCCTTGGGATCGGCCGCCTTCACGGCGGTGCTGTGTCTCGCACTGATACCTGCGGTCGCGACTGCCGCGGAGACTCCACCGCCGTCGACACCGGTGGCGACGCAGCCGGCAGCGCCGCCCGCCGCGGCCGAGGCCACCACGCCGACGCCTGCTCCGGCGGACGAACCGACGACGCCGCCGGTACCACCACCGCCGACGACACCACCGCCGACTCCGGCGGTGGCGACGCCGATCACGCTGAACCAGCCGGCCAACACCTGGGAGGACCGCCCGATCACGCTCGCGGGCCGGATGGAGAGCGGCCTGGCGAACTGGTACCTGACCCTCTGGCAGAAGCAAGGCACCACCTGGGTACTGCGCGGCGCGACCCGCACGATCGCCGACGGCGCCTACAAGTTCCTCTACACCTGGCCGGCCCCCGGCGCCGCGACCTTCCGCGTCGTGATCGGCAACAAGAACCCAGGCACCCTCGGCACCTCCCCGGACCGCACGGTCAACGTGCTCGACCGCACGCTGGTGATGGACAAGCCGGCCGCGACGTACACCGTCCTGACCGGCGTGAAGATGACCGGCAAGCTGACCCCGCCCGAGCCCGGGAAGAAGCTCGTCGGCCTCCAGGACCGGTACGGCGGCAAGTGGCGGACCCTGACGAGCGCCTGGATCGCGGCCAACGGGACCTTCGCAGTACCGGTCCCGGACAACCTGCCCGCGACCAAGACTGTCCGGGTCATCACGCTCGGCGTCCCGGCAGCCTCTGTCGAAGCCTCCGGCTATGCCGTCATCACGATCAAGGCGCTGGTGAACGCCAAGGTCGCCCTTGTCGGCGCGGGCTACGTCAACAAGACCTACCGGGCCGGCTGCCCGGTGAAGCCGTCGCAGCTGCGCCTGCTGACCTTGAACTACTGGGGTTTCGACGGCCTGGTGCATCGCGGTGAACTGATCGTCCGGGACGCGGCCGTGGCCAAGATGATCACCGTCTGGACCGCGAGCTTCAACGCGAAGTTCCCGATCCGCCGGATGCAGCGTGTCGACCTGTACGGCGGCAGCGACATCCGGTCGATGGCGGCGGACAACACCTCGGCCTTCAACTGCCGCCAGGTCACCGGCAACCCGTACGCGCTCTCGCCGCACTCCTACGGCTATGCGATCGACATCAACACCGTGGAGAACCCGTACCTCGCGGCGAACAACGTCTGGTACCCGTCGAACGGCCTGGCCTACCGCAACCGGTCAGTGGCCCGTCCCGGGATGCTGTTCAGCAGTAGCGCTCCGACCAAGGCACTGCGCGCCGCAGGCTTCTTCTGGGGAGCCGGCTGGCGTCAGCCCGACTACCAACACTTCGAGCCCCAGTGAAACCCGCACTAGCTCTGGCCCTGGGCGCTGTAGCTCTCCTGTACGGCTGCAGCGCCGAGCCAGCCGCTGAGCCCGCCCCAACCCCCACAGCGACGGGCGGCACCGTGCCGGTCCCGACCAACACCCTGAACACCACCCCGCCCACAGACGCTGCCGAGCCCCCTGCCCTCCCGGAGCAGGCGACAGCCCCTCCACCTGCAGCGGCCGGACCTGTCTCCGCCAAGAACCTCCCCGCACCCGCCAAGCTAGGCAAAGGCTGGAAGACCTACACCGACCCCGGCGGCGCAGAGGTCGGCTTCGTGGGCAATGACACCTGGACCCGCAGCCGTGCACCCCAGCAGGCCGCCTACGAAGCACTGCCCGTCGGGTGCGGCAACCCACTCCCCACCGACTCACTGCCGGTCCCGGCGCACGCACTACAGGGCACCTACCGCACGCCAGCCGCCAAACCGGCCACAGTCCTGGTACTCCGCTTCGCCGACTCCACCCGCGCCAAGGCCTACTACACCGGCTACCAGGCCCGCATGACAGCCTGCGGAACCAAGGGCGGCCTGCAGGTCAAGCAGCTCTGGTCCTCCCCGGATGCAGTCGCCGCGGTCCGTTCTTACGAAGCTGCCGAGGCGTTTGTGGAGGTTTCCACGCTCGAGGGCTCTACCGTGGCCTTACTGGCTCAATCCTCAACAACGCCCGACCAGCAGGCCGCGTGGGCGCGGGCCGTAGTACCTGCTCTGCAGGCTGTGATCGATTTGCCGTAAAGATGTACTACCTTTCAGTATTTATTCGCTCTAAACTCCTGACATGGCTGACTTCGACAGGTACACGCGGCTGACGGCTGAGCTGGAGCCGCCGTACGCGGTGGTCGACCTGGCCGCGTTCCGCCGGAACGCGGACGATCTGGTCCGCCGGGCCGCCGGTACGCCGATCCGCGTGGCGTCCAAGTCCGTACGATCCCGCGCGCTCATCAAGGCCGCGCTCGACCGTCCTGGCTTCCACGGCGTGATGGCCTACTCGCTGCCGGAGGCGATCTGGCTGGCGCAGGACGGCGTCGACGACATCCTGATGGGCTACCCGACCGTGCATCGCGCCGCCCTGCGGGAGGTGGCCGCCGATGCCGAGCTGGCGTCGCGGATCACGCTGATGATCGACGACTTCGAGCAGCTGGCCTTCATCAAGTCGGTCACCGGTGGCGGCGAACGGATCCGGGTCTGCCTCGACGTCGACGCGTCACTGCGCATCTTCGGCCAGCATCTCGGCGTACGCCGGTCGCCGCTGCGCACGCCCGACCAGGCTCTCGAACTGGCTCGCCGAGTGGTGGCGGACGACGCGTTCGAGCTCGTCGGCGTGATGTTCTACGAGGCACAGATCGCCGGCCTGCCGGACACGTCCCCGGCGGTACGCCTGGTCAAGAAGCTCTCGGCGCGAGAACTGTCCGACCGCCGCGGCCTGATCGTCGACGCCCTCAAGCAGGTCGCGCTGCTGCAGCTGGTCAACTCGGGCGGCACCGGAAGCATCGAGGTCAGCAGCGCCGACCCGTCCGTCACCGAGGTCACCGCGGGCTCCGGTCTCTACGGGCCCACGCTCTTCGACAAGTACGACGTCTTCCAGCCGGAACACGCGGTCGCCTACGCGCTCGGAGTGGTCCGCCGCCCGACCTCGCGGATCGCGACCCTGTTCGGTGGCGGATACGTCGCATCCGGCCCGGCCAAGAAGTCGCGGCTGCCTTCGCCGAGCTGGCCGCTCGGGCTGAGCTTGCTCGGTACCGAAGGAGCCGGCGAGGTCCAGACGCCGGTCGTGGGCGAGAACGCCCGTGGCCTGCGAATCGGCGACCGGGTCTGGATGCGCTATGCCAAGGCGGGCGAGATGCTGGAACGATTCGACGTACTGCACGCGATCGACGGCAACGAGCTGACCGAGCTCGTCACCTACCGGGGTGAGGGGAAGAACTTCGGATGAGCACCACCACCTGGCGGAACTGGGCCGGTACTGAGTCGGCAACCGGTGTGGAGACCCTGCGGCCGTCGTCGGTCGACGAGGTCGCGGCGATGGTCAAGACGGCGGCCGAGCAGGGCAAGCAGCTCAAGGCGGTCGGCTCCGGCCACTCGTTCACCGGCTGCTCGGTCCCTGAACAGGTGATGGTCCGGCTCGACGGGCTGTCCTCGATCACCAGTGCCGACCAGGCCTCCGGTCACGTGACGCTGGGTGCGGGGACCGGGCTCGCGAAGCTGAATGCGGGCCTCGCGTCGTTCGACCTGGCGATGGCCAACCTCGGCGACATCGACAAGCAGACCATCGCGGGCGCCATCTCCACCGGCACGCACGGTACCGGCGCGAAGCTCGGTGGGATCGCGACGCAGATCGTCGGGCTCGAGCTCGTCACGGCCGACGGCTCGGTGCTGCACTGCTCGGCGGACGAGAACCCGGACGTGTTCAACGCCGCGCGGGTCTCGGTCGGCTCGCTCGGCGTGATCACCGCGCTGACTCTGCAGACGGTACCGGCGTTTCTGCTGCGTGCTCAGGAGATGCCGCTGCCGCTGGGCGAAGTACTGGGTGGCTTCGATGAGCTTGCCGATGGCAACGATCACTTCGAGTTCTACTGGTTCCCGCACACCGACGTCGCGCTGACCAAGCGCAACAACCGGGTCGGCCCCGGCGTGGGCGCGTCCCCGGTCGGCAAGCTGCGCGGCTGGGTCGACGACGAGTTGCTGTCCAACCGCGTCTTCGAGTGGACCAACCGTCTGTCGGTACGGCGACCTGGGCTGGTGCCGCGGATCAACCAGTTGGCGTCCCGGGCGCTGTCGGCACGGGAGTACGTCGACTCGTCGTACAAGGTGTTCTGTTCGGAGCGCAACGTGGTGTTCCGCGAATCGGAGTACGCCGTACCGCGCGAGCATGTGGTCGAGGTCGTGCGGCAGTTGCGTTCCTGGATCGACCGGTCGGGGGAGCGGCTGCCGTTCCCGATCGAGGTCCGGGTCGCGGCGGCCGACGACATCTGGCTGTCGACGGCGTACGGGCGCGACACCGGGTACATCGCGATCCATCAGTACCACCGGCTCGCGCACGACAAGTACTTCGACGCCTTCGAGCAGATCGTCGGGGCCTTCGGCGGCCGGCCGCACTGGGGCAAGCTGCACACGCTCGAGGCGTCCGACTTCCGCGAGCGGTACCCGCGGTTCGACGACTTCCTCGCCGTCCGTGACCGGCTCGACCCGCAGCGTACCTTCGCCAACCCCTACACCAGGCAGGTCTTCGGGGCCTAGTGGGCCGGATGGCTGGTATTCCGGGGCAACCCCGCTCCCGGACGGACCGTCGCGGCCGTAGCCTTCCGGTATGACTGCACCGGAACCGCTCGAAGCGTTGCCCGAGGACTGGACCAAGGCCCTCGCGGTGGTCGCCCACCCCGACGACCTCGAGTTCGGCGCCGCCGCCGCGATCGCGCGCTGGACCGGCCAGGGCAAGGAAATCGTCTACGTCCTGCTCACCTCCGGCGAGGCGGGCATCGACGGCATCGCGCCGGCCGAGAGCGGCCCGCTGCGGGAGGCCGAGCAGATCGAGTCGGCGCGGATCGTCGGCGTCCCCGTGGTCGAGTTCCTCGGCCAGCCCGACGGCACGATCGAGTACGGCGTCGCGCTGCGCCGGCTGATCGCGGGCGCGATCCGGCGGCACCAGCCCGAGATCGTCATCACGAACAACTTCTGGGACACCTGGGACGGCGAAGCACTGCTCAACCAGGCCGACCACATCAACACCGGCCGGGCCACCCTCGACGCGGTCCGCGACGCCGCCAACCGGTGGATCTTCCCCGATGACGGCGAGCGCTGGGGCGGTGTCCGGCAGGTGTGGGCGGCCGGCTCACCGAAGAGCAAGCACGCCATCGACACGACCGACACCTTCGCGGTCGGGGTCGACTCGCTGAAGGCGCACAAGGCCTACATCGAAGGGCTCAACTGGCCGCACTTCGACGCGGAGGAGTTCCTCGAGGGGATCGGCCGCGCCCACGGCACCAGGCTCGGTACGACGTACGCGGCCGCCTTCGAGGTCTTCACGCCCTGACGCTCTGAGCTCCGTGGCAGCCGCCCCGTCCGGCGACAGCCGCGGAGTACCGATTGAACCGGTCGCTCGCCCCGTCCGTATCACGGGGCGGGGCCGGTACGTCCCAGCCGCCTTGCCCCGGCCATAGGCCGGGTGAGGCTGATTTGTCTTTGTCAGTCGTTGGGGAGATCGAGTGAGGCGTTCAAGTGCGGCGGAGTGGGCAGTGGTTTGCGGGGCTCGCGGTCCCCGCTGAAGCCGGGACCGGGCGGGTCGCCGGGGCCGATCCAGGACCGGACCAGAGTGCGCCCCTTACGGGACAGCCGGAGCAGATCGACCTGCTGCACCTGGCTGGCCGGGATACCGAGCTGGGCGAGCGTTCGGTTGGCCATCAGCGCGGCCTCGTCCTGCTTCCGCGGGCTGAACTTGTGCTGCAGGACGAGTGCGACCTTGCCGTCGGGCAGGTCCTCGATGCGTCGCAGGTGCATGCCCTTGTCGAGACGACCGGACAGCATGGCCAGGGTGAAGTAGGCGGACGTGGGCTGGCTTCGATCGATGGTGGCGCGGGCGATCACTTCGTAGCGGGCCATGTTCCGATCATGCGTCGGCCACGGGCTGTTTTCCAGCAATCTGTTCGGCTGGTGCCAGACTCGAAGTGTTGGGCCCAGCCGACAGAGGGGGCGATGGGCGTGACGCAGGACGACCCCGCCCGGAACCCGGCGGATCCGGACACCGACGACTCGTATACGCCGGAAGCGTGGCAGCCGCCGTGGTGGTTGCTGGCCTTCGCGCCGTTCTGCTGGCTTCTGGTCGGGGCGTTGGTGCTCAGCGTCCGAGGTTGGCAGGTCGCCTTGGCCGCCGGCCTTCTGCTGGCGCCGATCGGGATGCCGATCCCCGTCGTACTGCGGTGGATCAGGAATCACCCAAGGCTGGCCGGTTTCTACGTCGGTCCGTTGACCTTCGCCGCGACCGTCCTGCTGACCAGTCTGCCGCTCTGGCTCTGCGTGGCGGCAACGATTGCCGCCACCCTGCTGGCGCTGGTGATCACCACCATCCGCGCCTTCTCCCAGGCCGAGTAGCTACATCGCTTACGGGACCTAGAGCTCCAGTGCGCGGTGGGCGTCGGCCAGTACTGCGGGGGAGGCGAGGGACTGCCAGCGCGGGATCTGTTCGGTGAGGAACGCGTGGAGTTTGGGCTTGAGGTCCGGGGCGTGGTCGAGGACGTCCAGCTCGTTGACGATCGTGAGGTCGATGAAGTCGCGCAGCTCCGCTGACGTCAGCTCCTCCGACGTCCCGGTGAAGCGATCCGTCACCGTGCTGTGCTCGGCGAGATCGCGCCAGGTCGTCTCACGCTCGCAGGCGCCGTACCGGTAGACGAGCAGCTCCGCCTCCGGCCCGATCACGGCCTCGAGCACCGGCCGTTCGTCGTGCCAGTCGAACAGATGCGTCGGGAACCCATCCGTTCCGTACGCCGCATGCGCCAGCCCGGCCAGCACCAGCGTCTCGGAGCCGCCGAGCGAGCGGAGTCGCTTGGCGACCCGATGCAGATGCACGTACAACGTGCCACCCGCATGCTCCAGCTCATCGGCACCACGAACGAGCAATAACGATCCCAGGTCTTGGAATGTGCTCATCTGACCTCTTCTGTTCGGAGCGGTCAGGGCCCGACGGGACCGGCCCAGGCCAACAACCTACGACGCCCGAACAAGCTTCGCCCACCACTGCGGCGTGCCGAATCGGTCACACTGCGTTCGACCACAGTTCAACCGATCCGGCACCACCTCAACACCTTCTCCAGCAAGCCCCGCCGGACGCCTCAGGCAGGCCCCACCAGAGAATCCACCCACTGATCGGCACAGGGAAGGTACCAACCACCAGGCGAGCCAGTTCCCGTCGTCGGGTTGTACCCGTCACCCCACCCGGGGCGAGCCGGTGGGGTGACGGGTAGCGCCTGCCGGTGATGAGCCGGCAGGAAACTGCTGAACTAGTCGTCGAGCTCGGCGAGCGCCTTGCGGGCGGCTTCGAGTTCCGCTTCGAGGGCGGCGACCTTCGCGGCCTGTTGCTCGCGGGCGGCGTCGATGACCTCGTCGATCGGGCCGGACAGGTCCTCGTGCAGCTCCTTGGCCGCGCGCGAGACGGCGGCGGCCGCGACCAGCAGGTTCTTCGCGATGTAGCTGTTGCCCTGCTTGAGCTCGGCCTTCCACTCGCCGTCGGCGGTGCCGGTGACGGTCAGGGTGAGCTCGAGGGTCTTGGTCTTCTTCGGCGCGGCCTTCTTGGCCGGCGCCTTCTTCGGCTTCTCGGCGACCGGCGCGGCGGTCTCGGACGAGTCCGTGGCGTCGGCCGGGCTCTCCACGGACGCGTCGGCAGCCGGCGCCTCGGTGGTCGAATCAACGGCAGCCGAAGAGTCGAGCGCCGCCTCGGGAGTGTCGACGGCGTCGGTCTGGGCTTCTGCTGCGAAGGTGTCTACAGTCATCGTTGCGGCGATCTCCCTGGGTGACATGTCCCCGCCGAAGCGGGCTGGCGCTGAGAGCACATTAGAACATACGTTCGACCCTCAGCGCCAATCGCCACGCCGCACCGAGCCTGGCTCCACCAATCATGGCGAGCCAGGCTCACAGCATCAGGCCGAGTACTCCTTGCGGTCGCCCGACCAGTCGAGGTGGAAAGCGCCTTCGCGGTCCACCCGGTGATAAGTGTGCGCGCCGAACAGATCCCGCAATCCCTGGATCAGCGACGCAGGCAGCCGCTCGGCCCGCAGTCCGTCGTAGTACGACAGCGCCGCCGAGAAGCCCGGCGCAGGCACGCCCGCGGTCGCCGCGGTGGCGACGACCCGACGCCAAGCGTCCTGCCCGCTCACAACGGCTTCCTTGAAGTAGTCGTCGACCAGCAGTGACGGCAGCGCCGCGTCCCGGTCGTACGCCTCCTTGATCCGGTCCAGGAAGCGCGCCCGGATGATGCACCCACCCCGCCAGATCTTCGCCATCGCACCGAGGTCGATGTTCCACCCGTACTGATCCGAAGCCGCCCGGATCGCGTCGAACCCCTGCGCGTAGGCAACCAGCTTCGACGAGTACAGCGCGTGCCGGACGTCGTCGATGAACGCGTCCCGGTCGACCGAGACGCCGGTGTCGTCCGAAGGCCCGGCCAGCACACCCGCGGCCGCCGACCGCCGCACCGTGTCGCCGGACAGCGACCGGGCGAAGACGGCCTCCGCCATCCCGCTCACCGGGATCCCCAGGTCCAGCGCGACCTGTACGGTCCAGCGCCCGGTCCCCTTCTGCTCCGCCTGGTCGAGTACGACATCCACGAACGGCCCACCGGTCGACTCGTCGACCTGGCTCAGTACCTCCGCGGTGATCTCGATCAGGAACGACTCCAGGTCGCCCGTGTTCCACTCGCGGAACACGTCAGCGATCTCCGGAGCGCTCAGCCCCAGCACGCTGCGCAGCAGGTCGTACGCCTCCGCGATCAGCTGCATGTCGGCGTACTCGATGCCGTTGTGCAGCATCTTCACGAAGTGCCCGGCGCCGTCCGGCCCGACGTGCACGCAGCACGCCTCGCCGTTCACCTGCGCCGCGATCTTGGTCAGGATCGGCCCGAGCGACGCGTACGACTCCACCGAACCGCCCGGCATGATGCTCGGTCCGTTCAGCGCGCCCTCCTCGCCACCGGACACGCCGGCGCCGACGAAGTGCAGCCCCTTGGCCTTGAGTGCATCCTCGCGCCGCCGGGTGTCCGCGAAGTGCGCGTTACCGGCATCGATCACGATGTCGCCCTGGTCGAGCAGCGGCACGAGCTCGTCGATCACCGCGTCGGTCGGCTCGCCGGCCTTGACCATGATGATGATCTTGCGCGGCTGCTCCAGCGACGCGACCAGCTCGGGCAGGTCGGCGGCCGGGGTGAACTCACCCTCGTGGCCGAACTCCTTGATCAGCGCGTCCGTACGGCCCTGTGACCGGTTGTGGACGGCGACGCGGAAGCCGTTGCGCGCCAGGTTCCGGGCCAGGTTGCGGCCCATCACCGCGAGTCCGGTGACGGCGATCTGGGCTGGAGCAGTACTCATGGAGGTCTCCTGCGAGTGAGTGCTGGAAGTCTGAGTGCGAGACCAGTCTGCTGCCATGGGCAACCCGGTCGTCCATCGGGTGGCCAACTGCCGGAACGCGCTTCCCATTCCCGCCGAGCCCTTCTCAACCGCTCCGAATCGGTGGTAGACATCTGAGAAATCGATTTCCCAGATCGTGAGGTCCGCCCATGACCAGCTCCCTCAGACGCGCCGTGGCCGCCCTTCTCGGCGCTGTCCTGGTAGTCCCGGCCACCCTCCAAACAGCAGCCGGTACGACGTACGCCCCCGCCCCGGGCAGCGGCAACAGCAGCAGCGCCGGCCGTGGCGCCGGCACCGGCAACGGCCCCGTCGGCTGGGACGCCTACCGCCATCTCGACCGCCTCCCCGAACTGCAGACCGGCGTCCGCACCAAGCAGTTCTCCAGCTTCGGCCGCGACGGCACCAACAACGACGGCTTCGACGGCACCTACTCCTGCCTGAGGACCACCGCTCAAGGCTGCGTCATCGCCGAGGATGACGGCCCCGGCGAGCTCGCCTCGATCTGGTTCACCCGCGACGAGGGCGACGTCCGCAAAACCGGCACCATCACCGTCGAGGTCGACGGCAAGAAGGTGCTCGACGCCGGCCTCCAGGACGTGGTCGACGGCAAGCGAGGCGCGCCCTTCGTCTACCCGCTGGTCGCCAACGCCCTCCAGACCAGCGGCGGCGTCTACATCCGCGTCCCGATGCCGTACCAGAAGTCGATGCGGGTCACCGTCCAGAACAACCCGCTCTTCTACCACGTCGACTACCGCGAGTTCCCCGACCCGGCCGGCGTCACCACCTTCGACCCGGCCGACAAAGCAGAAGACGTCATCGCCCTCCTCAAGGCGTCCGGCACCAAAGACCCCAAACCGGCCCAACCGCAGGCCAGAACCACGAAGACCCCGGTGACCCTTGCCCCTGGCAAGCAACTGACGATCGCCGACACCCACGGCCCCGGCGAGCTCAGCGCGCTCAAACTGAAGCTGCCACAGCTCGTCGGCCTCGACCTGAAGACCTTCGCCGACGACGGCCGCGCCTTCCTCGGCGGCAGCAAGTTCACGCTCAGGATCGACCCCGCCAACACCGGCGTCAAACTGATCCGCCGGATGGATCTGCGGATCGGCAACCAGCGGGCCAAGGTCTTCGTCGACGGCGTCCAGACCGGTGAGTGGACGCCGCTGCCGGCCAAGGGCGCGCAATGGGCCGACCAGATGGTCGACCTCCCCGCCAGCGCGACCGCCGGCAAATCGCAGATCGAGATCCGCAACGAGTTCGTCTCCTCCGACCTCGACTTCAACGAGTTCACCTACTGGGCCGACTCGGTCATGAACCAGACAGTCAAGCGCACCGACACCCTCGACGTCGGCCCGCAGCACGTGGCCGACGAGCAGGCCCACGCCTACCAGATCACCAAGCAGAACTGGAAAGGCTCCCACTCGATGCCGTACGCCGCCACGCCCGCCGACGCCGAACGCGTCAAACCGTCCGACGCCCTACTGTCCGGCGTACGAATCCAGGTCACCGTAGACGGCCGGCAGCGCGTCGACGCCCCGCTCGGCGAATTCTTCGGCTCCGGCCTGGGCGAGAACGACGTCCGCTCCCTCTTCTTCGTCATGGACCCCGACGGGTGGTACCAGTCCTGGTGGCCGATGCCCTACCTCACCCGCGCCACCGTCAAGCTCGTCAACACCACGCAGTACCAGCTGTCCGCCGGTCAGGCCGAGGTCACCGACGCACGCAACGTCAAAGCGGCAGCCGACCTCCTCACCGGCAAGACCGGCTACTTCACCGCGATCTCCCACCGGGCACAGCCCGCCATGGGCAGCGACTGGCTGATCGCGGACACCACCGGCCGCGGCAAGTTCGTCGGCGTCTCGCACACGATGGAAGGCCTGCAACCGGACGGCAACACCCGCGGCTACCTCGAGGGCGACGAGCGCGTCCACGTCGACGGCGAGCGCACCCCGGCCATCCATGGCACCGGCACCGAGGACTACTACGAGTCCGGCTGGTACTTCAACCAAGGCACCTACTCCACCCCCTTCCACGGCAACTCCGGCCACGAGGTCCAGGCGGGGGAGTGCAAGAACGAATGCGACAGCGCCTTCCGCCTGCACATCACCGACTCGATCAACTTCCAGAACCAGCTCACCTTCGGCATCGAACACGGCCAGCAGGACGACGTCCCCGCGATCTACGGCTCAACCGCCTTCCTGTACTCCGCTGCAGAGCAGAAGTTCGGCGCCCGTGAAACCGACCGCATCGATGCCGGCGACCCGCAAAGCCGCCGGCAGCACCAATACACGGACGGCCCGACGGCGACCCAGGCCGACCTGACCAGCGTCTACGAAGGCGACCACGACGACATCGCCGTCACCGACCAGGTCAGGACCAGCGCAGCCCCTATTCGCTTCACCGCAAAGGTCGACCCGGCCAACCGAGGCGTGACGCTACGCCGTACCAGCGACCAGAACTCGCCCGGCCAATCGGCCAAGGTGTTCGTCGACGGCAAGGAGGTCGGCACCTGGTCGCAAGCCCTCGGCAACACCAAGCAACGCTGGCTGGACGACAACTACCAGTTGCCCGCAGCAACCACCACCGGCCGCAGCAAGCTGACCATCGAGCTGAAACCGGCCACACCCTGGACGGCAGCCGCCTACGTCGTTCAATCCCAAGTCAGCCCGTACGCCGACCGCCGCGCCCCCGGCCAGGTCCAGAACCTGACCGCCACCAGCCGCGCCGACAACGCGATCGCACTCAGCTGGTCCGAGCCCGCCGATGAGAGCGGCATCACGAAGTACACCATCTATGCCGCGAAGAAGAACGAAGCCGAGAAGCTGGTCGGCGCGAGTCGCGTGCCCGGCTTCGTGCACAAGGGAATCGGCCTGGAGGAGACCTGGACGTATCGCGTCGCGGCGACCGACCTGGCCGGCAACACCGGACCGAAGTCCGTGACGGCGCAGGCGACCTCGGGAAGCACGATCCGGATCGAAGGCGAGTCCATGCTCCCGGCCGACGAGGCCACGGTACCGGTCGATCCGCAGGGCAACTGCTGTGGCGTCAACTGGTCGGCAGGCGCGCAACTCTGGATCCACGGCGCAAAGGCCGGCGACAAGGTAGTCCTGCCCTTCACCGTCCCGACCGCCGGCAACTACACCCTCTCGACCGTGCTCACCAAGGCCGCCGACTACGGCATCGTCGACCTCAGCATCGACGGTGCCGACCTAGCCACCTTCGACGGCTATGCGGCAACCGGTGTCAGTACGGCAAAGGTCGACCTCGGCGCCAAGCAGCTTGCTCGAGGCAAGCATCAACTAGGCATCACGGTGACCGGAAAGAACGCAGCCGCGATCGGCTACCTGGCAGGCCTCGACCTGCTCGATCTGGAGTTGTCCGTGATCAAGAAGGAGTCCTTCAGCAAGACCGAGAAGGTGGTGGCTGCCGGGAAGTTCGTGAAGGTCTACGACCCGAGCGTCGGCGAGTCCAGCCCCTGGTACTACAACGACCACACACTGGTCCAGGACCGCAGGACCGGCACCTGGCACGTCTACGCGATCACCCACGCCGAGCCGGCCGACCCGCTCGACGAGAAGAGCTTCGGCCACGCGACCGCGCCGTCGCCGACCGGTCCGTGGACCAAGCAGCCACCGGCTCTGTTCGCCGACCCGGCAGTGGGCGAGACCCACATCTGGGCGCCTTACGTGATGTACGACCGGGGCACCTACTACATGTTCTACGCGGGTGGGACGGCCGACCATACGGCGTACCGGCTGTCTGTGGCGACGTCGACCGATCTCGTGCACTGGACGAAGAATCCGGCGAACCCGCTGTTCACCGACGGCTTCGACGGGCGCGATCCGATGGTGCACAAGGTCGGCGATCAGTGGGTGATGTACTACACCGCCAACTCGACGCCGAGCGGCGGCAACCACATCGTCGCCTACCGCACCAGCACGGATCTCATCCACTGGGGCGAGCGGCAGGTCGCGTTCCAGCACCCGCAGGCCGGGACGTTCGGTGGGCCGACCGAGTCGCCGTTCGTCGTCCAGCGCGGCAAGGACTGGTACCTGTTCGTCTGCTGCGACGGTGGCTACGAGTCGACAAAGGTCTACAAGAGCAGGGATCCGCTGCACTTCACGATCGACCAGCTGGTCGGGACGATCCAGTCGCATGCGGCGGAGGTCGTCCAGAACGGGGACGACTGGTACGTGACGGGCGCCGGCTGGGGGAAGGGCGGGCTGTTCGTCGCGCCGCTCGACTTCAGCAAGACGCAGGTCACGCAGGGGATGGTGGTCAGCACGAAGTACTACCGGGCGACGGTGCAGACGACTCCGCGGGCGGTTCTGACCGCGCTGGATGTGGATCCGGCGGGACAAGCTCAGTACAAGCCCGCGCTGGATGCGTCGTCTCGGGCGACCGCGCCTTATCTCGGAGTCGGTAACTTCGGCGCGACCGATCTGACTGGCGCGACGGCGCAGGTACAGGCGGAGGGCGACGCGCTTGCGCTCAAGGGCATTCCGCTCGGCGATGAGCTGATCACGGTCGACTGGTCCTTCGCCTTCAGTGCGAAGACCTTCGACACGAGCCTGCGCTGGCAGGTCACCCAACCGTCCGCGCCGCTCTGGGAGGTCTCTTTCAACGTCGACTCCGCGCTGACCGACCAGGGCGATCCGGCCGGCTTCGGCCGCGACGGCGACTACCCCGGTCTGCCGAAGTGGTCGATGGCGACGAGTCCGGGGTTGAGCGTCGTCTCGGCGTACAAGCAAGGCTCGGCGTGGGCGGCCGACAACCACTGGTACGACCCGGCGAACGCGGCCATCGCCTGGCAGCCCCTCTGGCAACCAGGCGGCCGCGCTTGGCAGCCCGGGACCTACGACGGCGGCACCTGGCGCTTCGGCTTCTCCGCCACCGAGAAGGACACCGCCTTCGCCGACAGCTTGGCCTCAACCATGTCGTAGTCTCCGAAAACGTGACCACACTCGAGCCTCGTACCACGGCATTGCTGTTGATCGACTTGATGCCGAGGATCATCGCGCTGGACACCGCGCCACTGACCGGCGCGGAGGTACTGGAACGCAGCACGGCATTGGCCCGAGCCACCAGAGCCGTCGGCGGGCTGGTCGTCAACGTCCGGGTCGAGCGTCCCGGCGTTGACGTCCAGCCCGAGGGCAGCGGCTTCGCGCTCGACCCGGAGCCAGGGGACATCGAGATCGTCAAGCGCACAGTCGGCGCCTTCCACCGCACCGGCCTGGACGACGTACTGCAAGAACACGGCATCAAGACCGTCGTCCTGGCCGGCATCGCCACCAACTTCGGCGTCGAGTCCACCGGCCGCGCCGCCGACGAACACGGCTACGACACGATCTACGTCACCGACGCGATGACCGGCTTGGACGCCGCCGCCCACGACTTCGCCATCTCCTACGTCTTCCCCAGATTCGGCACCGTCTGCACCGGCACGGAGTACGTAGCAGCCCTCAGCCCCGCCTAACCCCGACGGCCCGGCCACCCGCCTAGACGGCCAACCACCCGCGATACAAAGTGGGTTGTGGTAGCGAATCGATTACTTTCCGCTATCTTCAGGCTCGGGCCACGGAAAAGTGGTGCTGACTGTTTGCACGCCGGCGGAAAGTAAGAGCACGCTAGAGGCATGACGAAGCCGGCCACGCTTGGTGCCGAGAGCTCCGCCCCTTCCGTTGCGCACTATCCGCATTCCAGAGACGACTGCGCCGAATGCCACGGGCACGACGCCGACGTCATCGCGCGCTGGCCCAATCACGAGGTGCGCTGGTGCCATCGCTGTACCGGCGTCGCGCTCGCCCTGGTGGTCAACCTCGGCTACGAGGTCACCGTCCGCTCCCTCGACCGCGTCGGCACCTGACCTCTAGCTGAACAGCGCGGCGTTCTCCCTGGCCCACTGCTGCAAGGTCCGCGGCGCGTGCCCGGTCACCTGCTCGACGGTGTCCGTCACCGTCGTCTCGTCGATGATCCCGTCGCGATAGAACGACTCGATCGCCTCCGCGTACTTCGCCGGCATCGACCCGAACACTTCCTCGTGCGTCTCGTCCGCACTCAGCTCGACAGCCTGCAAGGGCCGCCCGATCGCCTCGGCCACGATCGCCAGCTGCTCGGCCGGCCTCAACGCCACCGGCCCACTCAGCCGGTACGCCGCTCCCGCATGCCCGTCCGCCGTCAGCGCGGTGACCGCGACGTCGGCGATGTCGTCCGGATGAATCGTCGAGATCGGTACGTCGGGGAACTGCAGCCGGACCACGTCGCCCGCCTGGATCTGCGGGAGCCAGCGCAGCGTGTTCGACATGAACGCGTTCGGCCGCAGGAACGTCCACTCCAGCCCCGATTGCTCGACGGCCGCCTCTGCCTCGGCGTGGTACTGCGCGATCGCGTTGTCCGTTCTCGTCCCGACGATCGAGCTGCTCGACAGCAGGGCGGCCCGGCGTACACCGGCCTGTACTGCGTTCGCCAGCAACTCCTTCATCCGGTCGTAGCCGGCAAGCAGGAACAGCCCGCTGACTCCGTCGAAGGCGTCGGTGAAGGTGTCCGGTTGGTTGAGGTCGCCGACCACGGCCTCGACACCGGCCGGCAACTCGACCGGCTTGCGCACGAGCGCCTTCGCCGGGATGCCCTGCGCGGCCAGTGCTCGTACGACCGCTCCACCCGCGTTGCCGGTCGCGCCGGTCACCAGGATCGTCATCGATTCCTCCTCACGTAGCCGACCAGTTGGCCGTTGTCGGTGACGCGCTCTCCGTCCGGGCCGGTAAGCATGTCCTCGAAGCCGGCCCGCAGTCCGTAGCCCAGCCGGCGCGCCCACTCCAGTACCGGCCACGCCCACTCGCCTTCGCCATGGACGACGAGCTCGACGCCGGTCGGGAGCACGTCGAGTACCGCCTGCGCTGCCGCGATGCCGTCCGTACCGGGTGAGACCCCGGGGATCGCCTCCACGAGCAGCCGCACGACCGGACCACGCCAGTTCAGGAACTTCCGGGCCGCGTCCGGGGTGAAGAGACCCGCCTCGATCCCGATCCCGCGCTCGAGCAGCAGCCTCGCGATCTGCTCCGCGCCGTCCTCGTGCCAGTTGACGCTCGCGAAATCCGGTCCGGCGTCCCACTCACCGAGCAACGCCAAGCGGGTGGGCAGGTCCGGCTCGATCTCCTCGCGGGTCGACACACCCAGCGGCAGTTCGGGACACCGCTCCCGTACTGCGGTGACGGCCGGCTCGACGTCGGCCCAGCGCAGACTCTCCCGCCCCTCCGAGTCGCGCGGATGGAAATGCACCGCCACAGCACCCGCCACGACAGCGTCGTACGCAGACTGCGCGAGCTCGGCTGGAGTCAGCGGTACGGCGGGGTGATCGGCGCGCGAGCGATCGCCGTTGAGGCAGCATTTCAGGATCGCATCCATCGCTGACCACAGTGCCAGACAAAGGGGCGATCCCGAACCGGATTCGCGGCGTACGGGGTGCCGCCGGAAAGGAAGTCAGCAGGAATCTCGAATTCGGCCGGCGGCCGGCGCACGTAGCGGTCGTGAGTGCGTACCCAACTCGGCGGGTAATCGCTTGCCTTCGGCGTGTCGGAGTGGTTGGTGGGGGTTGTGCGTGCGTGGCGGTGCGGGTTTGGCGACTTGTGCTCGGTGTGAGTGGATCCGTTGCCGGGAGATGCGCAGGTGGAGCACTAGGTGCCTCAGGCAACTGGTTTGGGAGGGCGGCGGGGTGTTTCCGTCCAGTCGCTGGGCGGACGGGGTGCTTTGCCGGTGGGGGCGCCGCCGGGTGGGGTCGGCTGGCGGGTTGTTCGGCCGGTGGCGACCTGCAGGGTGGGAGTGGGCGAAGTAACGGGGTTCGTTGGCGGGGTTGTGGCGCTGGCGTGATGTTTCGGCGTGCCTGGCGTCAGTGGTCCGGGGTCAGCGTTGCTTGGATGGCGGCGCGGATTTCGTTCGTGGGGTCGTCCTCGTGGTAGATGCGTTCGTCGGGTTCGATGTTGTCGAGGAAGCGCTGGTAGGTGGCGGCGCCGAGCAGATGGATGAGGACCGACATCGGCTTGAGAGCGCGCAGCGGATTGCTGGATGGGTGGGCGGATTGCCAGGCGGTGGTCCAGGTCTGAACGGCGAGCGGGCGCTTCTCGGTGGGGAGCCAGTTGGTGAGGCGTTGGAGGTCGGTGGCGGGGTGGCCGACGTAGCTGTCGGCCCAGTCGACGATGACGCGGTGGGTGCCGTCGGAGCGCCAGTTGCCGGGGTGGAAGTCGCCGTGGACCAAGGTGTTGGGGAGGCCCGCCGAGTCCAGCTCGGAGATGATCGCCGGGAGTTGGGCCCGGAGGGTGTGGGCTTGGGTCAGTTCGGTGGGGGTGAGGCGGTCGCCTACTTCGCCTGCGAGTAGGCGGTCGAGTTCCGCCGGGAGGTCAGCGGGGAGGAGTTGGGGGACGCGTAGGTCATCGTCGGCGATCGCGGACTGCACGGCGACCCAGCGGCTGACGATATCTTCGATGGTGGCCGGGTCGGGTTCCCAGCAGTCGGTGCCGGGGGCGTGGGCGAGGAGGGACCAGCGGTTCTCGAGGTCGATCCCGAGAACCGCTGGTGCGAGCTGCGAGTCGTACTGGTGAACGTGGCTGATCACGTCCGCGTCGACGCTGCAGAACCGGCTGGTCGCCTTCGCCCAAGCGCCGGCGTCAGGCAATTGGATCAGGCAGGAGAGGTTCCAGGTCTTGTACTGGACCGGCTTGCCCGCGGCCCCGACGATCCCGGTCGCCCAATCCACCAGCCGCTGCGGGCCGTCGACCTCGGCCCACGTCGCTCGCAGCGGCTGCGCAGCGATGATCTCCGGCCAGTCTGCGCGCGGCGTCGGATCGAGTACGCCGGCCCGCGGCTCCCCAGCCACCTGGACATGGAAGACGACCCGGCCGCCATGCCCGAGCTCCGCGTTGTCCGCGTGCACCAGGCGCAGCACGAAGGTCGGTACGCCGAGCAGCTCGTCGAGATAGCGAGTCGTCGCCGCGACCTCGGACCACCACGGCCGGTCCGCCTCGAACAGCGGTACCTGACCCAGGTACCGGCTGCCGAGGCTGACCAACGCCTCCACGGTCTTCGTTTCAGACGTCGGCGACGACGCGGTGGAAGGTCCGGGAACCGGAGCGGAGGGTGACGGGCTCGGTGAGGGGGACGGGTTGGTCATGGCTGAGCACTTTCCGGTCGTCGATCGAGACTGCTCCCTGGCGGATCAGCCGGCGGAGTTCGGAGTTGCTCAGCTCTGGACGCGCCGCCTGCAGCAACTCCAGGATGGTCGGCCGGGAGGTCTTCACTGCGACCTCCGGTAGATCGGCCGGGACACCGCGATGACTGAACTGCTCGGTGAACGCCGCCCGCTCGGCCTTCGCGACGTTCGCACCGTGGTAGCGGGTGACGATCGCCGCGGCCAGCTTGAGCTTGGCATCGCGAGCAGGTGGACCACCATGTGCCGCTGCCTCGCCGAGCGCCGCGACCAGCTCCAGCGGAAGCTCGCTGTAGACGTGCGCGTACGTCTGGACGAGCGTGTCCGGCAGGCTCATCAGCTTGCCGAACTTCTCCTTCGGCGAGTCCGTCAGCCCGATGTAGTTGTTCAGCGACTTCGACTGCTTCGGCCCACCGTCGATCCCCGGCGTGATCGTGGTGATCACGACGGCCTGCGGCGGCGCCCCGAGCCGCTGCTGGAAATGCCGCCCGAGCTGCTCGTTGAAGAGCTGGTCGGACCCCACGATCGTGAGATCGCTGTCCATCGCGAAGCTGTCGTAGCCCTGCAGCACCGGGTAGACCAGCTCATGCAGCGCGATCTCCCGCCCGGCGGCCACCCGGTCGCGGAACATGTCCCGCGCCATCAACTGCGCCTGCGTCACCTGGCTGAACAACCCGAGCAGCGTCGCCACCTCCATCGATCCGTACCACTCGGAGTTCCGCCGTACTTCGAGAACGTCCGGCTCGGTCCGCAGCACCAGCGAAACCTGCTCGAGGAACGACGCCGCGTTCACCTCGATCTCCTCGGGCGTCAGCGTCGGCCGCGTCTCCGAACGCCCGGTCGGGTCGCCGATCCGGGTGGTCAGGTCGCCGAGCAGGAAGACCACCTGGTGGCCGAGATCCTGCAAGTGGCGCATCATCCACAGGTTGACGGCATGGCCGAGATGCAGATCGGGCGCGGTGCAGTCGACGCCGTACTTGATCCGCAGCCTGCGCCCGGACGCGAGCCGGTCGATCAGGTCCTGCTCGCCGACGATGGTGTCGGTCGTCCGCCGCAGCCGTTCGAGCACGGCCGGTACGTCGGTCATTCTGGATCCTCTCGGGGAACAGAGGCACCCGGTCCAGCGCCTCCGGCAACGGAAAGAGGCAGGAACCACGACGGTTCCTGCCTCGGAGGCTCTGGGGTGGAGCGAACTACGACAGCAGGCCGGCTCGTCCCAGAGCCGGTCGATACTGCGCGGGTCGCTTGATCACCGGCTCAGGCTAACAGCGCCGAGCTCGACCGGGTACCGAGTTGATTCCAGCCGCCGGCCGACCAGGCGGCCGACCTCGTCCGGCGGCAACCAATCCGGTCATCGACCAGTCGACGCCGGCGAAGGTACCGGGGGCGTCGGCCGGTCACCGAGCTGCAGGCGGAACCGTTAGGCTCGCTGGGTGGAGACGGAAATGGTGGTCCTGGTCGATGATTTCGGCCGCGCGGTCGGGACCGAGGCCAAGGCGACGGTGCATCACAGCGCGACGCCGCTGCATCTCGCGTTCTCCAGCTACGTCTTCGACGAGCGCGGGCGGTTGTTGCTGACGCAGCGCGCGTTCGGGAAGCGGACTTGGCCGGGCATCTGGACCAACAGTTGTTGTGGGCATCCGCTGCCCGGTGAGTCGATGGAGTCCGCGGTGCGGCGCCGGCTGGCCGATGAGCTCGGGTTGGTCGCTTCGTCGGTGGAGTTGGTACTTCCGGAGTTCCGGTATCGCGCGGTGATGGCGGACGGGATGGTCGAGAACGAGTTGTGCCCGGTGTTCCGGGTGACGTGTGCCGGGGAGCCGGTGGCTGATGAGGCTGAGGTCGCGGCGTACGAGTGGGTCGAGTGGGGCGATCTCGGCGTACGGACCGATTTGTCACCTTGGTGCGTACTGCAGCTGAAGGAGCTGGCGGCGCTTGGTGAGTCGCCGCTGGAATGGCCGGTTGCCGATGCCGGCCGGCTGCCTGCCGCCGCTCGAATGGGCAGCTCTGGGCGGGTTGATAGGTAGGGCCGCCTGGCCTCCCTCTTCTCCCACCTCCGCAGCCAGTTGAATGGTCGTCTCAGGCTGAGGTGAGGAGTTTCAGCAAGGTGGGGCCGGGGATGGCTGTGGTGTCGCCAGCTTCGGCTTGCCGGATCAGGTCGATCAGCTTGCTGTTGATGGGTGCCTGGCGGCCGAGGGATTCGGCGAGGCGGACCACCTCGCCGTTCAGGTAGTCGATCTCGGTGCGGCGGCCGGCCTGGAGGTCTTCCCACATGGAGGTGCGGGCGTGTGGGTCGATCGCAAGCATCTTGCCGGCAAGGCGTTTGAAGAGGAAGTCGGGGAGGCTCAGCAAGGCAGGCAGGCGGTGTGCGGGGACGGCGGTGACCTTGGCCGGGGTGATGCCGGCGGCCTTCAGCAGCGCCAGGGTTTCGGTCTGGGCGGCAGCGAAGGAGCGGCGGTACGCGCGTTGGGCCAGCTCGTCGCGCAGGGGCAGGTCGGAGAGCGCGTTGACCGGGTTGTTGAGGTTGAGCAGCAGCTTCGCCCACTGGACCGGCAGGATCTCGTCGTGCTGCGTCAGCGGCAGTCCGGCTCGCGCGAACGCGTCGACATACGGCTCCAACGCCGCATGCTTCTGTACGTCGAGCTTGCCCTGCGTCCCTTGATGAAACGACCCGCTGCCGCGGTTGAGCACGTTGAACGGAACCATCCCGGTCAGCACGGTCTGCTCCGGCAGCCGCTCGTGCAGCACCTCGCCGTTGCGGATCCCGTTCTGGAAGCTCACGACAGTCGCACCGGGCTCGAGCACCGACGCGAGTTCGTCGGCAGCGTCCGCAGTACCGGCGGACTTCACCGTGACGAGCACGAGGTCGGCCTCGGCAGCAGCGGCCGGCGTCGTCTCATAACGCACAGCCGGTACGACGAGATCGGCGCCGAGGTAGTCGGTCAGATGCAGCCCATGCTCAGCCACCTCATCGGCCAGCCGCTGCCGCCCGACGAAGACGACGTCCGCACCACCAGCCGCCAACCGTCCACCGACGTAACAGCCGATCCCACCCGCGCCATAGACCGCGATCGCCACTACCCGCCTCCTCCTGCATAGTCATCAGCCACTACGTCAGCTTCCATCCCAGCGGATCAGCCACGTCAGCTCTCATCCAAGCGGATCAGGGCGCGGTCCGGCAGTGGGGTCGTCTCGCCGGTCAACTGCTGGAGCGTGGCCCACAACTGTTCGAGCTCGCGGAGGTGCTGCCTGAGGCCTCGAGGACCTTCGAGGCCGAGGGGCTGAGCGATCGCGTCGAGCTGGTCGCGGGTGACTTCTTCGTGGAGGTGCCGCCCGGCGATGCGTACCTGATCAAGAGTTGTGTGCACAACTTCGGCGACGAGCGGGCGATCGAGCTACTTCGCGTACTCCGCCGTGCCGGCGCGCCGCTGCTGCTGGTCGAGACGATGATCCCGGCCGGGAACGAGCCGCACTACTCGAAGTTCGACGACGTCGAGATGATGGTGATTGCCGGTGGCAACGACCGTACCGAGGCGGAATGGGCCGCGCTGGTGACCGCTGCCGGGTTCGAGCCGGGTCGAGTGGTTCGGTGTGACGAGCGGTTCTCCTTGCTGGAGGCGTTCTAGCCGATCAGCAGGTCCGTCAGCGTGGTGGCAAGCCATTGCTCGTACCGGTCCCAGCCCCACTCGCGCTCGTTGACGAGTCGATGGCTCAGGTCGGAGCCGTTGATCGACCAGAGGATGTCCGCGGCGCTGTCGATGTCGAGTCCGGCGCGCAGGCCGAACTTCTCGGCGAGGTGGCCGGCCATGTAGCGGCAGCCGAACGCGAGTTCGCCGTCGAGGGTCTTGAGGTACTCCGTCAGGTCGCGGTCGCCGGTGGAGGCCTGGGCCCGGGCCATCCGGATCAGTGGGGTGGTGCGCTCGGCGATTCCGCGGGCGAGGCCGGCGTACAGGGCGAGGCATTCACCGGCGGTGGGTGCGCCGGCGATCGCCTGGTAGATCGGGCGGTCGACCATCGGGATCGGCTCGTCGTCGCCGGCCAGCAGTACGTCGTACGCGGCCTTCAGGACGGCCGGCTTGCCGCCGATCACGTTGTAGACGGTCTGCACGCTCACTCCGGCCTCGCCGGCGATCGCTGCCAGCGTGGTCCCGAGATAGCCCTTGTCGAGGAACAGGGCGCTGGCCGCGGTCAGGATCCGGCTGCGGGCCAGCTCGGTCTGCTCACTGCGCAGGGCGCTGGAGTAGCGGCGCTTCTCGGTCACCGGGACGAACTCCTTGACACTTCGTTGGAATCAGCTTCAAACTAATTGAATGTAGTTCAATCCTATGACTTCGGGGGACCTGATGAAAGCCGAACTGGACGGGATCTTCGCCGTGAAGCTCCCGGTGAAGGAGCTGGCGACGAGCCGGCGCTGGTACGAGAAGGTCTTCGACCTGACGACGCAGTTCGAGTTCCCGGACGAGCACGGGGTCATCCGCGGAGTCGCCTACGACTGCCCAGGCCTGGGCAACAGCGGCCTCGCCCTCCGCGAACGCCCCGACATAGCCGGCCTCTCCGGCTTCGACCCCGTCCTCTTCGGCGTCAAGGACAAGCAAGCCGTCGACGCCTGGATCGCCCACCTGACCGCCTTGGGCATCGAGCATCAGCTGGTCCTCGCAACCATCGGCTGGCTCGTCATCTTCCACGACCCCGACGGTCTGGAAATCCACCTCTACAGCCGAGAACGCCACGGCAAAGAGCTAGCCGGTACGCCGGGCCGCGGCCGACCCGCCACCGGAGCCTGACATGAACCCCGCCCACGCACCCGAGGCGCGCCACGCCGCGTTGCCCGGTGGCCCGGTCGCGGGCCGAGGCGCCCGGTCCGCCGGTAGCCCCGACGCTCCGGCCGACGAGCGAGTGGCCGTGGTGCGGGCTGCCGCTCGGCAGGCTCTGGGCGGGAATGGGTCTGTGGTGTTGGTGACTGGCGAGAGTGGAGTTGGGAAGAGCAGTCTGCTGCGGGTGCTCGCGGGTGAGTTGGCGGGCGAGCTTCGGGTGGTGGCCGGAGCCTGTGATGACGTGCGGGAGCCGGTTCGGTTGGGGCCGTTGCGGGAGGCGGGGTGGCGGGTTGAGGTCGGCTATCAGGAGTTGTTGGTGGGGTTGGGGGAAGTGCCTACCGCGTTGTTGATCGATGACATTCAGTGGGCTGATGACGCGACGCTTGATCTGGTGGGGTACTTGGCTCGGCGGGTGGAGGGGTATCCGCTCGTCGTCGTACTGACGTTGGCTGACGACAGTCGGCTGCCGGAACGGCTGCATCGCTGGCTCGGGGGACTGGCGACTGCAGGTGCCCGGAGGTTGCCATTGGCGCCTTTGGGGCTCGACGAGGTCCGTCGATGGGTCGCCGGTTCCAGGGCGGAGCAGTTGTATGCGTTGACGGGCGGGAATCCGTTCTACCTGTCGGCGATGCTCGCTTCTCCCGGGACCGGCGTACCGGATGCCGTCCGCGACGCAGTACTGGCGAAGACCGCGCGGTTGAGCGATGCGTGCCGGTCGGTTGTCGAGCAGTTGGCGGTGCTGCCGGGGACGATCGATCTGGGGCTGGCCGAGCGGCTGACGGGCGGCGACGAGGAGTTGCTGGCGGAGGCGGAGCAGTACGGGTTGCTGGAGGCGCGGCACGAGGGGATCGGCTTCCGGTACGAGATCGTCCGGCTCGCGATCGAGCAGGGGATGCGTGGGTTGGCGCGACGGCGGCTGCACAAGCGCGCGCTCGACGTACAGGCTGGTCAGGGTGAGCGGTATCTGGCTCGCCTCGCGCATCACGCGATCGCGGCGGCGGATGTCGAGGCGGTTGCTTTGTATGCTCCGCGAGCCGGCCAGCAGGCGGCCGCGGCCGGCGCGCATGACGAGGCGCTGTGGCTGTTCGATGCGGCGTGGCGGTTGGGTCTGTTGCCGGCGGATCACAGGACTGCGTATGCGTGGGAATTGTTCAACGCCTATCGGTGGGATGAGGCGCGGGAGGTCGGTTTCGACTTTGACTCCTTCCAGGATCGAGTCGACTGGCTGGAGACGCTCTACCACGAGTCGCGCTGGGACGAACTCGCCTCAGTAGTTGCCGAGTGCAACCGTCCCGGCCAGGATCTGCTCACCACCCTGCACGCCCTGATCCAGCTCCGCCGCGGCGACTGGGCCAGAGCCGAGGCCGCCCTCGAACCGCTCCGCTCCCACCCAAGCGACTTCATCCGCTCACGTGTCGAGGCGGTCGCCGCGCGCTTGCTGGTACGCCGCGGTCAGCCGGCCGACCCGAAGGGCGAGCCCGCGTACGTCGTACCGGTCTTGATCGAGCAAGCCTTCCTAGCTGGAGACCTCGAGCGGATCGCAGCGCTACGCGATGAATGGCGCGCCCTCGAATCGACCCCGATCTGGCCCGAACTCCACCGGTACTACGTCCGCGCCGGCCTCGAGCCGGCCACCCGCCACTGGAAGCAAGCCGCCGACGAGTGGGCGCGGCTGGGCGACACCTACGAGCAAGCGCTGGAGCTGGCCCGATCCGGCGAAACCGAACCAACCCTAGAAGCCCTGCGCCTGCTAGACGCCCTGGACGCCCGCCCCGCCGCCGACCTCGTCCGCCGCCGCCTCCGCAAACTAGGCCTCCGAGTCATCCCCCGCGGCCCCGTCCCCACCACCCGCGCCAACCCCATCGGCCTAACCGCCCGACAAGCCGACGTCCTGACCCTCATCGCCGAGGGCCTGACCAACGCCGAGATCGCCGAAAAGCTGATCCTCTCCGTCCGCACAGTCGACCACCACGTCTCCGCCATCCTCACCCGCCTCAACGTCCCCACGCGCCGAGAAGCCGCAGCCGCCGCAACCCCACCCCCGAACACCACCGCAGTCGCCTGACCCTGCTCCGTTGAGAGCGTCATTCGGTTTCCCCTGGGAAGAATCGGTCCGGGCCCCAGACGGACCCGGCGATTCTTTGTACGGCGGACGCGCAGCTCACCTCATCGGTGACACCTGCCCATATCTCGCCCACCACCCGCCCACATCAAGCGGCAGGGTGGCGCCAGCTCTGATCGGCCTGCAACCAGTTCGGGTAGCGCGCCGCCGGCCGACTGACCTCGTCCAACTCGGCCAGGTCCTCCGCAGTCAGCTCGAGCTCCACCGCGGCCAAGTTCCCGGTCAGCTGATCGAGCCGCTTGACCCCTGCGATCACGCTCGTCACCGCAGGCTGCGCCAGCACCCACGCCAGTGCCGTCTGAGCCACCGTCGCCTCCCGCCGCTCCGCCACCTTCCGCAGCACATCGACGATGTCGTAGCCGGCCTCGGGATCAACCGGCGGGAACCCGGTCTTCCCGTGCCGCGCCTCAGCATCGGTACTACCGTCGCGACCGAACTTGCCAGACAGGAACCCGCCGGCCAGTGGGCTCCACACGATCAGCCCGACCTTCTCCTCAGTCAGCAACGGCACCAGCTCGGCCTCGATATCCCGACCAGCCAGCGAGTAGTACGACTGCGACGCGACGAACCGCGACAACCCGAGCTGATCCGACTTGCCGAGCGCCCGGGCGAGCTGCCACGCGGCCAGGTTCGACGCACCCAGGTACCGGATCTTCCCGGCCCGCACTGCGTCGTCGAGCGCGCGCAGCGTCTCCTCGATCGGCGTGATCGGGTCGATGTTGTGGATCTGGTACAGGTCGATGTGATCGGTCCCGAGTCGCCGCAGGCTCGCGTCCAGCGCGTTCGTGACGTGGTACCGCGACAGCCCGGCGTCGTTCGGCCCCGGTCCCATCCGTGCGGCCAGCTTGGTCGCCAGGATGACCTCGTCGCGGCGGGACTTGATCACCCGGCCGAGAATCTCCTCGGACTCGCCGTCGGCGTACATGTCGGCCGTGTCGATCAGGTTCACGCCCGCGTCGAGGGCGGTGTTGACGAGCTGCCCGGCCGCGGCGTCGTCGAGCCCGCCGACGAAGTTCCAGGGCGGCGTACCGGCCCCGCCGAAGGACATGGCGCCCAGCGCGATCCGGGACACGTACAAACCAGTCGCGCCAAGCTGAGCGAACTTCATTGCATTCTTCCTCTCGTGGTCTACTCACCACGCTAGGAGGACGACCGTGCATACTCCATGAGTAGGCGTCCGGACTACTTGATCGAGCGTCCGAGGCTGAGAGGAGCCGGGATGGATCCGCTGTCGGAGATGCTTGCCCTGCTCAACCTCCAGGCCGCGCTCCCGTCCCGTTTCGAGGCGGCAGGCGACTGGGCTCTCGAATTCGGCGGGTACGCCGACATCAAGGTCGGCGCCGTTCTGGAGGGTAGTTGCTGGATCACCGCGGAGGGTTGCGAACCGTTGCATCTGGCAACGGGTGACTGCTATCTGGTGGCCAGCGCCCGGGCCTTCGGCGCAACCTCCGATCCCGCCCTCGCTCCGGTGGACGGGACCGCCGTCTTCGAGAACGGCGGTTACCCGGACACCGTCCGGTACCAGACCACCGAAGGCGCTCCGGACCAGACGGTGATCGTCGGAGGCGCGGTCGACTTCGACCAGACCACCGCGGCGTTGTTGCTGGATCATCTACCCACCACCGTCCGGATCCCTGCCAACAGCAAGCCCGCTGCTGCTCTCCGCCCACTGCTTGAGCTTCTCGGCGAGGAGTTCGCGCACGCCGAACCCGGTGCCGCCACCGTGCGCGACCAGCTCACCAAGGTGCTCTTCGTCCAGGCGCTCCGGGCGATGATTGCCTCCGACGAGCGTCCGTCCGGCTGGCTGGGCGCGCTCGCCGACCCCAGCATCGGCGCGGCGCTGGAGTTGCTGCACCGTGAACCAGCCCGCCGGTGGACCGTGGCCGAGCTGGCGGAGAAGGTCGGCATGTCCCGCAGTACCTTCGCGCTCCGCTTCAAGACCCTCGTCGGGATGTCCCCTCTCGACTACCTCGCCCGCTGGCGGATCCAGGCCGCCGGCCGGGTCCTCCGCTCGACCGACCGCACCGTGTTCTCCGTCGCCGGCGAGTTCGGCTACGGCTCCGAGAGTGCCTTCAGCAACGCCTTCAAACGCATGACCGGACAGTCCCCAGCCAAATACCGCGCTCATTAGTGCAACCTCACCCTCGGGTCGAGGACGGCGTAGGCGATATCGACCAGGATGTTCGAGACCACGACCGCCGCGGAGGCGAACAGGACGATCCCGATGATCACCGGCAGGTCCTGCTGGTTGATCGCGGTGATCGCCGTCTGGCCGAGCCCCGGCAGGCTGAACACCGTCTCGATCACGACCACGCCGCCGATCAGCTGACCGAGGTCGATGCCGAACTGGGTGACGACCGGCGTCAGCGCGCTGCGCAGTCCGTGCCGGACGATCACCCGGCGCTCGCGGATGCCTTTCGACCGCGCGGTACGGATGTAGTCCTCACCCAGTACGTCGAGCATCGCGCCGCGGGTCAGCCGCGTGTACGTCGCCGCGAGCAGCAACGCGAGCGCGACCCACGGCAGCAGCATGTGCTGGAACCAGGGCCCGATGCCCTGGGTGATGCTGCTGTAGCCGCCGGCCGGGAACCACTTGTAGCCGGCCAGGGTCAACTGGAAGTACAGGAAGTACAGGAGCAGCAGACCGAGGAGGAACGACGGGAACGAGTAGAAGAACAACGAGAACAGAGTCAGGCCGCGATCCGCGAGCGATCGGGGATGCACGGCGGAGATCACTCCGTTGAACACCCCGAGCAGCAGCCACAGCACGGCCGCGCCGAGCGCGAGTGAGACCGTGATCGGCAGCGCCTGCCCGATGATCGAGGTCACCGCGACCTGGTGGTAGTAGTCGTAGCCCAGATTGCCCTGCACCGCGTTCTCGACGAAGTGCAGGTACTGCTTCCAGACCGGCAGGTCGAGGCCGAGCCGGTGCTTGATCAACTCGATCGTCTCCGGCGTCGCCTGCCGGCCGGCCAGCGTCTGCGCGACGTTGCTGGGGGCAACGAAGAACAGACCGAAGACGGCCAGTGAGATCAGCCAGAGCACCAGGATGCCGTGACCGATCCGGCGGATCAGGAACAGCGCCATCGCAGACTCCCTTCAGCGCAACCGGTCGGCCCGTGGATCGAACGCGTCCCGCACACCGTCGCCGAACAGGTTGAAGGCGAGCGTCGTGACGAGCAGCGCGATCCCGGGGAAGAAGATGAACCACCAGGCGGTCGTGTAGTAGTTCTGCGAGGCGCTGATCATCCCGCCCCAGTCAGCCGTCGGCGGCGGCAGGCCGAGACCGAGGAACGACAACGTCGCCTGGGTGACGATCACGACCGGGATCAGCAGGGTCGTGTAGACGATCACCGGCGCGAGCACGTTGGGCAGCACGTCGACGAACATGATCCGGGTGTCGCCGGCGCCCAGCGAGCGGGCCGCCTCGACGAACTCGCGCTCGCGCAGCGACAGCACCTGCCCACGCACGATCCTCGCCACCGACGCCCAGCTGAAGAAGCCGATCACGCACACCGTGACCGTCAGGCTCGGGCCCGTCACCGACACCAGCGCGATCGCCACCAGCAGGAACGGCACCGACAGCACCACGTCGATCAGCCGGGCCAGGATGGTGTCGACGATCCCGCCGAGGAACCCGGCCGCCAGGCCGAGCACGACGCCGATCACGACCGTGATCGCGGTCGCCAGTACGCCGACCAGCAACGAAACCCTGGCCCCGTACGCGATCCGGACCAGGATGTCCCGACCCAGGTCGTCGGTACCGAGCCAGAACGTCCCGTTCGGCCCCTTGGGCAGCCCGTCCGGCGTCAGCCCGATGTCGCGGTACTGCTCGTTCGGCGGATGCCCGGTGATCGAGGCGAAGACCGGCGCGAAGATCGCCATCAGCACGATCAGCACGATCACCGCCAGCGAGATCATCGCCACCTTGTCCTTGCGCAGCCGCGCGACCGCCAGCACCAGCGGACTACGCCCCTCGATCGCAGCCGCCGGCGCCTCGATCACCTCCAGTGCGCTGCTCATGGTGCCTCCTGCCCTGGACTGAGGAGTGGAAGGAGCGAAGCGACTGGAGGGACGAGGGAAGGGCAGGAGTTCCAGCACCATGAGCCGCCGCGCCGGAGGCGTGGCATATACACGGTCATGACGCCTTCAGTTCCGGTACGGCGGCCGACAGGTCCTCGCCGACTCGCAACGGGAAGAAGCACGCTGTTCGGTGCGCCGGATCGTCGTCGAACGCGGGCTCCAGGCCCGGCTCGGATTCGGCGCACTGCACTCGGGCCTTCGGGCATCGGGTGTGGAACCGGCATCCTGGCGGTGGGTTGGTCGCCGACGGGATGTCACCCATCAGGATGATCTGTTCCCGGCTGTCCGAGGTGTCCGGATCCGCGACCGGCAGCGCGGACAGCAGCGCTCTCGTGTACGGATGCCGGGTCTCCTTGAACAACTCGGCCGTCGGCGCGACCTCGACGATCTTGCCCAGATACATCACCGCGATCCGGTCGCTCACATGCCGGACCACCGACAGGTCGTGCGAGATGAACACGTACGTCAGGTCGAACTCGTGCTGCAGATCGGCCAGCAGGTTGATGATCTGTGCCTGGATCGACACATCCAGCGCCGACACCGGCTCGTCGCAGATCACCAGCTTCGGCCGCAGCGCGAGCGCCCTGGCCACCCCGATCCGTTGCCGCTGGCCCCCGGAGAAGTCGGCCGGGAACCTGTTGTAGTGCTCGGGATTCAGCCCGACCAGCGCCATCAGGTCCTGCACCTTGCGCTTGCGCTCGGCCCCCGACGCGATGCCGTGGATGGCGAACGGGTCGCCGATGATCGAGCCGACCCGGCGGCGCGGGTTCAGCGAACCGTACGGGTCCTGGAAGATCATCTGGACCTCCCGCCGCAACGGCCGCATCTGGCGACGGGTCAGTCGGGTGATGTCCCGCCCGTCGAACCAGACCGAGCCGTCCGTCACGTCGTACAGATGAGCGATGCAGCGCGCCAATGTCGACTTGCCGCAGCCGGTCTCGCCGACCAGGCCGAGCGTCTCGCCCTTGCGCACCTCCAGCGAGACGCCGTCGACGGCTCTGACCACCTCCTTGCTCTGGGTCGGGAACTCCTTGCGGACGTCCTGCACTTTGAGCAAGGTTTCCGCTTGCTGGACTAGGGTTTCGGTCATCAGGCCACCGCCTTGGTGATGTCATGGTCGAGCCAGCAGGCCGACTGATGCCGTGGATCACCCTGTACGTCGGTGAGCGGCGGCGTCTCCACCCGGCAACGATCGAAAACGTGCGTACACCGGTTGGCGAACGGGCAGCCCGCCGGCAGGTTGATCAGGCTCGGCGGCGTGCCCTGGATCGGGGTCAGCCGCTTCCCGCTCTGGGCCGGCAGCGAGGCCAGCAGCCCTTGCGTATAAGGGTGATGGTTGCGATAGAAGATGTCCCGGCGGGGCGCCCGTTCCATCACCGCGCCGGCGTACATCACGATCACCTCGTCGGACATCTCCGCGACCACGCCCAGGTCGTGCGTGATCAGGATGATCGCGGTGCCGAACTCCTCCTGGAGCTTGCGCATCACGCTCAGCACCTGCGCCTGGACGGTCACGTCGAGCGCCGTCGTCGGCTCGTCCGCGATCAGCAGCGCCGGGTCGAGCGCCATCGCCATCGCGATCATCACCCGCTGCCGCATCCCGCCGGAGAACTGGTGCGGGTAGTCGTCGATCCGCTCGGCCGCCCGCGGGATGCCGACCAGGGTGAGCAGCTCGGCGGCCCGGCGACGGGCCGCCTGCTTGGAGATCTGCCGGTCGTGCGCCTGGATCATCTCCACGATCTGCCAGCCGATCCGGTACTGCGGATGCAGGCTCGACAGCGGGTCCTGGAAGATCATCCCGATCTTGGCGCCGCGCAATCGCCGGAGCGTGCCGGGGTCGGCGGTGATCAGGTCGGTGCCGTCGAAGTACGCAGTACCGGAGACCTGGGCGCCCCGGGTCAGACCGGTGATGGTCTGGGTCGAGACGCTCTTGCCCGAACCGGACTCGCCGACGACGGCGAGCGTGCGGCCACGCTCGACGTCGAAGGACAGCCCCCGGACGGCGCGGACGGTGCCGTCCGGGGTGTCGAACGAGACCCGGAGATCCCGTACCTGCAGCAAAGCCTCAGTGTTGGGCACTGGTCAGCCCTGCTTGTCCTTGGCCAGCCACACGTTCGTCGGGTCGTAGTTCTGCAGCGACGGGACGTAGACGGCGTTGTGCACCTGCTCGGCGTGGTAGTTCGCCTGCTTGTTGTTGGTCAGCGGGTAGAAGGCCGCTTGTTCCATCACCCGGGCGTCCGCCTTGGCCCAGAGGTCGGCTGCCGCCTCTTCGGTCGGCGCGGCGATGGCCTGCTGGATCAGGGTGTTAGTGGTCGCGTCGTCGTACAGGCCGAAGTTGCTGCCGACCGGCGGGAAGGACGGCTTGCCCGAGAACAGCGGGTTGAAGAACGACAGGGCGGCGTTGCCGTACCAGTCAGCACCCCAGCCGGCCAGCGACAGGTCCCAGACGCCGCGCTGGGCGACGGTCGGCACCTGCAGATACTTCACGTAGAAGTCCGCGTTCGGCGACGGTACGCCGGTGACGGTGATGCCGGCCTTGGACAGGTCCTGCTGGATGGTCTGGAACGTCTTGCTGCTGCCCTCGGTCGCGTTGCGGTAGAGGAACTTCAGCGTCAGGTGCGGGAAGCCTGCCTCGGCGAGCAACTGCTTGGCCTTGTCCGGGTCGTACGGGTACGGATCGATCTGCTTGGAGCCGACGATGACGTCCGGCAGCACGTGGGTCAGCGGCGGGTTGAGCGTCTTGCCGCCGAGTACCTGCAGGATGTGGTCGCGGTTGATCGCGTAGCTGAGCGCCTGGCGCACCTTGGGGTTGGCGAGTGCCTTGTTGTTGTTCGGCGAGACGGTGTTGTAGATGACATACGGGTTGCTGCCCGCGGTGTCGCCGATGGTCAGGTTCTGGTCCTTCTTGGCCTGCAACGCGGGGAGCTGCGACGGCGGTGGGGCGACGTCCCACTCCATGTCGGCGGACGGCGTACCGGTCTGCAGTTGCTGTTGGACGGAGTCCTGGCTGACCGTCTCGTTGACGACGATCTTGTCGACGTACGCCTTGCGGACCGGGTCACTGGCCGGGTCCCAGGCGGGGTTGCGGGAGTAGTTGACCGACTTGGTCGGCACCCACGAGTCGACCTTGTACGGGCCGTCGGAGGGGAAGTTGTTGCCGAGTTCGGTGCTGGCCGGGAGGTACTTGAGCGACTCGACCGGGGCGGGGGAGAAGGCGGACAGCGTCAGCATGCCGACGAAGTACGAGGCGGGGCGGGTCAGCTTGAACACAACGGTGGTCTCGTCCTTGGCGACCACGCCGGGCAGTGGAGTCTTGTCGATGTAGGCCTGGATCGCGGCCGGGGTCTTGGCGACCTTGGCGAACCCGTCGGCGAACTTCGAGTAGCCGTCGATCAGGCCGTAGAAGTCCGGGATGCCGCCGAACGGCTGGACCGGGTTCGCGGTCCGCTTGACGCCGCGGACCATGTCGGCCGCGGTCACCTGGCGGGCCGGGCTGGTGTTCCACTTGGCGCCGGTGCGGATCTTGATCGTGTACGTCTTGCCGTCCGCGCTGATCCCGCCGTTCGCGACGGTCGGCAGCTCGGTGGCCAGGTCGGCGACCGGCGTGGTGTTCTTGCCCCCGGGATCGGCCGGGTAGGTGAACAGCTGGCGGCTCCACATCCGCAGGTTGGTGTAGCCGACCGAGTAGTAGCTGACGTTCGGGTCCATGTAGTCGACATCGCCCTTGCCCAGCATGTTCAGGGTGCCGCCGGTGACCGGCGTACCGCCTGAATTGGTGCCGCCGCCCGCGGTTGTGGTTCCCTGGTCGGCGTTGCACGCTGCCAGCGTGAGACTCGTGACGGCGACGATCGCCACCGCCGCGAGCCGTCTTCCGGAACTGGCCATTACTTCCTCCTCGCGAGACTTGCTGTGTTCGCCCCTATGGGGCCGAAGCTAGAACTGCGGGCTGGTCTCGCGGCCGTGGTCACTGAAGCGTCAACGTCTTGTCATCTACGGCCAGGCGCTTCTATGACGAAGTCGTGACAGCCGTCATCTGCAGTTAGGTGCAGGTGGTTGGGCCGCAGCCCTCCGACGAGCGACACTGGTCCCGTGGCGCACAGCTTGTTACTGGTTGACGACGAACCGCGGATCCGGCGGGTACTGCGGCTCGCCCTCGAGGACGAGGGCTACGAGGTGTCCGAGGCGGCCAACGGCCTGGACGCGCTGACGGCGCTGCGGCACGAGCCGCCGGACGTGGTCCTGCTCGACCTGATGCTGCCGGACCGGGACGGATTCACGGTCTGCCGGGAGATCCGGCGTACCAGCGACGTACCGGTGATCATGGTGACGGCGCGGACCGACAGCCACGACATCGTTGCCGGGCTCGAGGCGGGCGCGGACGACTACGTTACGAAGCCGCTTGTTGCCAAAGAGTTGTCGGCGCGGATCAGGGCGCTGCTGCGCCGGGTCGAGCCGAACGGTACGCCCGTGCTCGAGCAGTTCGTGATCGGCGACCTGGAGATCGACGTACCGGCCGCCGAGGTGGTCCGGGACGGGTGTGTGCTGCCGCTGACCCGGACCGAGTTCAAGCTGCTGGTCGAGCTGGCCAGCCTGCAGGGCAAGGTGTGCAGCCGCGAGCACCTGCTGTCGAAGGTCTGGGGCTACGGGTACTTCGGGGACAGCCGGATCGTCGACGTGCACATCCGCCGGCTGCGGCTGAAGATCGAGCGCGACCCGGCCACCCCCAAGCACCTCGTCACCGCCCGGGGTCTCGGCTATCGACTGGTGAGCTGACGTTGCGGCGGCGGTTCGGCCTGCGTGACCGGGTCATGCTCGCGTACGGGTTGCTTGCGCTCGGGCTGTCCGGCGTACTGGCGCTGGTCACCTGGAGCGTGGTCTCCAACTACTTGACCAATCAGCGGATCTCGTCGGCGATCGTGGAGACGACCGACAACGCGAACACCTTGCACTACGGGCTGTACGGCCTGACGTCATCCTGCGGACCGGTACGCCGGCTGGGCCAGGAGCCCGCCTGCGGGACGGTCGTGCCGCAGTCGCCGTCCATGGTGATGAACCTGGTGGAGGCGCTGCCGTCGACCGACACGGCCGCGATGCTGATGCACTACGACGGCGCCTGGTACACGGTGTCGGCGAAGGCGAGCGACATCCCGGCCGACATGGTGGAGAGCGCCCAGGGCGGGGTCAAGGTGGACCGGCGGCTCGAGGTCGGCGGCGACGAGGTGCTCGCGGTCGGGGTGCCGGTGGGGCGTCCGGGCGAGGCCTTCTTCGAGCTCCACCCCTTGAACCGGCTCGACAACACGCTGCGGACCTTGAAGCTCACGCTCATCCTGGCCGCGATCGTGACCGCGCTGCTCGGACTGGCGGTCGGGCGGCTCGCCAGCACTGTCGCGCTGCGGCCGCTGGCCAAACTGACCCAGGTCGCGGCGGCCGTCGCACGCGGGCGGCTTGATGCCCGGCTCGAAGCTGAGAACGATCCAGACCTAGGCGGCCTGGCGAGATCCTTCAACCAAACAGCCGCTGCGCTGGAGAAACGGGTGATCGCCGACGCCCGCTTCGCCGGCGACGTCAGCCACGAGCTGCGCACCCCGCTGATGACGATGATGAACTCGATGCAGCTGATCCAGAACCACCGCGCGGAACTACCGACGTCCGTCCGCGAGCCGGTCGAACTCCTCGGCGACGACCTGGACCGCTTCCGCCAACTGGTCGTCGACCTTCTCGAGATCTCCCGCGACGACGGCGGCGACCAGGGCAGCCGCGAACTCGTCCGGATCGGCGACCTGGTCCGCGCCGCCGCCGACGCCACCGCCGGCCGCGAAATCACCGAGGTGGCCCCCGACGCCGCCGACCTGACCATGGAAGCCGACAAACGCCGCCTGGAACGCGTAATCGCCAACCTGGTCGACAACGCCGAACAACACGCCGGCGGCTGCAAGGGCGTCCTCGTCCAAGCCGGCGGCAAAGGCGTCGTCATCTACGTAGACGACGCCGGCCCCGGCGTCCCCGAAGCCGACCGCGAAAGAATCTTCGAACGCTTCGGCCGAGGCACCCCCGGCACACCCCCCAACCCCCACCGCAGCGGCACCGGCCTGGGCCTGGCCATCGTCGCCCGCCACGTCGAATGGCACCACGGCACAATCCAAGCCACCGCCCGCCCCGAAGGCGGCGCCCGCTTCATCATCGACCTCCCCGCCAAAAACCCATAACCAAAAGCAACAGACAGTCCCAGCTGCTGCTGTGGTTAAGGCGGCGCCGGGAGCCAGGTGCGGAGGCCAGACGAACTACAGAGACTCCCTCCGCCGCTGTAGTTCACGCGGCTCCGGGGCGGGGGTTGATTCTCGGGCGGCGACGGCAGTCGCGGAAACGGCAATCATGCTGGTGCTGCCATCGTGCTGGGGCTGAGACTCCGGCGGTTCAAGGGCTTGTGACAGCTAGGGGGCTTGTCGAGCGCCTCGCTGGAAGGCAACAAACTCTCCCCACCCAAGAGACCTGCCCACGCGGAGCGTATGTTGCTATGAGCAACATATAACGTAAAAGAGAGTCCCTGGTTGGCCGATGGTCGCCTTGGGTGTCAGTGTGAGAGAGACAGCGTTGGGATCGGCTGCTGTCGAACTCGAGTGGCGTAGCCGCCGGCGCGAACGCCGAACGAGGCCCCGCTCCTCAAACAACCTACAGGTACTTGGTCGAGGTGAAGTGGTGAGGAATTCACCTTGTGGATAAGGGCTTTCCGGCCCGAAACTGTCCCCGGACTCGTCTAACGTTACGGGTATGGACGACCGGGCGGTGGAGACGATGAGCGGCGACGAGCTGCTGTCCGACGCCGACGTCATCGAGACCGCGATCGAAGAACTGCTGGCCCGCCGCCACCAGGTCATCCGCCGCCTGGACGAGATCAGGTACGCCGAAGAGATCGGTGCCCACGACACCGCCCGGCTGATCGAGAAACGCTACCGCCTCGACCCCACCGAAGCCCGCCGCCGCGTCCGCCTCGCCCTCGCACTCCCGAAACACCCCACCGTCGCCGCCGCGCTTGCTGCTCCCGGCCACGACCTGCCCGACGACGCGGTGGTGCTGTCGTCGGCGCAGGCCGACGCGATCGTGTCCGCGCTGGAGAAACTCCCCCAACGCGCCAACATCCCCGTCGAAGAACTCGACGCCGCCGCCGGCGCGATGGTCGAGGCGGCCCGGCACATGAACCCTAGCGACCTGCGCAGCCTGGGTGAACAGGTCCGCAACATCCTCGACACCGACGGCCCCGAACCCCGCGAAGCCGCCGCCCGCGCCCGCGAAGAAGTCTGGGTGAAGAAAGCCGACGACGGGGTGAAGTTCGGCGGCTACCTGGCCGGCGAGAACGCTGAGAAGTTGCAGACCGTTCTG
>NZ_BAAAHK010000020.1:0-328180 GCF_039525325.1 Kribbella koreensis
TCCGCCCCGCGCATCACCAGGATCTCGCCGTACACCACTCTGCTGGACTCAACTCCCCATCTGAGGGGTTAACCCCTGAGCTGGTGGGTTGCCCCCTCGGGATCTCGAGGGGCAACCCACCGTGCAAGCCAGCCCCACCCACCACCCCATCTGAGGGGTTAACCCCTGAGATGGTGGGTTGCCCCCTCGGGATCTGGAGGGGCAACCCACCGTTTGAGGGGTTAACCCCTCAGATGGGGTGGGGAGGGGTTAACCCCTCAAACGGGGTGGTGGGTGGGGCTGGGGTGGTGGGGTGGGGTGGGGGGTCAGCGGAGGTCGAGTAGGGAGCGGAGGAGTTGGCCGGAGCGGGGCCAGGTCCATTCGGCTTGCACCCAATCGCGGCCGGCCTTGCCCATGGCTTTGGCTCGGGTCGGGTTGGTGAGGAGTTCGGTGATGCGGAGGGCGGTGGCGATCGGGTTGTAGGGGTCTACGAGGTAGCCGGTTTCGCCGTGGCGGACGGTGTCCGGAGCGCCGCCGGAGTCGCCGACGATCACTGGCTTGGCGGTGGCGGAGGCTTCCAGGGTGACGATGCCGAGGGCTTCGGGTTCGAGGCCGAAACGCCTTGTTCTGCAGGGCATTGCGAAGATGTCGGCGGCATCGACGTACGGTGGGATGTCCTCCCAGGGGACCGCGCCGGTGAAGCGGACGGCGTGGGCTACACCAGTTTGTCTGGCCAGGTCTTCGAGCCGGTCTCGGTCGGGACCGCCGCCGACCAGGAGCAGGACGGCCTCCGGTACGCCGGCCAGCACCCGCGGCCACGCCTGGATCAGCGTGTCCTGCCCCTTCCGCGCCACCAACCGCGAGACGCAGGCAACGACCGGCACATCCTCGAGCCCGAGCCCCTTGCGGACCTGCTCTCCCCCGCAATCCGGGAAGAACCGTGACGTATCGACCCCAGGCGTCAGCCGCCGCATCCGGGCGGCCGCATCGGCAGACAGTGCCGGCGCGATCTGCTCCTCGCACCACCCCGAGACCGACGTCAACGTGTCGGCCGCGTCGCCGATCCGCCGCAGCGCCTGCCGCGTTCCCGGCGTACCGGCCCACCACGTCTCATGCCCGTGAGTCAGCGCCACGATCCGCCGCGCGCCGGCCCTCCGAAGCGCCGGCCCCATCAACCCCAGCGGCGCCGCGGCCCCAAAGACGACCCGATCAGCCCCGTACTCCCGCATCATCCGCACGGCGCTCCGCGTCACCCGCGGCGTCGGCAACAACATCGACGTCCGATCCCGCACGACGGGAAACGGCAGCCCGGCGTCGTACTCCGAACAGCCCGCCATCCGCGACGTCAGCACCACCAGATCCGGCAACTCCGAACACAGCGACCGGACGAACGTCTCGATCCCACCCTGCCGGGGCGGGAAGTCGTTGGTGACGACCAGGACCGTCACTTCTCGACCAGCGGCGGAACGGTCTCGCCGTGCTCGGCAGCCCACGCCCGCCCCATCGCGATCCGCTCCGGCGGCGTCGGGTGGTTGGCGAACAGCCAGTACCGCCAGCGGCTCGGCTCCAGCCCACTGATGTTCTTCACCGACAGCTCATGCTGCATCTCGACGAAGTCCGTCGGATCCTTCGTCAGCTGCAACGAGTGGTAGTCCGCCCGAGCCTCGATCCGGCGGCTGACCAGGTTCTGCACCGGCAACGCGAGCGTCGTACCGGCGACGATCAGCGCGAGCAACAGCGCGGTACCGCGTGGATCCGAGACGCGGGCCCCGAGCAACAACCTCAGCAGCACGATCGCAAAGGCCGACCCCAACGCGCCGACCAGCGTGCCGTGCAAGACATCGTCCTCAGCAGCATGACCGAGCTCGTGCGCCACCACCAGCCGAACCTGCGCCGGCGTCGCATCCTTCAGGAGCGTGTCGTAGACGACCAGCCGCCGCGTCGACCCGAAGCCGGACACATACGCGTTCAGCGTGGTCGTCCGCTTGGACGCGTCGGCGACGAGCACGTCCTTGACCGGTACGCCGTCCTGCTTCGCCAACTGCATGAACTCGTCGCGCTGAGCACCGGCCGGCATCGAGGTGAAGTCGTTGAACTGAGGCTCGACGATCACCGGATAGGCGAACGACACCCCGAGCACCAGCACCGCGCAGGCGATCGCCGCCGGCGCCCACCACCAGGTCTTCCAGCGCTTGGCCAAGGCAATCAACCCGAGGCTGATGGCAACCAACGCCAGCGACAGCAGCAACCAGTTGACCAGCCGGTCCCGCAGCCACAGGTCCCACGCCTCGGTGGACAGCCCGTACTTCCGGGTGACCCGCTCGGCCATCGCGTCGGTCGGCAGCGTGATGAGGCCGGCGATCAGGCCGAGCGCCAGCACCACGACCGGGACGGCCAGGTACCAGCGGCGGATCCGCGTCACGGCGTACAGGCGGCGGCCGAGTGGGCTGAACCCGATCGTCAGCGGAACCAGCAGCGAGAGCACCCAGGAGACCGTTGACCAGGGCAACAACTCGTGCCGGAACTGGTTCTGCTTGTCGATCTCGGCCGCGCTGAAGTCGAGCGCGGCATCAGGCTTCGGCAGGTCGATCAGGTGCCAGGGCGTCGTCGTGATGATCACGACGGCGAGGGCGGCGGCGAGCACCAGGGCGGCTCCGGCGGGAGCCAGTTTGGCGGCCCGCTCAGACACCGGCGAGCCTCTTCAGGTACTTCTGCCAGTCGGCCGTGAACTCCTGCTCGGTCGTCCCGAGCACGGTCTTGAAGGCGTCGGCCAGTCCGGTCCGGCTCTTCGACGTGTGCACAGCGCGGTAGAACTCCACCAACTTGCTCTGCCCTTCCCGCTCGCTGATCAGCCGGCAGGCCAACCAGGCCGATTCGTAGGCCTGGGGCAGCTCGGCCGACGAGGCGGCGAAGGCTTCCGGGGTGGGCAGCGTCTTCGGCGTCCTGCCGGCCCGGACCGCCTTGAACAGCTCCTTCGCCGCCGATTCGTCCTGGACGGACACGGCGGTGAAGGCGACGTAGTCGGCGAAACCCTCGGCCAGCCACAACGGTACCGGCGAGGCGGTAGCGGTCGAGGCGACGTGGGTGGTCTCGTGGGTGAGCACGATCCGGCGGCCCTGCCGGCCGAGTTCGTCGAACAGCTTCGGGTTGGCGACGATCCGGGTCGGCGCACCGGTCGCCGGGGTGTCCAGCTCGGCCATCGTGACAGCGGCGATCTGGGTGTAGGTGCCCGGCTGCGCGCCGAGCACGTACTCCATGTCGGACTGCTTGGCGGGCAGGTAGATGACCGCCTTCTGCTTCCAGTTCTTGCCCCAGACCTTCGTCACCGAGGTGACCGCACGATCCGTCACGTCCGCGTAGTCGTCCGCGTCGGCCTGCGAGTCCAGGCTGATCACCAGGCTGCGCTCGCCCTTGGCGACCTCGATCCCGCCGAGCGCCCAGATCGGCCGCCGCTGGCCGGCCACGAAGCGCTCGCTGAAGGACGCCGCGTACGTCGTACCGTCGCGCGTGACGAAAGTGACCGGCAGGGTCTCGCGGGCCGGTTTGGTGTCGAAGCCGCTGAGTTGCCAGGACACCTCGACCTGGGCCAGCCAGGACTCGGTGCCGCCGAGCTCCCTCTGCCGGTCCGGCGGCAGCGCGCCGATGTCGTCGCTGACGTAGCGCAGCTGGAAGGTGGCCAGCGGCAACTTGCCGAGGTTGCTGTAGATCGTCCGGGCCTGCGCGTCGAAGCTCTTGGCCAGCGGGTCGATGGTGCCGAGGAAGGCCGACTTGCGCTTCTCGTCGATCGAGTCGGCCATCTTCTGCAGGACGGCCTGGCCCGCGGCGGCCCGGCGTACGCCCTCGGCTGCCTCGTCGGGGGTGGACTTCTCGGTGCCGGGGGTCTGGGCGCTGCGGCCGTGCGCGTCCGGATCGGCCGGCGCGTCGGCGATCTTGCGGAGCCCGGCGAACCCGGCCACGCCGACCAGGCAGACGGCGACGCCGAGCGCGACCTTCTTGACGATCGGGCCGTGCGCGGAGGTCCAGGTGCTCACCGTCTGGATCGCGGTCGGGCGACCCGGACCGTCGCCGACCGCGTGCTGGGCCGGGATCTGGATGGTGGTCTGCTCGGACGGCGAGACCCGGTGCTCGGCGAAGTCGTCGTGCCGGCTGAGGTCGCCGCCGGGGTGCTCGCTGGAGTCGGCAGGGGGCATCGTGCTGCCGCGCTCGTCGACCACCTCGGCCCCTCGCTGCTCGTCTGCCCCAGTCAGAGGAGTCAATTCAGAGCCCTCCGGGGACAGTCAAGCATGGGCGAGGTGGGGGTGAACAAACGAGGGCGGCTCCGGGGGCTGATGTCCCCGGAGCCGTGATGCATGTCTGACTGGGCTCAGCCCGGGCGGACCGCGCCGACGTAGCCGCTCATGTAGTCGAGGTCGTCGGTCTTGACCGGCTTGCCCGGGTTCGGGGCGTGCACCATCCGGCCTTTGCCGATGTACATCCCGACGTGGTGGATCGACGGGTTGCCGTAGAAGACCAGGTCACCGGGGCGGAGCTCGGAGCGGCTGACGTGCCGGCCCTCGCTGTACTGCGCCTTGGACGAGTGCGAGAGCGAGACGCCGGCCTTGCCCCAGGCGTACATCGTCAGACCGGAGCAGTCGAACGAGCTCGGGCCGTCGGCGCCCCAGACGTAGCTGTCGCCCTGCTGGTCCAGCGCGGCCTGGACGGCGACGCCTGCGCGGCCGCTGACCGGCACATTGCCGATCGGGTCGTCGGAGGTCCGGTCGCCGCCGCGGGTCGGCCGCTCGTCGCGGGCCTTCTCCGCTTCCTTGTCGGCTTCCTGCTTGAGCCGGTCGCGCTCGGCGTCGCTGAGCTTGCCCAGCACCTTCTCGGCGGCGTCCAGGTTGGCCTGCACCTGCTTCTTCAGGCTGTCCTGCTGCGACTGCACGGCCTGCAGCGCGGCGAGTTCGCTCTGCTCACTGGCCTGCAGGTCGGTGAGCTTGCCCTGGGCGGCCTGGAACCGGCGCAGCGCCGAGTTCTGCTGGCCGGCGAACGCCTGCGCGGTGGAGGCCTGGCTGAGGAACTGGTCGGGGTTCGTCGACAGCAGCAACTGCGCCGTCGTCGTCATCCCGGAGGTCTGGTACCCGGCGACCGCGAGGGAGCCGATCTGGCGCTTGACCGCGTCGACCTGCACCTGCTGCTTGGCGATCCCGGCCTGCAGCGCCTTGACCCGGATCTGCGCGGCGGTGATCTGGCCACGAAGGTCGTTGGCCGCCTCACCGATGTCAGCTGCCTTGGTCTGCAGCGCCGCCACCTGGGCCTTCGCCTGCTCCAGAGTCGGTTTCGGATCCGCGTCCGCCCCCGTCTGGATGAAGATCACTCCCGCTACGACGGCGGTGGAGGTGATGGCGGCGAGGGCAATTCCCTTGAAGCGCTTCGTGCGGCCGATGGACACAGCCCGGTCGGTCCCTTCCTCTTCTCGACGCCGTCCCCGTCAACCCACCTGGCCACTACAGCCGGTCGGTCACCCCTCGGCTACATCTTCGCTGCCCGTCCGGCCTGGTCGACCGACACTGTGAGGCAACGAGAGGTAACAGTAGTAACCGATTCGTGACCGGTGCAATCCGCCCCTCTGGTTTGATCCAAACTTAACGTCCGGAAAGCCTTTGCTTCGGGGTCACTAGACTGCCCCCGACACGGACGGATCGATGGCGGGGGTGGGATGAGCGAGATCGGCCGGCGGGTCAAAGCGCTGCGCCAGCGCTCAGGACTGACCCAGGAAGAGCTGGCCGACAGGTCATCGCTGTCGGAACGGTCCTTACGCGATCTCGAGTCGGGCCGGGTCACCAAGCCCCGGGCGAAATCGATCCGGCTGATCGCCAGCGCACTGGAACTGTCCACCGACGAGACCCGGCACCTCCTGAGCCTGATCGTTGACGAGACACCGGCACCGGCCGCCACGCCCCGACCGGTCCTCCGGCCCGATCAGCTTCCGCTGGACGACATCCACTTCACCGGCCGGTTCGCCGAGCTCCGGGATCTGGATCTGCTGATCTCCGAACGCCCACCCACCCGGATCGCGACGATCTCGGCGATCGGTGGCAGCGGCAAGACCGCCCTTGCCGTCCACTGGGCCCACGGAGCGACCGGCCATTTCCCCGACGGCCGCCTGTACGTCGATCTGCGCGGCTTCACACCTGATCATGAACCGCTCGACCCGGCCGAGGGGCTGGGCCGGATCCTCACCGCGTTGGAGGTCAAGCCGGCCGACCAGCCGCCGACGCTGGAAGAACGCGCGACCCTGTACCGATCTGTGGTGGCCGGTCGCCGGTTGCTGATCATTCTCGACAACGCGGCAACGGCTGACCAGGTCCGGCCGTTGCTGCCCGGCTCCCCCACTTGCGCGACGATCGTCACCAGCCGGGAGCGGCTTCCCGGTCTGATGGTGCGGGAAGGCGCTCATTCCCTGATCCTCGACCCGCTGACGGAGTCCGAGGCCGGCGAACTTCTCCGTACCGTCCTCGGCAACGCCCGGGTGGACGAGGACCGTGCCGCCGCGGCAGAGATCATCTCGCTGTGTGGCCGGCCGCCGTTGGCCCTGCGGGTCGCCGGAGCCAGCATCTCGCTCGGTGCCTACCGAACCCTCCGGCAGGCAGCCGACGAACTGAGCTCCGCGGACCGATTGGAACGCCTCTCGTTGCCCGGTGATCCGACCTCGTCGGTCCTGCCGGCCTTCGAACTGTCCTTCGCCCGGTTGCCCGGTGACCTCAAGGAGTTCTTCGGCCGATTGGGCCTGCTGCCGGGCAGCATCTTCCGGACGAACGCCGCAGCGTCGCTGACGGCCACCTCCGCCGAGCTCGCGGATCGACGACTCCAGCGCTTGGTCGCACTCAATCTGGTGCAGAGCCGGGCCGACGGCCGTTTCGCGCTGCACGACCTCGTCAAGTTGTTCGCCCAGCGCTGCGCGCCCGTGGACGAAGCCGCCCAGAAACGGGCACTCGACTACTACCTGCAGTCTGCTGACGAGGCCAACCGGCAACTGCGGCCGACCAGGGTCCGGTCCCCGATCGATCCGGCACTCGACGGCGTGATCGTGGAGGAACTCAGTACTCCGGACGCCGCCCTGCGGTGGTGCACCGAGGAACTGCCGACGATCGCCGATGCCGTCGACGTGGCCGCCGCCGCGAACCTTTCAGCAGCCGCGATCCAGCTGCCGACGAGCATGATCGACTTCTTCCATGTCCGCAAACACTGGCCGGTCTGGCTGGCCACTCACCAGACAGCGCTGGAGGTCGCGCGCCGGGTCGGTGACCGCGAGCACGAGGGCATCCTGCTGTCCGGGATGGGAATCGCCTGTCTCGAACTCGGCCGGATCGACGAGGCAACGAAGTACCAGGAAACCGCTGCCGGCATCGCCCGTGCAGGCGATCACCGCTTTCCGCTCGCCCGGGCTCTGACGGCGCTGGGCATTCTCGCGATGCACCGGGCCGACTACGCAGCCGCCGTGGAGCACTTCGCCGAGTGCGAGCGACTCGCAGCGGAGGACCAGGACCCGTACGGCGCGATGCTCGCCGTCTTCAATACCGCCTACGCCCACCTGTGGGCGGAGAACTTCGACGAGGCCCGGGTTCTCTTCGAGAAAGCCCTGCCGATGGGTGAGACGCTCGGCGCCGCCGACGTCATCGGAGGGTCCATCAATGCGCTGGCCCTGATCCTGCAAGCCGACGGACAGCTCGAGCCCGCGCTCGACCGATTCCGCCAAAGCGCCGCCGTGGCCGAGCAGAACGGCAATCTCATCGGACTCGCCGAGGCTCGCGGAAACATCGCGCAGACACTCGCCGCGCTGGACCGGCCCGCCGAAGCGCGATCGGTCTTCCTGGCTGCTCTCGAGGCAGCCGAGCAACTCGGCGATCGACGCCTGCAGGCCGAGCTGCAATCGGACCTGGACGCGCTGCCTGCGGCCGGCACTGTCCGATGACAGCCGGCCTCAGCCGAAGCGGCGTACCAGCAGGCAGCCCGCCTGGAAGCGGGACGTGGCACCGAGCGCGACGACCATCGCGCTGATCTCAGCTCGGACGGTGCGCAGCGAGATGCCCAGCTGTCGCGCGATGGCGGCGTCCTTGGCGCCGGTGGCCATCAGCTCGCCGATGACGCGCTGACGGTCGCTCAGGACAGGTGGGCGGTCCAGCGCACCGAGCTCGTAGACCTGGCACACCCCCGCCGGCATCTGGTCGTTTCTCTGCCCGGCCAAGACCAACTGCTCCATCGACATCTCTTCTCCCCAGTAGATGGTCTGACGCTATCCAGGGTCACCGCCCGGTGACAGGCGGTTGACCGGCAGTTTCCCGGCAGTCAGGCGGTATCCGCGGACGCCTGCGGACCTTGCTGTCCATCAGCCGGCAGCTCGATGCTGCTGACGGCGTGGACCAGGCGCAGGGGTGGGACCAGGCCGGATTGGGCGAGGACGTCCAGGGCGGCCAGTTCCTCGTCGTCGATGCGTAGTGAGGTTTGCTCGGGTGGCATGCCGAGCACCACGCTGACCACGCAGTCCCGGCAGCCGGGGCCTCTCATCGCACACGCGTCGCAGTCGATCAGCACAACGTCCTCCAAAGTGGGGAAGCACCCGGACTTGCATCCGGCTGAGAAGGACGCTAAAGACCCCCACCGACAGTTTTCTGCGGAGCACTCAGAGGAAGCGGCCGCCGGGGAGGTACGGGGCCGGTGCGGGCAGGCCCCGGACGGCTAGATATCCCTCGGTCGCCAGGTTGAGTCGCGCGGCCATGCCGACGTCGACCGCCCACTCGTTCGCGCTGGTGATGCAGTTGACCAAAGTGTCGTCCGAGGAGGCTGCCAGAGCCTCCCAGAGGAGGGTTTGGGCCGTTTGGGCGTCGGTGGCCGCCAGGAGTGATGGGCGGGCACGCTGGTCGATGTACACGTAGCCGCGGTGCGGGCGGTCGACGACGAGTCGCTGCGTGGTCAGCAAGAAGGCGTGGTCGGGGCCGTGGCCGGCGCCGCGCAGGCGGGTGTCCAGCTCGTCCATCCAGCCGAAGTCGCTCTCGTCGCCCTCGGTGAGGCCGGTGATCGCGGGGATCGTGGAGCGGTCGACAGCGCCGATCATGCGCATCTGCGGGATCAGCGAGAACCCGGCCAGCCGGTAGCGGCGGGTGGCGGCGGGGTGGGTCGTCGACGAGAACATGCCGGGGCGCTCACCGGCGTACGCGAGAACTGTGCCGAGGAGTTGCTTGCCGATGCCGGTGCCGCGGAGTTCGGGGAGTACGCCGTACGTGGCCAGGTACCAGAAATCGTCGCGGTTCTGGGAAAGCGCGAACCCCTTGATGCCCGAGGCATCGACCGCGATCCAGCAGCCGGCCGGATCGACGGTGAGCAGGTGCCGCGCCCAGCCGATCCATGCCTGGGTGATGTGCGGCGGCCGGGCGGACTCCCCCGGCTCGAGGAACACCTGCTCGGACACGCGTTCGACGGCCGCCAGGTCGTCCTCCCGCAACTGTCTGAGCTCCACCTGGTCGACGGTACGCAGCGGGACGGCGACCCGGCCATTGGTTTTAACCGCGGGCGATCCGGTTGATGAGGGTGGTTGCGGAGAGGGCGCGGGCGCCCATCGTGACGGTGCTTTCGGCCACTTCGCGGTCGGTGGAGACGACCACGATCGGGCGGCCCGGGGGCTCGGCGCGGACCAGTTGGCGGATCACCTCGTCGGCGATCACACCGGCGGGGCTGAAGCGGACGCGGACGCCGCGGGGTGGGTTCAGCTGGACCGGGCCGGACAGTTCGGCGCCGTCGAAGACGACGGTGACCTCGATTCGCCGTTGGGCGACCAGGGCGCCGAGTGCGGTGACGAGGCGCTGGCGCTGGGAGTGCAGCGGGGTGTTCGGCCATGCGGTCTTGGTGACGTTGTAGCCGTCGATGATCAGGTGCACCTGCGGCAGCGCGAGCAGCTCGTCGAAGAGCGTTGGGTCGTCGGCGGGCGCGGTACGGCCGACCGGCGCCGTCGCGGGCTCGACGCCGGCAACTGTGTCGGCCGGGCGGAGGTCTCCCCCGAGTGGCAGGGTCAGTTCGCGACGGAGTCCTCCCGCTGCTTCGACCAAGGTGTCCAGCAGCAGGCGGGTTCTGGTCGAGGCCAGTTCCTTCTCCTGCCCCGCGGTACGCCGGGCCGCGTGCTCGACTGCCTCCAGCTCGGTGATCCGGGCCCGGAGCTTGCGCAGCTCGCGCTCGACCTCGGCCCGGGCCGCGTCGACGCGCTCGTCGGCCGTCGTGGCTTCGACCGTGCGCAGTTCGAGATCGGTCTGCAGGCCGGCGATCCGCTGGCGCGCCTCGTTCAGCTTGCGGCGCAGCGTGACGTTCTCGGCCTTGAGCTCGGTGACCTGCTCGCGCAGGCGTTCGCGCACCTGGCGTGTCTCAGTCCGGGCCTGGTCGAGCTGGTCGTGCAGGCGCGTGACGGCGTCCTCGTCGACGCCGGGCTTCTCCGGCGGCAACTGGGCGGCCTCGGCGACGCGTTGCTCCCAGTCGTCGGGCCTGAGCAGGTAGGCGAGCGCCGCGACCTCTGTCGGCTCGGCGGCCGGTACTGCGAGCCCGTCGGCTACGGCGTCACCCAATTCGGGGTGCCCACGGCGTACCTCGAAAGCGACCAGTTTGCGGAAGTGGTCGTCGGTCTCGAGGATCGGGCCGAGTACGGACGCCGAGAGCTTCGCGCGCTTGCCGGGCGCGAAGCTGGCGAACCGCCGCAGCGGAGCCGGGATGTCTGTCGCGGGCAACTGCCCCAAGGCCTGGGCGGCCAGGGTCAGAACCCGTTGCCGGACGGGTTCGGGCAAGGTGGTGGCAGCGGAGCTCGCGGCGGTGCCTGCCTCAGCCACCGGTCCGCAGTCCGGTCGGAACGGCCCCCTGGCACAGCCAGTGATGCAGACCACAACGCCCGGGCGCGCGGCCCGGAATCGCGGTGATCGCTTGTGTACGCATGACTAGAGCGTAGTCGGTTCACCCCCGTCAGCCACGCTGTTTGTTGTTGATGCTTCACCGAAGTGGCGTGTCCCGGGACGGAATTGTCGGTGGCGGCTTCTAGCGTCGTCGGCATGAGCAGTCAAAGCTCGCCGATCCGCGGCGTCCAGCCGAGCTTCGACGACCTCGGTACGCCGTTGCGCGACGTCACCTTCTGCGTCGTCGACCTGGAGACGACCGGTGGCGCGCCGGGCGAGTCGGGCATCACCGAGATCGGCGCGGTCAAGGTGCGGGCCGGCGAGCTGGTCGCGGAGTTCCAGACGCTGATCAATCCGGCCGAGCCGATTCCGCCGTTCATCGCCGTGCTGACCGGGATCACCGACCATATGGTCGCCTCGTCGCCGCGGATCGAGTCGGTGCTGCCGGCCTTCCTCGAGTTCGCCCGGGGCTGCGTGCTGGTCGCGCACAACGCGCCCTTCGACGTCGGCTTCCTCAAACACGACACCCAGGTGCACGGCTACGACTGGCCCGACTTCGCCGTCGTCGACACCGCGCAGCTGGCCCGCCGGGTGCTGACGCCCGACGAGACACCGAACTGCAAGCTGGGCACGCTCGCGAAGTTGTTCAGGACAACGGTCACACCGAACCACCGGGCGCTGTCCGATGCGCGCGCCACCGTCGACGTGCTGCACGGGCTGTTCGAGCGGGTCGGCTCGCTCGGCGTACAGACGCTGGAGGATCTGCAAACGTTCTCCTCGCGGGTCGCGCCGCAGGTCCGGGCGAAGCGGCATCTGGCCGAGTCGTTGCCGCACGCACCTGGCGTGTACCTGTTCACCGACGATCGCGGCGAGGTCCTGTACGTCGGCAAGTCGAAGGATCTGCGCAACCGGGTCCGGTCGTACTTCACCGCGTCGGAGCAACGCACGCGGATCGGCGAGATGATCGGGATCGCTTCCGGCGTACGGGGAATCGAGTGCGGTACCGCGCTGGAGGCCGAGGTGCGTGAGTTGCGGCTGATCGCCGAGCACAAGCCGCGGTACAACCGGCGATCGAAGTTTCCCGAGCGCCAGCACTGGCTGAAGGTGACGGTCGAGCCGTTCCCGCGGCTGTCGCTGGTCAAGCAGGTGAAGGACGACGACGCCGGGTATCTCGGGCCGTTCAGCTCGCGTAAGACGGCCGAGCGGGCGATGGCGGCGCTGCATGAAGCGTTTCCGATTCGCCAGTGCACGGACCGGATGTCGCGGTCGCCTGCCGGATCGCCCTGTGTGCTGGCCGAGATGGGCCGGTGTGTGGCGCCTTGCGACGGGCGGATCTCGGTGGAGTCGTATGCGCCGTTCGTGACGGGGTTGCGGGCTGCGCTGACGGATGATCCGGCGCCGGTGGTCGCCGCGCTCGATCGGCGGATCGATGTGCTGTCGGCGGATGAGCGGTTCGAGGATGCGGCCGTGCAGCGGGATCGGTTGAGCGCCTTCGTGCGGAGCAGCGCGAAGATGCAGCGGATGGCGTCCGTCACCAGTTGCGCGGAGATCTGCGCGGCTCGGCGTACCGACGACGGTGGGTGGGAGTTGCACGTGATCCGGCGCGGTCGGCTCGCGGCGGCCGGGATCAGCCCGCGGGGCACGGATCCCCGCAAGTACCTCGAAATGCTCCGAGCCTCCGCCGAGACGGTCCTGCCAGGCATCGGTCCGGTCGCGTCGGCCTCACCGGAAGAGATCGAGCTCGTACTGCGCTGGCTCGACTCCCCCGGCATCCGCCTGGTCGAGATGGACGGCACCTGGACCTGCCCGATCAGCGGCGCCGGCCGACACATCGCCCGCCTCGACAACTCCCACTCCGAAGCTCACCACCACCCCAGCGAACGCCGCCGCCGAATGCGCCCCCTCAGCCCCACCGCCCGCTGACCTCACATGCGGGGTGGTGATTGCCGTGGTGGTTCGGTTCGAGCTCGGGGTTGAGGATCTGGCGGATACGCGGTTTGCGATTTCGCCTGTGCAGGAGGCGTTGTTCAGCCTTTGGGTGGTGCGGGATCCGGGGTTGCTGGCGATTCATCTGCCGTGGCGGCGTTCCGTGGTGGACGAGTTGGGGGCGGTTGATACCGGGCTGTTGTTGTCGTTGGTGGGCGAGACGCTGGCGCTGCCGGATTTTCTGACTCCTCGGCCGACGAGTTTTGCGGTGTCGTTCGACGAGGAGCTGGGGGTCGTACGGGCAACGCCTGTCGAGATGGTCCGGCGGGATCTGCTGGCTACGCATGGCGGTCGGCCGCCGGACGCGTTGGCTGCTGCGCGATCGTCCGATGACGCCCAGGTGGCCAGGCTGCTCGACGCGATCTGTTCGGAGCTCAAGGCCTATTGGGAGATCGCGCTCGCGCCGTCGTGGGCGAGGATGCGACTCGTGCTCGAGGGCGATACGACGTACCGGGCCCGGCAGTTGGCGGTCGGCGGCGCGCGGCTGCTCTTCGCCGATCTGCATCCGAACGTGCAGTGGAACGACGGCGTACTACGGATCGACCAGATGCTCGGCAAACACGACGTCTCCGTGTCCGGGCGCGGACTGCTACTGGTCCCGTCGATCTTCGCCTACAAACCGGTACCACCGCTCAGCCCGCACGAATCGCCCGCACTCGCCTACCCCAGCCGCGGCGTCGCCACCCTGTCCACCTCGAACAAACCGACCGGATCCGCCGCCCTCACCGCGCTACTCGGCCAGCCCCGCGCCGTCCTGCTGCGGATGCTCGACGAGCCGCTCCCGACCATCGAGATCGCGCGTCGCCTCGAGGTCACCCCGAGCGCCGTCTCCCAACACCTACAAGTGCTCCACGCAACCAACCTCGTCACCCGGGCGCGCGACGGCCGATATCTCCTGTACCGCCGCAGCGCCCTCGGCGACCAACTACTCGACGGGTAGCGGCGCCCTCTCGTCGATCAGCCCTGCGGCCCGCAGATCCACCCACAGCTGCGGCGGTACCGACGTCTCGAACGACCCAAGATTGGCCTGTACCTCACCCGCCGATCGCATCCCGATCACCACCCCCGCCACCACCGGATGAGCCAACGGAAAGGCGATCGCCGCCGCAGGCAACGTCACCCCGTGCGCCTCGCAGACATCCGCGATCCGATGGGCCCGCTGCAGCAACTCCTGCGACGCCGGCCCATAGTCGAACCGCGCCCCCTCGACCGGCCGCGCCGACGCGAGCAACCCCGAGTTGAAGACCGCCGCGGCCAGGATCGACACCCCACGCTCGGCGCAGGCGGGCAGCAGCGTGTCCAACGCGCTCTGCTCGAGCAACGTGTACCTCCCGGCGAGCATGACCGCGTCGACCTCCGTCTCCTGGACGAGGGTGGTCAGCAACGCCGGGTCGTACATCCCGGCCCCGATCGCCTTCACAACGCCTTCTTCGCGAAGCTCGGCGAGCGCGGGATAGCCGTTGCGCAGGGCATCATCGAAGTGCTTCTCGGCGTCGTGCAGATAAAGCACGTCGATCCGGTCCAGCCCGAGTCGCGTGAGCGAGTCCTCGACGCTGCGCCGGATCCCGTCGCGCGAGAAGTCCCAGACCCTTCGATGCGTCGCCGGGACCTGGAACGCCTCGTCCATCCGCCCTTGCGGATCCTGCTCGACCAGCAACCGGCCGACCTTGGTCGACAGGGTGAACTCGTCGCGCTGGTGTTGGCGGAGGAATTCGCCGATCCGGCGCTCGGAATGGCCGATGCCGTAGTGCGGTGACGTGTCGTAGTACCGGACTCCCCCGGCCCACGCGCTGGCCAGCGTCTCCGCGGCCGTCTCGTCATCCAGCGCCTCGAACAGTCCGCCCAGCGGGCCGCCGCCGAACCCGAGTGCGGTCACCTCGACCCCGGTCCGGCCCAGCTCGCGTCGTACCCCGACCTTCGTCTCTGTCATGGGTCCAGCCAACCGCTCGCCTGCCTGTCCACGAATCGATTAAGGCGGACGCTTAATCGGCGCACATGGCAAAGTTGAGGGGTGACCGATCCGTTCCAGTTCTTCACGCCCTCGCACCGGCACGGCGGCCCCGGCTATCGGGCGCCGGACGACGCGATCGAGAGTTGGCAGAAGCTGGCCGAGGAGGTGCGGCGGGAGCTGGAGCGGATGGGGTTCGCGGCTTCCGTGGTACCGGGTGGTGATCCGCAGGGGTTGCCGCCTGGCGCGCACGTCTGGGTGAACACGGTCGAGCCGTTCGGGGTGACGATCGACTGGGATCCGCCGGTCACCGGCAGTCCGGAGTACGTCGAGAAAGTGCTGACCCAGGACGTGACGAGCGGGCTGTTCTCCTACGTGGTGAACGCCTCGGAGATCATCGTGCGGGCGCTGGTCGAGGTGCTCCGGGAGGCGGGGTTCCAGGTGCTGATCGATCATGCCGGCGGGCGGACGTACAACTACCGGGTGCTGGCGGCTCCGCGGTTCCCCAAGTTCTGAACCGGCTGGGGTGGTGCCGGTGGGGTCGGCACTATGCTTCAGCGCGGTAGGGGGCTGGTTTCGAGGAGAGGACGACATGGTCACCGCGATCGTGTTCATCAAGGCCGACGTCGCACGGATCCCGGAGGTCGCCGAGCAGGTGGCCGCGATCGAGGGCGTCAGCGAGGTGTACTCCGTGACCGGCGGGCTCGACCTGATCGCGATGATCCGGGTCGCCCACCACGATGACCTCGCCTCCGTCATCCCCGACCACGTCAACCGGGTCCCCGGCGTACTGAGCACGGAGACGCACATCGCCTTCCGGGCCTACTCGACGCACGACCTCGAGGCTGCCTTCAGCCTGGGCGAGGAATCCGGTTTCTGAGGTTCTCCTGGTTTTCGAGGGCAGAATTCCACGGTCTGACTGACACGCGCTGAAGTTACGGTGAACGCATGAGCAACCCTCCCGCCGGCTGGTATCCGGACCCCACCGGACAGCCCAACACCATCCGCTGGTGGAACGGGACGCAATGGACCAACCGCACCGACAAAGAAGACCCCGCTGCGGACTCCGCCCCCACGGACGACCCGGCCGCGCCCGACCCGTCACCCGCAACCGACGCCTCGTCGGCACCCCGCATCAAGGCGGTCACCCCTGACGCCACGACCTCCGGGACCGCCGCCTCCGCGTCGGGCGCCACAGCCCCGACGTCCGGCGCCACCGCCCCCACGTCAGGCGGCACAGCCCCCAGGTCCGGTGCCGCCGCTTCGACGTCCGGTGGCACAGCCCGCACGTCCGGCGCCGCCGCTTCGACGTCGAACAGCTTCTGGCCCGCTGCCAACGCCGAACCTGATGGTGCGGTGCTCGATGCTGCTGCTTCGGCGGCGGCGCTGACGCCGGCGGAGAAGGCGAAGTCGACATGGATGGCACCCGTCGAGATCCCGGAAGCCGCCAACCACTGGACCCAGCGCCCGGTACCGGACGACGCGGAGCCGATCACCCAGGAGCAGTTCGAGGCCGAGCCCACGCCCCAAACCGGCTGGACCCTGAGGCTGGCCCCCAACACCTCCAGCTCGGAAACGGCTGCGACTCCCGACCCAGAACCCCAGTCCTGGTCAGCCACCAACTGGACCGAGCCCCCCACGGTCGCCCCGACCCCCAAGGGCCCCGTACCAACCCCAGCCACCACCCAGGTCGATTCCTCGCAGCAGCAGGCTGGTTCGACAGGTACTGACGGCGGCTGGGGCCAAGCCGGCGGCACCCAAGCCCATGGCGCAGCAGCCACCGGCTGGGGTCAGTCACCTCAGAACGCAGCCGACGGCTGGTCGCAGACCGCAAAAGCCACCAACGACCAGACAGCACCTGCCACCTCGCCGCGAACCGGTCAACCGGCCGACGACCAACCTGCCGGCAATCCCTGGGCCGCCGGCGACGACCTAACTGCTTCGAACCAGAACTCCAGCGGCCAACAGCCCGCCGCCACCAACACCGGGTGGGGCACCTCCACTCCCCAGCAACCAGCCGCTGACGGCTGGAGCCAAACCCCCGTGCAAGAAACCGGCTCTGGTCCCTGGACCCAAACGAACGGCCAGCAGACCGACGCAGGCACCTGGCCCCAAGCCAACGGCCAGCAGGCCGGTACGGGCGGCTGGAGCCAGGCAGGCAACCAGCAGAGCGGTGCAGGAGCCTGGACCCAGGCCGACGGTCAGCAGGCTGGTGGCGATGGCTGGGGCGCAACCAGTGGCCCTCAGGCAGGTACTGATGGCACAGCAAACGACGCAAAAGCATCCGGCACCCAGCAGGCGGCAGCCAGCGGTTGGAACACTCCCAGCACCCAGAACACGGCCGCCGAGGGCTGGGGCGCTGGCCCTCAGCAGACCGGCACCAACGGCCCGGACTCCGGCGTACCGCACACCGGCATCGAGGGCCCGGACTCCGGCGGACAGCAGACTGGTCCGGTGGGCTGGGGTTCCGGCACACAACAGGCCGACGACAACGGGTGGGGTTCCGCTGACCCGCAGACCGGCGGACCCGACAGCTCGGCAGCTTCTGGCTCTCCGGAAGCAGGTACCAACGGCTGGGGCTCCTCAGGAGCACCAGAGACTCAGGCCGACGGCTCCGCGGCGTCCAGCACACAGCAGGCTGGCACAAACGGCTGGGGCTCCCCCAGCACGCAGGCCGGTACAGAGGGCTCGGGGTCGTCTGCAGCGCAGGAGACCGGCGCCGCGAGCTGGGGATCTTCGCCCGCACAGGAGACCGGTGCTGCAGGCTGGGGCGAGTCCGCCCCGCCGACGAACAATGCTGCGGGTTGGGGCGAGTCCGCCCCGCAGGCAAACGGTGCTGCGGGTTGGGGTGAGTCCGGCACGCAGGCGAACGGTGCTGCTGGCTGGGGTGCGTCCGGTGCGCAGCAGGGTGGCGCCAGCGGCTGGGGTGAAGCCGGTGCGCAGCAGGGCGGAACCAGTGGTTGGGGTGAGGCCGGTACGCAGCAGGGTTCGGCTGGTGGGTGGGGTCAAGCTGGTGGTCAGCAGGGTGGAGCGGCTGGGGACGGGTGGGGAACTGGCGGCGTACAGGAAGCTGATGCGGGGCAGTGGGGTAGTTCTGCGGCTCAGCAGGCCAGTACAGACCAGTGGGGTAACTCTGTGGCTACCCAGCAGCAGGGTGGTGCTCCGTGGGGAGCTACCGGGCCGCAGACAAGTGAGGCCTCGCCTTGGCAGGGGGATGACGGATCGCAGGGTGGTGGGACTCGTAAGGGCAAGGATGGGAGCGGTGGCGGTGGTGGCGGTAAGACGCCGCTGATCGTCGGCGGGGCAATCTCCGTCGTACTGCTCGTCGTGGCGGCGATCTTCCTGATCACCAACCAGGGCGACAAGAACACCGCCGACCCGACTCCGCCGCCCACCGGCAGCGTACCGACGAACGCCGGCGGCACACCCGGCCAGTCGAAGAACCCCAAGCTCCACGAGGGCAACCGGATCACCTCCGACGCGATCTCGTTCCCGCGCCAGGGCAACGGCTGGTCCGACCGCAAGCGGCTGATCCCGCAACTGCTGAACTCCAGCGGCCAGTACGTCACGCTGCAGAAGGACTTCGACGGCAGCAACGACTGGTACGCGGACATGTTCGTCGGCGGGCTCGGCAACAAGACCCCGTTCAGCGGCGACCCGAAGGCGACGGCGGCGGTACTGCTCGGGCAGGTACACACCTGGAACTACGGCGACATCCCGGTCACGTACAAGGCCGTCGGCAACGGCGCCATCAAGCGTTCGGACAAGGCGGGCTGGTACTTCCAGGAGACCGTCACGGCGAAGTCACCCAAGGTCAAGTCGGTACTCCTGCTGACGGTCGCGGTCTTCGACCTCGGCGACGGAACCGCGGTCGCCTACATCAGTGACATCCCCACCAACCGGCCGGATCTGAGGACGGCCGAGAGCCAGGTCTACAAGGGAATCAACGTTGGCTGAAAACGAACCACCCCGCCCCCCTGCCCGCCACAGCGCCCCGCCGCCCCCACCCCCCGCCGACAACCACACACCCCCGTCAGCACCCCACCCCACCGCCCCGTCCCCCACGGACTACTGGTTCGCCGACTCAGAACCCCCACCCGCCACCCCCTCCACCGACCCAGCCATATCACCCACCAGGTCGGACATACCGTCGCCCGCCGAGTCAGACGGCCTGCCATCTGGCGGGTCGGACAGGCAGACGTCCAGTGGATCGGATGGGTTGAGGTCCAGTGGATCGGACCGGCCGACGTCCGGCGGATCGGACGCGTTGACGTCCGGCGGATCGGACCGGCTGACGTCCGGCGGATCGGACGCGTTGACGTCCGGCGGATCGGACCGGTTGACGTCCGGCGGATCGGACCGGTTGAGGTCAGGTGAATCGGACCGGCTGACGTCCGGCGGATCGAACGCGTTGACGTCCGATGGGTCGGACCGGTTGAGGTCAGGTGGATGGGACGGGTTGACGTCCGGTGGGTCGGACGGGCTGACGTCCGGTGGGTCGGACGGGCTGACGTCCGGTGGGTCGGACGGGCTGGAGGCGGCGGATCCGTTGCTGGGTCAGTCGCGTGCCCCCGCACCACCACCCCCGCAACCACACCGCGCACCGGCAACACCGCCAGCCCAGCCACAGCTACAGGCACCGACCGGTACTACGGCTGCGCCGGTCGGTACTACGGCTGCGCAGACCGGTACTACGGCTGCGCAGACCGGTACTACAGCTGCGCGGCCCGCGGGTACCGGTCAGCAGCAGGCGGCTCCCCCGCCAACGCAGCACTCCCTCCCCACTCAGCAGACCACTCCGGCGCAGGCGCAGCAGCCGCTCCCAGGACAGCAGACGACTCCGCCGCAAGCGCAGCACCTACGCCCAGGCCAGCCAGCGGCCTCGCTGCAGACGCCGCAGACGCCGGCAGTAGAGCAGACGGCTCCTCTGCAAGCGCAGCACCCTCTCGCGGGCCCGCCATCGACGCCGGTGCAGGCGCAGCACACGTTCCCAGCACAGCAGGCGGGGCAGGTGCCGGCGCAGCACCAGCTCCCCACGCAGCAGACGGCTCCGCCGCAAGCAGAACACCCGACCCCGGACCAGCAGACAACTCCGCAGCAGTCGCAGCACCCGCTTCCGGCGCAGCAGACTGCTCCGTCGCACACGGAGCACCCGATCCCGGGTCAGCAGACAGCTCCGCAGCACTCGCTTCAGGGTCAGCAGATAGCTCCGTGGCAGGTCGGTGGTTCGCAGGGTGGTACGCCTTCGGTCGGCGGCGCCTCGCAGGCCGCTGGCTCGCAAGTCGGCCAGCCGGACGTCGGTGGCGCCCAAGCAGGCGCGCTTCAGGCAGGTACAGGTCAAGCCGGTCCAGCTCAGCCGGGTGCGGCGCAGTCCGGTCCGCCTTGGGCAGGTACAGGTCAAGCCGGTGCAGCTCGGCCGGGTACGGCGCAGGCCGGTCCGCCTCAGCCGGGTACAGCGCAGGCCGGTTCGCCCTGGGCAGGTACAGGTCAGGCCGGGGCAGCTCAGCCGGGTGCGGCGCAGGGCGGTTCGGCTCAGGCGGGTGCAGCGCAGGGCAGTTCGGCTCAGCCGGGTGCGGCGCAGGGTGGTTCGATTCGGTCGGGTGTAGGGCAGGCCGGTGCGGGTCAGGCGGGTATGTGGCAAGCGGGTTCGTCGCAGCCGGGTGCAGGTCAGGCGGGTGGGCAGGCGCAGGATGGCGGCTGGTGGGGGCGTCCGTCAGGTCAGCCGGGCGAAGCCGGTCAGGTGCAGAGGCAGCAGGATGCGCGGCCGGGAGTGGGTGGGCCGGCGGATTCGCAGGTTCGGCCGATGTCCAATGAAGTGGGCCGACCCCCAGCGCCATACGGGCCGTCTGCCCACCCGGGGCAGGGTGGGGCGGTTGGTTTGCAGGGGCAGCCGGGTTCGGGGAGGCCAGAGGGCTTTCAGGGTCAGGCGACTTCGTATGGGGCACCGAGTCAGCCTGGGCCGTATGGGGCGCCCGGCCAGCCAACGCAGGCAGGTCGGCCCGGTACAGGTGGACAGCCTGGTGCTTTCAGGCAGACGGGTCCACAGGGGCCTGGCGGCCAGGGCGGACCAGTAGGCCCGCAGGAGCCCTACAGTCCGGGACCGCAGGCGCAATACGGTCCAGGGCCGCAGGAGCCGTACGGGGCGGGTGGGCCTGTTGGCTCGGCTGTGCAGGCGGGGTCGGATGGTTGGGGTGTTCAGCCGGGCGGTGTGGGTGGGCAGTCGGCGGTTGGTGGGCAGCCTGGTCGCTACGGGGCGCAGGGTGGGCAGGCGTCGGGCGGTCGGGGTGGTTGGCAGGCGCAGGCTATGGGCGGCGGGCAGGAGCAGCAGTTCGGCGGTCCGCCGATGGAGGTTCGTGGGTCAGTTGCGGGCAGTTCGCAGGCGCACACCCTTGGGGCGGGTGGGGGTCCTGTTGGGCCTCGCTTGCCGGGTGCAAGTGGGTCGGTGGCGGCTGGGGATGAGTGGGTTGAGGGGGATGAGGGGTACGGGATTGTTGAGGCCGGCCGCCGCGGTGGGGGTGGTGGTGGGCGGAACGGGCGGTTGATCGGGGTTGTGGGGCTGGTTGTCGGGGCGTTGGTGGTGACCGGGGTCAGCGTCAACTGGATCTGGGACAAGGCCGATGCGGTGACGCCGGTTTCGTTGCCGTCAGCAAAGAAGGAGCCATTGCCGACGGTCAGTCCGTCGGCGATTCCGACGACGCCGCCTCCGCCGGAGGGGCGGGTGCTGGGGTCCAACATCGTTGCCTTCAACAAGGACACCATGCCGTTGATGGGCCCGGCCTGGGAGGACAACGGCAGTGGGGAGAGCGTCGGACTGCTCGGCGGGGCGGCGACCTGGTTCACCGTGCACGACAAGTACGACGGCAAGAACGCACGGTGGGGCAACTATGTCGCCTTCGGCGGGCTCAACCCGAAGATCAAGTTCACCAACACGCCCGCAGGGCTGAAGGAAGCGACCGTCCAGGCGACCAGTGCGGCGATCGTGAAGCTGTACGACCCGAACGTGAAGCTGATCGGCAAGGCGACGCACACGCCGATCACGGTGGACGGGCATCCCGGCCACGAGCTGACCATCAAGGTGGAGGTGAAGGTGCCGAAGCTGAAGGAGACCTACTCCAACATCATGGCCGCCGTCATCGACCGCGGTGACGGTACCGCCGACTTCGTGATCGCCGACATCGCCGGCAGCACCCCGACCTGGATCCCGGTCTGGCGCGCGAAGGTGCAGGAGATCAAGATCGGCGGCTGACAAGCCCGAAAGAAGAGCCCGCCGCCCCCAACGACAACGGGGACGGCGGGCTCTTTCAGTACAAGAACTACGAGCGAACGGAAGCGCAGGCATCGACCCAACGGTCCAGCACGTTCTTCGCCTCGCCGGAGTCGATCGCCTCGGCCGCGCGGTCCATCCCCGAGCGGATCCGCGCCACCAACGGCCCGGTACTTCCCTCATGCGCCGCCAACGCCGCGCCGGCGTTCAGCAGTACGACGTCCCGCACCGGCCCCGTCTCGCCGTCGAACAAAGCCCGAGCAACCTTCGCGTTGTACGTCGCATCCGCACCCCGCAACGCCTCGATCGGAGCCGGCGCGATCCCGAGCTCCCGCGGATCCAACGTCTCCGGCCCCTCAACCACCCCACGCCCGACCGTCCAAACCTGCGACGTCGTCCGCGTAGTCAGCTCATCAAGCCCGTCATCGCCATGAAAGACCAACGCATCGATCCCCCGCCGCGCCAGCACCCCGGCCATCAGCCCAGCAACCCGCCCATCCCCGACGCCAACAGCCTGCGCCGACGGATTGCCCGGGTTGGCCAACGGCCCAAGGATGTTGAACGTCGTCGGCACCCCGAGCTCACGACGCGGTACCGACGCATGCCGCAGCGCCGGGTGGAAAGCCGGAGCGAAGCAGAACGTGATGCCGGCCCGCTCCCCCACCGCCTCAACCTGCGCGGCAGTCAGATCAAGCGGAATCCCCAGCTCCTCGAGCACATCCGCCGACCCACAAGCCGACGACGCCGCCCGGTTGCCGTGCTTCAGGATCTTCGCCCCGGCACCGGCCGCGACGATCGCCGACATCGTGGAGATGTTCACAGTGTGTGCTTGATCACCACCGGTACCGACGACATCGAGCGTCCGTCCCGGTACGTCGATCCGCGTGGCGAACTCGCGCATCGTGGCGACCATGCCCTCGACCTCGGACACCGTCTCGCCCTTGGAGCGCAACGCGATCACGAACCCGGCCAGCTGAGCGGGTGAGGCCGACCCGGACAGGATCTGCTCCATCGCCCAAGCGGTCGCGGAGGCGTCGAGGTCCTCGTGCCGGAGCAACGGGTTGAGCACCTGCGACCAGGTCAGCGCACGCCCGCCAGGCGTAGTACCGGCGGGTGAATCCTGTGGGGCGGACACGGCGCCGGGATCAGGTGGTCGCGGGCAGCTTGGCGACCCGCTCGCGGAGGAGCCCCGCGGTCGCCTCGGCCAGCCGGACCGGGTCGATCGGGTGCGAGACAGCGGCCTCCGCACGCGACCAGGTGGCCAGCCACGCGTCCTGCGGGCGGCCGATCAGCACCAGGATCGGCGGGCACTGGAAGATCTCGTCCTTGAGCTGACGGGCGATCCCCATCCCACCGGCCGGAACCGACTCGCCGTCGAGGATGGCCAGGTCGATGCCGCCCTTGTCCATCAGCTTGATCACGGCCGGCTCGGTCGCGCACTCGAAGTACTCGAGCTCGGGCAGATCAGCGGCGGGCCGCTTGCCCAGGGACAGCCGGACGGACTCCCGGGTGCTGCGGTCGTCGCTGTAGACCAGCACCTTCAGCGGACGCTCTGAACTCATCGATTCATCCCAAGCTGTTTGTCTGTAACCAACGGACCCATATCCAACACCGCGAATGCTACCGGGGAGCCTGGTCGGCTCTGCGCGCCTGCTCCTCCAACCGGTCCAGCCGGCGGTCCTCACGCTTGGCCTCACGCTGCGACTGGCGCACCCACTGGACGAACAGCACCCCGAAGAAGACCAGCCCCACGATGTCACCGGAGCCCCAGAGCAGACCGCCCGCGATGTACTGGTCACGCAGCGGCGACGGCGGCCAGGAGCGGCCGAAGCTCGTGTACCAGTCCTCCGCGATCAGTTTGTTCGCGGACATGATCGTGATCCCCAGGAACGCGTGGAACGGCAGCGTCAGGAACGTCAGCAGCAGCCGGAACGGGTAGATCACCCGGCCGGGCACCGGATCGAGGCCCAGCAGCGGCCAGAAGAACAACGAACCGACAACGATGAAGTGGACGTGCAGGAGGTCGTGCAGGCCGGTCGACCGCAGCGTCGCGTCGTACCAGCCGCTGAAGTAGAGCGCCCAGGGGCTCAGGACGAACAGCACGAAGCCCACCAGGGGGAAGCAGAGCACCTTGGCGACATGGGAATGCAATACGGAGAGCAACCATCCGCGGGGCCGCTGCGGAAGGGTGCGCAGGGCAAGCGTCACCGGCGCGCCGAGCGCCATCGCCAGCGGGGTGAGCATCGACAGGATCATGTGCTGAGCCATGTGCACGCTGATCAGCACCGTGTCGTACGTGCCCAGGGCCGACTGGGTGGCGATCACCGCGCTGCCCAGACCGAGACCGACGAAGGAGAAAGTGCGGCCCTTCGACCACTTGTCGCCGCGGGCCTTGAGCCGGTGGACGCCGTACAGGTAAAGAGCGCCGACGACCACGATCACGCTGAGTAGCACCGGCTCGAAGGTCCAGGCGGTCAGCAGCCTGACCGCGCTGAACGGCTCGATCCGGTCGCCGGGTCCGGCATGAAGAGGAAGCACCTGTCAACAGTAAGAAGAGTTACTGGGCGACATGCATGGGGGTGGGCGTGCTGTCGGATACCTCGACCGACATAATGACGCCGTGGCCACTGCAACCGCGCTCCCAGCGTCTCGTGAACACGGACACCACGACCGTCCCAGCATGGTCAGTGTCGGCACGATCGTCTGGCTCTCGAGCGAACTGATGTTCTTCGCCGCCCTGTTCGCGGCGTACTTCACGATCCGGTCGGTGACGACCGCTGCCGCGGCACAGGGGGTGGCATCGCTGTGGGACACCTCCACCGCGATGCTGAACGTCCCGTTCGCGGCCGTGAACACGACGATCCTGGTGCTGTCGTCGGTGACCTGCCAGCTGGGCGTGTTCGCCGCCGAGCACGGCAAGGTCGGCCGGACCGGCTCGGTCGCCAACGTGCGCGCCTGGGGCATGCGCGAGTGGTTCATCCTCACCTACCTGATGGGCGCGGTGTTCATCGCCGGCCAGGTGACGGAGTACGCGAAGCTGGTCCACGAGGGCGTGACGATCTCGTCGTCGCCGTACGGATCGGTCTTCTACCTGACCACCGGGTTCCACGGCCTGCACGTGACCGGCGGTCTCATCGCTTTCGTGTTCGTCCTCGCCAGGACGTACATGGCTCGTAAGTTCACCCACGAACAGGCCGTCTCGGCGATCGTCGTGTCGTACTACTGGCACTTCGTCGACGTGGTCTGGATCGCCCTGTTCGCGACCATCTACCTGCTCAAATGAGTGAGAAGAGACTTTCCTTGTCACCGGCGCGCTTCCTCTCCGCGCGACGACGGCACCGGTCAGCCGGCCTCGTCGTGCTCCTGTTCGGCCTCCTGGCGGTGGGCTCCGCGTACGCCGCGTTCGCCCCTGACAACGCGACGGCGGACACCTCGGCCCAGACCCAGCAGATCGAAGAGGGCAAGAAGCTCTTCGCGGTCGGCTGTGCGAGCTGCCACGGACTGAACGCCGAAGGCGGTGGCAACGGTGAGGGCAAGTTCGCCGGACCCTCGCTGATCGGTGTCGGCGCGGCCGCGGTCGACTTCCAGGTCGGTACCGGCCGGATGCCCGCGATGCAGCCCGGCGCGCAGATCCCGCGCAAGACCCCGGCGTACACCCCGGCCGAGATCGAGGCGCTCGCGGCGTACGTCGCCAGCCTCGCCCCCGGCCCGGCGGTACCGGCCGAGGAGTCGTACGACATCAGCAAGGTCACCGACGAGCAGGTCACCCGTGGTGGCGAGCTGTTCCGGACCAACTGCACGGCGTGCCACAACTTCGCCGGCAAGGGTGGCGCGCTGCCGAACGGCCGCTACGCCCCGTCGCTGATGAACGTCGACCCCAAGCACATCTACGAGGCCATGCTGACCGGCCCGCAGCAGATGCCGGTCTTCTCAGACCAGGTGCTGCAGCCGGACGACAAGCGTGACGTGATCGCGTACCTGAAGGCGCTGCAGGAGCAGAAGGACCCGGGTGGCTTCGGTCTCGGCCGGCTCGGCCCGGTCTCCGAGGGTCTGTGGGGCTGGCTGGTCGGTATCGGCCTGCTGGTCGGCGTGGCGGTCTGGATCGGCGCCAAGGGCGTCAAGGCCAAGGGAGTGAAGGCAGAGTGAGCGACGAGAAGTCGAACCTCCCCGCGGTGAGCGGGGAGCACGGCCATGACAGCCAGGTCGTCCTGGCAGAGCCGATCCCGGACCCGGGTATCGAGCCGCACGAACTGCGCATCACCGACGTCGACCCGAAGGCAGCCGACCGGGTCGAGCGTCAGGTCTCGACGATGTTCGGCCTGGCCGGACTGCTCTTCCTGGGTTCCTGCGTCGCGTACTTCGCGATCCCGCGCGACTCGATCGTCGAGTTCGGGCCGCTGTCGGGCAACGCGAACAACCTCACCCTGGGGCTGTGCGTCGGGATCGGGCTGTTCCTGATCGGCGCCGGCGCGATCCAGTGGGCCAAGAAGCTGATGGTCGACACCGAGATCGCCGAGGACCGGCACGACGCGCACTCCACGCCGCAGCAGAAGACCGAGATCATGGACGCGTTCCAGGTCGGCGTGGCCGAGTCGGGCTTCACCCGGCGCAAGCTGATCCGCCGGTCGCTGCTCGCCTCGATGGGTCTGCTCGGGCTGCCGGCCATCGTGTTCCTCCGCGACCTGGGCCCGCTGCCCGGCCGCAGCCTCTACACGACCATCTGGGCCAAGGGCATCCGGGTCGTCAACGACGTCACGCTGCGCCCGATCAAGCCGTCCGACCTGATCGTCGGCCAGCTGGTCAACGCGGCGCCGGCCAACCTCGCTCCGATCGAGGAGGAGAGCGCGGTCACGTACCAGAACGAGAAGGCCAAGGCCGCCGTGATCGTGGTCCGGATCAAGCCGGAGGAGATCCGGACGCCGGCCGGCCGGGAGAACTGGGGCATCGACGGCATCCTGTGCTACTCCAAGATCTGCACCCACGTGGGCTGCCCGATCTCGCTGTACGAGCAGACCACGCACCACGTGCTCTGCCCGTGCCACCAGTCGACGTTCGACCTGGCCGACGGCGCCAAGGTCGTCTTCGGCCCCGCCGCCCGCCCGCTGCCGCAGCTACCATTGGCCGTGGATTCAGAGGGCTATCTCGTCGCGCAGAGCGGCTTCAACGAGCCGGTCGGCGCGAGCTTCTGGGAACGAGGGTGACAACCGTGTCTGACAAAGACTTTCCGCCTCCGGTCAAGTGGGTCGACGACCGGCTGGGCATCGGGAAGATCGGCAAGAAGAACCTGCGCAAGGTCTTCCCCGACCACTGGTCCTTCATGCTCGGCGAGATCGCGCTCTACAGCTTCATCATCTTGCTGCTGACCGGTGTCTTCCTGACCTTCTGGTTCAAGCCGTCGATGGCCGACGTCACCTACCAGGGCTCGTACAGCCTGCTCAAGGGCCTGCACATGTCGGAGGCCTACGCCTCCACCCTGGACATCTCGTTCGACATCCGCGGCGGTCTGCTGATGCGGCAGATCCACCACTGGGCGGCCGTGCTGTTCGTCGCCTCGATGATGGTCCACCTGCTCCGCATCTTCTTCACCGGCGCGTTCCGCAAGCCGCGTGAGCTGAACTGGGTGATCGGCTTCGGCATGCTGTTCCTCGGCATCATCGAGGGCTTCATCGGCTACGGCCTCCCCGACGACCTGCTGTCCGGTACCGGTCTGCGGATCACCCAGGGCATGATCCAGGCGTCGCCGATCGTCGGTTCGTACCTGACCTTCTTCATCTTCGGCGGCGAGTTCCCCGGCGACGAGTTCGTCTCCCGGTTCTTCACCGTGCACGTGCTGCTGATCCCGGGCCTGATCCTCGCCCTGGTGACCGCGCACCTGTTCCTGGTCGTGTACCACAAGCACACGCAGTACCCGGGTCCCGGCCGGACCGAGAAGAACGTCGTCGGCTACCCGCTGATGCCGGTCTACATGGCCAAGGCCGGTGGCTTCTTCTTCGTCGTCTTCGGCATCACCGCCCTGATGGGCGCGCTGCTGCAGATCAACCCGGTCTGGCTGTACGGTCCGTACAACCCGGCCGAGGTGACCGCAGGCTCCCAGCCCGACTGGTACATGGGCTGGCTGGAGGGCTCCGTGCGCCTGATGCCAGGCTTTGAGAGTCATTTCTGGGGTATCACGCTCAGCTGGAACCTGCTGATACCGGCGCTGATCATCCCGCCGGCGTTCGTCACCCTGGTCGCCCTGTATCCGTTCATCGAAGGCTGGATCACCGGCGACAAGCGCGAACACCACCTGCTGGACCGGCCGCGCAACATGCCGACCCGGACCGGGATCGGCGCCGCGTTCATCACGTTCTACGGTCTGCTCTGGATCGGCGGTGGCAACGACCTGATCGCCACCCACTTCGGGGTATCGCTGAACAACGTGACCTGGTTCCTGCGGTTCGCGGTCTTCCTCGGCCCGGTGCTCGCGTTCTGGGCCACCCGGCGGATCGCGATCTCCCTGCAGCGCGCCGACAACGACCGGATCCTGCACGGCCTCGAGTCCGGCATCATCGTCCGGACGCCCGAGGGCGAGTACTACGAGAAGCACACCCCGATCTCGAACTACGAGGCGTACGAGCTCACCGCCCGCGAGCGGCTGCTTCCGCTGGACATCGGCCCGGAGACGGACGACAACGGCGTACGGGCTCCGAAGCGGGCGCTGAACAAGGTCCGGGCCCGGCTGTCGAAGTTCTACTTCGCCGACGCGGTCCAGAAGCCGACGGCCGCCGAGATCGAGGAAGCCCACGCGCACGGTCACCACGACGAGCACGAGGCAGTAGAGGGCGCCACCGGCACGGTGGAGCTCGACGAGGGCACCTCCCGCGAGGTCTCGCACCACTAGTCACCAGCAGTCGCAGTACCGAAGGCCCCGGCGACCACGCCGGGGCCTTCGCCGTTTCCGAGGGCTGTGTCAGGTGGTGTCAGGGCCGGTGGACGTCGTGGGCGGCATGGGCAGATTGGGCAGGGCGTTCCGGGGCAGGTTCCTCCGACGAGTGGGCGGGGCTGGTAGGGGCGTCGCTGGGCGGGTTGACGGCTCCTGGGGCTCCAGGGGCCGGCTGGGGTCGCTGGGCGGTACCAGCGGCCTCTGACGGGCCTACGGCCGCTTCTGCCGGGCTGAGAGGGTCCACTGCCGGCTTGGAGCGACCGGAAACAGGCAGCCCGCCTGGCGGCTGCGGGGCCCTCATGTACAGCTCGGCCGACGGCGCCCGCACGATGGCCGCCTCGGTGACCACCGGCGACGCAGCCATCGACGTAGTCACCGAATTCAGCAAAGCCCTCCCCAGCTCCTCACCGCCGTCTTCTGCACCAGCTGAGTTCAGCCAGCCGTCGACAACGCTGAACTCCGCGCCGCAAGACCACTCAGCCGTCGCCGGGTGTCGCGAAGCTCGGCCTCCCTGGCATCGAGCCGCTCAGCCAGGGAGTCCAGCTCAGCCCGCAGCCGAGGGCAAAGCTCCAGCGTCGTCCCATGCTCGCCGGTACGAGCACACTCGAGGTACTGCCGGATGATGGCCGTCCCCAGCCCAGCGGCGATCATCGCCTTGATCTGAGCCACCCTGATGACGTCGGCTTCGGCATAGTTCCGGTACCCGTTGCTGTCACGCTCCGGTACCAGCAGCTCCTGCTCCTCGTAGTGCCTGAGCGCCCGCGCGCTCACCCCGCTCACCTCAGCCAACTCACCGATCAGCACCTGCCGCCTCCCCCGTCGCCGACTTGACCTTCACGCTGACGTGAACCCATACCGTCCAGCACCATGACACCAGCAACAACCCACCAGCGCGCCACAATCATCCACGGCTACGGAGCAACCCCCGAAGACCACTGGTTCGGCTGGCTGGCCCAACAACTCGAGTCCCACGGAATCCCCACCAGCGTCCCGCGCCTCCCGAACCCCCTGCACCCAGACCCCACCCACTGGTCAGCAATAGTCCGTACCGCCGTAGGCACCCCCGACGAGCACTCAATAGTCATCGCCCACAGCCTCGGCTGCCTAACCGTCCTCCGCCACCTGGCCTCACTCCCCACCCCTTGGCGGCTAGGCACCCTCATCTTGGTCGCCGGCTTCGTAGACCCACTCCCCGTCTTCCCAGAACTCGACGCCTACATAGCCGACGGCTGCCCCCTGGAAGCGATCACTCCCAACGTCGACCAGCTGACGATCATCCGCTCAGACGCCGACCCGTACGTCCCCCCAGCTCACACAGACCGCCTAGCCGCCCTCCTAGGAACCACCTCAACCGTCATCCCCGCCGCCGGCCACTTCCTCACCACCGACGGCTTCACCACCCTCCCCCAAGCCCTCCGCCCCCTCGGACTCCGACTGGCAACTACCGGGCGGCACCACACGGCGGCTGCCTCGCCCCGCTGACGGCCTTCAGACGTGTTTGCGACCCTCGGCAGTGGCGCACGGCTGTCATCGCCCGAAGGGTCGCCCAATCTGCTGAGACAGGCATCGCCCTCGGCCGCGACGCGCTCAGCGCCAATGAGGTGGCACGCAACGCTGGAGCGCTTCGTAGGAGCCGATGCCCGAGTGAGCCACGGAGCAACAAGCCGGACACCGGCCGCCTGTCGATCGCGGCGGAGAACCGGCACCGGACGTGGAGCTGGCCTCAGCTGAGTCGGCCCAAGTGAGTCGGGCCGGGTGAGTCGGACCGGGTCAGTTGGGCCCAGGTGAGTCGGACCCAGGTGAGTTGGGCCAGGTGAGTTGGGCCAGGTGAGTCGGGTGACGGGTCAGTCAGGTGACGGCTGCCATACGCGGTACCCCCTCGGCCAGGACCAGCGCCAACGATCTGCGGGCGCCAGCCGGGTGGTCGTCTTCGCGCGACGCAGGAGCGCCCGTCGGGTGAGTGGGAGCCGGCGTGGGAGCGAGCGGCGTAGGAGCGAGCACAGTACTCACCAGCCAGCAGCACGAGTCTGCACCAACACCAGACCCAACCCTCATTAGGAGTGGCTTTCAGCACGGGTGGGTGGGAGCTGGCGGCCGTAGGGAGCGAGCGTGGGCGCTGGTGTGGGGGATGCTGTACGACGCAGAACAGCAGCCGGCCGGAAGTACCGGTCGGCTGCTGTCAGGAGAGTCAGGCTAGGGCTGAGCCTGCTTTGTACTGGGCCCAGGTTTCGTTCCAGTCGGTCCAGCCGTTGCCCTTTTCCATGTGGCGGGTGGTGCCGGTGACTACCACCGGGTCGCCACGGAGGGTCTGGCCGAAGTACCACTGGGCGTCTTTGAGGCTCATGCCGACGCAGCCGTGGCTGACGTTCTCGCTGCCCTGGGCGCCGCCGGACCAGGGGGCGCCGTGGATGAACTCGCCGGAGCTGGTCACCCGCTGGGCCCACTGGACGTTGCTGATGTTGTAGTAGTTCGGGTCGCCGGGCTTGATGCCGATGGTGGCGGCGTCCATCCGCTTGGTCTTGAACTTCTCCATGATGACCTTGACGCCGCTGCGGGTGGTGAAGCCGTCCTTGCCCGCGGTGATCGGGATCGTCCGGGCCAGTTTGCCGTTGATCGCGACCGTCATCGTGTGCTTCTTGACGTTGACGGTGGTGACGACCGACTTGCCGATGGTGAAGCTGATCTTGCGGTTCGCGTTGCCCCAGATGTTGCCGCCGGCGTTCACGCCCTGGGTCTTGATGTCGACCGTGACCTTGGTGCCGGCCGGCCAGTACGTCTTCGGGCGGTAGTTGACCTGCTTGCTGTTCTGCCACGACCAGGTGCCGTCGACCGGGACCGACGTGGTCACCTTCAGGCGCTTCTCGACCGCGGCCTTGTCCTTGACCGGGTTGTTCCAGTAGATCTGCACCGGCATCGCGACACCGACGGTCTCGCCGTCGAGCGGGGCGACCGAGGCCTTCAGCTTGCCGCCGGCCGGGCTCAGCGTCTTGAAGGTCGAGCTGATCGGGATCGTCCCGCCGTCGGTGCCCTTCGCGGTGCCGGACAGCGTGTACTTCGCCCCCGGCTTGAGCCCGGGCTCAGCGGTCCACACGGACTTGTCCGCGTTCAGCGAACCGTCGATCTTGTTGCCGTCGTCGTCCTTCAGCGTGATGTCGGACAGCTCACCGCCGGTACTGGTCACCGTGACCGCCTGGTCGGGCTTGACCGCGGTGGCGCCCTTGGCCGGGACGATCTGGACGTTCGCCGCGGCCGGGTCGCCCGACGGCGTGCTGCTCGAGCCAGGCGTCGACGGGCCGCCGGAGGGGTTCGTGCTGCCCTGTGTGTTCCCCGCTGACGGTGCCGGATCGCCCGCCTTGGTGTCGCTGCAAGCGGTGCCGGCCAGCAGCATCGCGCAGATCCCCGCTACGGCAAGACCGTGCTTACGGACGGTACTACTCAACACCCTGAGCTCCCCTGAGATAACGTTCAGCCGCCACGCGAAGCCTAGCTCGCCGAACGGTCATAGCCACGCACTGCATACGTCACCAGTACGGCGGAGCCCCCACGGCCCGCTGTACTGGTGACGTCCGGCAAGCCGGAAAAGTTGACGATCCGATCGATTAGTGAGCGTGGTCACCGCGGTAGTACTCGAAGACCCAGCCACTCAGCGTGACGATGCCGATGCCGGCGCCGACGATGAACAGCCACCAGCCGAAGACCAGCCCGAGCACGATCACCGAGACCGTGCCGGCGCACCACAGCGGCCACCAGGAGTACGGCGGGAAGAAGCCCAGCTCACCGGCTCCCTCGACGATCTCGGCTTCCTTGCGGTCCTCCGGCCGGGCGTCCATCCGGCGGCCGGTGATGGTCAGGTAGAACGCGACCAGCAGGGACAAGAAGAACGTCATCACCAGCGCGGTGGTGCCGGTGGGGTCCTCGGACATGATCCAGTAGATCGGCGTCACGATCAGGACGAACACCGTCAGGATGCCGAAGACCCAGGCCTCCGCCTTCATGCCTTACCCTCTCCGTCCGCGCCGTTGCCGGCCGCGATGTTGCGTTCCAGGTTCTCGACCCGGCCCTGGTCCTCACCGGCGTCCAGCAGGTTGTCCCGCGGAGCGCCGCTGTCCGGGTACTCCGCCATGGCGATCTCCGGGTGGTGGAGGTCGAAGGCAGGGCTCTCGGACCGGATCCGGGGCAGGCTGACGAAGTTGTGCCGCGGCGGCGGGGAACTGGTCGCCCACTCCAGCGAGCGGCCCCAGCCCCACGGGTCGTCGACGCCGACCAGCGGCGACTTGCGCGACTTGTAGACGTTGTAGAAGAACGGCAGCATCGACAGGCCGAGGATGAAGGCGCCGACGCTGGAGACCTCGTTCAGCGTGGTGAAGCCCTCGTTCGCCCCGTACGACGCGTAGCGCCGCGGCATGCCCTCGACACCCAGCCAGTGCTGCACCAGGAAGGTCGTGTGGAAGCCGATGAACAGCAGCCAGAAGTGCAGCTTGCCGAGCTTCTCGTCGAGCATCCGGCCGGTCATCTTGGGCCACCAGAAGTAGAAGCCCGCGAACATCGCGAACACGACGGTGCCGAAGACGACGTAGTGGAAGTGCGCGACCACGAAGTACGAGTCGGACAGCTGGTAGTCCAGCGCCGGCGACGCCAGGATGACGCCGGTCAGACCGCCGAACAGGAAGGTGGTGAGGAAGCCGACCGACCACAGCATCGGGGTGTCGAACGACACCGAGCCGCCCCACATGGTGCCGATCCAGTTGAAGAACTTCACCCCGGTGGGCACCGCGATCAGGAACGTCATGAAGCTGAAGAACGGTAGGTTCACCGCTCCGGTGACGAACATGTGGTGCGCCCACACCGCCACCGAGAGGACCGCGATCCACAGCGTCGCGCCGACCAGGCCGATGTAGCCGAAGACGGGCTTGCGGCTGAAGACCGGCAGGATCTCGGTGATGATGCCGAAGAACGGCAGCGCGATGATGTAGACCTCGGGATGCCCGAAGAACCAGAACAGGTGTTGCCACAGCAACGGCCCGCCGTTCGCGGCGTCGAAGACGTGAGCCCCCAAGGCTCGATCCGCCTCCAGCATCAGCAGCGCGCCGGCCAGGATCGGGAAGGCGATCAGGACCAGGATCGACGTCACCAGGATGTTCCAGGTGAAGATCGGCATCCGGAACATCGTCATACCGGGCGCCCGCATCGTGATGATGGTCGTCACGAAGTTGACCGCACCCAGGATGGTACCGAGACCGGCCATCCACAGACCCATGATCCACAGGTCACCGCCGACACCCGGCGAACGGACCGCGTTCGACAGCGGCGCGTAGGCGAACCAGCCGAAGTCGGCCGCACCGCCCGGCGTGAAGAAGCCGCTGATCGTGATCAGGCCGCCGAACAGGAACAGCCAGAAGCTGAACATGTTCAGCCGCGGGAACGCCACGTCGGGCGCGCCGATCTGGACCGGCATGATCACGTTCGCGAAGCCGACGAACAGCGGCGTCGCGAACAGCAGCAGCATGATCGTGCCGTGCATGGTGAAGAGCTGGTTGTAGACCTCTTCGTTGACGATCTGCAGACCCGGCTTGGCCAGCTCGGCCCGGATCAGCAGCGCCATCACGCCACCGATCAGGAAGAACGCGAACGACGTGATCAGGTACAGATGCCCGATCAGCTTGTGGTCGGTCGTGGTCAGCCACTTGACCGCGATCTGGCCCTTGGTGCGCCGCCTGGGCAGCGCGGTCGCCGCACCGATGGCGCCTGTGCGCTCGGCGAAGTCGGTCACTTCTCGCCCTCCTGCTCACCGTGGCCGGGAATGGTCGTCGCGTCCTGACCGCCGGTCGCCGCCCCGGTCTGGCCCTTGGCGGCCAGCTCCTTGAGGTGCGCCTGGTACTCGTCCGCGGTGACCACCTTGACGGTGAAGATCATCCGGCTGTGGTAGAGACCGCACAGCTCCGCGCACTTGCCCGCGAAGGTGCCGGTCTTGGTCGGGGTCAACTCGAGCTTGTTGGTGCGGCCCGGGATGACGTCGAGCTTGAAGTAGAAGGCCGGCACCCAGAACGAGTGGATGACGTCCGGCGAGGTCAGGTCGAAGTGCACCGACTCGTTCACCGGCAGCCACAGCGTGGCGGGGTTGTCCAGCGTGCCGGTCTCCCAGACGCCTTCCTGCCCGTCGACGGTGTCCTTGTAGTTGAAGGTCCACTGCCACTGCTGGCCGACCACGTTGATCGTGTGGGACGGGTTGTCCGACATGTGCGTGATCTTGTTGCCGTGCTCGACGGTGTAGAAGAACAGCACACCGATGATCGCGAACGGCGCCAGCGTGTAGAGCACCTCGAGCGGCAGGTTGTAGCGCGTCTGCCGCGGGGCGTCCTCGTTGCGCCGGCGGTACCGGACCGAGGCATACAGGATCAGGCCCCAGGTGAGCACACCGATGATCAGGGCGGCGATCCAGGCGCCGATCCAGAGGCTCTTCATCGCCTCGGTGCGGTCGGACGCGCCCGGGGGCAGACCGAGCCGTTTCCACTGCTCGGTGGTCTCCGACGAGCAGCCGGTCAGCACCAACGTGCCTACCGCTACTGACGTCGCCACCAGCAAGCGTCGCTTCGCCGGACGTACCGCGGCGCGGGCCCTCTTCAGACCTGCTGCGCGCACCACTCCGGGCGTGCCGTTCGAACCCACGGGGCGCCTTTCCCTTCCCAGGTGAGACTGACGACAGAACACTACTGGACACCTCTGGCGGTTCTGCGCATAGGTAGGGCTTAGCGTTTCCCGTGTGAGCAACCGTGCATACCTAGATGCCGCGACAGCGGAACCACTGCATCCCGCAGCGCGGGAAGTGTTGCTCTCGGCATTGGAATCCGGGTGGGCCGATCCGGCCCGGCTGCACCACGAGGGACGGACGGCCAGACTGCTGCTCGACAACGCCCGTGCGGTGCTGGCCGAAGGCCTCGGAGTACGGGTGGATGAGCTGTTCTTCACCGCCTCCGGCACGGCCGCCATCCATGCCGGGTTGCTCGCTGTGACGGCTGCCCGGCGGCGGGTCGGGGACGTGGTCGTGCACTCTGCGGTGGAGCACTCCGCAGTACTCCATGCGGCGGCAGCAGCCGGTACTGCGAACGAGATCCCCGTCGACAGCCTCGGACGAGTCGACCTGGACGCCTTCACGGCACAGGTCAGGCAACCCGGTGTAGCCGTCGCTGCGCTCCAGTCGGCCAACCATGAGGTCGCTACCCGCCAGCCGATCGCGGAGCTCGCCGAGGCGTGCGCAGCCGCGCAGGTGCCGCTGTTCGTCGACGCAGCCGCCTCGATCGGGCATGACGTCGTACCAGCCGGGTGGTCCGCGTTGACGGCCAGTGCCCACAAGTGGGGCGGGCCGGCGGGCGTCGGGCTGCTCGCCGTACGGAAGGGGACGCGGCTTGCGCCGAGCTGGCCCGTGGACGAGCGGGAGGACGGCCTCTCCCCCGGCCACCCGAACGTCCCCGCTGCTCTGGCGGCCGCAGCGGCTCTGCAGGCGCGACTGCTGGAGGCTGAGGAGCTCAACAAGCAGCACCGGGCGTGGATCGACGAGCTGCGGCACCGGGTCGCGGCAGACATCACCGACGTCGAGGTAGTCGGCGACCCGGACGACCGACTGCCACACGTACTCACCTTCTCCTGCCTGTACGTCGATGGCGAGGCACTGGTCACCGCCCTGGACGCCGAGGGCTTCTCCGTGTCGAGCGGCTCAGCCTGTACTGCGAGCACGCTCCGCCCCTCGCATGTGCTCGCAGCCATGGGTGTGCTGACCCACGGCAACGTACGCGTCTCCCTGGGCCGCACCTCCACCCACGACGAGGTCGACCGCTTCGCTAGCGTCCTGCCCGGCATCGTGCAGCGGATCCGGGCCGAGGTGGGCATGTGACGCTGGACTGCCGCGGCATGCTCTGCCCACTCCCCGTGATCAAACTCGCCCAGGCGTTCCCCAGCCTGCAGATCGGCGACACCATCACCGTCCTGGCCGACGACCCCGCCGCCGCCACCGACATCCCCGCCTGGTGCCGCATGCGCGCCCAGGAACTCGTCTCCGCGACCGGCGGCGAGTACGTCGTACGCCGGCTCAGCTAAAACGGTTGGCGCCCACGGGCGGGGCGTTGCGAGACTTCGCTGCGTGACTGACTTCGCCTACAAGCCGACGCTGACCGGAGAGCTGGTCGTCCTGCGGCCGGTGACCGAGGACGACTATCCGGCGATGCAGGTCGCCATGGACGATCCCGATGTGGTGCGGTTCACCGGGAGTCGGGGGGAGATCGGCGAAGAGGCCGCGCGCAAGTGGTACCGGACCAGGGGCGAGCAGACCGACCGGCTGGATCTGGCGATCGTCGACAAGGCCAGTGGTGAGGTTGTCGGGGAGGCTGTGCTCAACGAGTGGAGTCCGGAGGACGAGAGCTGTAACTTCCGGATTCTGATCGGGCCGGCCGGCCAGGGGCGCGGGCTCGGCACCGAGGCGACCCGGCTGATCGTCGGGTACGGGATCGAGCAGCTCGGGCTGCACCGGATCGATCTCGGCGTCTACGCGTTCAATCCGCGGGCGCAGCGGGCGTACGAGAAGGCCGGTTTCGTCACCGAGGGGGTCAAGCGGGATGCCCTGAAGTGGGACGGCGAATGGGTCGACGAGATCGTGATGGCGGTACTGGCCACCGACTGGAAGCCGCTACCTTCGACCACGTGACCGATTTAGTCTCGAAGGCCCAGCGGATCGCCGTACTGACCGGCGCCGGAGTCTCCACCGCCTCCGGGATCCCGGATTTCCGTGGTCCGCAGGGCCTGTGGACGAAGAACCCGGCCGCGCAGGCGATGTTCGACATCGACGAGTACGTCGCCTCGACCGAGGTCCGGGCCGAGGCCTGGAAGTTCCGCCGCGCGGCCGCCGCCTGGGACGCCGAGCCCAACGCCGGCCACCGCGCCCTCGTCGACCTCGAACGCCAGGGCCGCCTGACCGGCCTGATCACCCAGAACGTCGACGGCTTGCACCAGAAGGCCGGCTCGGTGCTCGTCCACGAACTCCACGGCACGGTCTGGTACGTCGATTGCCTCACCTGCGCCGATCGCGTCCCCATGGCCGAGGTCCTCCCCCGCCTCGAGGCAGGCGACCCCGACCCGGCCTGCGAGCTCTGCGGCGGCATCCTCAAATCCGCCACCATCTCCTTCGGCCAATCCCTGGACCAAGCTGTCATCGACGCAGCCACCAGAGCCACCCAGGAAGCCGACCTCTTCCTCGCGATCGGCACCTCCCTCCAGGTCTATCCCGCCGCCGGCCTCTGCGACCTGGCCCTCCGGGCCGGCATCCCGCTCGTCATCCTCAACGCCGAGCCCACCCCGTACGACGACGAAGCCACCGCCGTGATCACCACCCCGATCGAGGAAACCCTCCCCGGCCTCGTCGCCTGATTCACGGATTCGCGGTAAAGGTGCTGACGATTCGGGCCGGCGCGGTGAGGGACTCCGGAGCGCCGCCGGCCCTGTTGGGCGGGCCACTGGCAGGTTTCGGCCCCGGACCGCCCTGCACGCACAACCCGCGGCAACCCCTTCGACACGCCGAGGTAACCGCTTACCCGTCGAGTTGTGCATGCACCCACCGCCCCTGTTGCCCCAAGCAACCAAATTCGAGCCAGCTCGCCTCGCTGCCCTAGGCTCAGACCCCTCCTCGGGATCCCGATAGCTGCGAACCACGGCCGTCCTCACCGCGGCAACCACGACCCTCCCCGGCCACCCGTCACCTGACCGCGACCTTCCAGGTCTTCCGTCGGGCTGGGGAGGGAGTTAGCGTCCCCGGCAGGCCGTACTGGCGTGGGAGGGGACCGAAATGCGTGGGTTCAGGCGAGGTATTGCAGGCGTGACCGTGGCGGCGGTGATCGCGCTGGGACTGGGGACAGCGTCGACCGCGACGGCACAACAGGCGACAGGACTACCGGCGACGGCGCAAGCGCAACGGGTGATCACGGTCGCCGGTTCGCTGCAGAGTGAGCTCGGCTGTCCGGGCGACTGGGATCCGGGCTGTGCTGCGACCAGTCTGGGCGCGGCCGCGCCGTACACGAAGGTCTTCGACGTCCCGGCCGGCAGCTACGAGTTCAAGGTCACCGTCAACGGCGCCTGGGACGAGAACTACGGCGCCGGGGGTGTGCGCGACGGGGCCAACATCCCGCTGCGGCTCGAAGGGCCGGCCAAGGTCCAGTTCAGCTACGACGACACGAGCCACGTCGTCGCGATGAAACCGGTCGACCTGGCCGGGCCGGCGGTGACCGCGGCCGACCAGGCGCTCGCGTCGCCCAGCCTGCGGCAGGACCTCACCAAGGAACGCTTCTACTTCCTGATGGCCGACCGGTTCGCGAACGGCAACAAGGCCAACGACTCCGGCGGCCTCACCGGCGACCGGCTGACCACCGGGCTGGACCCGGCCGACAAGGGCTTCTACCACGGTGGCGACCTGGCCGGCGTGATGCAGAAACTCGACTACATCAAGTCCCTCGGTACGACGTCCATCTGGCTGACCCCGTCGTTCAAGAACCGGCCGGTCCAGGGCGAGGGCGCGAACGTCAGCGCCGGCTACCACGGCTACTGGATCACCGACTTCACCCAGATCGACCCGCACTTGGGCACCAACGCGGACATGCAGCAGCTGATCACGCTGGCGCACCAGAAGGGGATGAAGGTCTTCTTCGACATCATCACCAACCACACCGCCGACGTGATCGCCTACCAGTCCGGCCAGTACGGCTACATCCCGAAGTCGGCGTCCCCGTACAAGGATGCCAATGGCAACGTCTTCGACGACAAGCTGTACGCCGGTGGCGACACCTTCCCGCCCCTCGACGCGCAGACGTCCTTCCCCAACGTGCCGATCTTCAAGACTCCCGCGGACGCGACCGTCAAGCAGCCCGCCTGGCTGAACGACCCGACGCTCTACCACAACCGCGGCGACTCCACCTTCGCCGGCGAATCCGCGGAGTACGGCGACTTCGTCGGGCTGGATGACCTGTTCACCGAGCAGCCGAAGGTCCGCGACGGGATGATCGACGTCTACAAGACCTGGGCCGAGCTGGGCATCGACGGCTTCCGGATCGACACCGTCAAGCACGTCAACCTGGAGTTCTGGCAGAAGTTCTCACCGAAGATCCTCGAGGCGGCCAAGGCGAAGGGCACCAAGAACTTCTTCATGTTCGGCGAGGTCTACGACGCCGACCCGAAGTTCATGTCGACCTACACCACGGCCGGCGCCCTGCAGGCGACCCTCGACTTTGGGTTCCAGCAGAACGCGGTCGCCTACGCGAAGGGCGACCCGAGCACCAAGCTGCGCGACCTCTACGCCAACGACGACTACTACACCGACGCCGACTCGAACGCCTACCAGCTGCCGACCTTCCTCGGCAACCACGACATGGGCCGGGTCGGCACCTTCATCAAGCAGTCCGGCGCCAACGGGCAAGAACTGCTCGCCAGGGATGAGCTGGCGCATTCGCTGATGTACCTCACCCGCGGCCAGCCGGTGATCTACTACGGCGACGAGCAGGGCTTCACCGGTCCGGGTGGCGACAAGGACGCCCGGCAGGACATGTTCGCGACCAAGACCGCCGACTACACCGACGACGAGGTCGTGGACGGCACCGGTACCTCGACGATCGGGAGCAAGGACAGCTTCAACACCAACTCTCCGATGTACAAGCACATCGCGGGGCTGGCCGAGCTGCGGGCGAAGTACCCGACGCTGGCCGACGGCACCCAGGTGCACCGCTACTCCTCCAACACCGGCGGGCTCTACGCCTTCAGCCGGTTCGGGAAGGACAACACGGAGTACCTGGTCATCGCCAACAACGCCACGACGACCAAGACGGCGACCATCCCGACGTACATGGCCGATGGCCGGTTCAGGTGGATCTACGGTGGCGGCAAGCAGCTCAGGGCCGATGAAGAGGGCCGAGTGGTCGCCACAGTGCCTCCGCTGTCCGTCTACGTCTACAAGGCCACAGAGCAGCTCCCCCGCCGGCTGGCGGCTCCCCCGGTCTACATGAGCTCGCCAGAGCCGGGTGCGGCGGTCAGTGGTCGCGCAGAGATCGCAGCAGCCGTCCCTGCTAACACCCCTGTCACAGTGACCTTCGGCTACCGCCCAGTCGGTACTACGGCTTGGCAGCGGCTCGGGACCGACGACAACGCGCCGCACCGGGTGTTCCAGGACACCAGCAAGCTCCCCAAGGGCACCCTGCTCGAGTACCGGGCAGTCCTGAAGGATGCGTCTGGCAACTACTCGGTGTCAGGCTCGTACGGAATCGTCGGGGACGCGCCAGCCCCAACCCCGGGCGGCGGTGGCCAGGACCCGGTCTCCCAGCCGGCCAACGTCAGCGTGCCGGGCGATCACAACAGCGAGATGGGCTGTCCCGCGGACTGGTCACCCGACTGCCCGCAGGCGCAGCTGACCCTGGACCCGAAGGACCAGGTCTGGAAGGGCACCTACACGCTCCCGGCCGGCGAGCACGCGTACAAGGCAGCCATCAACAAGACCTGGGACGAGAACTACGGAGCCGGCGGCAACGCCAATGGCGCCAACATCTCCTACACCGCTCCGGCGACCCCGGTGACCTTCTACTACGACCACGGCCGGCACTTCGTCACGTCGACCGCCGAGGGACCGATCGTCACGGTGCCGGGGTCGTTCCAGTCCGAGCTCGGCTGTCCGGCGGACTGGTCCCCCGACTGCATGCGTCCCTGGCTGACCGACCAGGATGGCGACGGCACCTTCACCTGGTCGACGAGCAAGATCGGAGCAGGCAGCTATGAGGCCAAGGTCGCACACGGCCTTTCGTGGGACGAGAGTTACGGCGCCGGGGGCAGCCCGACCGGCGGCAACATCCCGATCACCGTTCCGGGCGACGGGTTGGTCGTCACGTTCTCGTACGTCCTCGCGACCCACGTGCTCACGGTGACGACCTCCAAGCCCGGCGTGCAGCCGGATCTCAAGCAGGCCAAGGCCTACTGGCTCGGCAAGGACCTGCTCGCTGTACCGGCGGTAGCGCATCCCGAGTGGTCGCGCTGGCGGCTGCACTGGTCGGCGACCGGGTCGCTGGCGGTGGACGCCGACGACATCGGCGGCACCTCCGCCGGACTGCGCGTCGACCCCAGCGGGATCCCGCCCACGGTCCTCGCCAAGTTCCCAGCGCTCAAGGGCTATGTCGCGCTGAGGCTGGAGCACGGCGATGCGAAGAAGATCCTCACCGGGCAGCTCGGGCTGGCGCAGTACGACGACGCCGGGCGGTTGCTCGACGCGACGGGGGTGCAGATTCCCGGCGTACTGGATGACCTGTACGGCGCCGCGGCGGACCGCTCGTACGGCGTGACGTGGAACGGCGGGACGCCCAAGTTCTCCTTGTGGGCGCCGACCGCCCAGGGTGTCACTCTGCTGCTGGGCGACCAGCGGATCGCGATGCAGCGCAACACCGACGGCTCGTGGACCGCTGACGGGAAGCGGAGCTGGGAGAACGCGCTCTACCGGTTCGAGGTGAAGGTGTACGCGCCGAGCACCGGCAAGGTGGAGACGAACATCGTCACCGATCCGTACTCGGTCGCGCTGGCCACCGATTCGGCGTACTCGGTCGCGGTGAATCTCGCGGCGCAGGCCGGCAAGCCCGCGCTGTGGAGCGACACGCCGTCGCCGACGCTCGCCCGGGCGGTCGACTCGACGATCTACGAGCTGCACGTGCGGGACTTCTCGATCAACGACGCCTCGGTACCGGCGGCTCATCGCGGGACGTACCTGGCCTTCGCGGACGAGGGGAACGGCACGAAGCACCTGCGGTCGCTCGCGCAGGCCGGGTTGAACACCGTGCATCTGCTGCCGACTTTCGACATCGCCTCGATCCCGGAGACCGGGCAGCAGACGCCTGCCTGCGACCTCAAGTCCTACCCGGCGGATTCGGACCAGCAGCAGGCCTGCGTGACCGCGGTCGCCGCGAAGGACGGCTTCAACTGGGGCTACGACCCGTACCACTGGCTGGCGCCGGAGGGGTCGTACGCGACGTCCAAGGACGGGCTGGCGCGGGTCGCCGAGTTCCGGACGATGGTCGGCGGGCTGCACAAGTCCGGTCTGCGGGTCGTACTGGATCAGGTCTACAACCACACGCCCGCGGCCGGTCAGGCGCCGACGTCGGTGCTGGACAAGGTCGTACCGGGCTACTACCAGCGGTTGAACAAGACCGGTGGCGTGGAGACGTCGACCTGTTGCAGCAACATCGCCACCGAGCACGCGATGGCCGAGAAGATCATGGTGGACAGCACGGTGTCGTGGGCGCGCAACTACCACGTCGACGGCTTCCGCTTCGACCTGATGGGCCATCACAGCAAGGCGAACCTGCTCAAGGTCGGGGCCGCGCTGGACAAGCTGACGCTCGCCAAGGACGGCGTCGACGGCAAGAAGATCTACCTGTACGGCGAGGGCTGGAACTTCGGCGAGGTCGCGAACAACGCGCTCTTCGTGCAGGCGTCGCAGGGCAACCTCGGTGGTACCGGGATCGGCACCTTCTCCGACCGGATGCGCGACGCGGTCCGTGGCGGCGGGCCGTTCGACGACGACCCGCGGGTGCAGGGCTTCGGCTCCGGCGCGGCGAGCGACCCGAACGACGCGCCGATCAACGGTACGCCGGCCGAGCAGGCGAAGCGGCTCGCGCACGACACCGACCTGGTCCAGCTCGGGCTGGCCGGCAACCTCCGCTCGTTCACCTTCCGCTCGGCCGACAGCGGGACCGAAGTACGGGGTGACGGCGTCGACTACAACGGATCACCCGCCGGGTACGCCGATCAGCCGGTCGAGGTGATCAGCTATGTCGACGCCCATGACAACGAAACGTTGTGGGACTCGCTCACCTACAAGCTGCCCGCGACGCTGCCGATGGCCGACCGGGTCCGGATGAACACGTTGTCGCTGGCAACGACCGCGCTGGCTCAGACACCGTCGTTCTGGCATGCGGGTGCGGACCTGTTGCGGAGCAAGTCGCTGGACCGCAACTCGTACGACTCGGGCGACTGGTTCAACACCCTGGACTGGACGGGCGCCGACAACGGCTTCGGCCACGGCCTGCCCCCGAAGGCCGACAACGAAGCCAAGTGGCCCTTCATGAAGCCGCTGCTCGCCAACCCGGCGCTGAAGCCTTCCCAGGCCGATGTGACGACAGCGAGCGCGGCCGCTGCCGATCTCCTCAAGCTCCGCTTCTCCACGCCGCTGTTCCGGCTGGGCTCCGCGGACCTCATCAACCAGAAACTCTCCTACCCCCTCAGCGGTACCCCCGCCGCCAAGCCGGGCGTCGTCGTGATGCGCATCGACGACACCGTCGGGCCCAACGTCGACCCAGCCCTGAAGGGCGTGGTGGTCGTCTTCAACACCACCGGCTCACCGGTCACCCAACAGATCCCGGGCCTGGCCGGCGCCAACCTCACCCTCTCCCCCGTCCAAGCCGCCGGCTCAGACGCCACCGTCAAGCAGACCACCTGGACCGCGGCGACCGGCACAGCAACAGTCCCGGCCCGCACGGTCGCAGTACTAGTCCAGCCCTGACAGGAACACCTCGGCCACCAGGTCGTCGGACTCGGCTGCTTCGGCGTCGACCGTCGTGCGCGACATCGTGCACTGACGGTCGGCGCCGCGGCTGTGGAAGCTGCTGGTGAGGTACCCGAAGATCCCTCCGTTGTGCCCCCAGAGCACCGTCCCGTCGGCCAACTGCCGACGCGCGATCCCGAGCCCGTAGTCGCCAACCGTCGTGAGCATGGCTTCAAGCTGCGCCGCAGGAAGCAACTCACCGGCCAGCAGCGCGGCGAAGAACTTGTTGAGGTCGGCAGCAGTCGAGATGAGCTCACCGGCCGCCCAGGCCTGCGACGGATTCAGCTCGTCCAGGTCAACGGACTCGTCGTCGACCAGCAGATACCCATGCGCGTGCGGCTGGGGCAGCTTGGGCTCGTCGCCGGGGACCAGGGTCTGGTGGAGGTGCAGGGGCTCGATCACTCGCGCTCGCACGGCATCGGCGTACGAGCCGCCAGTGATCTCCTCGATCAGCAGACCGAGCAAGGTGTAGTTGGTGTTCGAGTACGACCAGTCGGCGCCCGGCGCGAAGAGCGGCTCATGCGCGAAGGCTAGGGCCAGCGCCCGCTGCGGTGCCCAATGATCGAAGCGCTCTCGGACGATCTGCGCCGGGTCGGGGAGGTCGTCGGTGTAGTTGTAGAGGCCGCTGGTGTGGTTGAGGAGACGGCGGACGCTGATGCCGTCGCCGGCCGGTACGACGCCGGGCAGCCACTGCTCGATGGGCTGATCGAGGTCGACCAGTCCCTCGGCGACCAGCGACAGGACCACGGTCGCGGTGAAGGTCTTGGTGACGCTGCCGATCCGGAACCAGCCGTCAGGGGCGACCGGTTGGCGGGAGTCGAGGTCGGCGACGCCGGCTGAGCCGCGCCACTCACGATGTCCGTCGCGGTAGTGCATCAGTACGCCGGTGGCACCGGCTTCGACCAGGCGATCCAGGATCCGCTGCATGCCGGCCACCCTACGAGCGGGCTGCCAGGCGCTCGCGCCACCAGTCTTGGAACGGGTTGCCCATGGGGGCGCCTTGGAGTTGGTTGAGGAGTGGCTCGAGGTCGGACGGGTCGGCATCGTCGATGTGCATGGAGAGGTAGCGCCAGGGGCGGCCGCGCGGGATTTCGGTGGGGAGGCCGATGCCCAGGCTGCCTTCGTCGATGGCTTGGAGGACCTGATCGGGGTCCTGGAAGGCCAGTAGGCGGTCCAGAAGGCCGCCGGTCAGGACCTCTGTGATAGCGGCAGCGCAGCGGTCCGGGCCTTCGGAGACCGGGTACGACCACAGTTCGGTGGCTGAGCCCGTCACGAAGGCGGCTGGGGCTGGTACGCGCTCGGCGATCACGCCCCACGTGATCGAGGGCGACTTCGAACCGGCGTGAAAGGCGAAAGCTGCCGACGGGATCACGGCCCACTCGAGGTGGAAGCCGACCTTGGCCGGGTCGCCGGTGAACGGGGCGAAGGCAGCCAGTACGGCGTTGCCGGGGGCACCGGCCGGCGGCATCAGCAGATACCGCCGCCCGGACTTCCGGAAGCCGGCCGCGCCGAACACCGGCGCGACCGCCTTCACCAACTCGTCGAGAGGTTTCACCCGCCCATCATCACCGAACCAGGATCACGACAGGCCCGATCGGGATGACGATCGGAATGCCGCCGGGAGGCAGGGGCACCTTCCACTGGTCGCCGGTCTCCGGCGCTGGTGCCGGGGCGGGTACCGGGGCGGGCACGGACTGCCGCCATTTCTTCCACATGTCGTCGTCGGCCGAGAACTCGCGCAGCGAACCGATCTCCTGATGCCCCTGGATGTGTTTGGTGGCCTTGTCGTCGTTGTCGTCGCCGTAGGTGACCGCGCCGTCGACGATGCCCCAGTACTTCGTCTTCGGGAACCCGGCGACGTCCTGGTACGGTCCGCCGATCGTCCACCCGCTCCGGGCGAAGACCGGGTGGCCTTCCTGCGAGTAGTCCCGGAGATGATCGGCGTACCACTGGGCCTCCTTCTGCGCCCGGTAGTTGATGTCCTGGCCGAGCGCCTTCACCTCCCAGACGTAGATCGTGTCCGCACAGAACCCGTTCTCACAGCTCGTTGCGACGAGCACGATGTCGGCCTCCCCAGGGCGGTTGCACCCCGGGATCTGCGTCCACGTCGTCTTGTCCGCGCAGTCCTTGTTGCCTTGCGGCACCGGGACCTTGAACTGCAGCCTGATGTTCTTGAAGCCGAGTGCCTGGGCCTGCCGGACGATGCGGTTGCCCGCCGCCGTCTGCACCGCGTTGTGTTTGGTGGTGTAGTCCTTCGGGTGCAGCAGGTTGGTCCCGTTGGACTCCGGGCTCGACGGGCAGACACAGGTGCCGTCAGCAGCCTGGTACTCCGTACACAGCGGGTCGTCGCACAGCCGCATGCCGGTCGGGTCGGACGAGCTGACCGGGCTGTTGTTGGCGTAGGCATAGCCGTTGAGCGCCTGCGGAACGGCCGGGTCGAGGATCCTGTCGACCGAGATGAAGCGGCCCGTGTCCGGGTCGTAGGCCCGGGCACCGATCTGGGTGAGGCCGGTGGACGAGTCCTGCGTCCCACCCACGAATCCCTTCTCACCGGGCAGGTCGATGGTCGTCCCCCGCGGGCCACCGAATGGCAGGGTCCGCTGCTGGACCACCGACTGGGCCTGGGAGTCGATCGCGAGCTGCTGGGTGTTGTGGTGATCGTTGGCCAGCCACGAGAGCGAGGTCGGGGTCCTGACCGCGATCCCCGCTCCGCCGTGGTCGTAGTACCGGGTGGCCGTCAGTGCGCCGGTGGCACGGTCCAGCCGCAGCTCCTGGTTGCCCAGCGAGAGCGTGGTGCTGTCCGGATCCCGCCGGAGCAGGCGGGTCCCCTTGCCGTCGTACTGGAACTCGGTCGTCTTGCCGGCCTCGGTGACCTTGGTGAGGAGACCGTCCGGACTCCAGGTGAGAGTCTGTCCGCCCTTGGCCGTCGTGTTGCCGCTCTGGTCGTAGGCGTAGTTCTCGGTCCTCGAGCCGGTGGTGACCGAACTGACCGCATGGGGCTGCGAACTGCCCGGTGCCGGATAGGTGGAAGTGCTGACGACATCGGCAGGTCCCGAGTGCCGGGTCTCGCTCTTGCGGTTGCCGGTGCTGTCGTAGGTGTAGGACGTCCAGTACGGCGCCGCGCCGGCGAGCTTGTCCTTGGCGGGTGCGGTCTCGCAGCCGCTCTGCGGGGTCCACGCCTCGGTCAGGCGCTGCAGATAGTCGAACGAGAAGCACTGCAGATCCGCGGGACGGTCCAGCGGGGTGTCCGCGATCGAGGTGATCCGGCCGGACCGGTCGTACGTGTAGTGCACGTCGGACTGCATCGGCTTGGGCAGCTCGGCGTCGACGATGGTGCGGTTGAGCTTGCGTGTGCTGTCGTCGTAGTAGCTCGACAGCCAGACCCGCTTGTCCCCTTCGCCGAGTTGCACCCGCTGCTGCTCGCCGTACCGGGTGTAGTCCGTCTGCAGTGCGTACTCGACGGTCTGGCCCTGGGGCCCGCCGTAGGTCCGCAGGGGCCGGCCGGCGTCGTCGTACGTGTGGAAGACCGACTCCTTGAACAGCCCGCCGACCTCTGGGTAGGTCTCGCTGGCGAGGCTGCCATCGACGTTGTACGTGCTGCTCGCCTCGTAGGTCTTCCCCAGCGGCCCCTCGGTCTCCGGCAGGGTGAGCGAGGTCTTGAGCGGAAGATAGAGTGCGCTGTACGCGAGAACCGACTCGCGATAGGCGGCTCCACCGGGACCGAAACTGGTCACCGTGGCGAGCTGCCCCTTGACCGGCGAACCGTTGTCCAAGGTGTCGTAGGTCCAGACCGCGACCTTCGTCCCGCTGGTGGAGCCGACGTAGTCGGCCGTCTTCCGGCCGAGCGCGTCGTAGGTGTGCACCAGCGTCTGGTGCCGGGCGTCGGTGGTCGAGACCACTTGCCCCAGGTCGTCGTAGCTGGTGGTGGTGACCCCCTTGTCCGGGTCACTGCGCCAGATCTCCTGATCACGGAGGTTGTAGCGGTACGCCCAGCGGTTGCCCGCCGAGTCGGTCACACTGGCCAGCCGCCCGCTCGGCGTGTAGCTGTAGGCCGTCTTGTCGAAGTCTCCGGACGGCGAGGACCCGTGGTACTGCCGGAGCTCGATCGGGCGCTCCTGGGCATCCGTGATGGTTCTGGTCGCCGTGGTGCCGTCCGGCGGGTCGACGGACGTCCAGTCGCCGCCGTACCGGGTGCTGGTTCGCCACAGCTCGCGGCCGTCGCCACCACCGTGGTAGATCGACTCCACCGCTCGTCCGCCACCGTCGTACTGGGTGGTGGTCAGTCCGGGGACTTCGTTGTCGTTGGCAACCCAGAGGTCGGTGTCGATCGGCTTGTCGTTGTAGTAGGGCTGTGTCGTCTTCGCCGGCCGCCCCTGCGAGTCGTACCGGGTATCGGTCAGCAGCCGGCCACCACCGGCCGCCGGTGACTGGGTCTGCCGCTGACGCAACAGGCCGTCGTACAGGGTGTTGGAGCTGACGTAGTTGCCCCGCGGGCCGAGCGTGGTCGTGGTGACCACCGAGGGCCCGTCGTTGCGGACGGTGTAGCTGTAGCGAGAGTTACCGGTCTGCGGTGGCTTGGCGGTACGGCTCCGGTTCGGCAGCCAGGTCTCGACCAGCCTGCCGAGGGCGTCGTACGCCGACTCCGTCCTGCGCTGATTGGCATCGACCACCAGGATCGGGTGTCCCCTGGCCGGTTCCATCGTCGTCGTCGTGGTGTGGCCGAGCGCGTTGGTCGCGGTCGTGCTGACGACCGGTCCGCCCGTCGCAGGCGTGTAGGTGGCCGTCGACATGTTCCCGAGGGAGTCCTTGTTCACGGTCAGCCGGCCGTGCAGGTCGTACTCGGCCGTGGCGATCGTCGTGTACTCCGGCGCGTTCGCCGACCCGCCGACCCGCTGCTCCAGCCGGGTGACCGAGCCGGACGTCGGCGCCGTAGCCGGGGCCTGTCCGTCGAACGAGGTCCGTACGTCGGAGAGCACGTCCGCCGGGTACTTCGGTGTGGTGGCGCAGTTCACCGCCACCTTCTCCACCCGCGACGGCAGGGTGAGCAGCCACTTCTCGTCGTTGCGGAGATAGGTCGTCCGGGTGCAGGTGTCATCCGTGGTGACCGCGAGATCGCCGGCGTCGTCGACCTGGATCGCCTGGCCGCGGTCGTCGTACTCGGTGCTGGTCTCGGTGACCCGCCAGCCGCGGCCCGCGTCGAGCGCGGCGTACTCGCGCTTCGTTCCCGGCCTGACGATGTAGGCGTTGAAGGCGCCACGGGTCGCGGTCGGCCCTTGCCAGGCCGGGTCGGTGATCGTCTTGCCGAGGACCGTGTCCGAGTCGCCGTCGTAGGTGGTCGTCTCGTACTCGGTCCCGGCCAGCCAGTCCTCGTCGGCATGGACGCCGCCCTCGGAGTCGGTCACCGACACCGTCTTGGTGCCGCCGTCCTTGTTCAGGCGGTCGCCGTTCATGCCGCGGTAGAAGCGCTGCTCCGAGCGGGTGATCGGGCCGGCCTCGTCGTGCTCGCTGCCGCCGCGGATCACCACCCGGCCGAAGCCGCGGAACTCGTTCCAGGTCTTCTTGTCGGCGGGGGTGAACTCGGACTGGTCGTAGTGCCAGGCGGCGCCGTCCAGGTACTCGTAGTGGATCTCTTGCTGGGTGCTCGAGCTGAGCCGGTCGGACTGGATCACCGACTCGACGACGTACTTGTTGAAGTAGTCGGTGCGCTCGGCGAAGTCCTTCTTCGTCCAGCGGACCGGGAAGCAGCGTTTGGTGTTCGACTCCGGGTTGGTCGGCGGCGCGAGACAGTCCGGTGGCGCGTAGTTGACCGAGATGACGCCGCCGGACTCCGAGACGATGCCGGTGATCCGGTACCGGATGATCGGCGACAGGTTGTCCGACTGGTAGACGCGGTTCGCCATCTTGGCGCCCTCGAACGTCACCGCCGGCAACGTGATCGAGCCGCCGCCGGCCAGTCCCGTGTGAGTGATCGACTTGAGCCACAACGCGGCCTTGTCGCCGTCGCCCGGCGCGGGGAACTGCTGGTCGAGATCCCAGCGGTCGACATCGGCGTACGTGTCGTCGCCGGTCCGCACCTGGGTGGTGATCGCGCTCAGCCGCTTGGTGGTCCAGAAGGTCGGCGAGTAGTGGTCCTTGCAGGTCGCGACCACGCAGCGCTCGTCGAGCGGGACGTCCGGGAAGTTGTCCTTCTTCTCGTAGACACAGGTGCTGCCAGGGACACAGCGTTCGGCGGTCGTGAACAGGACCCGGCCGGTCGGCTGCACGTCGAGCCCCGTGTGCAGGCCGTACTCCGCCTTGGTCAGCCAGCCGCCACGGATGTAGGAGACGGCCGTGTCCTTGACGTTCTGGCCGTACGAGTTGCTCTCGGTCTCGTAGTCGTACTGGATGACGTTGCCGTACCGGTCGATGACCTGGTCCAGGTTCCACTTCCACGCCTGGGTGCAGACGGAGGTGGCGAAGGTGCTGCCGTGACACGGCTCGTCGGTGTCGTCGCCGTACACCGGGACGGTCCAGGTCGACTTGGCGGCGGGCCGGGACCCGAACAGGTACTGCGTGCCGTCGACCGTGGTGATCCGCCAGTACTCACCGTCCTTGGCCCCGTTGGCCGCACCGGTCAGCTTCTCGATCCGCGACCCGTTGTCGTTGCGCTGACGCCACCCGTTGGCGCCGATGATGAGCTGGCCGCCGCCGCCCGGGTAGGAAGCGGTGGCGTTGTCCGACCGCCAGCACAGGTCCCCCGCGTTCTGGCCCTTGTTGCTGCCTTCCTTGTCCTCGGAGCAGCCGCCATAGGTGCGCTCGATCGAGCCGACGTCGAGGTCCCAGCCGTCACCGACCCAGGACGGCTGGTTGTTGGTCGCGCTGGTCCGGCCGTCCACTGCCGACGAGGAGTAGGACAGCGCCAGCGAGGGCTGCAAGCCACCGGGAGCCGGCGGTACGTCGATCGGGTACGACCAGGTGAACGTCCCCGACTGCGCCGCTACGCTCCAGGTCGAGGACGGCGCCAGCTGCGTCGCGTGCTGCGTACCGGACCCCTCAGCGGCCGCTCCGGACTGCGGCTGATCACCGCTCAATGCGCGGGTGCTGGCCTCGTCCTTGCCTCTCGGCTGCATCTGCTGGCCGGTGACGTTGACGGAGGGCACGTTCGGCAGTGGGACGCTCGGACCGCCTCCGGCCGCCGCCGCGGTGACCGTGGTCGGTGGCGACCCGACCAGTACCGAGATGAACAGAGTTGCCGCCAGGACACCGGCCAAGCGGCGGCGCGTTCGTGTTTCCTTCACAGTTGTGACACCCCTCCCCTGTGCGGGTGGGCATACCCGCACAGGTGATGGTGGTGCCTGTCACCGGTCCTGATCGACCTGTTCCATCAGCATGGAAGAGGTCGACGGCTCAGGGCACCTTCACCAGCAGAGCGGCAGGGTCGACCGTTGCCGTGAGAGTGCTGCCGTTGGCGATCTGGTCGCCGTCCAGTTCGCGGCGGACCGTCGTCGACGCCTTCACCCGGATGGTCTGGCCGGTGAAGCGCTCGATGTGCCGGCCTTCCTGGACGCGCTTGACGACCAGGCTCAGGGCCAGCCGGGGCCAGTGGCTGACGCGACGCGGCGCCAGCACGACCAGGTCGATCTTGCCGTCGTCGGGCTCGGCGTCCGGGAGCAGCGGGATGTTGGCCTGCAGGGTGCCGACGTTGCCGATCACGACGGTGCGGGCTCGCCGGCGTACCGGAGGCCGGTCGTCGATGGTGATCTCCACCCGGATGAACGGGTGGTTGAGGTTCTTCACGGTCGAGACCACGTACGCCGCCCAGCCGACGTGCTTCTTCAGGCCGTCGGGGGCGTCGGCGATGATCGCGGCGTCCAGCCCGAGGCCGGCCATCACGACGAAGCGGTCGTCGTCGAGCTGGTCGCCCTTGACCGTGACGCTGTCGATGCGGTGTTCGCCGCCGTCCAGGAGCTGGCCGAGGGCCTCGTCGAGGTCGAGCGAGATGCCGAGATTGCGGGCCAGCAGGTTGCCGGTACCTGCGGGAAGTACCGCGACCGGGATGCCGGTCCCGGCCAGCTCGGCGCAGACGACCCGGACGGTCCCGTCGCCGCCGGCCACGACGACCAGGTCGACACCCTCGTCGATCGCCTTCCGCGCCATCGACGAGCCGGGGTCGTCCTCGGTCGTCTCCAGCCACAACGGCTCGGCGACGCCGCGTTCCGCGAGCGCCGCTGCGACCTTGCTCTGAAACCCGTCGGGGACCTTGATCGGATTGAGGATCACGGCGGCTGTGGATATCACTGTGCTTTTTGTCCGTTCGACGGGATAACTTGCTCGGGTGAGCAGCCTCCTACGGAGTACCCCAGAAGACCAGGGCCTATCCGCCACCGCACTGGACGCCTTCGTCGGCGCGCTCGACGCGTCCGCGCAGGAGATCCAGACACTGATCCTGCTGAGACACGGCAAGGTCGTGCTCGAGGAGGCCTGGGCGCCGTACCGGATCGAGGATCCGCACCTGCTGTTCTCGATCTCGAAGAGCTTCACCTCGACCGGGATCGGCCTGCTCGTCGCCGACGGCAAGCTCTCGATCGACGACAAGGTGGTGTCGTTCTTCAGCGCGGACGAGCTGCCGGACGAGATCAGCGACAACCTGGCCGCGATGGAGATCCGGCACCTGCTCACGATGTCGACCGGTCATGCCCAGGACACCATCGAGGCGCTCGGCCGGGACGAGCGGATGATCCGCACCTTCCTCGGCCTGGAGGTCGCGCACGCGCCGGGCGCTCCGTTCGTCTACAACACCGGCGCGACCTACATGCTGTCCGCGATCGTGGGGAAGGTCACCGGCGAGACGCTGCTCGACTACCTGCGGCCGAGGCTGTTCGGGCCGCTCGGCATCGACGAGGCGACCTGGCCGACGTCGAAGGAGGGCGTCACGCTGGGCGGCTGGGGGCTGAGCATCAACACCGAGTCGCTGGCGCGGTTCAGCCAGTTCCTGCTGCAGCGCGGCGAGTGGGACGGCAAGCAACTCGTGCCCGCGGCCTGGATCGACGAGGCGACGAAGAAGCAGGTCGACAATTCCTCCGAGACCAACCCGGACTGGCAGCAGGGGTACGGCTACCAGTTCTGGCGCGCCCGCAACAACGCGTACCGGGGCGACGGCGCCTTCGGTCAGTACTGTCTGGTCTTCCCCGATCACGACGCGACGCTCGTCATCACCAGCGCCTCGCCGGACATGCAGGCCGTCATGGACATCATCTGGGAGCACCTGCTGCCGGCTCTGCAGGGCGAAGCAGGCGACGGTACTGCGCGGCCGCCGCGGCTCGAGCTGGTGCCGCCGACCGGCGCGACCTATGCCGGCGACGGGCGGACGTACGAGTTCGACGCCAACCCGATGGGGATCGCCGCGGTCCGGCTCGACCCGGACGGTACCGGCACCTTCACCCTCGTGCCCGGCTCGCTGGCCGACGATGCGCAGGCGACCACGGGCAGGACGCAGGAGCTGAGCTTCGCTCCCGGGCCGTGGCAGGAGGATGTCGACAAGCTGCAGGACACCCCGCAACGGCTGGTCACCAGCGCGTACGGGGACGGCGACACCTTCGTCGCCATCGTCCGCTACCTCGAATCGCCGTATGTCGTCACGCTGCGCTGCCGGGTCGACGGTGAGGCGCTGCAGATCGACCTGCGCTTCAACGTCTCCTTCTGGCCACCGGAGCTGACCCTGCGCTCACGCTGAGCACGTGACGCGGGTCATAGTCACACCCGCGCTCTCCGCCGTGTCCCTGGGTCGTCAACGGTGAGACGGAGGATGACATGAAGGTGTTGGTGGCAGGTGCGACCGGCGGGCTCGGACGTTCGCTGGTGCCGAAGCTGATCGCGGCGGGGCACGACGTGACCGGGATGATCCGGTCCGAGTCGGGCGCGGCCGGCGTACGGGCGCAGGGTGCTCAGGTGGTGCTGGCGGACGGGCTGGATGCTGCCGCGGTGAAGGCGGCCGTCGGGTCCGTGCAGCCGGAAGTGGTAGTGCACCAGATGACGGCGCTGAGGTCCGGGATCGACTTCAGGAAGTTCGACGAGAGCTTCGCGCTGACCAACCGGCTGCGCACCGAGGGCACGGACAACTTGCTCGCTGCCTCGCACGCGGCCGGCGTACGGCGGATCATCGTCCAGAGCTACGCCGGCTGGAACCTGCAGCGCGGTGGCTCGCCGACCAAGACCGAGAGTGACCCGCTGGATGCTCACCCGGTCGCCGCGACCAGTCAGACGATGGCCGGCATCCGCCACCTCGAGGCGGCCGTCACCGCAGACCAGGCAATCGAGGGCCTCGTACTCCGGTACGCGAGCTTCTACGGTCCGACGGGCGCGATCGGCAAAGGTGGCGAGCTGGTCGAGCTGATCCGCCGCCGCAGGCTGCCGTTGATCGGCGACGGATCCGGCGTCTGGTCCTTCATCCACTACGACGACGCGGCCGATGCGACCGTTCGGGCAGTCACGACGGGCGACCCCGGCATCTACCAGATCGCCGACGACGACCCGGCCTCCGCTGCGGTCTGGCTGCCCGAGCTCGCCCGCATCCTCGGCGCGAAGCCACCACGTCACCTCCCGGTCTGGCTGGCCAAGCTGGCCGCGGGTGAGGCAGCGGTCTCGGCCTTCACCCAGATCCGCGGGGCGGACAACGGCAAGGCGAAGGACGCCTTCGGCTGGCAGCCCGGCTACGCCAGCTGGCGACAGGGCTTCCGCCACGGCCTGTGAGCGGCGTGAGGTGACGGCCGGTCCCAGCGCCTGGTCACCCGTTCGGGCAGGGGTGTCTTTCCGAACATGCAGCGTCCGGCGGATTCGCCCCCTTGGGTGGTGCGAGCTGCTTACGGTTCCAGCAGACCGAAGTCATCGCTCAAGGGGGATACACCCATGCGTTACAAGTCGTTGCTCGCAGCAACCGCGCTGCTTGCTTCCGGACTCGCGTTCGGCACGCCCGCCGAGGCGGCGCCGTCCGCCGCGCCTGCTCTTCCCGAGTGCAAGCCGCTGGTGCCGGCGAAGCTGATCATGCGGAGGCGCACGACGAACTACACGGTCGGCCTGGCCGCCTCCTGCCCCGCAACCCTGTACAACGCCGACTGGAAGGGCATCCAGCCCGGCGACCCGGAGAAGACGAAGCTCGAGTTCCTGAACGGCGACCGGTTCGCCGAGCTCCAGCTGTCCGCCTTCGTCTCACCGGTCGGCCGGGTCACCTGGACGCCGACCAGCGAGACCGGCACCGACTCGCAGGGTGACGACGTCGCCATCCTCAAGCCGGTCCCGTCCGTGACGAAGTACGCGTCGTCGGCAACGGTTTCCGGCAAGCGCGTCGGCGGCACCACGACGGTGGTCGCCACGGTCGGCTACTACAACCCGAAGGCGAACGCGTTCGTCCGCTGGCCGTCGAAGGCCGTCACCCTGCAGTACAAGGTGCCGGGCAGCACGAAGTGGCTGTACCTGCGCAAGGTGACCACCAACAAGGTCGGCCAGGCCGCCTTCACCTGGACCCCGAAGGCGACCCGGTACTACCGCGCGGTCGTCCCGGCGAACACCACCATCTGGGACTTCACCACCGCCGCCATCAGCAAGTGAGCTCGCAGGCCGCGTCCCCCACTGGGGGTCGCGGCCTTCCGCTGCGAAACTGACTTCATGATCACACCCGCCGAACAAGCCGTCCTCGATCGCGTCGACGAACAGCTGCTCGTCCGGATCACCCAGAACCTGCTGCGGGCGCCCGGGCAGAATCCACCCGGCGAGGAGGCTGCGACGGTCTCTGCGTTGAGCGCGGCCGCGATCGAACTGGATCTCGATGTCGTAGCCACCCGGGTCGAGCCCGGCCGCGACAACCTCACCATCACCCTTGCCGGCGGCAACGGCCCGGGCCTGCTCCTCCTCGGCCACACCGACGTCGTCCCGATCGGCGACGGCTGGACCAGGGACCCCTTCGGCGGCGAACTGCTCGACGGCCGCATCTACGGCCGCGGCGCCTCCGACATGAAAGGCGGCCTCGCCGCCGCACTCGCCGCCCTCGCGGCGCTTCGCGGCGTCGAGCTGAGCGGCCCGGTCGAGCTGGCCGCCCTGATGGACGAGGAAGAAACCGGCAAGGGAATCCGCGCCTACGTCGAAGCCACAAGGCGGGACGCCACCGCCGATGGCGGCGACAGCGGAGGCAGTGGTGTTGGCGGCGTCGGCGGCGGCTCGTGGCTTGGATGCATTACGGCTGAGCCGACTGACTTGCAGACCATCATCGGCGCGCGTGGCGACTCGTATCTTCGGGTGGAGATCCATGGGAAGTCCTGCCATGCGGGGAATCCGGCCGATGGGGCGAACGCCATCTACGGCGCGGCTGCTGTGGTTGCGGAGATCGAGCGGTTGCATGCGGAGTTGGCCGAGGCGCCGCATCCGTTGCTGGGGGCGGCTACTTGGAGCGTCGGGCAGATCCAGGGTGGTACGGGTGGTTCGATCGTGCCGGCCGAGTGCGTGCTCGTCGCCGACCGGCGGCTGCTTCCGGGTGAATCACCTGAGGCCGTTCTCGACGATCTCAAGGCCCGGGTCGCTGCCCTCGAGCTGGAAGATCGCGGCCTTTCGGTAGAGCTCGCGATGCCGATGGAGATGCCCGCGTTCCTCACCTCCGCCGATACGGAGCTGGTCACCGTGACCGATGCGGCGCTCGCCGACGCCGGTGGACCACGGCTCCCGCTCGGCGGTTGGACAGCTGCCTGCGACGGCGGTTTCGTAGCGCGCGACCTCGGCGTACCGGTCGTAGTGCTCGGCCCCGGCTCCGTCACCGACCAAGCCCACCGCGCCGACGAATCCGTCGGCGTCGATGAGCTGGTGGTAGCCGCCCGGACCTACGCCCTGACTGCCCTACGGCTACTTGGCTGAGCACTGATCGATGACCGGTACGGAGCCGGCGACTCGCAGAGCGGCGGTCGAGAGCAACCGGCGGACTGGGTCACCGCAGACCGCGTCAGAAGGTTCGGTCGAAGGTGATGAAGAGGCCGTTGGCGTCGATCGTCACGGTGCGGGCGTCGCTGACGATGCCCTTGATCGCACCGATCTTCTGGCCCGGCAGAGGATTGGTCACGGCTCCTGATCCCAGGTCGACGGCAAGCAGCCCGTCGTCGAAGGTGTTCGCCAAGAGGCTGTTACCGAGGACTTCGGATGCCCCCTGCCTCAGGGGCGAGCCGGTTGCGGAGATCTGCGTTCGCCAGCGTTCGGTGCCGTCGGTGAGGTTGCGGGCAACCAGGTCGGACGACTTCGGCTTGCTGTTGCTCTTCTCGTAGGACAGGACGAGGTCGCCGGTCACCTTGAAGGAGTCGATGAGCCAGTAGCCGAACTGGTTCTTGAAGTCGTGCTTCCACAGTTGTTTGCCGGTTCGATCGATGCCGGTCATCCAGGTCTCGGTCATCAGGGTCTTGCCTTGATCGGACGAGCGGCGGGAGATCACTACCGCGACGTCCTTGCCGGTGCCGACGACGTTACTGATCCAGCCTCGATCGTCGGGTCCACGGTAGGACCAGGTCGGCGTACCGTCCGCAGCCGACCGCGCCACGACGGCACCCCGATCCCTGACCGGCGGCTCCGACTTGCGGTCCGGATCGAGTTTCCGCGAGCGGCCGATGTCGTCCAGGTCGGTGGGGAACCGGCTCAGCAGGACCTGGTCGTGCAGCAGCTGCACAGAATCGGCCTCGTCGAGGCCCGCGACGCGCTTGTTCCAGTTGACTTTGCCCGACCGGGTGTCGATGCGGGCCAACCGCACGTCATGATCCGATTTCTTGGTCGCGTCGGATGGGCGGACGACGAAGAGCGCATCCCCGGACGCCGCCGAGCCGAAGGTCCAGCGCGAGTCCGTATCGCTGTCCTTGCCGACCTTCGTGCACCAGGCGATATCGCCGTTGCTGGTGTCCACGGCCGTGATCCGTGGCGCCTTGTCCCTGGGCATGCGCATCAACAGCATGCGGTTGGCCAGGTCCCCACCGCCGGCGCCGTAGCCCACCTGGTGGCGTCCCCAGACCGGCTGTCCGGTCTCGCCGTCGACCTGCACGAGGGCACCGCCGGTACCCGGCCCTAGGAGGCCGCCGTCGCCTACCTCGAATCGGACGTCCCCGTCGTTCGAGTTGGCCAGAGTCGCGATAGCCGTACCCGTTTCACTGGGTAGGACGACGGCACTACGGGCGGCCCCGAGCGGTGCCACCGGATGCTGTGCGACCTCCAGCAGATTCCGGAGGTCCTGCCGAACCCCGTCGTAGAAGTCGTCGACCTTGACCTGGTCCAGCGGCACCGCGTGGAGCCTCGCCAGCTTCGCGACCGGAACCTCTCCGAAACTCGCCGCGCACCGCCCCGTCCACAAAGGCCGGACGATCAGAACTCCGGCCGCGATCACCGCGACGCCGGTGACGACGGCGATGGCCCGCCGGTTCATCGTGGTCTCCGTTCGAGGTAGGGATCCGTAGCGGGCCGAGCCCGGCCCATCAGAAGGTTCGGTCGAAGGTGATGAACAGGCCGTTGGCGTCGATCGTCACGGTGCGGCCGTCGCTGACGATGCGGTCGATCGGGCCGATCTTCCGACCCGGCAGCGGATTGGACACGGCTCCCGAGCGGAGGTCGACGGCCGTGAGGCCGCCGCCGTAGGTGCTCGCCAAGAGATCGTTGCCGAGGGTTTGGGCTGCCTCGGGCCGCAGTGGCGACCAGGTTCCGGTGAGCTGGGTTCGCCAGCGTTCGGTGCCGTCTGTCAGGCTGCGGGCGACCAGGGTGGAGGTATCGGCCTTACTGTCTCGCTGCTCGTGGGACAGGACCAGATCGCCCGTCACCAGGAAAGAATCGCGCCGGAGGTCGGTGAACTGGCCCTTGAAGTCGTGCTTCCACAACTGCTTGCCGGTCCGATCGATGCCGGTCAGCCAGTTCTCGTTGACCAAGAGCTTTCCCTGATAGGACGAGCGGCGTGAGATGACTACCGCGACGTCCTTGCCGGTGCCGACGACGTTGTTGATCCAGCCTCGATCGTCCGGTCCGCGGTACAGCCAGGTCGCGCTACCGTCCGCAACCGACCGGCCCACAATCGCGCCGCGGTCGTTCACCGGCTGCGACATGTCGCCCGACTCCAGGACCTGCCTTCGGCCGTTGGCGTCCAGATCGATGTGGAACGGGCTCAGCAGGATCTGGTCGTGCAGCACCTGCAAGGAGTCGGCCTGGCCGAGACCCTCGACGGGCAGGTTCCAGTTGACGTCGCCGGACCGGGCGTCGATGCGGGACAACCGCACGTCGTCGTCGGATTCGTTGTCCGCATCGGATTCGCGGACGACGAAGAGTGCGTCTCCGGACGCCGCCGAATCGAAGGTCGGACGGTACCGGGTCTCGCTGTCCTTGCCGAGTTTCGTGCACCAGGCGAGGTCACCGTTGCCGGTGTTCACCGCCGCGACGCGTGGCGCCTTGTTCCTGGGTGTGTGCATCAGGATCAGGTGGCCGGCGAGGTCGCCGCCGCCGGCGCCGTAGCCCACTTGGCGGCGTCCCCACACCGATTGACCGGTCTTCGCGTCGACCTGCACGATGGCACCAGCTGTCTCCGTCCCGATGAGACCGCCACCGTCGAGCTCGAATCGCACGTTCCCGTCGTCGGAGTTGGCCAGGCTCGCGGCACCCGAGCCTCCTACATGAGGTACGACAACGGCGCTTCGGGCCGGTCCGAGTGGGCCCACCGGATGCAGTGCGACCTCCAGGAGATTCCGGACGTTCTCCCGATACTCCTCGTCGAAGTCGTCGACCTCGACCTGGTCGAGCGGCATCGCATGCAGCGTCGTCAGCTCCGCGGCCGGGATCTTTGCGAAGCTCGCCGAGCACCGCCCGGCCCACAAGGGCCGGCCGATCAGAACTCCGCCGGCCGCGATCACCGCAACGCCGACGGCAATGGCGATGATCCGCCGTTTCATCGTGGTCTCCGTTCGGGGGTAAGAGCAGTTCTGATGCTATGGGCAACGATCGTCGACCTGGACGTCCGGTTCGGCATCGAGTCCGGTGCCGGTCAGGAGCCGCCGGGCACACCCGGCATCCGGTCGGCGGACACCCATTTCCCGGACCGTCCGATCAGATGGTTGCCGCCGGCGACCGCGAGCTCGGTCGCGCGCATCCTCGCAGAGTTGCGGTCGAAAGGCCGTCAGAAAGTCGTTGATTGCAGCAACCTGCAACAGGCAACTGCGTGGGACCGGTGCGGGCGACAGATGCGTCCGGCTCGATGGACGGCCGGTCCAGCCGGGCTGAAATCGTCAACGCGATGTCCTCTCGCGAGCAGCTGCCTGTGGTTCGCCGGGGTTCTCGTCGGTGACCAGGCCGAGGGTTCTCACAGCCGAGATTTTGAGGGGCCTGGGCACCTGGATGGGTGGGGCTGGGCCTACTTTCGGGCCAGTTCGGCCAGAATCGGGATCCGGTCGGTACAGAGTGGAGACAGCGAGCCGTACCGACGACTGGAGGAGACATGCGACAGGTGGTGCCGTGGCTGGTGAGGGTGTGCGTGGGGTTCGCGCGGGCCTGTGTTCTGGTCGGGGTGACCATGGTGGTTCCGGCCGTCTGGGCGATTGCCGCGGTGGTGTGGATCTGGTGGGGCGGCAACCCCTGGTCGCTTTTCGCACCGGTCGTGCTGGCGGCCATCGGCACGTTCGCCCTGGCCCGGCCGGTCTGCCGGATGATCCGGTACTTCGTAGCGCGCTGGACCGGCACCGTCATCCCCGGCGGCTACCTGGAGCCTGCACCCGTGACCCAGATGTCCACCGGCTACTGGTGGAACGGCCGCTCCTACTCCCCCACGCAGAAGGAAGCCAAGGAGGACCAGGAACTCGCGAACCTCTGGCGCGATCCCGCGACCTGGCGCGACCTGCGCTTCCTGGAGATCGCCCCCTTCGCCATCGGCCTGCCCGCCGCCATCCCACCAGCCGGCATCGCGCTGGCGATCCTCGCGTTCATCGAGCCGTCAGGCCTCACCATTCTGCTCGGCGCTCTGGGCGTGATCGCCGCAATCGCCGTCTCCCCCTACGCCTGGCGCACCACCGAGCCAGTGGCCATCCGCTTCCTGCGTCCGTCGCAGGAACAGCTCCTGGCAGAGCGAGTCGATGAGTTGACCGCCCAGCGTGCCGACAGCACCGTCGCCCAGGCTGCCGAGATCCGCCGGATCGAGCGCGACCTCCACGACGGCGCCCAAGCCCGACTGGTCGCCCTCGGCCTCGCTCTGGCCACCGCCGAGAAGCTGATGGAGACCAACCCCGAGCAAGCCAAGGCGCTCATGCGCGAAGCCCGAGCCGGCGCCGCCACCTCCCTGACCGAGCTCCGCGAACTGGTCCAAGGCATCAACCCGCCCGTCCTCAACGAGCGCGGCCTCATCGACGCGGTCCGAGCCCTCGCGCTGGACAGCCCACTCGCGGTCACCGTCAGCGCCGATACCCGCCTCACCCTCGACCCACCCATCGAGTCCGCCCTGTACTTCGCAGTCGCAGAACTACTCACCAACACCACCAAACACGCCCACGCAACGTCAGTACGAATCACCTTCACCCGCTCGCCGGTGCCGGACGAGGATCGGAAAGGCGCGGCGCTCGTCGTCGAGGTCTCCGACGACGGCAAGGGCGGCGCCACCGCTCGCAAGGGCGGCGGACTCGAGGGGTTGCAACGACGGCTGGCGGTCTTCGACGGCGGGTGCGAGATCGCCAGCCCGCCCGGTGGCCCGACGACGGTCAGAATGGTGGTGCCATGCGAATCCTTGTAGCCGAAGACCTGTACCTCCTCCGCGACGGAATGGTCCGCCTGCTCGAGGCCTACGGGCACTCGGTCGTCGCGACCACGAGTACCGGTCCAGAGACCCTCGCCGCCCTGCTGGAGCTCCGGCCCGACGTCTCGATCATCGACGTCCGGATGCCACCGACCCAGTCGGACGAGGGCCTCCGCGCTGCCCTTGCCGCGCGCAACGAAGTACCGGGCCTGCCGGTCCTGATCCTGTCCCAGCATGTCGAACAGCTCTACGCCCGCGAGCTCCTCGCCGACGGCACCGGCGGCATCGGCTACCTGCTCAAGGAGAGCGTCTTCGACGCCGACCAGTTCGTCGACGCCCTCGAACGCGTCGCCGCCGGCGGCACCGCGATGGACCCGGCCGTGATCGCCAAGCTGCTCAACGCCGGCACCCCCGGCAAGAAACTCGGCCGGCTCACCGAACGCGAACACGAAGTCCTCGCCCTGATGGCCGAAGGCCTCTCCAACCAGGCCATCTGCCGGCGCCTGTACCTGAGCGAGAGCGCGGTCAGCAAACACACCACCGCCCTGTTCACCAAACTCGGCATCACCGACGACACCACCACCAACCGCCGGGTCCTGGCCGTCCTCGCCTACCTGAACCAAGTCACAAGCTGAAGTGGGAACCGGCGGCGGCCGGAACAGGTCCAACTGGCCAAAGGGATCCAGGAGGACACCAGGATGAGAGCGGCTGCGTTGTCGTTGCACGAGTTGTCCTACCTCTGTGGTGGGGCTCGGCGGGCTGTGGTGACGGCGGTGCTCGCGCTGTGTCAGTCGGAGCAGTTGGAACTCGGCGCGGACGGGCGCGCCTACCGGGTGGACGAGGCACCCTCCGCGCCGGACGCGGTGAGCGCCGTGCCGGGTGCGGCGCCTTGCGCGCCGGGTTGGTCTGTTGAGGTCGACGGCGTGGAGCAGGCCGTGCTTGAAGCGGTAGGGGCGGGCGGGGTCGAGTTGAGCGCGATTGCGGACGCCGTCGATGGGTCCAGGGGCATGCGGCAGGCGCGGAGCATGTTGGTTGCGCGGGGGCTGGCGAGGAAGTGGTGGCCGGGGCTCACCGGGGCGGGTCGGCGGGCACGTCGTGAGGTGCTGGCCAACCCGCCCGATGGGCTGCGCCGGATCGCGGTGCTCGGGCCTGAGGCGATCGAGGACGCGCAGCTCCGGCGTACCCTCAGCGAGTCGTCGTACCGGCCAGAACGGCAGGGAGTTCACCCGACGCCAGTACGCCGAGGCGCCGCGTCGAGCGCGTGACCGCGACATACAGGTCGGACAACCCCCTGCCTGAGTCGGCGATGATCGCGCCCGGGTCGGCGATCAGCACTCCGTCGAACTCCAGTCCCTTCGACTGCGCGACATCGAGCACGACCGTCATCGAGTCGAGCACCGAAGGATCCGGCCCGTACGCGATCCCCGGCACCTTGGCCGCCAGCAGCACGGTCAAGGCAGCATGCCGTGACGACGGCACGATCACCGCTAGCCGCCCGTCACCGACCGCCTCCTGCTCAGCCAGAACGGCCTCCACCAGCGCTGAGTCAAAGGCCTCCGGAGCCACGACCTGGCTCCAAGGCGCCGCGCCGGTCTCACGGACCGACGTAGGCGGGGTGAGTGAGGGATTGATCGCCGCCAGCACATCGGCGGCGACCGCCATGATCTGCGCCGGTGTCCGGTAGTTGACCGTCAACTCCTCCGTCCGCCACCGCTTCGGCGCATACCGATCCAGTACCTCCGCCCAAGACCCGGTACCAGCCTCAGACCCGGTCTGCGCGACATCCCCGACCAGCGTCATCGACCGCCGCGGACACCGGCGCATCAGCGTCCGCCACTCCATCGCGGACAGCTCCTGCGCCTCGTCCACGATCACATGCGCGAACTGCCAGCTCCGATCCCCGTAGGCCCGCTCCACGATCGTCGCCAGCGGATCCCTGACCCGGTTGCGATTGGCCGCCTGCCCGATGAACTGCTCGATCTCCCACGGCATCAGCGTGATCCGGTCCGAGCCCGCGTCGAGCTCCTCCTTCACCACCGTCTTCATGTACTCGAGGTTCTCCCGTACCGCCGCCGTCTCAGCCGCAGCAGCGGCGGCCCGTTCCTGGGTCGCCGACTCCGGCTCCCCCAGCAACTCGGCAGCCTCATCCAGCAAGGGCACATCGGACTGCGCCCAAGCCGAATCACGCGGCCGAAGCAGCAAGGCCAGCTCCGCCTCGGACAAGTGCGGCGCCGCCGAGGCCAACCGCTCCGGCGAAGACAACAGCAGCGCGACCACCGGCTCCGGCGTGAGCTCCGGCCACAACTGATTGATCACCGACCGGACCAGATCGTCCTCACGCACCTCCTTGCGAAGATCCGCGACGTCCTCCTCCCCCATGTACCGCCCGCCGACCTGATTGACGACCTGCTGCGTCAGCTCCTCGATCACCCCACGCGCGAAGTGCCGCCGAGCCTGGTTGTGCCGATCGTCGCGACGCCTCGCCCGCTCCCCGAGCTTCAGCACGACGGCCGGCTTCAGCTGCAACCGATACCCACCGATCTTGATCGCGATCGGCTCGTCCGGCACCAGCTGGAAGTCCCGCACAGCCCTAGCGACGACATCGACCATCGCAAGATCACCCTTGAGCCGGGTGGCGGCGACTGACTCAACAGCGGTTCCGACGACTCCAGGGAACAACTCGCCGGCCGTCGACAGCATCACGTCGGTCTCACCGAGCGACGGCAGCACCTGATCGATGTAGCGCAGGAAGGTGGAGTTCGGCCCGACGACGAGCACGCCCTTCTCGGACAACTGCTCCCGATGCGTATAGAGCAGGTAGGCCGCCCGATGCAGCGCGACCACCGTCTTGCCCGTCCCCGGCCCACCCTGCACAACCAGTACTCCGGGCAGCCCCGACCGCACGATCTCGTCCTGCTCGCTCTGGATCGTCGCGACGATCTCCTTCATCCGCCCGGTCCGGTTCGACGCGACCGAAGCGAGCAACGCAGCCTCGCCGGTCAGCGAACTCCGATCGCTGATCCCGTCGAGGTCCAGCAGATCGTCGTCCACCCCCACCACCGTGCGGTGATGCAACTGGATGTGCCGCCGCCGGGTCGCCCCGAGCGGATTGGCCGCGGTCGCCCGGTAGAAAACCTGCGCGGCCGGTGCCCGCCAATCGATCAGCAGCGGTTCGTAGTCGTCGTCGAACAATCCGATCCGGCCGACATGGAAACGGCTCTCGTCCGCGTTGTCGACCCGGCCGAAACACAATCCACGCTCGACCGACGACAACTGGGTGTGCCGCCGGGAATAGAGCGTGGTGAGCGATTCGCGTTCACCCAACGCCTGGTCGGTACCGGTCGTCTGCTCGCCGAGCACCCGGCGCAGATCGGCCGCCGCACGCTCCCGGAGTACGTCCAAACGGTCGTAGAGCAGGGTCACCTGCTCCTGCTCTTCGGCGATCTCATGCTTCTGCGTTCCACCCGTCATGCGCGCTCCCCGATCCCCTGCTGCCCTTTCGGGCATTCCACGATTTGCCTTTGACACACCGCGCCTGAATGCGTTAAGCTGTTAGCAGTTGCTCCCTTGAGGGAGCTTTTTTTATGTCCAGACACAAAGACAAAAGGCTACTCCGGTAATACCGGGCCGGCAATCAGCAGTTGACCCTGACACCGTGTCAGACCGTAGAGCTGACGCCATGAACAGACTCCGTACCGCCACCGAGGCCGCCGCGGCGATCCGCACCGGCCAGACCTCCTCCCGCGAACTCACCGAAGACCTGCTGGCCCGCATCGCCGCCGACACCACCGTCAACGCGATCGTCGAGACCCGACCCGAGTACGCGCTGGCAGCAGCCACAGCCGCCGACAAGGCAGGCGGTGCCGGCCCGCTGCACGGCGTACCGATGACCGTGAAGGACGCGATCGACGTCGCCGGTCTGCACACGACCTGGGGCGACCCGGCCTTCGCCGACTACCTCCCGACCACGTCGGCGCCATTGGTCGAGCGGTTGACCAGGGCCGGCGCGATCATCGTCGGCAAGAGCAATGTCCACACCATGCTCGGCGACTTCGGCCAGACGGCCAACGAGCTCTACGGTCGCACCAACAACCCCCACGACCCCGCCCGTACGCCGGGAGGCTCCAGCGGAGGTGGCGCCGCCGCACTGGCCGCCGGCCTCACGTACCTCGAATACGGCTCCGATCTGGTCGGCTCCATCCGCCTCCCCGCTGCATATTGCGGCGTCTACGGCCTCAAACCCACCGCGGGCGTAGTGCCGCTCGACGGCTTCCAGCCCCCCGGTCCGCCCGCCCCCACCACCGAGTTCCCCAATCCCTCAAGCCTCGGCCCACTCGCATCCTCGGCCGCCGACCTCCGCACTGCTCTCGCGGTCACCGGCGGCCCGACTGGCAAAGCGATATCTTGGCACCTGGAGCGGCCTCGCCATCAAAAGCTCGCCGACTACCGGGTAGGCGTAGTCCTCGACCACCCCGACGCGCCCGTCACCGACGAGGTGGGCAAGGCACTCTCCAACCAAGTCGACGCGCTGGCAAGCCAAGGCGTGAAGATCGTCGAAGGCTGGCCGGACGGCGTCGACCCGGCAGCCCAGGCGGAGGCGTTCGGCTTCCAGATCGGACTGTTCTTCGCGACCCACGGCGAGAACGCCGACTTCGCCCCGCTCGCTCAGGTCATTCACGAGGAGCAGAACCGGATCGCCGCACGAGCCGCCTGGCAGACGTACTTCGAGGACATCGACGTCTTCCTCTGCCCGACCAGCTTCACGACCGCCTTCCCGCACGACGACCGCCCCTTCGAGGAACGGACGATCGACGGCCGCCCGTACGACGCGCAGGTCTTCTGGATCTCGCACGCCTCCCTGGCCGGGCTGCCCGCCGTCAGCATGCCGATCCCGGCCGACGGCCTGCCGGTCGGCGGTCAAGTGATCGGCCCGTTCCACGAGGACGACACCGCGATCACCTTCGCCGAACTACTGGCTGATTGACTTGCACCATGTTCGCGATCGGGGATTTCGCCAGGCACGGCCGGGTGTCCGTGCGGATGCTGCGGCACTACGACGCCATCGGGCTGCTCCGGCCGGCCCACGTCGACGAGGCGACCGGCTACCGCAACTACGACGCCGCGCAGCTCGCCGACCTCAACCGGATCGTCGCGCTGAAGGATCTGGGCTTCAACCTCGAGCAGGTCGCGACGATGCTCGCCGACGAGATCAGCCTGGTGGAGGTACGGGCCATGTTGTCGTTGCGGCGGGCCGAGCTCGAGTCCGCCGTGGCCGAGAGCGTCGCGCGGCTGACCCAGGTCGAGTCACGGTTGCGCAGCATCGAGCAAGGCGACGACGTGCCCGCCGTGGTCGTCAAGGACCTTGCGGCCGCCAGGTTTGTCGAGCTGACCAGTACCGCGGCCAGCTTCACGCCCGACGACATCGGACCGGTCGTCCATCCGCTCTGCGCCGAGCTCGGTCGACGGTTGCCTGAGGCAACTGGAGTCCGGCCGGCCGGGCGGTTGACCTGCTATTACGAGGCGTCCGGCGACGAGGTGATCGTGCATGCCGCAGTACCGGCCGCCGTCGACTCCGATGCCTCGCTCAACGGCCTGGCGGTGGTCGATCTGCCCGAGACCCGCGCCGCCACACTCGTCCACCGCGGGCGCATCGACGAAGTACTGCCGTCCTGGCAGGCATTGGCCCGCTGGATCGACGACAACGGCCACCGCTCCGGCAGCCCGTCCCGCGAGCTCTACCTGGACTGCCCCGACGACCCCGCAGCCTGGGTGACCGAGCTCCAGGAGGCTCTACTTCTCAGCGAGTGAAGCCAGCCCGGCCACGATCACCTGTACGCCGAACTCGAACCGCTCATCGCCCCCGGCGCCCGAGGTGAGCGCACCGGCCAGCGCGACCATCATCGGGAACTTCTCCGGTGGCAGCCCTTCGAAGAACCGGCGCAGTCCCCCGACGAACTCGGTGACGTCCTGTTCGCTCCACTCGTCGGCGCGCTGAACGCTCTCCTCGAACGCCGTCGCGGTGACGAACAACGGGATCAGGTCGACCGCGAAGGCCGCGACCTGATCCGGCAGCTTGCCCGCCTTGAGGATGCCGAGCATGTTCTCGCTGCTCTGCAGTGCGCGCTCCCCCAGCGGAACCTGCCCGATCGCCGCCCGCGCGACCCCGGGATAGGCGCGCATCATCTTCAGCATCTGCCGCATCGAGTCCTTCAGCTGCTCCTGCCAGCGCTCCGGATCGGGCTCCTCGAGCTCGAGCCCCTGCGCCGCCCGGTCGAGCATCAGCTGGTCGAGCTCCTTCTTGTTCGCCACGTGCGCGTACAGCGAGGCCGGCCCGGTGTTCAGTACCTGGGCGACCTTGCGCATCGAGACCGCCTCGTAGCCCTGCTCGAGCAGCACGCTCAGCGCCGCGTCGACGATCCGCTCCCGGCTGAGCGGCTCGCGGACCGGCCGGGCCGGCTTCTCGGGGCTGATGGGCTGCCACGGCGACTGGTTCATACCGACCACTGTAGCGAACACCGTACTTGACACGAACACTGTACGCGCGTAGAACAGTGTTCGTAGACGAACACTGTTCGACAAACGATACTTCTGGAAGGGGCGCCACCGATGAGCACCCAAACCCTGACCGAACCGGCCGCGCCGGCCACCTCCCCGGCGTACAAGTGGCGCTGGATCGTGCTCGGGACCGTGCTGGTCGCCGAGATCATGGATCTGGTCGACGCCACCATCGTGAACATCGCGGCCCCGTCGATCCGGGCCGACCTGGGCGGCTCCGAGGCGGCGATGCAGTGGATGCTGGCCGGTTACACGCTCGCCTTCGCGATCGGGCTGATCACCTTCGGCCGGCTCGGCGACCTGGTCGGCCGGCGCCGGCTGTTCCTGATCGGCGCGGCCGGCTTCACCCTCACCTCGGCGCTCTGCGGACTCGCCACCTCGCCGGAGTTGCTGATCGGCAGCCGGATCGCCCAGGGACTACTGGGCGCGGTGATGATCCCGCAGGGCTTCGCGATCCTGAAGTCAGTCTTCCCACCGGCTGAGATCGGCAAGGCGTTCAGCCTGTTCGGTCCGGTGATGGGTCTGTCCGCGGTGGCCGGCCCGATCATCGCCGGCGTCCTGATCGATGCCAACTGGTTCGACTCGGGCTGGCGGATGATCTTCTTCATCAACGTCCCGATCGGCGCTCTGGCCCTGTTCGGTGCGCTGCGCTACATGCCCGAGCTGAAGACACCTGGCGCCTCTCGACTCGACCTGCCCGGCGTGCTTCTGGTCAGCCTCGCCTCCGGCCTGCTGGTGTACCCGCTGGTGCAGGGCCGCGAGCTCGGCTGGCCGGCCTGGTCGATCGCGATGCTGATCTCGTCCGTGGGTGTGTTCGCGCTGTTCGGCTGGCGTGAACGCCGGTCCGGCAACCCGGTGATCGACCCGTCGCTGTTCCGCAACCGCGGCTACGTCGCCGGTCTCGGCGTGATCTCCACGTTCTTCCTCGCGATGTCCGGCTTCATGCTGGTGTTCAACCTGTTCACCCAGCTCGGACTGCACTACAGCCCGCTGAAGGCCGGCCTCGCGATGGTGCCGTTCTCGCTCGGGATCGCGGTCGGCGCGCCGCTGTCCGGCGGACTGCTCGCTCCCCGGCTGGGCCGGACCGCGCTGCAGCTGGGCATCGTGGTGATGACGGTGGCGATGGTCGGCGTCTGGTTCACGCTGCACACCCAGGGCGACGCGACGACGATCTGGAACCTGGTACCGGCCACGCTGGCGACGGGGATCGGCGCGGGCATGGTCTTCGCCCCGCTGTTCGACATCATCCTGGCCTCGATCGACGACCAGGCGGCCGGGTCGGCTTCCGGCGTACTGACCGCCATGCAGCAGTACGGCGGAGCGATCGGCGTCGCGGTGATCGGCACGATCTTCTTCCAGCTCCTGCCGGCCCACCAGTTCCTCGGCGCCACCAAGACGGCCACCCTGGTCGCCGTCGCCCTCTTCATCGTCAGCTTGCTGGTCACCTTCGCCCTGCCCAAGCGGGCGCGTGAAGGCGTACAGGCTCACTGATTCGTTGAACCGGCCGGCCTCCGTTGTCCGGGGGCCGGCCGGTTCATGCGTTCAGCCCGGGATCATCCACTCGAGGACCGTGGCTTGGAGCAGGGCGATGAGGCCGACGATGAAGGCGAGGATGAGCGACCACCAGAACGTCATCCGGAGTAGCTGGCCCTCTTTGCCGCTCTGGCCGATCGCGGTGGCGCCGATCGCGAGGTTCTGTGGCGAGATCATCTTGGCCATCACGCCGCCCGCGGTGTTGGTGGCGCCGGCCAGGATCGGGCTGATGTGCAGTTGCTGGGCGGAGATCACCTGCATCGGGCCGAACAGGCTGTTGGCCGACGCGTCCGAGCCGGTGAGGAAGACGCCCAGCCAGCCGATGTACGCCGAGAACAGCGGGAAGAGCACGCCGGTGGTAGCGAGCGCCAGGCCGAGGGTCTGGGTCGCGCCGGAGTAGTTCATGACGAAGGCGATGGCGAGGATCATGAAGATCGTCAGCAGGGCCCAGCGCATTTGGTGGAGGGTTTTGCGGTAGGTGGCGACGAGCAGGCCGGGCTTGGCGCCCATGGCGAAGCCGGCGATCAGGGCCGCGATGAGGGCGATCGTGCCCGGGGAGAACAGCCAGTCGATGGTGATCGTGGCGGCGTACGGTGCGTCCTTGGCGGTGATCGGGGCGTGCTGGATGACCTCGTTGTGGAGGCCTGGCCAGGGGAACTTCCAGTCGGCGCGATGGAGCAGAGCGCTCAGGTCGAGCCAGGCCGGCAGGTTCTTGATGATCGAGCCGATCCGGGACAGGAAGATCGCGACGATCAGGATGACGTACGGCATCCACGCGGAGAGCGTGCCGGTCCTGAGCCCCACACTCTGTTGTGCCGGGGTGGGCTCGTCGTCGAAGCGCCAGATGGCCGGGGGCTGCCAGAAGCGGGTGAGCAGCCAGAGCGCGCCCATCGCGGAGAGGGCGGCGATCACGTCGACGAGGCTGGGGCTGATGAAGTTCGACGTCACGTACTGCATGACGGCGAAGGTCAGGCCGGTGGTCAGTACGGCCGGCCAGACCTCGATCATCCGCTTCCAGCCGGCCATCACGATCACCAGGAACGCCGGGACGATCCACGCGATCAGCGGAAGCTGCCGGCCGACCATCGAGGAGTACAGGTCGGTGGCTTGATCCTGCTTCATGCCGAGGATCGGGGCCGTCAGCCGGCCCAGCACGATCAACGGGTTGCCCAGGCCGCCGAAGGCCACCGGCGCGGTGTTGGCCAGCAGCGCCAGTACGACGGCTCGGATCGGGGGGAAGCCGAGCGCCGCCATCATCGCCGCGGTGATCGCGATCGGCGAGCCGCCACCGGCGATGCCTTCGAGCAGCGCGCCGAACCCGAACGCGATCAGCAGTGCCTGCAGCCGCCGGTCCTCACTGAAGCCCGCCAGCACCGACTTGATCTGCTCGAACCGGCCGGTCGCGACGGTGACGTTGTGGAAGTAGACGGCATGGAACGCGATCCAGGCCACCGACCAGACTCCGAACACGATGCCCATCGCGGCCGAGTCGAACGCCAATCGGGCCGGCATGCCATAGCCGATCAGAGCGACGCCGAGCGCCGTGAGCAGCGACAGCGCGGCCGAGAGCGGTGCCGAGAGTCGCGCGATGCCGAGCGCGACGAGCAGTACGACGACTGGTAACGCGGCCATCAGAGCGGAGAGCCACAGTGGGCCGGCCGGTTGATAGTCCTGGATCCAACCCATGTCATTCTCCCCAGGTAGGTATGGCGCAAGTCACACCGAGCGAGGGGACGCTAACACCGGGTATCTCCGGCCGGGAAGAGTTTTCGGCAAGCGCTTACACACGTCACACTCCGGATGGAACTCGGTTCATCGGAGGTCCGCTACAAGGCCCTTTTCAGCCGGTTCAGGACATGACAAAGCCCCGCGCACCGGAGTACCGGTGAGCGGGGCTCTGCTGGCTAGCTCAGTTGAACGAGTCGCCGCAGGCGCAGGAGCCGGTCGCGTTCGGGTTGTCGATCGTGAAGCCCTGCTTCTCGATCGTGTCCACGAAGTCGATCGACGCGCCCTTGAGGTACGGCGAGCTCATCCGGTCGGTGACGACGCTGACGCCACCGAAGTCGGTCACCACGTCGCCGTCGAGCTGACGCTCGTCGAAGAACAGCTGGTACCGCAGCCCGGAGCAGCCGCCCGGCTGCACCGCGACACGGAGGGCCAGGTCGTCGCGACCTTCCTGGTCCAGCAGCGCCTTCACCTTGGCGGCGGCGCCATCGGTCAGCAGAATGCCGCTGCCCGTCGTGGTGCCCTCCGTAGTCTGCACTGCCTCGGTCTGCGCTTCAGTCATTCCTGACTCCAGTCATCTCATGAGCGCCCGGCCGCTTTGGGCAGGCGGCCACGCGCGGAAAGTCCGCTGTCATTCGAGCCAACATCAGCTGATCCCGAACCATTCCCATGGTCGCACACCATTTTCCAGACTCAACTCCCCACCACACCCCTGAGACCGCCCCGCCTCCCGCCGGCCCGCCCTCTCCGTCGACCTCGGACACCCACCCGCGACCCCGGACGCCCATCCGCGACCTTGAACACCCATCGGCGACCCTGAACACGTTATTTCATGTCCGAGGTCGCCATTGGGTGTCCGAGGTCGCCGGATCTGGTACGCGTCAGCGGGCCCAGGTGCGGGCTACGCGCTCGGCTACCGTCGCGAGCGAGCCGTGGGGGTCGGCGAATGCCTGGTCCTCGCCGACGGCGTCGACCAGCGAGTACGCCGACTCGACGCCCATCGTGCGCATCTCGCGGGCGCCGATCTGGACCTTGCCGGCCAGTACGACGCACGGCCGCATCGCGTCGTTGGCGACCTTCGCCACCCCCGAGATCACCTTCCCGTCCCGCGACTGGAAGTCGAACGCGCCTTCGCCCGTCAGCACCAGATCAACCTGCTTCGCCTTGGTCTCCAGCCCGGTCAGCCCGGCGACCAGGTCGATACCCGAGACGCGCTCCGCGCCGAGCAACAGCAACGCGTACCCGAGCCCACCAGCAGCCCCCGCGCCCTTCTGATCAGCCGTCTTCCGCCCCGCCAGCTCCGCGAACTGCGTCAGATAACCGTCGACCGCAGGCTTCCGCTCGTCGGCGATGCCCTTCTGCGTACCGAAGATGTTGGTCGCCCCGCGCAGCCCCAGCATCGGGTTCTCGACATCGCTGGCAGCAACGAACTCAACGCCAGCCAACCGACTCCGCGCCGGCTCCAGATCCACCGCCGTCAACGTCGCCAGCCCCGTGGCCCCTGCCTCGAGACTCCCGCCCTCGGAGGTAGCCCCGAGCGCCGCGAGCAACCCAGCCCCCGCGTCGTTCGTCCCCGACCCACCCAACCCGAGAATGATCCGCTTGGCCCCGGCATCCACCGCCGCCCCGATCAACTGCCCCACCCCGTACGTCGACCCGTCCTCCGGCCGCCGATCCGCCACCTCAACGAGATGCAAACCACACGCCTGCGCCGTCTCGATATAAGCGGTCTCCCCCGCCACCAGCACCGTCGCCGGCACCTCGTCGCCCAACGGCCCCCGCACCGTCACCGACAGCAACGTGCCATCCACCACAGCCGCCAGCACATCGATGAACCCCGGCCCCCCATCAGCCATCGGCGCCACCAACACCACAGCCTCCGGATCTCGCCGCCGCCACCCCTCCTCAATCGCAGCCGCAGCCTCCACAGCCGTCAACGTCCCAGCAAACTTGTCCGGAGCAATCAGCACGCGCATGCCCACATCCTCCCTTACCCCTCACCCACCCCGCCGCCACCCAGCCCAACCCCCGGACAAACGCTTACCCGCACCGGTACACCTGTCAGGCGCGATAGCCTCCGCGGAGTGGACTGGCCTACGACAGCAGCTGAAGCGATTGCGGTGCAGGAAGAGCTTCGGGGGCAGGTCGATGGCGTCGGGCCCGGACCGTCGCCCGACAGCGCGCGGTATGTCGCGGGGCTGGATGTTGCTTATGACGGGGATGAACTGGCGGCCGCCATTGTCGTGCTCGATGGGCAGAGCCTGGTCGAGGTGGATCGCTCGATCGTTCTCGGGCGCACAGGCTTCCCTTACGTTCCCGGGCTTTTCGCGTTTCGGGAGATTCCGGTGCTGCTGGAGGCGTTGGGCAAGCTGTCCGTCACGCCGGATCTGCTGGTCTGCGACGGGCAAGGGCTCGCGCATCCGCGGCGGTTCGGGCTGGCTTGTCATCTTGGGGTGCTGACCGGCCTCCCAACGATCGGAGTCGCCAAGAACGCCTTCGTCGGCACCTTCCTGCCACCCGCCGCTGAGCGCGGGGCCAGCTCCGACCTGGTGCTGGACGGTGAGGTGGTCGGAGCGGTCGTTCGGACTCAGAAGGCGGTCAAGCCGGTCTTCGTGTCCGTTGGGCATCGGGTTGATCTGGCGACCGCTGTCGCGCACACGTTGCACCTCACGCCGAAGTACCGGTTACCGGAGACCACCCGGGCCGCCGATCACGCCTGCAGGTCGGCGCTCACGAGCTGAGGGCGGTGGCTACTGCGTTGGCGGCTCGGTGGCCGGAGACCAGGGCGCCTTGGATGGAGGCTGTGTCTCGGTGGTCGCCTGCTACGAAGAGGTTGTCGCCTAGGGCTACGGGTTGGCGGGTGACGAGTGGAGCGGGTTGCTCGGGTAGTGCCTCGTGGATGTCGTGGCGGATGAGCAGGTCCCAGGCGCCGGCTGAGCGGCCGTAGAGGCGGGTCAGCTGGATGCGCACCTCGGCCTCCGTGGCATCTGTGGGCCAGAGGGTGGTGGCCTGGACCAGGTGGCGTCCAGGAGGCGCATACGACGGTGCCACGTTGGAGATGACCGCTGTGTTGAGCACAGGTCCGTTGCGGCGGCCGTCGACGACCAGGAGCTTGTCGGCCCTCGGCGCTTCCTCGGTGGCGAACCAGTAGGTGCGCAGTCCTTTCATCCGAGGACGCGGCAGGTCGGTGAGTCCTGCGGTCGGGTTGGCGGCGACCACCACGGCGCGGGCGGTCAGTTCGCCGTCGGCGGTCTTCACCGAGCGGCCGGTCACCGCCTCGGCCCGTACGCCGGTACGCACGGGCTCGGCCAGCCGGGCGGCCAGTTGCCGGGGTAATGCCGACATACCGGCGGCCGGCAGGCCCGGAGTACCGAGCAGGAAGGCCCGGAGCAGGAGTCGCACGAAGGCGGCTGACGTGGATCCGTCGTCCGAAGCCAGTACGCCGGCCAGGAACGGCTCGAGAATCTCGTCCCGCAGTCGGCCGCCAACCCCGGCGTCATCCAGCGACTCGGCCAGCGTGGTGTCGCGCCCGCCGAGCAGACGCGGTACCGGCCCCAGCGCGGGAGCTGCCCACGCGGCGAGACGGGCTACTTCGAGCGGACGGACGTAGCCGCTGAGGAGCGAGCGCCCGATGAGTCGCGGCTCACGCCGGGGGTCCGCGACCGTCGTAGTACCGGCATCTCCCCCGACCGCGACCCCCGCGGCGAAGGACTGCAGCTCGAGGGCCGGCAGGTCGACGTACCGGCGTACGGCCGGATAGCTGGGGTTGAGTAACTGAAAGCCACGATCACAGCGGAAGCCGTCGACCAGATCGGTCCGGACCCGGCCACCCACCTCATCGGCCGCTTCGACGACCGTGACGGTGAGGCCGTGCCGTTGCAGGCCGATCGCGCAGCTGAGTCCGGCGAGCCCTGCCCCGACCACGATCACGTCAGCCATCCACCGATGCTTGCACAAGCGTTCGCGCTTGTGCTTCCGTGCACAAGATTTCGCATGCTGGGCAGTGACGTGGACCATGAAATCCGCTGGCGGGTGCGTGGCACGATGGGTGCCGTGACAACCATTGCAGAGGGCTCGAAGTCTCTCCCGTTGCTGTTCCTGGGCCGCGACACCGACCCACATTCGGAGCGTGGGGTGGAGTGCCCGGGCGCGCTGCCGCCGGCCTCCGACCCCGACCTCGTCGAGCGCGCGCTGAAGGCCAAGGCGGCGCTCGGTGACCAGGTCTTCGTGCTCGGCCACCACTACCAGCGCGACGAGGTGATCCAGTTCGCCGACGTCACGGGTGACTCGTTCAAGCTCGCGCGCGACGCGGCGAACCGGCCGGACGCGCCGTACATCGTGTTCTGCGGTGTGCACTTCATGGCCGAGTCCGCCGACATCCTCACCAACGACAACCAGACGGTGATCCTGCCCGACCTCGCGGCCGGGTGCTCGATGGCCGACATGGCCCGGATCCAGCAGGTCGAGGCGGCCTGGGACGCCCTCGCCGACGCCGGGATCGCCGACGTCACCGTCCCGGTCACCTACATGAACTCCAGCGCCGACATCAAGGCGTTCTGCGGCCGCAACGGCGGAGCGGTCTGTACCTCGAGCAACGCCGACGTCGCCCTCGACTGGGCCTTCCAGCAGGGCGAGAAGGTGCTCTTCCTGCCGGATCAGCACCTCGGGCGCAACACGGCGGTACAGAAGATGGGGATCAGCCTCGACGAGTGCGTCGTCTACGACCCGCACAAGCCGGGCGGCGGCCTGACCAAGGAGCAGCTCGCCAAGGCGAAGATGATCCTCTGGCGCGGGCACTGCTCCGTGCACGGTCGCTTCACCGCAGCGTCCGTCGACGACGTCCGCAGCCGCGTCCCCGGCGTCAACGTGATCGTGCACCCCGAGTGCCAGCACGAGGTGGTCCTGAAGGCCGACCTGGTCGGCTCGACGGAGTACATCATCGACACCATCGACAAGGCCGAGCCCGGTACGTCGTGGGCCGTCGGCACCGAACTCAACCTGGTCCAGCGGCTGGCCAAGCAGCACACCGACAAGAACATCGTCTTCCTCGACAAGACGGTCTGCTACTGCGCCACGATGAACCGCATCGACCTCCCCCACTTCGTCTGGGCCCTGGAGAACCTGGTCGCCGGCCACGTCGTCAACCCCATCAAGGTCGACCCCGACACCGAGAAGTACGCCAAGATCGCCCTGGACCGGATGCTCGCCCTCCCCGGCAAGACCGCCCGGGACTGATGCCTTGAGCAACTCGGCCTTCCACCTGCTCCAAACCGGCACGGACCCAGCAGACGCCGAAGCGCTCGTCGCGCGGCTGCTGGACCTCAACGGCTCGGAGCAGGTGAGGGTCGAGCTCCAGCTCGACACCGACAGCCACGCGGCTACGCGGTACTTCGACCTTGCCCGGATCGCGCAGGTCCAGATGGAGTACGTCGTACCGCCGGAGCACGCCGAGCTGATCGAGTCGCTGCTGGTGGTCGACGATCGGCCGCGCACCGGCGTACCGGGCGACGACGGCGTCGACCTGTGGGTACTGCCAACGGACACCAAGGCGCTCGAGCAGGTCGGCGAGCTCGCGCCGATGCCGGTGTCGGTCCACCTGTACTACCGGTCCGCACGAGACTTCGACTGGGAGGTCGTCTCGCGCATCGGCGAGTCGGAGCGGGCGGCCGTGCAGTGGACCGACTGCTGGTGGCGGCCGGTTCCAGAGGCCGGCCTTCCGGGCGACTCGAAGCATGCCGGCGTGATGCTCTCGGTCAACTCGTCCGGGCAGTGGGAGCTCATCCCTGCTCCCCCAGGGTTTCGCCTGTACGTCGAGACCCGCGAGGGCAGGGACGACCTGGCCCGCTGGCTAGGAGCTCAGGTAGAACGGCCGATCCTGCCGGAGTAGCTCCGGTAAGTACGCCGGGGCGCAGGGCTAGTGCGGGACCCGTGTGGTGCTGTACCAGCCGGCGAGGACGTCGGGGAGGCGCTCAGGTGCCCAGCGGTTGACCGGGTCGATGCGGCCGGTCAGCGAAGCCAGTCCCTTGGCCAGGCCGCCTACTACGTCGCCCTGCAAGGGGACTACGGCGCCGTCTTCTGGGGAGACGATGACTGAGGGGCCGGCCCGGTCGATGCAGACGACCGGGCAGCCGCTGGCCAAGGCCTCGGCTACCGCCCAGCCGGCGGCTTCGCGCATGGCGGGGGCGAGCATGGCGTCGGCTCGCAGGAACGCAGCGAGGACCTCTTCGCGTGGGAGCTGGCCGACGAACTCGACCCGGTCCCGTACGCCGAGTTCCTCCGCGAGCCGTTCTGCGCGGCGCCAGTCCGGGCCGTCCCCGATGACACGGAGTTCCCAGTTGGCGGCCTCGGGGCGGGCGAGGACGCTGATCGCGATCAGCAGGCCCTTCCACGGGATCATCCGGCCGACGAAGACCGCCGTCTTCACGCCAGGCGCGCCGTACGGCTCGCGCGGGCCGCAAGCGGCGGCGAAGCGGCTGATCGCGACGTTGGGCTGGACGGTGACGGAGCGCGCGTACTTACCGAAGTACTCGGCGACATCCTTGTTCTGGGCAACGACCAGGTCGGCCCGCGCAGCGTGCTTGCGGCCGACCAGTCGCCGCATCAGCCCGGTGTAACCGCGGCGTACCAGCTCGTTGACCAGCCCCTTCGACCCCAGCCAGTGCGCCATCGACAACGGCACCGTCGTCGAGCCGCCGACCGGTCCCCAGATCACCTTCGCCGTCGACTCCTGGACGACGCCCGCAGGCATCCAGTCCGTCGCGAAGGTCAGGTGATGGATGACATCGAAGGAGTGCTTGGCATGCAGCCGAGCAGCCGTCCGCCCGGCCAACTTCTGCCAGAGCGGGTAATACCAGTAGACGTCCGCATGCCGCCGACGAAGCTTGAGCAGCCACTTCGGCAGTTCCAGCGGTACCACCGTCAGCGACGGAATCGGCCGGGCGGCCAGCTCCTCGGTGATCTCGTGCGCGAACTTGCCCCGGGTGATCAGCCAGACGTCGTGATCGCGCGCCGCGGCCTTCGCCCAGGCCCAGCCGGCACCCGGCTCGGACCCGCCCTTCGGCCGGCACGCATAAGCGCTGAGCAGGATCTTCGGCCGGGTCGACATCAGAGCGTCCCCTCCAGGAGCCTGCGGAGATCCGTGCTGGACGTGGAGGCCGTGTACGGGAAGTAGTGCACGCTGGCACCGACCTCGCCGAGCAGCTTCTCCAGCCGCAGGCCCTTCTCGGTGCCCTTCCAGTCGTCACCTTTGAAGAGCACGTCGTAGCGCAACTGCTTCCACATCTCGAACTTGTCGCTGGACCAGTCGCTGACCACCTCGTCGACCAGGCCGATCGCCCGGACGACCTCCATCCGCTCGTCGTGCGGAACGACCGGCGGACGGCCCTTGATCTTGGTCACCACGTCGTCCTCGACCACGCCGGCGATCAGGTAGTCGCAGTGCTCGCTGGCCCGGCGCAGGATGTTCAGGTGGCCGATGTGGAACATGTCGTAGACCCCGGGCGCATACCCGATCACGCCCATCAGCCGTTCACCCCGGTACTGCGCGGAGCCGGCTGCAACGCGGCCATTTCCCTGTACCACTTGGCGATCGCGGCCAGCAGGAAGAGCAGGTTCGCGGCCAGCAGTACGCCGTACAGGGTGGCGAACAGCCTCGGCCAGCCGAACGTCAGGAAGACCAGGCAGAGCACGCCGTAGTCGGTCGGTGCTATCAGCAACGACTTCACCACGGAGTCGCCCCGCACGTTGGCGGTGCTCGCGCCGTGCCGGCGGCGGAGCTGGTCGATCAGGATCAGCCCGAAGAACAACACCGCCGAAACGCACAGGTAAGCGAGCGGAATGAGCAGCACCAGCTCGTTGCTGAAGGCATCGAATCGGTAGAACGAGATCAGCACCGCGCTGTGCAGCAAGGCGATCTTGACGCAGTCGATCATGTGGTCGAGCCACTCACCCAGCGGCGACCCACCGCCCCGCAGCCGCGCCAGCTGGCCGTCGGCGGAGTCGAAGGCGTACCCGAGCACCAGCATCAAGGTCACCACCAGCGCGAGCGGAACGCTCGGCTCGACGGCGGCCAGCACAACGATGCCGACGAGCGAGCAGAACCCGCTCGTCAGGCTGATCTGGTTGGGCGTCCGGCCGGCCAGGAACGCGCCGGCAGCCAGGTACCGCCCGATCCGGCGATTGACGAAGCGCGAGTACGCCGGGGTGCCGGCGGACGGCTTCTGCGCGCGCGACAGTTCGCCGACGACGTCTCCGATGGAGCGCCGGCTCATGCGACCGAGCTGCGCGACTGCCGCTGGTCGATCGCGGCGCGCAGGATCTGGCTTCGGGAACCGCGGCCGGACGCCAGCACGCTGACTCGCTCGGCCGGGACCCCGTCCAGCTCGTCGGGACCCAGCACTCCGTCCGTACCGTCAGCGGCGAACACGATGGCGTCGGCGAAGTCATGAGCCGCCTCGGCGCCGTCCACCACGACGATCTCGTCCACGCAGCGTAACTGCTCGAGAATCTGCGCCCGCTCGACGATCGGCACGAACGGCCGCGCGCCCCATGCGTCCGCGGCCCAGTCGTCGGTGAGCACGCCCACGACGAGGCGGTCGCACTGCTGCTTGGCCCGCTCCAGCACGTCCAGGTGCCCGACGTGGAACAGGTCGAAGACCCCGATCAGATAGCCGATGCGTAGCGGCACCTTGTACTCCCCCACTGAGCCCTCACGGACCCTGCCCCGTCGCCCCCCGGGCGAGTTGAAAGACGAACTCCTGGTGAACATCCCGACAACCGGACCCCACCAGTGACCGACGTGACCCCCCACGTCTGGGCTGACCTTACACCGGGTAATCGCCACTCGCCTAGCTATCCGCCGGACGGCGTGCCTGGCTGCGCGGGCCGGTCCGTGGGTCGGCCGCGTGCCGCGCGATCGCATCGGTGTAGATCCTCTCCGTGGCCGCCAGGTCGCGCTCCGGAGTGAAGCGGTCGAGATAGACCTGGCGTGCTCGTTGGCCGAAGGCTATCGAAGTCGCGGGCTCGGTGAGCAACCCGAGGGCCTTTCGGAGCGCCTCCGTGTCGCCCGCGGCGACCAGCGCGCCGGTCTCGCCGTCGTCGACGAGCTCGGCCAGCGCCCCGATTCGGGACGCCACCACGGGTACTCCGTTGGCGAAGGCTTCGATCACCACGAGTCCGAACGTCTCATAGGACCGCGCCGGTACGACGACGGCGCGCGCGGACCGTAGTACCTCCATGCACTCGGCCCACGGCAGCGCGCCGAGCACCTGGACCGACGAGTCCCGGGCAGCCCGCTCGTCGGCCTCGGCCCGGAGCGGACCGTCGCCGATGACCTTCAACTCCCCCAGTGACGCGTCCCAGGCCTTCAGCAGATCGGCGAAGCCCTTCTCCTCGGTCAGCCGCCCCAGGAAGACGACGCCCTCCCCTGCCCCTTCCCGCACCGAGCCCTCATGGGGGACCGCATGGGGTTTCACCACGATCCGGTCGGCGTCGAACCCGCCGGCGACGTACCGGGACCGGACGAACTCCGACGGCGCGATCAGCGTGGTGACGTACCGCTGCCAGGTGTGGAGGGTGTTGTGCGCAGCGATCCCGGCGACGAGCGGCAGGCTCTGCACCTTGGAGTCGCGGTAGCAGCCGTGGACCGCACCACGCCACGGAAGCTTGCCGACGCAGGACTCGCAGGGGCCGCCGTCGCGCTGCAGCACCCCGTTGGCGCACATCAGCCGGAAGTTGTGCAGCGTGGCCACGATCGGCAGGTCCTGGCGGGCCGCGGCCCGCAGTACCGACGGGCTGAACAGCGGGAAGGTGTTGTGCACATGCACGATGTCCGGACGCGCCGATTGCAATCGGAATGTTAAATCGCGTTCGGCGGCGAATGACCATACGGAGCGGACCGGTAACAGCGCGCGATCTTTTCGGCTCATTTGCGCAATGTCGTCGCTGTGCTGCGCGTAAAGCTCAACATCATGTCCTGAACTACGCAAAAGATCAGCCGTTTGATCGACCACGGTGTTCTCGCCACTGGGTTGACCCGAACGGTAACGGTTGTGCAACATGGCGACCCGCATGACACCACCTTAAGTCTCGCGGTGGTGACAACTGGTACTTGACTGGCCGCACCTGGGGACGAACTACCGCGCGCCGAGACACCCGGAGGGTGCTTTGAGGTTGATTGGTTCGAGAAGGGTGTTGTTCGTCGCCCTTATCGCCGTGGCACTGGCTGTCGTTACAGTCGCCTACCCGGTTATCTCTCATCACAAGAACGCGGCATCGGCCGAGAAGTCACGCGACACGGCCCAGAACGGTCCGTCCGGCTCAGCAGTCCTCCCCTCGAAACACCCGACTGCGCAGCCGAGCAAGGCCCCTGGCACCGTCTCGAGCAAGCCCCCGACGGTGGCACCTCCGAAGAAGGTTGTGCCCAGCAACAAAAAGCCCGCGACCACCAAGCCGACGGCCGAGCCCACCACCGGGACGCCGCCGTCCAGGACCGAACCCGCCATCGGCGAGACCGACGCCGGCCCAGCCGTCGCCGGTCCCTGCAGCGGCGTACTGATCAAGCCCGGCCAGAACGCCCAGGCCGTGGTCAACTCGCAGCCCGCGGGCTCGACCGTCTGCTTCGCCTCCGGTCTGCACCGGATCAGCCAGACGATCCGCCCCAAGGCGAACATGACGATCGCCAGCTCCGCCCGCGCGGTCCTGACCGGCTCGGTGCCCCTCACCGGTTGGGCCAAGTCAGGCACTCGCTGGGTCAACCACGGTGCGCTTCCCTCGGCGTACGGGAAGGCCGGGCAGTGCGAGGACAACAAGGCGAACATCTGCTCGCTGCGTGAGCAGGTCTTCCTCGGCGGTACCCACCTGACGCGGGTCGCGTCGCTGGCCGGCGTCAAGGCCGGCACGTTCTACGCCGACTACGCCGCGAACGCGATCTACCTCGGCAGCAACCCGGCCGGCAAGCCGGTGGAGATGTCGAAGACGGCGACCGCGATCGAGTCGAACCAGCCCGGCGTCACCGTGCGGGGGCTGACCATCGAGCACTTCGCCAGCCCGGCCCAGGCCGGTGCGCTGGTCTCTGGCCCCAACTGGACCGTGAAGGCGAACGAGGTCCGCTGGAACAAGTCGGTCGGCCTGATGCTGGTGAAGGCGAACAACACCAAGGTCGAGCGCAACCTGGTACACCACAACGGCCAGCTCGGCGTGGGCCAGTACAACTCGCTCAAGGCCAACGTCACCCGCAACGTGATCACCTACAACAACACCGACGGCTTCTGGATCGCCGACTGGGAGTCCGGCGGGATGAAGTCGACCCGCTCGTCGGGCACGGTCAGCGCCAACCTGATCCGCTCCAACAAGGGCGTCGGGTTCTGGGCGGACGTCGCCGACGACGGCCGGGTGATCAGCTCGAACAAGATCACCGGCAACGCCGCCGACGGGATCCGGTTCGAGATCAGCCGCAACGGCGTGATCGAGAACAACACGATCACCGGCAACGGCTTCGGCACCGGCCGCGGCTCCGGTACGTCGCTGTGGGACGGCGGCGGCATCAACGTCAACACGTCGGCGAACGTGACGGTCCGGAACAACACCGTCTCCGGCAACGTCAACGGCGTCTCGATCCAGTCGCGGACCCGCGGCGACGGTCCCTGGGGCCGCTACCTGCTGCGCAACGTGCACGTCACCGGCAACACGATCGGGATGACCGGCGGCACCCAGGCGACCGGGATGGTGCAGAACTCCGGCGCCGAGGTCCCGGCCGGGCAGCTGACCTTCAGCGCCAACACCTACCTGCTGGACAAGCTGGCCGCGCAGCGGTTCAGCAAGTTCGGCACCAAGCTCACCGCCATCGGCTGGCGCAGCGCCGGCCTCGACACCGCAGGGAGCTTCTCGACGAGCTGAGCCGACGCGACACTCCCGAGCCCGATGCCCCGGGCAAGCATCACGGAGCGCAGTTTCGATGACAGAGCGCAATTGATGCACCCAGCAACAACGTGCCGATATCCACCTCGGCACGCCTGGGGCACCTGACTCGGAAGAATGCCGATTTCCCTGCGTACAGGGAGGCCTGGTCGGTATTGGGGGGCAGACGCAACCATTTGCGTATTGCCACGACTACCGCTAGTAGTAGTCTTCTGGGGAAGGCCGCACCAGGGGGGTGCAGAAATAGGTACCCAACCCCCGGAGGGTCGTCAGTGAAGAAGTCAGTGACCATCATCTGCGTCGCGGCAGCCGGTGCGGTCGCCTTGACGGGGATCGTGGCCGGGACGCGGACCAACATGGCGTCCGCGTTCGGCCAGGACAAGTCCGGTGTTCTGCCGGGCGACCGGCCGCACAAACCGTGGCCGCCCCGACATACCCCCAGCCCGACCGCCGGCGTGCCTACCACGCCCACCCCGACGCCCACGGCGACAGTTACCTCGGCCACGCCGACGGCGACGCCGACCACCACGAAGCCGACGTCGACACCGACGTCCACGCCGACCCAGCCGCCGACCACTCCGCTGCCACCTGGCGCCTTCCCGGCCGGCCCTTCGCTGGCCCCGGCGTGCAAGGGCACCACCATCGGTACCGATCAGAACGCGGCCGACGTCATCGACAAGGCCCCGACCGGTACCACGTTCTGCTTCTCGGCCGGGCTGCACCGGATCAACCGCACGCTGCAGCCGAAGGCGAACTCGACGCTGGCCAGCGACCAGGGCGCCGTGCTGACCGGGTCGATCCCGCTGACCAGCTGGACGGCGGACAACGGCGACTGGGTGACGCGCGGCGTGCTGCCACCGGCGTACGGGATGTCCGGGCAGTGTGAGGACAACGTCGCCAACATCTGCTACCTGCGCGAGCAGCTCTTCCTGAACGACAAGCACCTGACCCGGGTGAAGACCCGCGACAAGGTTGCGCCCGGCACCTTCTACGCCGACTACGCGGGCAACGCCGTCTACCTGGGCGACAACCCGGCCGGCAAGTCCGTGGAGATGTCCAGGACGCCGACCGCGATCCAGTCGGGCGGGACGAACGTCGCCGTCGTCGGGCTGACCGTCGAGCACTTCGCCTCGACGCCGCAGTCGGGCGCGGTCGTACTGGGCAACGGCTGGCGGGTGTACGCCAACGACATCCGCTGGAACCACGCGGTCGGCGCGATGCTCGTCAACGCGGACGGCGCGGTGCTGGACAAGAACCTGATCCGCAGCAACGGACAGCTCGGCATCGGCCAGTACAGCACCACCAACGGCCGGATCGTGGCCAACGAGGTGAGCGGCAACAACACCGACGGGTTCTGGATCGCCGACTGGGAGTCCGGTGGCATCAAGACCACCTGGTCGACCAACGGCGCCGTCACCGGCAACCTGATCAAGGACAACCGCGGCGTCGGGCTGTGGAGCGACGCCTACGACGACGGCCGGGTGTTCAGCGAGAACCAGATCATCGACAACGCGGCGGACGGGATCCGCTACGAGATCGGCCGCAACGGGGTGATCGCGGACAACGTGATCACCGGCAACGGCCTCGGCACCGGGCGCGGTTCGGGCCGGTCGCTGTGGGACGGCGGCGGGATCAACGTGAACACCTCGACGAACGTGGTGGTCCGCAACAACACGCTGCGCGACAACGTGAACGGCATCTCGATCCAGTCCCGGACCCGCGGCAACGGCCCGTGGGGCCTGAACGTGCTGCGCGACGTGACCGTCACCGGCAACAAGGTGACGATGCGCGGCGGCACCACCTCGACCGGCATGGTGCAGAACTCGGGCGCCGCGATCCCGACCGGTGAGGTCGTGCTCAAGTCCAACACCTACGTCCTGGACAGCCTGACGGCCGACCGCTTCCAGAAGTTCGGCCAGTGGTTCAGCGCCGCGGAATGGAAGGCCGCGGGCCTGGACACCGACAGCCAGTTCACCACCGGCTGACCCGATCGCCCGGCTGCTTCTCCCAGGGGTTGCCGGGCTACAGGTGGCGGCCGCCGCGGGCAGCATCTCGCGGCGGTCGCTCCCCTTCTATTTGGTGAGACTGCCGACCTGCTCGACCAGCAGCTCCCGAAACACCGAGTTCTCCCGAAGGTCGGCCCCGAAGATCGACTCGACCCCCAGCAACGCGTCGACGACAGCAGCCGGGGTGGCGCCGAGAGCGATGCCGCCGGCCCCGCCCGGAGCGCCCGCAGGACGGGCGAGCGAGGTGCCACCTCCGCGTGATCGGAGTCCCGGGGTGATGCCGGCGTCGGCGAGGGTTGCTTGGAGTTTGTTTGCTTGCGGGTCGTCGAGCTTCAGGGCGTTGCCGTTGGCATCTACTCCACCGGCGACATAGACCATCCAAGCGGCGACGGCGAGGCCGGCCAGCCTGGGCTCTGCGTTGGCGGCGAGGCGGTCGCGGATGGCTCCGAGCAGCCGGACGGGAAGCTTGACCGAACCGTCCATCGCCACCTGCGCCGTACGGTGCTTCAGCGCCGGATTCGCGAAGCGCTCCAGCACACTCTGCCCGTACGCCGTGAGGTCGAGCCCCTCCGGCGGCGTCAGCGTCGGGATCACATCCGCTGTCATCAGCTCATTGGCGAGCCCCGCCAACTGCTCGTCCCGCACAGCCTCGGCGATCGTCTCGTACCCCCGCAACGCCCCGAGATACGCGAGCATCGAGTGCGTCGCGTTGAGCATCCGCAGCTTCGCCTGCTCCCACGGCGCGACATCACCCGTGAGAATCGCCCCCGCCTTCTCCCACCCCGGTCGCGGCCCCGCGAAGTCGTCCTCGATCACCCACTGCAGAAACGGCTCCGCGACAACCACAGCCTCATCCCGCACCCCGAGCAGCCCCGCGGCCTCCTCCCGATCGGCATCGGTAGTAGCCGGCACAATCCGATCCACCATGCTCGCCGGAAACCTCGCGACCTCCAGCTCATCAATCAAGCTCTTTCCATCGGGTAATGCGGCGGCGTAGTCCTCCATCAGGCGGCGGAGGAACGGGCCGTTGGCCACCAGGTTGTCGCAGGACAGCACGGTCAGCGGTCCGGCTCCGGTCTGAGCACGCCGTACCAACCCAGCGGCCAACTGCCCGACCACAGTCCGCGGCGCCCGCCCGGCCAGGTCCGCCTGGATTTCCGGATCGGTGAGATCGAGCCCGCCTTGTACCGCCGCCCGGTACCCCTTCTCGGTGACCGTCAATGTCACCACCGACACCGCCGGGTCCGCGATCCGGGCAACCACCGCCTCCGGATCCTCCGGCGCGGTCAGCACCTCGCGAATGCTCCCGATCACCCGGATGCTGGGGTCACCCAACCCGCGCGTCAACACGGAGTACAGGCCGTCCTGCGGGGCGAGCTGCTCGCGGACGGCGGCCGACCGCTGACTGATCCCGCTGATCCCCCAGCCGGTCTCGCCGGTAAGGATCGCCGCCTCCTCGGTGAACACCGCCTGGTGCGCCCGATGGAACGCCCCCAACCCGAGATGGACTATCCCGATCTTGCTCGGCTCCACGACAGGCTGCAGCGCCGCAGGCAAGGTGGTCAGGCTGAGTCGGGCAGTCATGCAGATACCTCCGCTGTTCCGTTGGCTGCGTGCGCCCGGGTCTCCTCGAGCGTGGCGACATGGCCGGTACCTCCGAGTCCACTCACCGACAGCGAGGCGGCCGCCACCCCGAGCCGGACTGCCTCCTCCAACGCATCGCCGAGCGCAAGCCGCGCAGTCACTGTCCCGGCGAACGAGTCACCCGCACCCGTCTGGTCGACAACCACCGGCGCCGGGATCACCGGCACCTCCACGATGCGACCACCATCGTCCAGCAACACTCCATCGGCGCCACGAGTCAGGGCGACCGCGTCCACCCCGAGCCCTCTGATGGCAGCACAAGCCGCCACCGGGTCGGTAGCGTCGGTGACCAGCTGTGCCTCATGTGGCCAGCCGGGCGTGACCAGCCGCGTGTACTGCGCGAGCGCCCGCAGGTGATCCCCAGCACCGACAGCACTCACCAAGCGCGGTCGCCAGTTGGGGTCGTAGACGAAGCATCGCGAGGTGGACGCCGCAACCCGCACCGCCTTCGCCGACAGCGGGGAGATGGCACAAGCGATCCCACTCGCCAGCACTGCACCCACTTTGGCCACGAGGTCCAGTGGTACATCGCCCGGCCCCAGTCCAGAGCCCGCGCTCCCCCGCCGTACATAGGTGAACTCCCGCGCCCCCGACGGATCGGCATGCTGCAGATAGAGCCCATGCTGGCCGGCCACCCGCAACACCTGCGACGTATCGATGCCCAGAGCAACCACTCGCTCGAGCAGCCGATCGCCCAGCTCGTCGTCCGGCACCCGGGCGAGCAGCGCCGTGTGCGCCCCGGCCGCAGCAGCCGCGGCCGCCGAGTTGAGCGCGTCCCCGGAGAAGTTGAGGGTCAGCGCGGTCCCGGCGTCGAGCGGCTCGGTGGAGCTCAACTCCACCAGGATCTCGCCGATCACCAGTACGTCCGGGATCACCATGCGTGCACCGTTCCATCCTCCAGGCGGTTCACCGGCAAGTAGGCCGGGCGATACGGATAGGCGGCCGCGGCCTCTTCGTCGAGGTCCACGCCGAGCCCAGGCTGCTCACTGGGCTGCAGGTAGCCGTCCGCGAAGCTGTAGCTGTGCGGGAAGACCGCGTCGGTCTCCGCCGAGTGCGGCATGTACTCCTGCAGACCGAAGTTCGGGATGGAGATGTCGAGTTGCAGCGCCGCTGCCAGGCAGACCGGCGACAGATCGGTCGCGCCGTGCGAACCGCTGCGGACGTGATACAGCGCGGCCAGGTCGAAGATCCGGCGCAGGTGCGTGATGCCACCCGCGTGCACGACCGTCACCCGGATGAAGTCGATCAGCTGCTCCTGGATCAGCTGCTGGCAGTCCCAGATGCTGTTGAACACCTCGCCGACAGCGATCGGCGTCGTCGTGTGCTGCCGGATCAGCCGGAACCCTTCCTGCAGCTCCGCCCGCACCGGATCCTCGATCCAGTACGGCGCGTACGGCTCCAGGCTCTTGCCCAACCGTGCTGCCTCGATCGGAGTCAGCCGATGATGCACGTCGTGCAGCAGCCGCAGCGTCGGGCCGAACTCCGCCCGAACCGCCCGGAACACCGACGGAACATGATCCAGGTACTTCTCGGTCGACCACACACTCTCGGCCGGCAACGCCAGCGATGCGTTCGCGGGCTCGTACGTCGTACCAGCGGTGCCCACCCCATACGTCGAGGCGAGGCCGGGGACGCCGGTCTGGATCCGGACTGCCTTGTAACCGAGGTCGACGTAGCGGCTGACTTCCTTCAGCAGGTCCTCGGTCGTCTCCGCACCGGCGTGACCGTAGACCGTGACGCCGTCGCGGCTGCGACCGCCGAGCAGTTGGTAGACCGGAAGACCGGCCACCTTGCCCTTGATGTCCCACAACGCGGTGTCGACCGCGGCGATGGCCGACATCGTGATCGGGCCGCGCCGCCAGTACGCGCCCTGGTACAGGTACTGCCAGGTGTCCTCGATCCGTGCCGGGTCGCGCCCGATCAGCAACGGGATCACGTGATCGTTCAGGTACGACGCGACGGCGAGCTCACGGCCGTTGAGGGTGCCGTCGCCGATGCCGTACACGCCTTCGTCGGTCTCGAGCTTCAGCGTGACGAAGTTGCGTCCGGGGCTGGTGACGACGACCCGGGCGGCGGTGATCCTCATTCGGGCTCCTCCTTCACCCGGGCGACCAGTTGGGTCGGGTTCACGAAGCGCAGCGCGACGACGAGCAGCACCAGCATCATCGAGGTGTAGATGATCGCCATCGCGTCCACCGACTGCTGTGCGCGGATGCCGGCCGCGGACATCGAGTAGTAGAGCGCGACGACCAGCGTCTGCGAGTCGGGCCCGGCGGTGAGGAAGGTCAGCTCGAACATCCCGACCGTGCGGACGAGCACGAGGATCGCCGAGGCGAGCAGCCCGGGCACGAGCAGCGGCGTGAGGATCTTGAGGAAGATCGCGCGGGTGCCGGCGCCGAGCATCCGGGCGGCGCTCTCGATCCGGGGATCGACCTGCTCGATGAACGGGGTCATCGTCAGGATCACGAACGGCACCGAAGGCACCAGGTTCGCCAGCACGACGCCGGACAAGTGCCCGGCGAAGCCGAACTTGTAGAGGACCGTCGCGAGCGGGATGCCGTAGGTGATCGGCGGCATCAGGATCGGCAGCAGGAAGGTCAGGTAGACGAGTCGCTTGCCCGGGAAGTTCTGCCGGGCCAGCACGTACGCCGCCGGTGCCCCGATCAGAACGGACAAGACGACCACCAGCGCCGAGGCGATCAGCGTGACGGTGATGACATGCAACAGACCGAACTCGCGCCAGGCATCGCCGTACCAGTCGGTGGTGAAGCCGCTCGGCAGCCAGGTGTCGAACCACCGCCGCCCGAACGAGCTGACCAACACAGACCCGACAACACCGGCCAGGTTCACGAAGAAGAAGATCACAACGGCCCAGATCACCCAGGCAGTCGGCGTCCCCCGCAGAACCCGCCGTCGGGGCGAACCGCCCGGGGCCGGCTGGCCGGCGGGCGGCCGTCCAGAGGTCGTGGTTGCTGTGGTCATCCTTTGCCTCCGGTTGATCCGGTGTAGAGGCGGGCTCGCCAGACGAGGACGATCGCCACCACGACGAGCTCGACCGCGCCCATGATCATCGCGATCGCGGAGGCGTAGGAATAGTCGTACTGCTCGTAGGCCGCCTGGTATGCAGCGAGCGAGATCACCCGGGTGGAACCGGCCGGATTGCCGACCAGGACCGCCGAGGGGAAGACCGAGAACGCGAGCACGAAGGTCAGCAGGAAAGTCGTGGCCAGCCCCGGAGCCAGCAGCGGCAGCGTGATCCGGCGGAAGCGTTGCGACCGGGAGGCGCCCAGCGTCGCGGCCGCGCGCTCGAGCGTCGGGTCGATGCCGCTCAGGTAAGACAGCACGAGCAGGAACGCGAACGGGAACCCGGTGATGATGAGGCTGAAGAACACACCCCAGTAGTTGTTCGTCAACCGCACCGGGCCCTCGGTGAGGTGGAGGCCCATCAGCACCCGGTTGAACCAGCCGGTCGGGCCGAGGAAGTTCAGCAGGCCCTGGGCGGTCAGCACGGTGCCGAGGGTGATCGGCACGACGAGCAACGTCGTCATCAGCCGCTTGCCCCGGAACCGGCCACGCATCCGGAACGCGATCGGCACCGCGGCCAGCACGTTCAGCAGCGCGGCGGGCAGAGCGATCTTCAGCGTGGTGGCGATCGTGTCGCGCTGATAGGCGTCGCTGAAGAACTTGCTGTAGTTGGCCAGCACCCCGCCGCCGTTCATCGGCTGGAACGACAGGCTCAGGCCGTAGAGGAACGGGTAGATGAAGAGCACCAGCACGAAGACCGTTGCCGGCAGCAACAGCCAGAGCCTGCGATCGACACCCCGCTCGGCCAGCCGATGCCGCCAGTTCAGCGCTTGCCCCGAGCCCGCCAGTCCCGAGCCCGCCGGTCCGGAGCCCGCCGGCCCGGAGCCCGCCGGCCCTGAGTTCGCCGGCCCTGAGTTCGCCGGCCCCGAGTTCGCCGGCCCGGAGCTCGTCGTGGTGCTCATACCGCGAGGCCTGCCGTCGCCAGCTCGGCCGCTGGGCGGTCAGCCGGGTCTCCGGACGGGTACACCAGGAGCCGTCCGGGCGTGATCGTGATGGCGACCTGCTCACCCGGCTCGACCTTGCGATCGGTACGAGCATGCAGCCGGACACCATCCGGCAGAGCGACCTCGACGGCGAGCTCGCGGCCCTGGTACTCCACGACCTCGATCCGGCCCTTCAGCCCGGCGACATCCGCACTGCCCAACCGCACGTCCTCCGGCCGGACCGCGGCGACCACCTCGTCCCCGGCGTTCATCTCACCCTGGGCGACGCCGTTCACCGTCGTCTCGCCGAGTGGCACCGTGACGGCGTCGCCCTCGACCCGCGTGGCCGACACCGGCAGGAGATTCCGGTAGCCCATGAAGTCGGCGACGTGCCAGGTGGCCGGCTTGGTGTGGACCTCCTCGGGCGTGCCGATCTGCTGCACCCGGCCGAGCCGCATCACGACCAGGCGGTCGGCCATGCTGAGCGCCTCCTCCTGGTCGTGCGTGACATAGACCGTCGTCAGGCCCAGCGACTGATGCAGCCGGCGGATCTCGGTGCGCATCTCCAGCCGGAGCTTCGCATCGAGGTTGCTGAGCGGCTCGTCCATCAGCACCAGCGACGGCTCGAGTACGGTCGCACGCGCGATCGCCACTCGCTGCTGCTGGCCACCGGAGAGCTGGCCGGGCAGCTTGCTCGCGTGCTCCGCCAGCCGAACCATCTCGATCGCGGCCTCGGTCCGGCGGCGGACCTCGTCCTTCGGCAGCCGGCGCATCCGCAGGCCGAAGGCGATGTTGTCGCGGACCGTCAGGTGCGGGAAGAGCGCATAGTTCTGGAAGACCATGCCGAAGCCGCGCTTCTCCGGCGGCAGCGTGTCGATCCGCTGGTCGTCCTGCCAGATGCTGCCCGCGGTCAACGGCAGCAGCCCGGCCAGGCAGTTCAGCGCGGTCGATTTGCCGCACCCGGACGGCCCGAGCAGGGCGATGAACTCGCCCCGCTCGATGGTCAGGTCCAGGTCGGCGAGCGCATCCGCGGTACCGAACCTGCGGCCGACGCCCTCGAGCCTGAGCTGGTCGAATCCGCTCACGAGCTCTTCACCTTGCTGCCGCCGACCTCGCGGTCCCACTTGTCGAAGGCGGCAACCAGGCTCTTCGCGTCCAGCGGCACCTCGGTCGGGTTGTCCGCGATGAGCTTGTCGTACTCCGCCCGGCCGAAGTCCTTGATCGCGTCCTGGCTCTCCTGCGGTGCCTGCGAGAGCTCGACCCCCTTGATCGCCGGGCCGGGGTAGAAGTAGCCCTTGTCGTACGCCTTGGCCTGCTGCTCCGGGGTGAGCATGAACTGCAGGAGCTGCAGGATCGCCGCCTGCTTGTCGGTCGAGACACCCTTCGGCACGACGGCGTAGTGCGCGTCGGTGACCCAGTGGAAGCCCTTGAGCGTGGTGATCGCGGCTTCCTTCGGCACCGTGCCGAGCACCCGCGGGTTGATGTCCCAGCCGGTGGTGCTGACGATGATGTTCGACGAGCCGTTGGCCAGCGCCTTCATCGTGTCCGCGGTGCCCGACGGGTAGTAGTCGACGTACTGGTTGAGCTCCTTGAGGTACGCCCAGGTCTTGTCCCAGCCGTTGATCGGATCCTTCGGATCCTTGTCACCCAGGATGTAGGGCAGGCCCATCAGGAAGGTGCGGCCCGGTCCGGAGTTCGACGGTCGCGCATACATCACCTTGCCCTTGTTGGCCTTGGCGTAGGCGAGCAGCTCGTCCGCGTTCGCCGGCGGCTTCGCGACCTTGGCCGGCAGGTACTCGAGGAGCGGACCGGACGGGTAGTAGGTGACCGTGACGCCGCTGTTGCCCGCGAGCTCCTGCATCTTCTGCGCCGGTGGCAGGTAGTCCTTCATCCCTGGCAGCCGATCGGCGTACTTCGGGAGCAGCTCGTTCCACAAGCCTTGCTGGGTGCCGGCCGACAAGCCGTCGGTGCCGGTCAGCACCAGGTCGATGTCGACCCGGTTCGCGTTCTGCTGGGCCTTGATCTTGCCCGACAGCTCCGGGGCGGGAGCCTTGGAGTAGGTGACCTTCGAGATCACGTCGGAGTGCTGCTTGACGAACTCGTCGATCATGCCCTGTGTCAGCTGCAGGTCGCCGGCCACGTCGAGGATGTTGAGGCTGACTGCCTTGGCGGGCTTGTCCGGCACGTCGCCGGTGGTGTCGGCGGCAGGCTTGCCGGCGGTCGGGGCTCCACAGGCTGCCAGCACGGCGAGTGCGCCGGCGGCGGCGATTATCCGGTAGGGGCGCATCGGAATCTCCTCAGGATCAGGGTCGTGCGGGGTCGGAGGTCCGGTCGGCCGCGAGGCCGGTGGAGTCCCGCACCATCAGCTCGCCGTGCAACGTGCCCCGGGTGCCGATGATGGTGTCCGGATCGGGGTCGTCGATCATCGCCAGCAGCAGCTCGACGGCGATCTCACCCGCCCGCTGTTTGGGCAGCCGCACCGTGGTCAGCGCCGGCCGGGACATCCTGGACATGGCGATGTCGTCGATGCCGACCACGCTCAGGTCGTCGGGCACCGTGATCCCCCGTGCATGCAACCGGGCCAGCAGCCCGATCGCGACCAGGTCGTTGTAGGCCACGACCGCGGTCGCACCACTGGCGACCGCCTGGTCGGCCGCGGCCATCCCTCCCTCGTACGTCGGGGCGAAGTGGCCGACGTCGACCAGCTTCACCCCGTGGTCGTGCGCCGCGGCGTACAGACCGATGCTGCGGTGGGCGCTGGACCAGGACGTCTTCGGTCCGCCGACCCAGGCGATCTTGCGGTGCCCGAGCGCGACCAGGTGGGCGATCGCCTGCCGCATCCCGCCCTCGTTGTCGAAGGTGACGGCCGGGACGCCTTCGACCAGCCGGTTGACCAGGACGACGTTGGTGTCGGCCGCGATCGCGGCGAGCTCGTCCTCGTCTGCTCGTGGTGAGCACAGGATCAGCCCGTCGACCTGCTTGGCCAGCGCCAGCACGAGGCCCACCTCGGCCGCCGCGTCCTCGTCGGTGTCGGCCAGGAAGACCGCCACGTCGTGCATCCGGGCGCGAGCCTGGACACCCTTCACAACGCTCGGGAAGAACGGGTTGGCCAGGTCGGGGACGACCAGGCCGATATTGCCGGTACGGCCGGTGATCAGGCCTCGGGCGGCCTTGTTGGGCGCGTAGCCCAACTGCTCCGCCGCGGCCTGCACCCGGGCCCGGGTGGTCGCGTTCACCACACCGGGCATGGACAGCGCGCGGGAGACCGTCGACGCGGACACGCCCGCCAGCCGGGCGACGTCGCGAATGGTCGCTGCCATCTCCCACCTCCGGGGTCGTCGGGCCTGGTCGTGGAGCGAGTCTGCAACCGTTTGCAATCCTGTGTCAAGACGTCGTCAGCGAGCTGTGGACGACACGCTGGATTTCCTTTATTTGCTGGGCTTGTGTGACGCTGAGCGGGCTGCAATCCTTTTCAGCCGCCGTTGCAGCCCGACCCCACGGAGGACTCATGCCGAAGGCTCTGCAGCCTCATCCGGACCGCGCCCTGCCCGCCGGCGAGGCGCGCGACGTGGCCCGCCGGATCCACGCGTCCACGAAGGACCTGCCACTGCTCTGCTTCCACGGGCACGTCGACGCCGGGCTCTTCGCGACCGACGAGGCCTTCGGCGATCCGGCCGAGCTGCTGGTGGTGCCGGATCACTACGTCACCCGGATGCTGGTCTCCCAAGGCGTCTCCCCCGACCGGCTCGGGTTGCCGCGCCGCGACGGCGTTCGGACGGCGGAGCCGCGCGACATCTGGCGGGAGTTCTGCTCGCACTGGCAACTGTTCCTCGGCACCCCTAGCCGGTACTGGCTGGAGCACGAGTTCGCCGAGGTGCTCGGGTTGAAGGTCGCACCGTCGGCCGAGACCGCGGACGAGCTGTACGACGAGATCTCGGCCCGGCTGGCCGAGCCGGAGTTCCGGCCGCGCGCCTTGCTCGACCGCTTCAGGATCGAGGTCATCGCCACCACCGACGCCGCGACCGACGATCTGGCTCAGCACGCCAAGCTCGCCGCCGATCTCCCCGGCCGAGTCATTCCCACTTTCCGGCCGGACGCGGTCGTCCACGTCGACCGGCCGGGCTGGAGTGAGCTCGTGGTCGACCTCGGCGTACGGGCGGGCATCGACACTTCGTCGTATGCCGGATATCTGGAGGCACTGCGGCAACGGCGGCAGGCATTCCTTGCGGCCGGGGCGCTGGCGACGGATCACGGGCACTTGAGCGCGTCAGCCACACCGCTCGACGAGTCGGCGGCGGCGCGGATCTACGAGACGGCTTTGCGGGGCGAGGTGTCGACGGAGGATGCGGCCGCGTTCGCCGGACACATGTTGTTCCAGATGGCGGCGATGTCGGCCGAGGACGGGTTGGTGATGCAGCTGCATCCCGGCGTACTGCGCGATCACCACTCGGGGATCCATGGGACCTACGGGCCGGATCAGGGGCACGACATCCCGGTGGCGACTGAGTTCACGCGGTCGCTGCGGCCGGTGCTGGAGAAGTTCGGGCATGCCGAGGGGTTCCGGCTGGTCCTGTTCACGGTCGACGAGACGGCGTACTCGCGGGAGCTTGCGCCGATCGCCGGCGTCTACCCGTCGGTGCGACTGGGGGCACCCTGGTGGTTCCTCGACAGCCCTGACGGGATGCGGCGGTTCCGCGAGCTCGTCACCGAGACGGCCGGCTTCTACAACACCTCCGGCTTCGTCGACGACACCCGCGCCTTCCTCTCCATCCCCGCCCGGCACGACCTGTCCCGCCGGATCGACGCCGGCTACCTCGCCAACCTCGTCGTCGAACACCGGCTGGAGGAAGACGACGCCTTCCAACTGGCGCAGGACCTCGCCTACAACCTCGCCCGCAGCACCTACGTGCACTGACTCAACCTCGCCCACACCAAGCACCTCGGCATGCTCCTCGAGCACCTGCAATCGATGGTTGCGTATTCCTGGGTAGCTGATCTACTCTCGTGCAACCGATTGTTGCAGAAGAGGAGAGGTTGCCATGTCTGACTATTCGACGTCCTTCACGGTTCAGCAGTCAGCGGACGAGGTGTATGCCGCGATCCTGAACGTCGGCGCCTGGTGGACGGGTGAGATCGAGGGCCGGGCCGATGAGGTCGGTGGTGAGTTCGCCTACCGCCATCTCCCCCAGCACTACAGCCTGCAGCGCGTGGTGGAGCTCGAGCCCGGTCGCCGGGTGGCCTGGGAGGTCGTCGACAGCAAGCTGGCGTTCGTCTCCGAGCCGAGCGAGTGGACCGGCAGCCAGATCGTCTTCGACATCCTGCCGGGGACGGAGGCCAGCGGTGGCACAGACGTCGGCGGTGGCGAACACGAGGACACCCCCGACGGCGGTGCGGTTCGCGGACGGTCCATCGGCAGCGGGGCGGTTCGCGGGCGGTCTGTCGGTGGCCGGGCGGTTCAGGCGGGTGGTGTGGGTGCGGAGGTTCGGTTCACTCATCTTGGGCTGGTGCCGGAGGTTGAGTGCTTCGGGGCTTGTTCGACGGCTTGGCGGCACTACGTCAACGGGAGTCTGTACAGCTTGATCACTACGGGCGAAGGGCTGGCCGATCCGTGGTGAACCTATAGTTGGGCAACTTCTGGGGTCGGCTGTGTGGGGGAATTGATGGGACGCGGGTTCAGGTCGGCTGGCGGGGTTGTGCTGGCCGTCTTCTTGGTGGCTGGGTGCACGGACGACAAGGCGGCATCCCCGCCGCCGGATGAGCCGACGGTCGCGCTGCCGTCGGGTCCTCCCCCAGCGGCGAGCATCAAGCTCGGACCGACCGGGCCGGCGGCCGCGGCCAAGTGTGTCGGGGTCGCGATTCCGGCCGGCACGGATCCGCAGCAGGTGATCGACGCCCATCCGGATGGCGGCACGTTCTGCTTCGGCAAGGGACTGCACCGGATCACGCGAGCGATCCGGCCCGTGGACGGATCAACGCTGGCGAGCAGCGAAGGGGCCGTACTGACCGGGTCGGTGCAGCTGACTCGGTGGCTGCCCGAGGGTGGCCACTGGGTGGTGCGTGGCGCACTGCCTGCGCCGTACAAGTTGAAGGGGAAGTGCGAGGACGAGAAGGCTGATCCTTGCCAGCTTGCTGAGCAGGTGTTTGTGGATGGGGTGCATCTGACTCGGGTGATGAGCCTTGATCAGCTCACCAGCGGGACCTTCTACGGGGACTACCAGGCCAACGCGCTGTACCTGGCTGATGATCCGGCTGGGAAGGATGTCGAGATGTCGCGGACGCGGACGGCGGTCGAGGCGTCGGCGCGGGAGGTGACGGTCAGCGGGCTGACGATCGAGCACTTCGCGAGTCTGCCGCAGGGTGGGGCGCTGGAGGTTGGTACGGGGTGGAAGGTGGTTGCCAACGAGGTTCGCTGGAATCACGCGGTCGGGGTGATGGTGATCGAGGGCGATCGGGCGAGGGTCAGCGGTAATACCGTTGCCGACAACGGGCAGCTCGGGATCGGGCAGTACCACTCGGCCGATGTGAAGCTGACCGGGAATCTGGTGACTCGCAACAACACGGATGGCTTCTGGATCGCGGACTGGGAGTCGGGCGGGATCAAGTCGACGCGGTCGTCCGGTGAGGTGTCGGGCAACGACATCGTGGCGAACCGCGGGATCGGGATGTGGAGCGACATCGCGGAGTACGACCGGAAGATCGTCGGGAACCGGATTCGCGACAACGCGGCGGACGGGATCCGGTACGAGATCAGTTATCAGGCGGGGATCTCGGGGAATGTTGTCGAGGGCAACGGGTTCGGGACCGGGCGGGGGTCGGGGCCGAGTCTGTGGGACGGCGGCGGGATCAACGTGAACACGTCGGCCGGGGTCAGCGTGGTGGGGAATCTGATCAAGGACAACCGCAACGGGATCGCGATCCAGTCGCGGACGCGGGGTGATGGGCCGCGCGGGCAGTACGTGCTGAAGGACGTGCTGATCGAGGCGAACCAGGTCGTGATGGACGAGAAGACTGCCAGCACGGGTGTGGTGGAGAACAAGGAGTCGCCCGCTGCGGACGGTGCGATCCGGTTCAGCCGGAACAGCTACCGGATCGGCGGCCGGCAGGCGGAGCGGTTCGCCTATCGCGGCGAGACGATGACCTGGGAGCAGTGGCAAGCAGCCGGCTTCGACAAGGACAGCATCACCAGCTGAAGAGCGCCGCCCCGCCGTCAACGGCCGGGTGGCCGAGCCGACGGCGGGTGGTGGCCGACCGAGCCAGCCGCGGTGGGCGTGGCCGACCGAGCCAGCCGCGGTGGGCGTAGATGGCCGAGCCAGCCGTGGTGGGTGTGGGTGGCCGCGGTGGATGTGGGTGGCCGCGCCAGCCGCGGTGGGCGTGGGTGGCCGCGCCAGCCGCGGTGGGTGTAGATGGCTGAGGCAGCCGCGGTGGGTGGGTGGTGGTGGCTAGACCCAGCGCGGCTTTGGTGGTTTGGGTGGGGGTGGATGGGCTTTGGCTCTCATGCGGTCGGCGTCGCAGACTGCGGCTGCTACCAGGAGGTGCAGGGTCATGGAGCTCAGGTCGGAGAGGCCGCTCTCGTTGAGGGAGGCGACCGAGACGTAGCCGAGGAGCAGGGCGCCGCTGGCCTTCACGTACGGCGTGGGGGCCCGGAGGACCGAGATCCAGGCGACGATGAAGGCGATTCCGACGATGGTGACCGCCAGCAGGCCGGTCTCCCAGTAGAGGCTCAGCCAGCTGTTGTCGATCGCCATCACGTCGATGTCGCCCTCGCCGCGGCGCAGCAGGACGCGCTTGTTGCCGAGGCCGTGCCCGATGATGGCCGTCTGCAGCGACACCTCTTCGTCGATGACGTAGTGCCAGCTCGTGGTCCGGCCGCTCAGCGAGCTGATCTGCTTGGTCCCCTGCCCCCGCAACAACCAGTTGTGCAGCGTCGGGACCACCAGGAACGCCAAGCCCATCAAGGCCGGCACCGAGATCGAAGCGATCCGGGAGAACCAGGTCTTCCGGGTCAGGAACAACGCCAGCACCAGACCGACCGCGACCGCCGCGGCCGCCGTCCGCGTCCGGCTGGCGCCCACCAGGACGACGCCGAGGCCGATCAGCACGGTCGCCGGCACGAACGCCAGCTTGCGGGAGAAGAAGGCGACGATCGCCAGCCCGAGCAGAATCGCTCCGACCTCACCGACCCGCGGCGGCAGCATCGGGATCAGCACACCCTGCAGCCGATAGCCGCTACCGAAGGAAGTCAGCGGCCGCCAAGCCACAGTCGGCCGCCAGATCACACTGAGCACGACCGTGAGCGCCAGCAGCAGATGCGCGACCAGATGCGCACGGATCAATCGCTCCGGCACCCGGATCAGCGGCCGCCACAGCATCAGCAGCAGAACCAGACCGATCAGCAACCGGGCCAGCCGCAGCAGCGGACCGCCCGGATCGGCCAGCAGGAACGCCGTCGCCGTCGCGAAGAGCGCATAGACGACGTACATCGTGGTCGCCGGGCTCGAGCGAGTCCGGAACCCAGGCTTCGTCGCCGCCAGGCAGATCAGGAAGATCGCCCCGAGCAGCACGCCCTTCATCAAGCTGTTGGTCGACCCCGTCGACCCCTGCGGCGCGGCAGCACGAGAGGACCACGGCTGCACCCCGAGCACCAGCAGGCACCACATGGCGATCCAGAGCCAGCTCGCCTTCGTGCTGTCCGACTCTTCGATCGTCCCCGGCACGGGCGGTGCCGTCAGCGTCATCCCAGCACCATCAGCGCAGCGGAAGAGTGGAGATCTCGGCCGGGGTGAAGTTCGCCGGGATGCCCAGCGTCTCGTCGTGCTTCGAAGCACCGATCAGTACGACGCCCAGCACCGGCGCCCCCGCGAACCGCAGAGCCGCCGTGAGTCGCGTCAGGTCCGTCTCCTTGTCCTGACCGACCTGCACCACCAGCACCGACGCATCGACAGCAGCCGCCAGCGGCGTGATCCCGTGCCGGCCGAGCGAGGCCTGGCCATGGACGACGACCGAATACCCCGGCGGCAGATCCGCCACGATGCCCGGAACCAGCGACGGCGCGACGGCCAGCGCCGCCTCGTCGTGGGTCAGCCCGGGCGGCAGGACGTACAGATCCGCCACCGTGCCCGGACGGAACATCTTGCGGGCCCGCACCGCGCGGGTCGGAGCCGGCTCCGTCACGAGATCGCTCAGACCTTCGTGGTCGGTCACATGCGACAGCACCGGGGCGCTGCGCAGATCGGCGAGCACCAGCAACGTCTCGCGGCCGTCGCGCGCGCTGGCCTCGGCCATCGCCAGCGCGATCCCGGCCGTGTTGCTGTTCGGCGAGGCCGAGACGACCAGCAGAGCGCCGGCGCCGCCGGACCCGATGCCCTTGGGGTTCAGCTCACGGCGGGCCAGCGCGCCACTCGCCTCGGTGCCCAGCGCCGTCGTCTCCGAGGCCGGCAACTGCGGAGTGGCCCGGAGCCAGAACCGGAGGCGGAAACCGAGCCGGTACCGCCGGAAGCCGATCGCCGTGGTGATGACCGGGGCGCCGGCGGCGCGGGCCGCCTGGTCGCGGGTCAGGATGAAGGGGCTCAGATGCGTGCTGAGCAAGGCCAGACCGAAGCCGAGCACCAGGCCGAGAATCGCGCCGACGGTGATGTCGCGCGCTACCAAGGGTGACGACGACGCGGTGTCCACCGTGGCCGGCGTGACGAGCGTGCTGCTCGCGCCGACACCGGTCAGCGCCTTGTTCATCGCGGCCGCCTCGTCGGCGGCCTGCCGGGCTTCGGTCGCCAGGCCGACCCGCTGGTCGCGCAGCGAGCTCGCGCCCTGGGTGTCGTTCCGCCCTTGCGCCTCCTCGATCTGCTTGACCAGGGTCTTCGACTGGGCGTTCGCGGTCTTGGCCCGGTCGGTGGCCTGGCTGGCCAGTGTGACCAGCAGGTTCTTGGCCTCCCGGCTGCGCTGCGCGAGGTAGATCTGCGCGATCGCGTTGGCGCGGCGGACCGCCTCGTCGGCGGTCGGGCCGTCGATGGTGATCAGGTAGGCGTTGTCGGTGACCGCCTTGACCCGGGTCACGCTCGCCAGCGACTGGATCGAGTCGTCCGTGGTCGGCATCTGCAAGAACTTGGCGACCTCGCGCAGGATCGCCGGGCTGGCCATCACCCGGGCCTGCGTCTCGGCCGGCAGGTCGAGGCCGAGCGGGCCGGTCTTGTCCGAGCCGGTGGGCAGGTTGCCGACCAGGGCCGGCGGAACGGCCGGGCCGATCACCACCTGGCTGGACGCGGTCCAGCGGACGGTCTGCGACAGCGAGAAGAAGGCCGCGCCGCCGATTCCCAGCAGAACACATCCGATGATCAGCCACTTGTGCCTCAGCAGTGACTGCGCGGTGTCCCGCCAGACGACAGTGCCCGGTTCCATTCCGGTCCCCCAACTTCCCAAACCTTGGTCACGCGAGGTGACCGGCTCCTTGCCGGGGCCAGGATATAGGCATCGCCACACTGACGCGGCAATCGTCCACAACGATCACACGCAGTGACGAAGGCTGGCAACTCGCCGACGATAACCGTTTGGTGACTGGTCAAAGCTCACTTTGTGTGGCCTACTCTGTCTCGGGGGAATTCTGGGGATCACGAAAAACGGGAATCACTTGTAAGGCGCCGGGGATGGCGCCTGTCCGAGGGGGGACACCGCAGGATGAAGAAGAGATGGCTTTTCGCGCGCCTTGGCGCCGTCGGAGCGCTGCTGGCCGGGGCCGGCATCATGGTGCTCGCGCCGTCGGCCCAGAGCATCGAGGCCTCGCTCTCGGCGCAGGACAGCCCGGTCTGGCAGACCAACGCCAGCGTCCAGGGACTGGCCGTGGCCGCTGGAAAGGCTTACGCAGGCGGACGCTTCACCAGCGTCCGGCCGCCGGGCTCACCGCTCGGCAGCAACGAGGTCGGCCAGGCCTACCTGGCGGCCTTCGACTCGGCCACCGGGAACCTGGTCGCGTCGTTCAACCCGGTCCTCGACGGCCAGGTGTACGCCGTGGCCGCGTCGGCCGACGGCTCCCGGATCTTCGTCGGCGGTGACTTCACCACCGTCAACGGCCAGACCCGCAACCGGATCGCCGCCTTCGACACCGCCACCGGCGCGCTGGTCGCGAACTGGAAGCCCTCGGTCTCGTACCGGGTCAAGTCGATCGCCGTCTACGGCAGCACCGTGTACTTCGGCGGCTCGTTCGGGCTCGTCAACGGCGAGGACCGGCTCCGGCTCGCCGCGGTCACCGCGGACACCGGCACCCTGTTGCCCTGGGCCCCTGCCACCAACGGCGACGTGTACGCCGTGGACGTGGCCGACGACGGCTCCAAGGCGTACGCCGGTGGCCAGTTCAGCACCGTCAACGGCACCAACCAGAACACCGTCACCAGCCTCGACCCGGTGACCGGCGCGGTCCTGCCCTTCCCGGGCGCGTCCGCGGTCCCGCCGCCGAACGGCTCCTGCACCACCCGCGTCAAGACCATCGACGCCAGCGGCGACACCGTGTACTTCGGCAACGGCGGTGACGGCGGCGGCTGCTTCGACGGCACCTGGGCGGTCGACCTCGCGACCAACACGCTGAAGTGGAAGAGCCAGTGCCTGGGCGCCACCGAGGCGATCAAGATGGTGAACGGCTGGCTGTACAAGGGTTCGCACGCGCACGACTGCGCCAACCAGGGCGCCGGCGGCTTCCCGCAGGGCTTCGGCTACCGCTTCCTGCTCACCCAGAACCCGGTCGACGGCAAGCTCGGCCCGTGGTTCCCGAACACCAACGCCGGTCCGCCCACCGAGGTCGGCCCGCTGGCGTTCGCGACCGGCGGCTCGGACCTGTGGGTCGGCGGCGACTTCCTGCTCACCAACGGCGTCGCCCAGCAGGGTCTGACCCGCTTCACCAACGCGACCCCGGGCGCCGCTCCGGCCAAGCCGGCCAAGCTGCTCCCGTACTCCGTCCAGCCGGGCGTCGTCCAGATCCACTTCCCCACGGTCGTGGACAACGACGACAGCACGCTCACGTACCGGCTGCTGAAGGGCTTCAGCAACACCACGATCGCGACCTGGACCGTCAAGTCGACGCCGTGGGACAAGCCCTGGATCCACTACACCGACACCAACGTCACGCCGGGTGAGGTGACCAACTACCGGGTCGAGGTCACGGACGGCAGTACGACGATCCGCGGCAACTACTCCGACCCGCTGACCGTCGCGAGCACCGCGAGCACGGCGTACGACCAGCTCATCAACGCCGACGGGCCGCAGGCCTACTGGCGGCTCGGTGAGGCGGCCGGCACGACCACCTCGGTGGACGCGTCCGGGCAGAGCAACAACGGCACGTTCAGCGGCATCACGCTGGGCACCGCCGGCAAGGTGAGCGGCAACACGGCGGCGACGATCAGCGCGAGCAACGGCAAGATGGTCGGCGAGAAGGCGTACAGCATGCCGCAGCAGTTCACCGTCGAGGCCTGGTTCAAGCAGGGCTTCCTGAAGGGCGGCCGGATCATCGGCTTCGGCAACTCGAAGACGGCGAACAGCAGCCTGAACGACCGGATGCTCTACCTGCGCTCCAACGGCCAGGTCACCTTCGGGATCAACGACGGCAGCCAGCGGACCATCAACAGCGCGTCGAACAAGAACAACAGCGCGTGGCACCACGCGGTCGGCACCTACGACAACGGCGCGATGAAGCTCTACGTCGACGGCGTGTTGGCCGGCAGCCAGACGATCGGGCAGGCCTCCCTGTACTACGGTTGGTGGCGAGTCGGCAACGACACCACCAGCAGCTGGTCGGGTGGCGGCGCGACCCAGACCGGCATGGTCATCGACGAGGCGGCGGTCTACCCGTACGCGCTCACCGCGGACCAGGTCACCGCTCACTACAACGCGGGCTGATCCAGCCGCGCCGACGCGCACGCTGAGCGGACGGTCAAACGTTCATAGCACAAAGTCATAACGCCGGTGGGAGCCTGACTTCCAGTCGGGTTCCCACCGGCGCTAGGTTACGGACGCTAATGGACTTTCCCCCCGCCCAGTCCTAAGGAAGTTGATGAAGAAGTTAGTTCTGGCAGTCGTGACGGTCGCCGCCGTGCTCGCCGCGGCGCTGATCCCGTCCGGGCCACCCGTACAAGCGGCCAACGGCGGCTTCGGCTCCGCCGTGTCCGCGATCAAGCAGCTCTCGTGGCAGACGAACTCCAGCGTGAACGCACTCGCCACCGCCGGCAACGTGGTGTACGCCGGTGGCCTGTTCACCCGGATCCGGCAGCCCGGCAAGGCCGCCGGTCAGGGCGAGGCGGTGCGCACCTACGTCGCCGCCTTCAACCGCACCACCGGCGCGCCGCTGGCGTTCGCGCCGAAGCTGAACGGCGCCGTCTGGGCGATCGCGACCAGCCCGGACGCCAAGTGGGTCGTGATCGGCGGCGACTTCACCACCGTGAACGGGATCAAGCGCAACCACATCGCGATGTTCAGCGTCGCCACCGGCAGGCTGGTCTCCGCCTGGGACGCCTCCGTCGCGACCCGGGTCAAGGCGATCGCGATCTTCGGCAACAGCGTCTTCTTCGGCGGCTCGTTCGGCCGGGTCGACAACACCGTCCGCAACCACCTGGCCGCGGTCCGGCTGATCCAGGGCGATCTGCTGCCGTGGAACCCGAACGCCGACGACGACGTGTACGCGATCGACCTGTCCGACAACGGCACCCGGGTGTTCGTCGGCGGGCCGTTCACCAAGATCAACGGCAAGGACCACTACTCGCTGGCGATGGTCGACAACGGCCGCGGCAACGCGTTCGCCTTCCCGGCCGCGGCGGCGATCCCGAAGCCGACGATCGGCTGCACCACCCGGGTCAAGGACATCGACACGCTCGGCACCAAGGTCTTCGTCTCCAACGGCGGCGACGGCGGCGGCTGCTACGACGGCGTACTGGCCGCGGACGTCGCGACCGGCAAGCTGCTGTGGCAGAACAAGTGCCTGGGCGCGACCGAGGCGATCAAGGCGATCGGCAACTGGGTCTACAAGGGCTCGCACGCGCACAACTGCAGCTCGAGCGGTGCCTTCGGCGACGGGACCGGGACGCACTACCTGCTGGTGGAGAGCGGCATCGACGGCAAGATCGGGCCGTGGTTCCCGAACACCGACGCCAACCCGAACAGCACCACCCAGGTCGGCCCGCTGGCGTTCGCGTCCGGTGGCAACGACCTGTGGGTCGGCGGCGACTTCCTGCACGTCAACGGCAAGGTCCAGCAGGGCCTGACCCGGTTCACCAACGCCGCGGGGGGCGCGGCGCCGGCGGCACCGAAGGTCCCGACCGTGTCCACCGCAGTGACCAACCAGGTGTCCGTCAGCTTCAAGGACAGCTACGACCTGGACAACCTGACTCTGACCTACAACGTGTTCCGCGGCTCGACCAACATCAGCTCGCAGAAGTTCACCACGTACTACTGGCAGCCGCGCAAGACGATCACGGTCGTCGACAAGGGCGTCAAGCGGGGCCAGTCGGTCAGCTACCACGTCGAGATCCACGACGGCAGAAACATCATGAAGGGCCCGGCGATCGCCGTGAAGGTGAAGTGAGCCCGGGCATGTGACTCTCGGCCGCACCAGGCGGCCCGGGAGTACATCCTTGAGGGGGGATGTCGTGAAGAAGGTGGGGATATTCGCGCTGGGCGGACTGCTGGTGGCAGCGTTGCTGTCACCAGCAGCACCCGCACAGAGCATCGGAGCTTCGCTGTCGGCTCTCACGAGCCCGGCGTGGCAGACCAACGCCAGCGTGCAAGGACTCGCGGTGGCGAACGGCAAGGCGTACGTCGGGGGACGTTTCACCACGGTCCGGCCACCGGGGGCGGCAGCCGGCACCAGTGAGACCGCGCGGACCTATCTGGCCGCGTTCAACCAGAGCACCGGCGCGCTGGACACCGGCTTCAACCACACCCTGAACGGCATGGTCTGGGCGATCGCCGCGACCGCTGACGGTTCCCGCGTCTTCGTCGGCGGCGACTTCACCAACGTCGACGGTCAGACCCGCAACCGGGTGGCCGCGTTCGACACCGCGACCGGCGCCCTCGTCTCCAACTGGAAGCCGTCGGTCTCGTACCGGGTCAAGGCGCTCGCCGTCTCCGGCAGCACGGTCTATCTCGGCGGCTCGTTCGGCCTCGTCAACAACGTCGCCCGGCCGCGCCTGGCGGCGGTCACCACGAGCACCGCGTCGCTGCTCCCCTGGGCTCCCCAGGCGGACAACGACGTCTACGCGATCGACGTGGCCGACGACGGCAGCAAGGTGTACGCCGGCGGCACGTTCTCGACCATCAACGGTACGTCGAGCTGGGCCGTGGCAAGTCTCGACCCGACCGACGGTTCCCTGCAGCCGTTCGCGGCCGCGAGCGCAGTACCGGCTCCGAACCCGGGCTGCACGTCACGGGTCAAGGACATCGAGACCAGCGGCGACCGGGTGTACTTCGCCAACGCCGGTGACGGCGGCGGCTGCTTCGACGGGACCTGGGCGGCCGATGTTGCCTCGGGCAACCTGGTCTGGAAGAGCAACTGTCTCGGCGCGACCGAGACGGTCACCGTGGTCAACGGATGGCTCTACAAGGGCTCGCACGCGCACGACTGCAGCTACCTGGGCGGCAACGGCTTCCCGCAGGGCGCGGGACGCTACCTGCTCACCCAGAACCTCGACACCGGCGAGCTCGGCCCATGGTTCCCGAACACCAACACCGGTGGCCCGACCGTGGTCGGTCCGCTCGTGTCCGCGACCGGTGGCTCCGACCTCTGGGTCGGCGGCGACTTCACCACGGTGAACGGAGCCGGTCAGCAGAGCCTCGCCCGCTTCACCAACACCGGGCCGGGTGCTGCACCGGCCAAGCCGGCCAAGGTGACTCCGGTCAGCTACAAGGCCGGCCAGGTCAAGGTGAACTTCCAGACCGTCGTAGACAACGACGACATCACCCTGACCTACCGGGTACTCCGCAGCTTCAGCAACACCGTCGTCGCGACCTACACGGCCGACTCGCGGTTCTGGAACCGGCCCTGGCTGTCCTTCACCGACACCGGGCTGACCCCGGGCTCCTCGCAGGTCTACCGGATCGAGGTGACCGACGGGAACAGCACCCTGCGCGGTGACTACTCGGCAGCGGTGACAGTGGCCAGCGTGGACGCGCCGTACGACCAGCAGGTGATGGCGGACGGCCCGACGGCGTACTGGCGACTCGGTGAGCCCAACGGCACGGCCAACGCGACCGACTCGTCCGGCCAGGGCAACACCGGCCCGTACTCCGGGGTGACGCTCGGCGTTCCCGGCGTACTGACCAGTGGTGGCAACACGGCCGGCGACTTCGACGGTGCGGGCAGGCTGATCGGCCAGACCGCGATCAGTCAGCCGCAGAACTTCAGCGTCGAGGCCTGGTACAAGACCACCTCGACCAGCGGCGGCAAGATCGTTGGCTTCGGCAACAGCTCCAACGGGACGAGCAGCCAGTACGACCGGCACATCTACCTGCAGAACGACGGCACTGTGACGTTCGGGCTGTGGGACGGCTCGGCGCGGACGATCAGCTCCGCACCGGGGACGAACGACGGCCAGTGGCATCACGTGGTCGGCACGTTCTCACCGGGTTCGCAGAAGCTCTACCTGGACGGCGTACTGCAGGGCACCCAGAACGTGACCGCCGCGGAGGCGTACACGGGGTACTGGCGGGTCGGCGCCGACAACCTGGGCGGCTGGCCGAACGGCCCGTCCAACGCCGGTATCAACGGCACCCTGGACGAGGTGGCCGTCTACCCGATCGCGCTGGATGCGGACCAGGTCGTAACGCATTACGACGCACGCTAGATAAAGGGAGTGCCGGAGGGGGTCCGGCACTCCCAAGGGGGGAACACACATGCGACTACGAAGAATCACTGCTGCACTCGGTGCGGCAGGTCTCGCGCTGGCCATCGTGCCGACGCTCCCGGCGCCCGGTACCGGCGCCTCACTGACAGCGGTGGCCGGCTCCACCTGGCAGACCGACGCCAGTGTGCTCGGGCTGGCGGTGGCGAAGGGCAAGGCGTTCGTCGGCGGCCGCTTCACCCGGGTCCGCCCGCCTGGCGCCGCACCCGGCACCAGCCAGACCGTCCGGACCTACCTGGCGGCCTTCAACCAGACGACCGGCGCGCTCGACACCACCTTCAACCATGACGTGAACAACCTCGTCTGGTCGATCGTGGCGTCACCCGACGGCTCGAAGATCTACATCGGCGGCGACTTCACCCGCGTCGACGGCCAGGTCCGCAACCGGATCGCCGCCTTCGACGCGACCACGGGCGCGCTGCTGCCCAACATCAAGCCGAACGTCTCGTACCGGGTCAAGACGCTCGCAGTCGGCGGTACCAGCCTGTACTTCGGCGGCTCGTTCGGACTCGTCAACAACGTCGCCCGCAACCGCGCCGCGGCGATCAGCACGGTCGACGGCAGCCTGTTGCCGTGGAACCCGAACGCCGACGCGGATGTCTACGCGATCGACGCGGCCGACGACAACTCCAAGGTCTACCTGGGCGGCACCTTCGCCAAGGTCGGCGGCGTGGCCCACTGGGCCGTTGCCAGCGTCAACAACTCGACCGGCGCACTGCTGCCGTTCGCGGCCTCGTCCGCGGTACCGGTGCCGAAGCCGGGCTGCACGACACGGGTCAAGGACATCGAGACCAGCGGCGGAGTTGTGTACTTCTCCAACGCCGGTGACGGTGGCGGCTGCTTCGACGGGACCTGGGCGGCGAACATCGCCACCGGCAACCTGGTCTGGAAAAACACCTGCCTCGGCGCCACCGAGACGATCACGATGGTCGGCGGCTGGCTGTTCAAGGGTTCGCACGCACACAGCTGCCCGGGCGCCTTCCCGGACGGCACCGGAGCGCACTTCCTGCTCCTGCAGAACCCGGCCACCGGCGCGCTCGGGCCCTGGTTCCCGAACACCAACGCAGGCCCGCCCACCGAGGTCGGCCCGCTCGTGTCGGCGACCGGTGGTTCGGACCTGTGGGTCGGTGGTGACTTCACCACGGTCAATGGCGTCGGCCAGCAGGGCCTGACGCGCTTCAACAACCTGGGTGCGGGCGCAGTGCCGCTTGGCCCGGTGCTGCCGACGCTGTCCAGTACTACTGCCGGCCGGGTTCAGGCGACCGTCCAGACGTCACTCGACAAGGACGACATCACCCTGACCTACCGGTTGCTCCGTGGCAGCACCAACACGGTCGTCGCGACCACGACGGCGAACTCCACCTTCTGGAGCCGCCCGAACGTCACACTGACCGACACCGCTGCCCCATCGGGCACATCTCAGCAGTACCGGATCGAGGTCTCAGACGGCAACAACACCGTCCGAGGCGGCTTCGCCAGCGTCACCGTTCGCTAGATGCCTGAGGTCGTGGTGGCCATTGCCACCACGACCTCAGCACTACTTGGTGAGGTCCGGCACGCGCGCGGCATCGAACCCGTGCAGCCAGGCGACCTTGTCCTGTAGCTCCTCGACCGACAGCCCGGACAGCATCTCGTTTCGAGCCACCCGCGCCGCTCCTGCCGGGTGATACAGCTGCGTCCCGAGCTCCCGGGCCACCAGCGTCGTCCGGGCCGTCCGATCGCGTCGAGCCTCGACGAACCGCTCCAGCCGGTACTGCGACTCGCCAGCCGGGCAGTCGAGTAGCTCACCGAGCAGTACCGCGTCCTCCAGCGCCATGCACGCGCCCTGGGCGGCGTACTGGAGCATTGGGTGCGCAGCGTCGCCGAGGAGGACTACCCGGCCGTCGGACCACTCCGAGATCGGGTCTCGGTCGCAGAGCACCCAGACCCGCCAATCGGCCCCCAGCTCGAGCAGCCGCCGAGCGGTCTCCCCAAGGTCCGGGAACTGCCCGAGTACATGAGAACGCTCGGCCGGTTGGCCGGCCACCGCGACCTCCGCGCTGTCATCCCGTGTCGCAGCTAGGTTCAGCAGTGTTCCACCGGCGATCGGGTAGTGCACGAAGTGCCACTTCGGACCGGCCCACAAGGTCACCGCATGCCAGCGCAAGTCTTCTGGAACCAACTCCATCGGGATGACGGACCTGTAGATGGTGTGCCCGGACACCCGCGGCTCACCGTCGCCGACCAGCTGGCGACGGATCGTCGACCGGATGCCGTCAGCACCGACCAGCAGGTCGCCCCAGACGCTGCTGCCGTCAGCGAGCAGCAGGGTGACGCCATCTGCGTCCTGCTGATAGCCCGAGACCGCACTGTTGCTCCGCAGCTCGATCAGCGGCGACCGCTGCGCCGCCGCGAGCAGCGGGGCGTACAGGTCAGCCCGCGCGACAACGGCGTACGGGTTGGCGAAGCGTGCCCGGTAGTCCTCGTCAAGCCGCAGGCTCTGGACACGTTGCCCGGTAGTGCCGTCCATGAACCGCAGCTCGTCGATGTAGACCGCGCGCTCGCGGACCTCGTCGCCGATCCCGAGCCGGTCCATCGCGCCGAACCCGTTCGGGCCGATCTGGATCCCGGCGCCCAGCTCCGCGAAGGCCGCCTGCCGCTCGAGTACGACGATCTGGTGACCGAGTTCAGCCAGCGACACCGCCGTCGCGAGCCCACCGATGCCACCCCCGGCGATCAGGATCGTGCTCATCGAGACACCAGCGCGTTGCTCGCCAGCAGCCGGCTGAAGGCGTCGTGCAGCAACAGCACGCCTTCCTCGGTCAGCACGGACTCGGCATGGAACTGCATCGACGCGAACCGTGGGCCACGCAGCGCGTGCACCTCGTTGGTCACCGGGTTGCGGCTGATCTCGACGTCGCCGATCCGGTCCGTCGCGGACCGCGCGGCGAAGGTGTTGTAGAAGCCGACCCTGGCCGGACGGCCGAACAGGTCGATCTCCTTCTGCACCCCCTGGTTGGGCTTCGGGCAGCGCTCGATCTCCAGCCCGAGGATGCCGCTGAGCACCTGATGACTCAGGCAGACCGCCAGGAACGGGCGCTCCTCGGCGATCAGCCGCTTGATCGTGGCCCGCAGATGCGCGATCTTCGGGTGCTGCAGCTTGCCCGGATCGCCCGGACCGGGACCTGCCACGACCAGGTCGTAGTCCTCGATCCGGTAGGACTCGTCGTACCGGCGTACGGTGACCGTCAGGCCGAGCGAGCTCAGCTGGTGCGCGATCATCGAGGTGAAGGTGTCCTCGGCATCGATGACGAGCACGGTATGGCCGTCGAGGTCAGTTGCTGATGGCAACGACCGGTCGTTGAACCAGAACCCGGAGATGCCGGCGTTACGGCCCTCCAGCGCACGCCGTACCTGCGGGTGATCCGCGAATCGCGAACCACTGCCGCCCGCCAGCGCGGCAAGCAGCCCAGCCGCCTTGGCGCGAGTCTCGGCAACCTCGGACAACGGGTCCGAGTGCCGGACCAGCGTGGCGCCGACACCGATCGAGAGCCGCCCGGCGCCGGAGATCTCTGCGGTCCGGATCAGGATCGACGAGTCCATCGTCCGGCCACCGGCCGCGTCCGAGCCGATCAATGCGACCACACCGCTGTAGTAGCCACGGCCGTTGAGCTCGTGCCGGCTGATCACCTTGCAGGCGCTCTCCAACGGCGAACCGGTGACGGTCGGCGCGAACAAAGTCTCGCGCAGGATCTCGCGGACGTCGCGAGTGGTCCGGCCCTCGATCAGGTACTCCGTATGAGCCAGCCGGGCCATCTCCTTGAGGAACGGCCCGACCACCGTGCCGGCGCCGTCGCAGACCCGGGCCATCATCTTGAGTTCCTCGTCGACGACCATGTAGAGCTCGTCGGTTTCTTTGCCATCGGCAAGGAAGCCGAGCACGCCGTCCAGGGTCGGACCGGAGGCCGGATAGCGGTAGGTGCCGCTGATCGGGTTCATCACGGCGGTACCGCCGGAGACGCTGACGTGCCGTTCCGGGGTGGCGCCGACGAAGGTGCGGTCGCCGGTGTGGACGACGAAGGTCCAGTAGGCGCCCACCTCGGAGCTGAGCAGCCGGCGGAAGAAGGACAGCGCGTGGGCGACGCTGTAGCCGGTGATCTCGGCGGTGAAGGACCGCTTGATCACGAAGTTCGCGCCCTCGCCGGTGCCGATCTCGTCCTCGACGACGCGCCGCACGATCTCGGCGTAGGTCTCGTCCTCGACGTCGAACCGCTCGTTGACGAGCGGCGTCCGCAGATTCGGCAGCCGCTGCATCAGCTCGTCCAGCGGTACGACGGCCTGCTCGGCGACCTGCAGCACCAGCAGCGGGGCGCCGTCGTCGGTGCACTGGAAACCACGCTCGGCGAGCTGGCGATACGGCACGAGTACCAGCACCTCGTGCTCCCCCGCCGGTGCGTTCGCGGCCAGCGGTACGTCGGCCAGCGTCTGCACCGCGCCCGACTCCCCCACGATCAGGTCGACCCGGTCACGGCCGGCCGTCTCCGGCCGGTAGAGCAGGGCGAACGGCGGCACACCGTTGCCATCAGCAAGCACTTGATCGAGCAGGGCGGTCATACCAGGACCTCCTCGGCGACCAGGGACCCGAGCAGCACGTCGGTCGGCGCGACGACGGCGCACCGCTCAGCGGCGTACGTGAGAGCCGTCCGGTGGTACGACGCGTTGAAGTCGGCGACGGCGTCGGCGGCCAGGAAGGCCTCGATGTCGTTGGTGAAGGCGTCGCAGAGGCTCATCAGTACGCCGACGTGCGCATACACCCCGCAGACGATCAACTGGTCGCGGCCGGCCGCGCGCATCCGCTCGAGCAGGTCGCTCTTGTGGAAGGCGCTGTACCGCCACTTCGTGAACACCCAGTCGCCCTCGGCCGGCGCCAGCTCAGGCACCAGCGCGCGGTCCTCCGGGGACGGCGTCATGCCGGGGCCCCAGAAGTCCTTGAGCAGGCCGCGCTCGGCCACCGTCATCCCGCCGGGCTGGGCTGTGTAGGCCACCGGCATACCGAGCTCGGCGGCAGTCTTGCGAAGCCGCGCGGCGTTGTGCACCAGGGCTTTCACCGGTGCCGCGTCGCCGAACGGCCTGAGAAAGTACCGCTGCATGTCATGGACGAGCAGCACCGCACGCGCCGGGTCGGCCTGCCAGCCGGCCACGTTGACCGGCAGCTCCGATGCCACCGGCATCTCATAGGTCTCGATCAGGGGAATTCCAGCCATCATTGCCTCCTTACACGCCTAGGGTTGCGCCGCCGTCGACCGTGAGGTCGTGCATCGTGATGTGCCCGGCCTGGTCCGACAGCAGGAACAGCACTGCTGCCGCCACGTCGGCCGGCTGAGCGATCTTGCGCAGCGGGATACCGAGCTTGTACGCCGACGGAGTGCCCGCGATCGAGCTCTCCGGGCCGGCGCCGTCCTTCCAGAGGCTGGTCAGCATCGCGGTGTCCGTCGAACCCGGCGCCACCACGTTGCAGCGGATCCCGTACTCCGCGGCCTCCAGCCCGAGACACTTGGTGAACATCGCGGCCGCGGCCTTCGAAGCGGCGTACGCGGCCATCTCGGTCCGCGGGGTGCCGGCCGCGTTGGACGCGATCGTCACGACGGCCCCGGTACGCCGGGCCGCCATCCGCTCGATCACGGCCCGCGAGACGTAGAAGGTCCCGGTGGCGTTGACCGCGAACGTGCTGGCCCAGTCGTCGTCGGTCAACTCGCGAGTCGTGCCGAGCCGTAGTACGCCGGCGCCGTTGACCAGGTAGTCGATCGGGCCCAGCCGGCGCTCGACCTCGTCGACCACAGCGGCGACGTCCTGGCTGGAGGTGATGTCGAGCCCGAACGCCTCCGCCCGCAGGCCGTCAGCGACGAGCAGCTCGACCTGCTCCTTCAGCACCTGCTCGTTCCGGTCGGCAGCGGCAACGATGGCACCCTCACGGGCGAGCGACTCGATCACCGCAGCGCCGATTCCACCGGCCGCGCCGGTCACCAGGGCCACCCGGCCCGCCATACCCGTGTTGCCGCTCATGACTGCCACTCCGCCGCGACGGTGATGGCCTGGTTCGGGTTGAGCCGCGGGTCGCAGAAGCTCGTGTACACGTCGCCCACCTCGTCGAGGCGGCTCAGGTCGTCGGCGCACTCAGTCACACCGGTCGGCGTCGTCTCCAGGTGAAGCCCACCGGCCACACCACCCGCGGCCGGTACGACGAGCTGGAAGTCACGGACCTCCTGGATGACCCGCTCGACCAGCCGCGTCTTCAGCCCACCGGGCGCGGTCATCGTGTTGCCGTGCATCGGGTCGCACATCCAGATCACTGGGTGTCCGGCCGTCCGTACTGCGGCGACCAGCGGCGGCAGCAGCTCCGTCACCGCGTTCGCGCCCATCCGGCTGATCAGCGTCAACCGGCCGGGCTCGCGGTCCGGGTCCAGCTGCTCGCAGATCGCCAGCAGGTCTTCGGCCGTCGTACTCGGTCCGACCTTGCAGGCAACGGGATTCGCCACCATCGCGAGCATGGTGAGGTGAGCGCCGTCCACCTGGCGGGTGCGGTCGCCGATCCAGGGCCAGTGTGTCGAGGTGAGCAGCGACCGGCCGTCGGCGTCGCGACGGATCATCGAGAGTTCGTAGTCGAGCAGCAGTGCTTCGTGGCTGGTCCAGATCGGCGCGTCGGCAACGGGATCGCCTGCAGCACCACGGTCCCGTAGAGCACCGGACACCGCGGCCGCGGCGTGGTAGCCCGCGAGCAGCCGCTCCGGCTGGGCCCGGCGCGACACCAGGTCCGCCTCGGGCCCGTTCACCATGTGACCACGGAAGACCGGCATCTCCTGGCCGTCCACGTGCTCGGTCGGCTTCGACCGCGGCTTGCCGAACTGCCCGGCGATCCGGCCGACCCGAAGCACCTTGCGGCCCGCGTTCAGCGACATCACCGAGGCCAGCACGTCGAGCAGCGCCGCCTTCGGGGCGACCGCCGCCGGGGTGCACTCGGCCGGGTCCTCGGCACAGTCGCCGGCCTGCAGGACGCGCAGCTCTCCGGCCGCCACCCGGGCGAGCAACGCCTTCAGGGTGTCGATCTCCGCCCCGTCGACCAGTGGCCGGGCCTGCTCCAGCTCACTCGTCACCGCCGCCAGTTCGGCGGCGTCGTGCCACTCCGGCTGCTGAACCGCCGGCAGCGATCGCAGGAACTCGCGATCCACGCCGGCTTCCGCCAGCGGGTCCGCTGCGATATTGCCGAATCCGGCTGTCGCACCGCTCATTGGATCCTCTCCCCAGAACGATTGAAAACGTTGTGGCCCAGTTGTCTGCCAGCACAAAGATCGCCTGCCCGGGCGGCCCGGAAGTAGCGACCGGACCGCACTTCGTCAGGTCGCCGCTACTTGGTCACTTCGTGAAGCAAGCGTTGTAATCGGGCAACGAAAAACTCCTGACCCGCGGTGCGGATCAGGAGTCTCGGGAGCGGTCGGATCAGCTGGTCAGGACACTGCCCGCAACGCCGTTTCGTCAAGTGCCGAAGGCATCTGGCCCACTTCGGCCAGCGCGCGGACCGAATGTGCGATCGATGCCAGGGTCGCGTGCCGGTGCCACCCCTGGAAGCTGCGGCCCTCGAAGTCCTGGATGCCGACGTCCTTGGCGATCGCCTCGAAGTCGTGGTCCACCCGCAGGACCAGTTTGGACAACCGGAGCAGCTCGGCCGTCGACCGGCCGCTGACATCGGTCAGCCAGAACCTGTCCGGCTTGGGGCCGGGCTTGTCCCACTCGGCCAGCAGCACCATCGGCACCCGGCCCTGCGGGGTCGGCAGCTGCACCCGGATGGGCGCCGCACAGCTGCGACGCAAGCCGAGCCGCGGATCCAGCCAGTAGACGGGCCGGCGCAGGATTCCGGCGGACTCCGCCAGCTTGTTGGCTCCGGTCAACTCACCGGACGGACTCTGCAGCCGCGAGTCCGCGCCCACCAGCTGCAGACCTGGGCCCACCTGCATCATCACCGGTACTCCGGCCGCGCGGAACTCGCGCACGCAGGCGACCGGGTCGAGCACCCCGACACTCAGCACGGCCGGCAGCGGCTCGGCGTCCCGGCGCCCGTCGACCAGGTCCAGCACGGACCGGCACGCCGCCTCCCCCGGGAACGTCTCAGCCTGCTGCTCCGGTACTCCGGCGCGGCGCCGCCGGTCGATGTCGGTCACCCAGGCGTCGGGCAACTGCAGCCGCCAGTTCATCGGGCTGCTCGCCGTCTCCGCGGCCGCCCAGACGCCGAACGCCTGCTGGCTGTTGACCGTCTGGCCGAGCATCCGCACGAAGGACTGCCCCACCCCCACCGAGTGGTTGCCCGCCTTGGGCACGATCATCTGCCGGACCACCCAGGCCTGCGGGTCCAGGCCGTCCTGCAGCTGACACCTCAGGGCCTGCCGAACAGGCATCCAGTCCCAGGGCGAGTTGCTGATGAAGTGCTGCATCCGCTGCTGCTCGGCGTCACCGCCGTACTGCTCGGCGAGGCTGCGCATCGTCTTGCGCCCCTGGACCGTCAGCAGCCCGTTCACGTACCGAACCGCGGTGGCCCGCTGAGCCCGCCGGCGCAGCGACGCGAACAACGGCCCGAAGAACTCGCCGACCGGATCCTCGAGCAGACCGATCGACGAGGTGGGCTGAGCGACCGAACACGTTTCCACAGATACCGTCCCCTCCACAGCGACAGAGCCTCACCTGCCGTTGGCAACGGAATCGTAACAAACCGGAAGGTCTGTTTCCTTCTCCCAGCCGAATTTGAAACAAACTCGCCTGAACCAGCAGGGTTCAGCCGGCCGCCGGCGGGTCGGTGGTCAGGTGCGGGAGCACTCCGGGCACCGCGATCCCCGGCAGCAGATACCGCCAGAAGGCGCTCAGCCGCTCGGCCAGATCCTCTCGCCGGCTGTACACCTGCGACACCAGCTGGATGCCGGTGAACGACGCCACCACCAGCTCCGCGACCGCCGCCGGCTGGACATGCCCGAGCAGCTCGCCGTTCGCCTTCGACTCGGTCAGCAGGCCGCCGCAGATCTCGATCCATTTGGCGTAAGGACTCGCCTGGCTGGCGCCGAGGAGGTTCAGCGTCCGCTCCTCCACGGTCAGCCTGACGCCTGCACGGAGCAGTACGTCGGTCTGCAGCCGGCGGGCGATCGACTGGGTCAGGCAGACCAGGTCCTGCAGCTTCGACCCCGTCTCGGGCAGCTCCAGATCGGCGGTCTGGGCGTCGATCACGCCGAGCGCCAGCGCCTCCTTGGAGGCGAAGTGGAAGTACAGCGCGCCCTTGGTCATCTTGCTGCGACTCAGGATCTCGCTGATGCTGGCCGCGTCGTAGCCGACCTCGTCGAAGACCGAGGCGGCCGCGAGCAGCAGCACCTGCCGGGTCCTGATCGCGCGCTCCTGCTGGGCCACTGACATCCATCCTCACGGGAAACCAGACCGTACGGTCTCTATATTTCTAGCAGACCGAACCAGCGGGCGATGGCCCGGTCCAGGGTGATCGGGTCGTCATCGCGACCGCGGGCACTCCAGGCGACGTAGCCGTCGGGCCGCACCAGCAACGCGTCGGTGCCGACCCATGAGCTGGCATTGGCAGTCAACACCGTCAACCGGTCAGAGCGTCCGGCCGCAACGGCCTGCAGGTCGGACCGCCCGGCGAGGTCCAGCAGGAACGCCTTCCCCTCGTGCTGAAGGCGCGCCACGCTCGTGATTCCGTCACTGGTCTTCAGGCGCAGGTCCGGCGCCAGCTCGCCGGCCAGTGGCGCGTCCGGGAGGCCCACGTCGTACGCGACGTCCATACCGCTGATCATCCGGCCCAGGTACTCGTTCACCTGATCCAGTCCCATCAGCTCCCGAAACAGGTCGCGTAGCCAGTCGACCCGCGGGTCAGGCTGCATCAGCGCGACCTGGGCCCGCACGTTCCACAGCACGCGGGCGCCGATCGGGTGGCGCTCGGAGTGGTACGTGTCCAGCAGGCCGTCCGGCGCCCAGCCGTGCACCGCCGCGGCCAGCTTCCAGCCCAGGTTGAGCGCGTCCTGCAGACCGAGGTTGACCCCCTGACCTCCGGCCGGGAAGTGCACGTGCGCAGCATCACCGGCCACGAACACGTTGCCCTTGCGGTACTGCTCGGCCTGCAGGGCCGCGTCGCCGAACCTGGCCAACCAGCCGCCGTCGGTCATCGGCACATGCCGGCTGGCGAGGTAGTCGACGGTCTGACTGAACTCCTGGAGCGTCAGCGGCTCGTCCCGGTTCTCGTGCGGGCCGCGGAAGTCGTACGCGAAGATCCGGCTCGGCCCTGCCGCCGAGGCGGAGACCATCGTCCAGCCGCGGGCGTTTCGCTGCCAGCCCTGTGGAGCGTTGTAAGGATCCAGCAGCCGCACCTCCCCCATCATCGCAGCGACAGTCGCCTCCGTGCCGGTGAACGGGATGCCCGCACTCTTGCGTACCGCGCTCCGCGGGCCGTCGCATCCGACCACGTAGCGCGCGGTGAAGCGGCCCTCGGCCGTCTGCACCGACACATGGTCGCCGTGATCGGTGACGTCCAGAACCTCCTCGCCGCGCAGGACCTCGGCGCCACGGATGACGGCCTGTTCGGCGAAGACCCGTTCGGCGTACGCCTGCGGGCTGCCCACGATCGCGGGGCCCTCGTCGACCACCTCCGCCAGGTCCAGATCGAACATGCCGGCGAAGTGGAACGGCACCGGGCCGGCACCGGACTGGTTCACCGCGACCAGGTCCAGCAGCCCACGACGCTCGAGAACCTGCGCGGTGCGGGCGTGCAGCGTGCCGGCCTTGGACCGGCCGGTCGGCGCGGCCAGCGCCTCCAGCAGACCCACGCGGACGCCCTGCAGAGCCAGCTCGGCGGTGAGCAGAGAGCCGACCGGGCCCGCCCCCACCACGACCACGTCGAAGTCGAAGGCCATGTCACTTCCTCACGAAACGGTAGACCGGATTACTGTACGTGGATAGTCGTACAGTTAACCGGCGGCCGGTGTCAACCGGACTACTCGGAGTGAGTCAGTACGGTTGTCCGCGTACAATCCTTGACGTGCTGGAACCTCATCACCCGACCCGCGACCAGATCCGTCTCGAGAACGTGCTGGCCGCCCTCGGCAACCCGCTGCGGATGACCGTGCTGCAGGTGCTGGCCGCCGGCGGCGAGTACCCGTGCGGAGCCATCGTCGAGGGGGTCTCGAAGTCGACGCTCACCCACCACTGGCGGGTGCTGCGCGAGAGCGGTGTGATCAACCAGCGCGCGTCCGGGCGCGAACTCCTGCTGTCGCTGCGCCGCGAGGATCTGGACGCCCGGTTCCCGGGCCTCCTCACCACGATCCTCGCGGCTCACCAGCAGTCCTCGTCCTAGGCAGCCCCGAGGACTAGGCGGTCACGCCGCCGTCGGCGACCAGGTCATGGCCGACCACGAACGCGGCCTCGTCCGATGCCAGCCACAGCACGGCCGACACGATCTCGTCGGTACCACCCACGCGGCCGATCGGGACGACACTCGCGAGCCGCTCGGCGCGGCCGTCGGCGTCCTCACCCGGACGCAGCGACATCGACGTGTCGGTCGCCCCGGGGCTGACGGCGTTGATCCGGATGCCGTCCTTGATGTGGTCCAGCGCGGCAACCCGGGTCAGCGTGCTCGCGGCGGCCTTCGAGGCGGCATAGGCAGCCATCCCGGGCCGGCGGCCGTGAGCGCCGATGTTCGAGCTGGTGTTGACGATCGCGCCACCACCGTTGTCCCGCATGTACTGGATCTCGTACTTCAGCGAGAGCAGCAGGCCGGTGAGGTTGATGTCGATGGCCCGCTGCCAGACCTCGAGGTCGGTGTCGCCGACCGGTCCCGGCTTGGGGAACACTCCCGCGTTGTTGTGTGCGATGTGCAGACCACCGTGCTGCTCCACGGTGGTCCGGATCAGGTTGGCGACCTCGTCGGCCTTGCTGACGTCGGCGACGACGGCGCTCGCCGTGCCACCGGCCGCCTCGATCAGCGCGACGGTCTCCTTGATTCCCTCGCTGCCCCGGGCCGCCGCGACCACGGTGGCGCCTTCGCGCGCGAACGCGAGGGCGCTGGCCCGGCCGATGCCGCTGCCGGCACCGGTGACCAGGACGACCTTGCCCCCGAAACGATCAGTCATGTACTGCTCCTTCTTGTTGTAGCTCGGGAATTTCCGTCGCAGCCGCCCGCGGTCCGCGCAGTACCGCGAATCCGGCGGCCGCGAGCAGGAACGCAATGGCCCCGATGGCCAGTGCGAAGCTGTAGCCGGACGTCAGCGCCGCGCCGGCCGTCCCGGCGGAGGTCAGGCTGTCGGTCCGGGCCGCCGCCACCGTGACCAGGATGGCAAGCCCGACGGCAGGCCCCATCTCCAGTGCAGTCGTGGCCACTGCGCCGGCCAGCCCCGCCTGCCCGGCGGGTACGTCGCTCGTGGCCGAGACGGTCGCTCCAGCGAACACCATGCCGACACCGACCGGGAAGACGACCAGGCCGATCAGTACCGGCCCGACGTACGGCGTGGTGGTGCTGATCAGGCTCAGTGCGCCGAGACCGGCCGCGCAGATCACCAAGCCGGCCAGCGTGACGGTCCGCGGGCCGAAACGGCCGACCAGGCGTCCGACGTTCGCGCCGGTGGCCACCAGAGCGAGGCCGAACGGGACGAAGGCCGCGGAGGCCTTCAGGGGTGAGTAGCCCAGCACTTCCTGGAAGTACAAGGACAGCATGAAGAAGATCGTCGTGATTCCCGCGGCGCCGAGGAAGACTGCGAGCAGGGCCACCGCGCGGCGCGGCGACGCCAGGAAGGACAGTGGCAGGAGCGGGCGCGCAACCCTGGTCTCGACCAGGACGAACAGCCCGAGCAGGACCACGCCACCGATCAGGGTCACCAGCACCAGCGGTGAACCCCAGCCACGCTCGGGCGCCTCGACCAGGCCATACCCCAGCACGGTGATGCCTGCGGTCACCAGGATCGCGCCGAGGATGTCGACGCGTTCACGAGGCGCCGTCGCGGCTTGCGGAAGCATCCGCGACGCCAGCGCGACAGCCACCACCGAGATGGCTACCGGTACGACGAAGGCCCAGCGCCACGAGTCCCACCAGGCGACAACGCCGGACAGCAACATGCCCGCCGTACCGCCGAAGGCCGCAAGTCCACCCCAGACAGCCATCGCCCGGGCGTGCCTGGCCGGCTCGGAGTACACCAACCCGACCAGCGCCATCGCCGCGGGCACTGCGAACGCAGCACCGATGCCCTGCACGAACCTGGCCGACAACAACACCTCGAACCCGGGTGCGAGTCCAGCGGCGGCCGAGCTGATCGCGAACAGCGCAGTGCTCACAACGAACACCCGGCGCGCGCCGTACAGGTCCGAGAGCCTGCCGCCGAGCAGCAGCAGACCGCTGAAGGACATTCCGTACGAAGCGCTCAGCAGTACCAACTCCGACCGGCTCAGCCCGAACTCCTGCTGGATGTCGGGCATCGCCACGTTCAGCACGGTCATCCCGAGGATGAGCACGAACTGGACCGAGGCCAGTACCGCGAAAGCGCCGCTCTTGGACCTTGATGTCATGTCGGCAGCCCGATCGATTGAGAGTGCCGGAAGATGTTTCTCGGGTCGTAGGCGGCCTTGACCCGCTGGAGCCGCGGGTAGTTGTCCTTGTAATACAAGGTGTGCCACGGCACGCCGGACCTGTTCTGCGCCGGGTCGGTGATGTCGCTGTCCGGGTAGTTGATGTAGCAGCCGTCCGTCTGGCCGGTCGCGGACGGAACCGGGTAGCCACCGGTCGCCGCGAAGACGTCGCGGAACACGTCGCGGGTCCAGGCCAGGTTGACCGGGTCGTCGTCCGGGTCGCCCCAGAAGCTCTGGAACAGCCCCTTGAACAAGGAGTCTCGCTGAGCCGAGGCGGTCGCGTCGGAGCGGACGCTGTTGATCTTGCCGCCGTACGACAGCAGCACGACCATCGAGGCCGGGTTGTGGTGGTCTTCCCGGGTCAGATGCCGGTACATCGCCGCGATCTGGTCATCGGTCAGCCCCTGCCGCAGGTACGCCGACTTGTGATGGCCCCGAAGCGTCGGGTTCGTCAGAGTCGGGTTACTCGTGCCCAGCAGCTTGACCGAGCTCAGCCACGGCAGCCGCTGCGGCGTGAAGAACTCCGGCAACGGTCCGAGCTCCCCGGCCGGCGCGTGCAGCGGCTGGATCTCCAGGTCGGCAGTCAGGTCGGTGAGGTAGTCCTGCAGCAGGCGCTCCGCGTTCGGTACGCCGGCATCGATCTGCGTCAGCAAGCCGATCGACCCGTTGGACTTGTGGTTCATCATCAGGAAGCTGCAGAGCGCGGCGTACGGGCTGTCGGGCGCGTTGTTGCGGGCGTGGAACGCGCCGAACTTGCGCACCAGCGACTTGTGCGCGGCCGGCGTGAGCGAGCTCCAGGGCAGACCGACGGCGCTGACCAGCACCTCGCGCGGCGGGTGGATCAGCTGCTGCGCGGGATCCGACCCGGTCGAGCCAGGGGTGCGGAACCAGTACCGCGTGACGATGCCGAAGTTGCCACCGCCGCCACCGGTGTGGGCCCACCACAGCTCACGGTTGGCGTCGCCTGGCTCGCGGGTGGCGACCACCGCGCGGGCCCGGCCGTTCGCGTCGACCGTGACGACCTCGATGGCCAGCAAGTGGTCGACGGTCAGGCCGTGGCGGCGGGAGAGCATCCCGTAGCCACCGCCACTGATGTGGCCGCCCATGCCGACCGAGTAGCACATACCGCCTGGGATGGTGACGCCCCAGCCCTTGTAGAGCGACTCGTAGACCCGCAGCAGCGTCGCGCCCGCCTCGACGGAGAACGCCTTGCGGTCCTCGTCGTAGCTGACCGCGGTCATCTGCGAGGTGTCGATCACGACCTGGACGGCCGGGTTGAAGACGAAGTCGGCGTAGCAGTGGCCGCCGCCGCGGACCGAGATCCGCTTGCCGGCACTGACCGCCTCCTGGACGGCCCGGACCACCTGGGCGGTGGTGGTGACGAGGCGGACGGCCTCGGGGCGGCCGACCCAGCGGGAGTTGTTGCCGACCACCAGGTCGGCGTACCGCGGGTCACTGGGCAGCACGGTGACTGCGTCGGTCGCCCGCAGGGCCTCGGCTGTGGTGGCGCCTTGGGTGGCCAGCGCGGCAGTACCCGCCGCGGCGGCGGCGCCGCTGGCGAGGAAGCGTCGTCTGTTCAGCATGGTGTTTCGGTCTCTCCTGGGTTCGGGCGGGAACGAAGGGTGGATGAGGTCAGCTCGGCCACAACAGGCCCAGGCCGAGTTGCTCGGCGAAGTCCTGCGTGCGGGCGGGCGACCAGCGATCGCCGACCGGTGCCGCTGCCCCCAGGTCGAGCGGGTAACCGGCCTCGGCGAAGAACTTCTCGAACCCGCCGGGGGTGGTGATCACGTAGAAGTCGGCCGTGTCGGACTCGACCAGGTAGGAGTGCGGAATCCCGCGCGGCAGGAAGACCACACCGGCGCCCTCGATCTTCGAGGTCTCCTCCCCGGCGGTCACCACCACCTGGCCACCGCGGACCATGAAGATCTCGTCCTCGAGGGTGTGGATGTGCTTCGGCGCACGCTCCCCGCTCTTGGCTGCGAAGTGGGTGATGCCGAGCGCGCCCGCGGACTCCTCCGCGGTCAGGCAGGTGGTCACGATCGAGCCGACGCCCCACAGACGTGAGCGGCTCGGGTCCGTCGGCACGATGGCTGGGACGGGTGAGGTCATGGTCGTTCCAATGCAGGGTTGCGCGGGGGATCTGCTGTCGCCGCCACGGTCACACGCGGCGCCGGAGCCGGACAACGAGCGCTCCGGTACTTAGTCAGGTACAGGTTTGAGACAACGAGACCCTGGGTGGAGAGCAGACCGTTCGGTATGTATCTTGCTAGGCACCGGCCCCGCCTGGCCGGTACCGAGGGGAGTGGGGGCCTCGAGCCTCCGCTCGATGGAGGGGTCCTGCGAGCATGTCCACACAGATCGTCATCGCCGCGGATCGGAGCCCGCTGACGGCTTCGATCCCGATACTCACCAGCACCGTTCCGAGCCAGTACGTCCACCGCGCGGCCATCGCCGAGGTGCTGCTCACCTCCTGGCGGGCCGAGGCTCCGGAAACGTTCAGCGTCACCGCTCAGTGGCCGCGCTGCCACTCCTTCTACACGCCGATCGCCGGCCATCGGTGCCAGGATCCGATGCTCGGCGCCGAGACCGTCCGGCAGGCCGGGCTGCTGCTGGCGCATGCCGAGTTCGGCGTACCGCTCGGCCACCAGTTCATGGTGTCGGAGTTGTCCTTCGAGACGACGCCCGAAGCCCTGCGGGTGTCCAGCACGCCGACCGATCTCGACCTGCAGGTCACCTGTCACGACATCGTCCGCCGCGGCAACCGTCTCAGCGGGATGCGCTACGAGGTGAGGTTCTTCCGCGACGGCGTCCTGGCCGGCTCTGGCCAGGCCAAATACACCTGTACTTCGCCATCGGTCTACCGCCGGCTCCGGGTCGACCGCGAGCTCGGCCCGCTCCCTGAGCTCACCCCGGAGTGCCCGGTCGCCGTCGGCCGGACGGACGTACGGGACGTAGTACTGACTCCCTTTGACGGCGGTGCCCGGCTACTACGGGTTGACCTGTCCCATCCGGCGCTGTTCGACCATCCCCTCGACCACGTACCGGGCATGCTCCTGCTCGAGGCCGCTCGCCAGGCCGCACTCGCTGCGTCCTTCCCGGAGTCGGTGCTACCGGTCGCGCTCGACATCAAGTTCTTGCGCTACGCCGAGCTGGACCAGCCGTGTGTGATCACCACCGCGCGTGGCCAGACCGGCAGCGACGGCCGGACGCCGGTCACGGTGACCGCTACCCAGGAAGGCGAGGCGGTGTTCACCTCGACCGTGACCGTCGAGCCGGTCCGCTGATCGATGACGACGGTCACCATCACCGGTGCCACCGGCTTCGTCGGCCGGCAGGTCGTCCGGGCCCTTACCCGGCCGAACGTCAGCCTTCGCCTGGCCACCCATCGCAAGCCGATGGCTGCCGCGCCGCCGGGCAGTGTCGTGCAACCGGTCGATCTCGCCGTCCCGGGATCGCTGACCGGATTGTGCGATGGCGCTGACGTCCTGATCCACTGCGCCTCGATGATCGGCGGCACGACGGCGGCGAGCAACGCGGTGAACGTCGACGGCACCCGCAGCCTGCTCAGCGTCGCCGCGAAGGCCAAGGTCAGCCGGGTGATCTACCTGAGCACCGCCAGCGTCTACGGCCGTGGCGTCTACCGCAACGCCTCACCGGACGAGCTGATCCCGGCGCCTTTGTCGATTGCCAGCCGGACCAGGCTCGCCGCCGAGCAAGAGGTGCTGGCTGCGGGCGGGGTCGTCGTACGGCCCTATCTCGTGTACGGCGACGGCGACCGGTGGGTCATCCCCGGGCTGGCGAAACTGCTCGGCGCCCTGCGGGCAGACGTCGACGGATGGCCGGCTCGGGTGTCGATGGTTGATGTGGAGGACCTCGCCCAGGGGCTCGCCGGCCTGGCTCTCGCCCCGACGCTCAGCTCAGCGATCTACCACGGGAACCACCCGCTACCCGTGCCGGTCGCCGAGCTCATGCAGGCCGTTTCCTGCTTGCTGCCAAGGACTTCTGGCGGCCCGGCGAGTCTCACGTACGACGAGGCGGCGGCCCGGCTGAGCGCTGTCGGTGGCTCGACGCACGCGCTCGACATGATCGCCAGCGATCACTGGTTCGAGAGCGCCAGCCTTTGGCGCGACACAGCATGCGATCCCGGCCCCGGCTTCACTACCCGGTTCCCCGACCGCCTCGACGGGTATCGCCAGGGCTAGCGCGGGTTTGCGGCGCGGTGCGCGGCGATGGCGCGGTGGGCTTCGTTCCACCACAGCAGGAGCGTGCAGAAGGACGCGACCGCAAGTCCCCAAGCGGCGCCCTTGGGTCCTTCCAGGAAGGCTCCCCCGACACCGATGGTGATCAGGATGATCGACGAGATCAGCCTGACCCGCAGGCCACGGGTAGCGGCGGTCAGTGCACGCAGGATGGCGAAGGCGCCGGCATTAGACGCTCCTAGTGCCTGCAAGAGGATCACCGGCACTAGTACCGTCCGGGCTTGAGTCCATACGCCAGGGCCGAGCAGGTGCTCCCCCACGGTTTCAGGCAGCAGCAAGAAGACCGCACCCCAGGCCAGGGCCCCTGCCCCGACTCCTAGTGAGATCGCCAGGCCTACCAGCCACAAGCGCCGGTACGAGTGCTTCAGAGCACGAGCGGCCTCGGGTACCGCGATCATGCGGATCCCCTGGTTCAGCACGTTCACCGGGCCGAGCAGTACCTGCGCACCACGGATACCGGCCGTGGCGACCAGTCCGGCGGCCACTGTGATCCCCAGCATGTACACCTGGATCGTGCCGCTCACGGCGAGCATCTCCCCGACGTACTTGGGCGTGAGATCGCGATGGGTGAGCAGCCACTCCTTGATCAACTGCCGACGCGGGCTCACCCCAGCCTGGAAGCGCCCGGCTATCGCAGCGATCACCGCGCCCAGGCCCCAGCCCAAGGTCAGCGAGAAGGCCGTGTCGGCGTTGGTCAGGTAGAGACCGCCGAAGATCGCGCCCATCGCGAGCAGCCAGATCAAGTCGTTGAGGAAGGCCTTCTGCCCCTCCCCCACGACGAAGAAGGCCCAGCGCCACGCGTCCTGCAGCAGCAGGCCCGGCAGGGTCAGTGCAAACGCCAGCAGCACGCCCTTCGACGGCACGCCGGGGAACAGCGCGATCGCGAGCCCGACGATCATGCCCATCAGGCCGGCGAACAGGGCCGTCGCGGTCGCCGCCCGCACAGCACGCTGCCACGCCGGGTTGCGATCCCCGGAGTACCGGACGGACAACGGCTCGGTGGCCACCGCCCGGGAGACGTTGAGGGCGATCGTGTACCCGCCGAAGGCGAGCGCGTAGACGCCGAAGTCGGACACCGTCCCACTGCGTGCGACCAGCACCCCGACCGCCAGATTGCTCAGGCTGGACAGCGCTTGGTCGCCGAGCCCCCAGCCCGCCCGGCCGGCAGGACCGGCCAGCTTCGACAATTTCAAGATGAGACGGGCCTCGGCGGCTTCCGCAGGATGCCCACCCCGAACTTCGGGATGCCCAGCACGTACCGGCGCCAGAGCCGGCGCGGCTCCTTGTAGATCCGGTAGCTCCACTCGAGCCCGGACCGCTGCATCCACCGCGGCGCGCGATCGACCCGGCCGGTGTGGAAGTCGAAGGCCGCCCCGACGCCGATCAGGATCGCCGCGTCCAGCCGGTCGCGGTGGTCGGCCATCCAGCGCTCCTGCTTCGGCGCGCCGAGCCCGACCCAGATGATGTCCGGGTTCGCCTCGTTCAGCCGGGCGACGATCTCGTCGTCCTCTTCAGCAGTCAACGGCCGGTACGGCGGTGAATACGCGCCGGCCACCTTCAGCCCCGGATGCCTTGCGGTGAAGGTGTCCCGCAGCTTCTCGGGGACGCCGTCGGCACCGCCGTAGAAGTACTGCGACCAACCACGGTGCTCGGCCTCGGCCATCACCCGCTCGATCAGGTCCGGCCCGCAGACCCGGTCCATCCGGTCGAAGCCGGCCTTCTTGCCGGCCCAGACCAGCGGCATGCCGTCGGGCAGCGTCATCCCGGAGGTGTTGTAGACCTGAGTGAGCTTCGCGTCCGCACGAGCCTGCAGCAGCGCGTTCATGTCCGAGACGCAGACCAGGTGCCGTTCGCCGTCGTCGATCCAGCGCGCGAAGGTGCCGACGGTGTGCTCCATGTCGGTGACGCTGACATGGATACCCAGTACGTCGACGCGGTCCTGTGTCGTCTCAGCGGTCATCGGTCAGTCCTCGCTGGTCAGGGCGGCGAGATCGGCGTCCACCATGATGCGGACGAGCTCGGGCACGTGCACCTGGGCCTTCCAGCCCAGCTCGGCCTGCGCCTTCGACGCGTCGCCGATCAGCGAGTCGACCTCGGTCGGCCGCTCGTAGCGCTGGTCGTAGTCGACGAAGTCGTTCCAGTCCATCCCGGCGTGCTCGAAGGCCAGCTGGACGAAGTCGCGGACCGAGTACGACGTCCCGGTGGCGACCACGTAGTCGCCCGGCTGGTCGTGCTGCAGCATCCGCCACATGCCCTCGACGTACTCCGGGGCGTAACCCCAGTCGCGGCAGGCGTCCAGGTTGCCCAGGTACAGGCGCTTCTCCTGGCCGAGCTTGATCCGGGCGACCGCCCGGGTGATCTTGCGGGTTACGAACGTCTCGCCGCGGCGCGGGCTCTCGTGGTTGAACAGGATCCCGTTGACCGCGAACATGTCGTACGCCTCGCGGTAGTTGCGGGTCATCCAGTACCCGTACAGCTTCGCGGCGCCGTACGGCGAGCGCGGGTAGAACGGGGTCTCCTCGTTCTGCGGCGGCGGCGTCGCGCCGAACATCTCCGAGCTGCTCGCCTGGTAGAAGCGGCAGTTCAGCCCGATCATCCGGATCGCCTCGAGCAGCCGGGTGGTGCCCATCCCGGTGGTGTCGCCGGTGTACTCCGGTTCGTCGAAGCTGACCCGGACGTGGCTCTGAGCGGCCAGGTGGTACACCTCGTCGGGCTGGATCGACGCCAGCAGCGTCACCAGCCGGGATCCGTCGGTCAGGTCGCCGTAGTGCAGGAACAGGCGCTTGTCCTGCTCGTGCGGATCCGTGTACAGGTGGTCGATCCGGTGCGTGTTGAACGTGCTGGCCCTACGGATCAGGCCGTGCACCTCATAGCCCTTGCTGAGCAGCAGCTCGGCCAGGTACGACCCGTCCTGCCCGGTGATCCCAGTGATCAGCGCCTTCTTCGCAGCGCCCCCGGCTGCCGCGTGCTCCGGCGTGTGGCCCCCAGTGGTGGTCATGCGTCGTTCCTCCCGTTGGCGAGGTACCAGGCGTAGACACTGGCCACGCCCTCCTCGAGGTCGATACCGGGCTTCCAGCCCAGAGCGCTCAGCTTGCTCACGTCGAGCAGCTTGCGCGGTGTGCCGTCCGGTTTCGACGGATCGGTGCCGATGGCACCTTCGTAGCCGACCGCCTTCGCGATGATGCCGGCCAGCTCGCGGATCGTCACGTCGGTGCCGACGCCGACGTTGATCGGGCCGGGCTCGTCGTAGTGCTCCAGCAGGTGCAGGCTCGCGTCGGCCAGGTCGTCGACGTGCAGGAACTCGCGCCGCGGGGTTCCCGTCCCCCACAGCACGACCTCTTCGGCATTGCTCTGCCTGGCGTCGTGGAACCGGCGGATCAGGGCCGGCATCACATGCGAGCTGGTCAGGTCGAAGTTGTCGTTCGGCCCGTACAGGTTGGTCGGCATCGCCGAGATCCAGCGCAGGCCGTGCTGGCGGCGGACCGCCTGGACCTGCATGATGCCGGCGATCTTGGCGATCGCGTACGCGTCGTTGGTCGGCTCGAGCTCACCGGTGAGCAGGCTCGACTCCTTGATCGGCTGCTCGGCGAACTTCGGGTAGATGCAGGACGAGCCGAGGAACAGCAACCGCGGCACCTGTACGCCGAGCGCCGCGTCCATCAGGTTGACCTGGATGCGCAGGTTGTCGCTGAGGAACTCGGTCGGGTGGTCCCGGTTGGCCAGGATCCCGCCGACCTTGGCGGCCGCGTCGATCACCACCGACGGACGGTGCTCGGCGAAGTAGGCGAAGGTGGCGTCGCGGTCGCGAAGGTCCAGCTCCTGGGAGGTCGCGCCGATCAGGTCGGTGAAGCCTTCGGCCTCCAGCTTGCGCCAGATGGCCGAACCGACCAGGCCACGGTGTCCCGCGACGTACACCTTTGCGTTCCGGTCGAGCCGGCCTTCCACGACGTCCCCCATCAGTAAGCACCAGACCCGCGGATCACCGCGCGGGCCGTTTTCCACAGAATCAGCAGGTCCAGCGTCATCGACCAGTTGTCGACGTAGCGCAGGTCGAGCACGACCGACTCTTCCCAGGACAGGTCGCTGCGGCCGCTGACCTGCCACAAACCTGTCAGCCCCGGCTTCACCAGCATCCGGCGGGTGTCGTCCGCGGCGTACAGGGCGACCTCCTGCGGCAGCGGCGGGCGTGGGCCGACCAGCGACATCTCGCCGCGCAGCACGTTGATCAGCTGCGGCAGCTCGTCCAGCGAGAACCGGCGCAGGATCCGGCCGAGGCTGGTGACGCGCGGGTCGTCGCGCATCTTGAACAGCATCCCGTTGCCGTCGCTGAGCGCGTGCAGGTCACCCAGCCGCTGCTCGGCGTCGACGAACATGCTGCGGAACTTCAGCATCGAGAACTCTTCGCCCGAGCGGCCGACCCGGCGTTGTCTGAACAGCACCGGCCCCTTGCTGCTCAGCCGGACCGCGACGGCGAGGCCGAGCAGTAGCGGCGACAGCACGATCACCAGGATCAGCGCGAGCATCCGGTCGAAGACGCCCTTCAGCAGGTGCGGTCCACCGCTGACCGACGGGCGCTCCAGGTGGAGGAGCGAGAGCCCGGCGACCGGACGGACGGAGATCCGCGGACCGGCGACCTCGATGATGCCGGGCGACACGATCAGCTCGACGCCCTTCTGCTCCAGCGCCCAGGACAGCCGCCGCAGCGACTGGCCGGCGAGCTCCGGGTCCGAGGCGACGGCCACGACGTCCACGGCATGCCGGTCGACGGCAGCCATGATGTCCGCCTCGTCCAGCTCGTCGGGGCCGAGCAGCAGCGCGTCGTGCTCGCGGTGCGGCCTGCCATCGCCACGCGGGCGACAGGTGGCGACCACCCGGAAGCCGTCCGAGGGACGCTTCTCGAGGTGTTCACTCAAGGTGGAGGCCTGGCCGTTGCGGCCGACGACCAGCACCCGGCGCATGCAGCGGCCGCGGTACCGGTGCCGGCTGAGGTCACGGCGCAGGCCGTACCTGAGCAGTAGCGCCAGCAGGACGGTCGCCGGGATCGCCAGTACGACGAAGCCGCGGGCGATCTCGCTCTTGGTGGCGTAGGAGACGATCGCGACGACGGCGGTCAGCCCGGCGCCCGAGCGCAGGATGGAGCGGAACTCGTCCGGCCCGGCGCCGAAGAAGCGTGGCTCGTAGCCCTTCGACATCGCCACCGCGGCGACCCATGCAAGCGGCAGCAAACTGCCGAAGACGAGGTAGGCGCCGCCGACCTGATAGCCGAACCTGGTCAGCAGGGCGATCGAGACACCGATGACGGCCGCGAGCAGGTCTCCCCCGAGAGCTGCCCAGCGGTAGACCGCCACCCATTGCGGCTCGGTCAGCCGGGCCGACCGCGGCACGATCGCCGGCACCGAGTCCGGCACCACCCAGACCGGGCGGCGCCGATCGAAGTATTCGGACGGCACGACCGCGGTCTGCAACGTCGCTGATGGCAGGCCTGTCGACGACAGGCCTGTAGTAACGGTCGCGTCTGTTTCAGACGCGGCTTCCCCCATGACGGCATGATCCGTCACCCTTAGTCACCCCCCGGTGAACCGGCCGCGATTTGAGTCACACTCTGTCACAATCTCCAGTGGACCCAGTTGCGTTACGCCGTGAAGTACACCGTCCCGTCGACGGCAGTTCACCGAGGGTACTACGCGCAAAGCGGGTCCGACAGTAGTAACTACGGAGTGTTGGGAAGCGTTACGCACGGGAGTTCGGGGCTTCCTCATACGCAGCACCGCGGGACCGTGACGACGGTCCCGCGGTGTTCGCAAGGGGTGCTGGAACAGCGTGGTCAGCCTGCGATCAGGCCGTCTCCGCTGATCAGTTCGCGCATCTCGGCCAGCGTGCTGTCACCTGGCGGCAGGATCGCGTCGGAGTCGTGCAGCTCGGTGTCCGGCACCCGGTCACCGGCCCGGACGAACGCCAGCAGCGCCTCGAAGGCGGCCTTGAAACCCTCTTCGTCTCCGGCCGAGACGGCCTTCTCCAGGTCGGTGTCGACCAGGTTGAGCTGGTCGAGCTTCTCGTCGGCCAGCTGGTACTGACCTTCGCCCATGATCCGGACGATCATCACGCGTCTCCATCCTGCGGTCGGACCGGCTGCTGCACTGGCTGCTGAGCCGGCTGCTGGGGCTGGGCCGCGCCGGGCGCGTCCTGAGCGATCTGCTTGGGCGCCTCGGCCGGAGCCAGCTGCGCCTTCAGCGCGGCCAGCTCGGACTCGACGTCCGAACCGGTCGACATCCGCTCGAGCTCGAGCGTGATGCTGTCCTTGGCGGTGCCGGAGGCGTCGTCGAGCGCGCCGGAGGCGAGCAGCTCGTCGATCGCGCCGGCCCGGGCCTGCATCTGCAGGGTCTTGTCCTCGGCCCGCTGGACCGCCAGACCGACGTCGCTCATCTCCTCGGAGATGCCGGAGAAGGCCTCGTTGATCCGGGTCTGCGCCTCGGCGGCCGTGTAGGTGGCCTTGATCGTCTCCTTCTTGGTGCGGAAGGACTCGACCTTGGCCTGCAGCCGCTGCGAGGCGAGGGTGAGCTTCTCCTCCTCACCCTGGAGCTGGGCGTGCTGGGTGGTCAGGTCGTCGATCTGGCCCTGCAGCCCGGACTTGCGGGTCAGTGCCTCGCGGGCGAGGTCCTCGCGGCCCATCGAGAGCGCCTTCTGGGCCTGGTCCTGCAGCTTCTGCGACTGCGACTGCAGCTGCGACGCCTGCAACTCGACCCGCTTGCGGCTGGTGGCGACATCGGCCACACCCCGGCGCACCTTCTGCAGCAGCTCGAGCTGCTTCTGGTACGAGTAGTCAAGGGTTTCGCGAGGATCCTCGGCCTTGTCCAGGGCCGAGTTGGCCTTGGCCTTGAAGATCGTCGAGACCCGCCTGAAGATGCTCATCGATATCCGTACCCCTTCTGTGCCGGAGGTGACCCGGCGTGCGTGTCAACCACCCTATGTCCCTGCGGGTCACCACACCATCGGGACCGGCCCGGATAAAGTGGTGCAAAGGTCCGGGGACCACCCCGAGACCGGCGTCGCCAGTTCCCGAATGAGGTTCAGTCCCCGTGTTCCGTCGTACCAAGTCTGAGACATCGTCCCAAACGCAGGCCACGGCCCCCCAGCCGAAGGTCGGGGGCAAGGGGCGTCCGACCCCGACCCGGCGCGAGGCCGAGGCGTCCCGCAAGGCGGCGCTGAAGAAGCCGCGCAACCGCAAGGAGGCGGCGGCGTACCGGCGGGAGAAGGTACGGACCGAGCGCGCCAAGATGCAGGACGCGATGAAGACCGGCGACGACCGGTACCTGCCGGCCGCCGACAAGGGCCCGGTCCGCCGGTTCGCCCGCGACTACGTCGACGCCCGCTGGTCGGTGATGGAGTTCGCGCTCCCGGTGCTCCTGGTGATCTCCCTGGTCGGGGTCGTTTTCTCTCGGGCCTTTCCCTGGTTGCCGGGCCTGGTCAACATCCTCTTCCTGCTGATGATCGTCGCGATCGCGGGCGACTGGTTCATCGTCACCGGCGGGCTGAAGCGCGCGGTCAAGGCCAAGTTCCCCGACGAATCGGCCAAGGGCATCGGCTTCTACGCCGTCCGCCGGACGATGCAGATGCGCCGCTGGCGGCTGCCCAAGCCGATGGTGGCCCGCGGCGAGAAGCCCGCGTAACTTTCGAGCCCCGAAAGGCATCGAGGTAAGCAGAAGCATTACTTCGTACCGACCTGAGGGGCTGGACATGTCCGGTCGACCGATTTCAGCGGCTGTCGCCGCGTTGCTGGTGCTGACGATCACCCCCGGGGCCGCGCGGGCCTCGGGTACGCAGGCATCGGGGCAGGCAACGGCCACCGCCGCGTGCGCTGTGGCGCCCGGGTCGGTGACCGCCGGTGGCGATCACACGGCCAGGGGGATCACGGCCGGCTCGCCACCAACGGTGCGGGAGGGCCGTACCTTCACCGACATCTACCCAGACGGCCAGGTCCGGCTGAGTTCGATGATCGCGAACGATCCGGACGTCACCGGTACCGGCGGGGTGTTCTGGGGCTTCGTGGTGATGGGCCCGACCATGTACAACACCGGCTACGTCCTCACGGAGGAGGGCGAGGTCGACCGGTCGAGACAGACGCTTTCCCGGGTGGGCGGCGGCTGGGGTGAGATGACCTTCTTCGAGACCAGCAGGTACTGGGACTATCCCGATCCGCCGAACCTCACCACCCACTACGCCCTGCGCGCCGACGGGACCCTGACGCGCTGGGAGAACTACTACGACAACACCAACCCCGCCAGGCTCTGGGTCAACAAGCAGTCCGCGACCGGGTTCGCGGCGGTGAAGACGATGGCGCTGATCAGCCAGACCCCGACGTACGAAACCTTCCTGGCCAACACCCGGGGCGGTGCCCTCTACACGATCCGGATCCCTCGGACCTCGCCGATGAAGCCGGTCGTCAAGTTGGTGCGCGGCTCGACCTGGCAGGGCTTCGAGGCGCTGATCGCCGAGAAGTGCGGCCAGTACGGCACGCTGCTGCTCGGCATCGACAAGGACACCCAGTCCGGCTACCTGTACGCCGTCGGCCACGCGAACGGCACCGCCACCGTGATCCAGGGGCTCGGCAAGGTACCGGACACCTTCACCGACCCCGTCTACTTCCGCCACGCCCTCCGGCCCGGTGACGCCCCGATCCTGTTCGGGGAGTGATCAGGCGTCGAAGGGGGTGACCTCGATCGGGCGGGCGCAGGCCTTGCTCGCCCGGGCCGCCCACTCCTGCGCGGTCGCCACGTCGGGCACCTCGATCACCCAGAAGCCCGCCATGTACTCCTTGCTCTCCACGAACGGCCCGTCGGTGATCAGTACCTCGCCCTGATGGGCGCGGACCACCGACGCGGTCGGCCGGGGGTCCAGACCGCCGCCGAAGACCCAGATGCCCTTGGCCACCATCTCCTCGTTGAGCTTCCCGACGTCGCCACGCTCGTGCTCGTCGGACTCGCCGTCCACATGAATGACTCCCAGCAGGTACTGCGTCATCTCGCTCACCTCTCGCTCTCGTCGTACCGGTCATCCCCTACACGAGGTGGACCGGGCCGGATCGACACCGCGTCCAAGAGTTTCTCGCAGTAGGGTCAGAGGCATGGACTTTCGGTATCTCGGAAACAGCGGTTTGAAGGTCAGCGAGATCTCGTACGGGAACTGGCTCACGCACGGGTCGCAGGTGGAGAACGAGCAGGCGAAGGCCTGTGTGACGGCGGCCCTGGAGGCCGGGATCACCACGTTCGACACCGCGGACGTCTACGCGAACACCAAGGCGGAGTCGGTCCTGGGTGAGGCGCTGGAGGGGGTGCGGCGCGAGTCCCTGGAGATCCTCACGAAGGTGTACTGGCCGACCGGGCCGGGCGGACCGAACGACGCCGGGCTGTCCCGCAAGCACATCCACGAGTCGATCAACGCGTCGCTGAAGCGGCTGAAGACCGACTACGTCGACGTCTACCAGGCCCACCGGTACGACACGGAGACCCCGCTCGAGGAGACGATGGAGGCGTTCGCCGACGTCGTCCGGTCGGGCAAGGCGCTCTACATCGGGGTCTCGGAGTGGACCGCGGAGCAGTTGCAGGAGGGCCACCGGCTGGCTCGTGAGCTGCACATCTCGCTGGTCTCCAACCAGCCGCAGTACAGCATGCTCTGGCGCACGATCGAGGCCGAGGTGGTACCGGCCTCGGAGGAGCTCGGGATCGGCCAGGTGGTCTTCTCGCCGATCGCGCAGGGCGTGCTGACCGGGAAGTACAAGCCGGGCGCCGAGCTGCCGGCCGGGTCGCGGGCGACCGACGACAAGGGCGGCTCGAACATGATCAGCCGGTACCTGAACGACGACGTGCTGACCCGGGTGCAGGAGCTGCAGCCGCTCGCGGCCGAGGCGGGGCTGTCGCTGTCCCAGCTCGCGATCGCCTGGGTGCTGCAGAACCCGAACGTGTCGTCGGCGATCACCGGCGCCTCACGGCCCGAGCAGGTCACCGAGAACGTGAAGGCGGCCGGGGTGAAGCTCGACGACGCGCTGCTGAAGCGGATCGACGAGACGCTGGGCGGCATCGTCGAGCGGGATCCGGCCAAGACCGCGCAGAACTCCCCGCAGACCAGGCCGGGCCGATGAGCTGGACGTGGCGGTTCGAGACCGCTGCCGGTGAGACCGCCGACCCGGGCGACCTGACGGGCGCGGAGTTCTCCGCCCAGGGCGACGCCGAGAGCTGGCTGGGCGAGATCTGGCGTGAGCTGGCCGAGAAGGGCGTCGGGCAGGTCTACCTGCTCGAGGACGGCCGTGAGGTCTACGGCCCGATGAGCCTGGCGGCCCAGGAGTAGGTAACTGGCGGTAGCAGAGTGGCCCGGAGCCGAGCGATAGGCTCCGGGCCATGATTGCTAAGCGACTGGTCCTCACCCTGCTGACCGGCCTCTTACTCGCGGGCACGGTCACCACCACAGCCCACGCCGAGGACGGGTACCGGTTCTGGGGTTACTACCAGTACACGGGCGGACAGTGGGCCTTCGCCCAGAAGGGCTCCGAGGCGGTAGTACCGGCGGATGGCTCTGTGGAGGGGTGGCGGTTCGCCGTGGGCGGCGCCAAGCCGCGGACGCCACGGGCCGCCGGGGACTTCAACGCCATCTGCGGAGCGACTCCTGCCGAGACCGGCAAGAAGCGGGTCGCCCTGGTGATCGACTCCGGTACTCCGGCCGACTCGGCCTCCGGCGCGACTCCTCCCCCGGCCTCCGGCACCTGTGTCGTCACCGACCTCAAGGCGACCGGTGCCAAGATCCTGGCCGCGGTGAAGCCGGTCCGGATCGAGAAGGGTCTTACCTGCGGGATCGACGGCTACCCGGCGACGGGCTGCGGCGACCAGGTCAAGAACATCTCTGTGCCCGCCACGGACGAGCCGGTGAAGCTGGAGATCGGCGCCCCCGTCGGGGCTGCCCCTGCTCCGTCGGCCTCGCCGTCGCCCTCGGCTGACGCTCAGCCCGCAAAGGGCCACAAGGTCGGGTGGGCCGGTGGCGTGCTGATTCTGCTCATCGCCGTCGGCGGATATCTCACCAGCCGCCGCCGCACGAAGTTCCTGAAGCAATAGGTGCGCGCTGTCAATCGTCCCGACCTCCCCAGAGCACTGCACCCGGGGGCCTGGTGGCTATGGGCGCTGGGGCTGGCCGTGGCCGCCAGCAGGACCCGCAATCCCGTCCTGCTGATCCTCATCCTGGTGATAGCCGGCTTCGTGGTGGCTGCCCGTCGCAGTGATGCTCCCTGGGCCAACAGCTACGTGGCGTTCCTCAAGCTCGGCCTGGTCGTCATCGGCGTCCGGGTGGTGCTGCAGGCGCTGCTGTCGACCCGCTCGCAGGGAAACACGCTCTTGTTCACCCTGCCGCAGATTCCCTTGCCTGACTGGGCCAATGGCGTGAAGCTCGGCGGCGAGGTCACCGCCGAGGCAGTACTGACCGCCCTGTACGACGGCGGCCAGCTCGCCGTGATGCTGTGCTGCATCGGCGCCGCCAACGCGCTGGCCAGCCCACGCAGACTGCTCAAGTCACTACCGGGTGCCCTGTACGAGATGGGCGTCGCCTGCGTCGTCGCACTGACCTTCGCGCCGCAACTGGTCACCGATGCTCGCCGCATCCGGGCTGCTCGACGCCTACGCGGCCGTACCCGCGGTTCCTTCCGTACTACCGCCATGCCGGTGTTGGAAGGCGCGCTGGACCGGTCGGTCGAGTTGGCCGCCGCAATGGACTCCCGTGGCTACGGGCGAACCGCACACGTCCCCCGGCGGCAGCGCCGGATCACTGGTGGCGCTGTACTCCTGGGGCTGCTCGGGATCGCCCTGGGCGTCTATGCGCTGCTGACTGACGCGATGGCGTTCCCTCTCGCCGCTGGTGCGCTGGCTGTCGGGTTGCTGCTCGCTGTCGGAGCGATGGCTGTTGGGCGGCAGCGGGTGACTCGTACTCGGTACCGGCCGGATCCGTGGGCTTTGCCCGAGTGGCTGGTTTGCTTGTCGGGTGCTGGGGCTGCTGCGGTGATGATCGTTGCGTCTGCTCGCGGAGTGCCTGGGTTGGTGCTGGCGGGTCCGTTGGTCGTTCCGCCGGTGCCCTTGGTGCCGGTGATCGGCCTGCTGTTCGGTCTTGCTCCGGCGGTGGCCGCTCCGCCGCTGGTCCGACGACGTGAGCTGGTGCCGGCATGATCGAGTTCGACCGGGTGACGGTCACTTACGACGGTGCCACCGAGCCTGCGGTCCGCGACGTGAGCTTCACCATTCCGGAGGGTGAGCTGGCGCTCGTGATCGGGCGGACCGGCTCGGGCAAGTCGACGCTGTTGCGGACCATCAACGGGCTGGTCCCCCACTTCACCGGCGGGACGCTGGCCGGGCGGGTGCTGGTGAACGGGCGGGACACTCGCGAGTACCGGCCACGCGATCTGGCTGACGTGGTCGGCATCGTCGGGCAGGACCCGATGGCGGGGTTCGTGACCGACACGGTCGAGGACGAGCTGGCTTACAGCATGGAATCGCTCGGGATCGCGCCGGACGTGATGCGGCGGCGGGTCGAGGAGACTCTTGATTTGCTGGGGCTGGCCGACGTACGGGACCGGGCGTTGACCTCGTTGTCTGGCGGGCAGCGGCAGCGGACGGCTATCGGGGCTGCGCTCACCTCTCACCCGGCGGTACTTGTCCTGGACGAGCCGACGTCGGCGCTCGACCCACAGGCGGCTGAAGAGGTGCTGGCCGCGCTGCAGCGGCTGGTGCATGACCTGGGCGTCACTGTCGTGATGGCGGAGCATCGGCTCGAACGGGTCATTCAGTACGCGGACCGGGTGATCGAGGTGCCTGGTGGTTCTGGGGCGGTGTCTAGCGGGCTGCCGGCTGACCAGATGATCACTGCGCCGGTCGCGCCGCCGGTGGTCGAGCTTGGCCGGCTTGCTGGTTGGTCGCCGCTGCCGTTGTCGGTGCGGGACGCGCGTAGGGCTGCTGTGGCGCTGCGCTCTCGGCTGACCAACCTGGCTCCGCTGAGGCCGGTTGCTGTCGAGGGACGTGAGTTGGCTTCGTGCAAGGACCTTGTGGTCTCCTACGGCGGCACTCCGGCGCTGCGTGGGGTGTCGTTGAGTATCAAGGCCGGCGAGGTCGTTGCGCTGATGGGGCGGAACGGCGCGGGGAAGTCGACGTTGCTCAACGCGCTGGTTGGACTCGTGCAGCCGCGCTCTGGGAGCGCTACGGCGGCTGGGGCGGATCCGCGGCGTACCAAGCCTTCGCGGTTGGTGAAGGCTGTTGGGCTGGTGCCGCAGGAGCCGGCTGATCTTCTGTACGCGGCGACTGTGGCTGACGAGTGCGCCGGGGCCGACAGTGACTTCCGGGTGGCGGCCGGGAGTTGTCGGGCGGTACTGGATCGGCTTGCGCCGGGTATCGATGACCAGTTGCATCCGCGGGACCTGTCCGAGGGACAGCGGCTCTGCTTGGCGCTGGCGGTCGTACTGTGCGGTGCTCCTCCGCTGTTGTTGCTGGATGAGCCCACCCGTGGATTGGACTACGGCGCCAAGCACCGGCTGGTGGAGATCCTGCGGGAGCTGGCACTGGCTGGGCATGCGGTGGTGCTGTCGACGCATGACGTGGAGATGGTCGCCGAGGTCGCTACGCGGGTGCTGGTGCTGGCGGAGGGCGAGTTGGTGAGTGATGGCGAGACCGCGACGGTGATCGCGGGCTCGCCGGCGTTTGCTCCGCAGGTGGCGAAGATTCTGGCGCCACTCCCGTTCCTGACTGTCGGCGAGGTCGCCACTGCGCTGGAACAGGCGTCGTGAGACTCGTCCGGCTCAAGCCGCGCAGTACTGCGACGCTGGTGCTTGCTTCGGTCGTGGGGATTCTGGCGTTTGGTTGGCCGCTGCTCTGGTCTACGTCGCAGGGCGGGGAGTCGGCCATCGGGCATACGACTGATGCGCCTTGGCTCTTTGTGCTGTTGCTGCCTCTGTTGGTGGCGGTCGTACTGGCCGAGCTGTCCGAGGACGGGATCGACGCGAAGGTGATCTCGCTGCTGGGCATGCTCGCGGCGGTGGGGGCTGCGTTGCGGGCGCTCGGGCCGGGGACTGCGGGGCTTGAGCCTGGGTTCTTCTTGTTGATCTTGGCGGGGCGGGCGTTCGGGGCTGGGTTCGGGTTCGTACTCGGGGCGGTGTCGTTGCTGGCGGGGGCGCTGGTCAGTGGCGGGGTCGGGCCGTGGATGCCGTTCCAGATGTTCGCCTGTGCGTGGGTGGGGTGCCTGGCGGGGTTGCTGCCGCGGGTGGGTGGGCGGCTGGAGTTGCTGCTGCTGGCGGCGTACTCGCTGGTCTCTGGAGTTCTCTATGGCTTGGTGATGAACCTCTGGTTCTGGCCGTATGCCACCTTCGGCAGCGACTTCTCCTTCATCCCCGGCGACTCCCTGGCCGACAACCTGCACCGCTACGGCCTCTTCGTCGTCGCCACCTCCCTCGGCTGGGACATCCCCCGCGGCATCCTCTGTGCCGTCCTGGTCCTCGTCCTAGGCCGCCCTATCCTCAACGCCTTCCGCCGCACCGCCCGCAAGGCCGCCTTCGACGTCCCCGTCGTCTTCGAGAGGACCCCCAATGGCTGAACTCCTCACCGGCCCCGACGGCGCGGTCGTAGACGGCGTACTCCACCTAGGCACCAACGGCGCCGTCGCCGCAGCCGGCTACGAGGTGACGACGACCAGAACCCCCACCGGCCTCCGCTACGACGTACTGACGCCCACCGGCGAGCAGTTGTCGTGGACAGCTCCACCTCCGCAGGCGGACCTGACTTCGGACTCGGACCAGCCCGGCGTGCCGCAAGGCGCCTCGGTGCAGACGGGCGCGACGGAGGTGCGCCCGGCTCGAGCCGGGGGGTCGCGGACCTTGGTGCTTGGCGGGGCGCGGTCGGGCAAGTCGACCGAGGCGGAGCGCTTGCTCGCCGACCAGCCGGACACGGTTTATGTCGCCACGGGTGGCGACGGGTCTGCTGATCGGGAGTGGGCTGAGCGGATTGCGTTGCACCGGTCTCGGCGGCCCGCGTCGTGGGGGCTGGTCGAGACCATCGAGCTGGTGCCGTTGCTGGAGTCAGCCGGGCCGCCGTTGCTGATCGACTGCTTCACACTCTGGCTCGCGCGGGTGATGGACGAGTGCGAGGTCTGGACCGACCCCAGCCGGGTTGCCGAGGTCGAGAAACGGATCGAGCAACTGGCCGACGCCTGGTCGGCGACCACCAGACCGGTGGTTGCTGTCAGCAACGAAGTCGGCTCCGGCGTGGTACCGGCCGACGCAGGCACCCGCCTCTACCGCGACCTGATGGGCCGCGTGAACGCTACCCTCGCCAGACGCTCGGAGACGGTCCTGTGGTGCGTAGCAGGCCGTACCGTCGCCCTCTGACCAGCGGCCGGAACTCAGGCCAGATGGCCGGAGCCCGGCCGAGTCCACGGTCAGAGGTCGGCAGCACGCTCGGCACGGCTGGGAGCACGCTCGGATGGTTTGTGGGTCGGCTGGGAGGGCCGCTTGATGGTTGATGGGTTGAAGCTGGCGTTCGGGACCTTGTCGGTTTTGCCGGTGGGGGCGCCGGGGAAGGTCGACCGGCGGGTGGCTGGGCGGGCGATGGTGTGGGCTCCGGTGGTGGGGCTGGTGCTGGGTGGGATCGCTGGGCTGGTGGTTTATGCGGTCGATCGGGTGAAGCCTGATGCGTCGTTACTGGCGGCGGTGCTGGGGGTCATCGTCTTGATGGTCCTGTCGGGGGCGCTGCATCTGGATGGGTTGGCGGACAGTGCTGACGGGTTCGGGAGCCGGCGGGATCGCGAGACCAAGCTCCGGATCATGAAGCAGAGCGACATCGGGCCGTTCGGGGTGGTGTCGATCGCTGCGGTGCTGCTGATCGATGTCGCCGCACTGCAGGCATGTGTGCAGAACGGCTTCGGCTGGCAATCACTGCTGATCGCCGGCGTCGCGAGCCGCCTGACCCTCCCCTGGTCCTGCCGCACCTCGGTCCCGTCCGCCCGGCCCGACGGCCTCGGCGCCATGGTCGCCGGCACAGTCCGCCCGTACGCCGCCGCGCTCCTCACCCTCGTCAGCCTCGCCGGCGCCGCCACCCTCGGCTGGCTAGCCTCCCGCTCCACTGTCCGCGGCTGGTTCTCCTACAGCGACCTGTCCGACGAGGGCTCGTTGGTCGACTTCAGCGGCAGCCGGGCCATGGAGACCCTGCGCATCTTCAGCAACCAGCCCCACAGCACCGTCCCCGGCAACACCCGGCTAGCGCAGTGGCTCAACCTCTCCACGCTCCAGCTCACCATCATCGGAGCAGGCGTCGCGGTGCTGGCGGCCGTCTTGCTGAGCTTCGCCGCTACCCGGCGTACGGGGAAATCTCTCGGGGGGATCACGGGTGACACCCTCGGGGCGACCGTCGAGCTGGCGGTGCCCGTGACACTGCTCATCCTCGCCTTCACCAGCTGATCCCCCCTCCCAGCCACACAACCGAACGCCATCCGGCGACCTCGCCCACCACCAGCAGCGACCTTGAACACCAACCAGCGGGCTCGGACAAGACATGACTTGTCTCCACCCACCACTTGGTGTTCAAGCTCCCCACTTCCCCAAACCAGCGGCCTTGAACAGGACCCGGCGGCCTCGGACAGCATCCAGTGGACTCGGACAGAACCCGGCGGGCTCGGACAGCATCCAGCGGGCTCGGACAGGACCCGGCGGCCTCGGACAGCATCCGGTGGGCTTGAACAGGAGCCGGTGAGCTCGGACAGTGCATGAGTTGTCCTCGGCCACCGGATGCTGTTCAAGGTCCCGCCGGCTTGTCAGGGGTGATGGCGGTCCGCTGGTGGGGGAGGGTGGCGGCGGACGGGCCTTTGGTGCATTAGTGTCCTTTCGGGCCTAGAGGCGGGCAGCACTACGCGTAACGGTGAGGACACGTGACGGTTACCCGGAGATTCCATTACGGCAGTTTCGGAACGAACTGCCCGCGATCCGTTATCTTTATGTAATGAACGCAACCCGCCCAGCGCCTGGCTCGCAGGCTTCGCTGCGCGAAGCCAACCGCGAGCGCGTCCTGGGGGTTGTCCGGCAGCACGGGCCGCTCACCCAGGTCGAGATCGCCGCGGCCTCCGGGTTGTCCGCCGCGACCGTGTCGAACATGGTCAAGGAGCTCGACGCCGCCGGCATGGTCGGCCTGTCCCGCAGCATCCGCAACGGACGCCGCGCAGTACTGGTCTCCCTGGCGTCCGGCGGCGCCCTGCTGGCCGGCGTCGCCTTCGGTGAGCGCGACGTCCGGGTTGCGATCGCCTCCGAGAGCCGCGAGATCCTCGCCCAGCAACTGATGCCACTCCAGGCCGACCACGTCGCCGACGACGGCATGGAGCGCGCCGCCCGCCTGCTCGCCGACCTCTGCGAGACGGTCAACGCCAGCGTCGAGGACATCGGCGCGATCGGCTTCGGCCTGCCCGCGCCGGTCGACTCGGTCAGCGGCGAGGCGGGCTCCGACGCCGTCCTGCCCGGCTGGCGCGGCGTCAACGTCGCCGAGGCGATGGCCGGCCACCTGCGCGCCCCGGTCGCGCTCGACAACACCGCCAACCTGGCCGCCCTCGGTGAACTCCGCGAAGGCGCGTTGCGCGGCGTGAAACACGGCTGCTACATCAAGTTCTCATACGGCGTAGGCGCCGGCATCGTGCTCGGCGGCGAGGTCTTCCGTGGCTCAGCCGGTACTGCGGGCGAGATCGGCCACCTCACCATCGACGAGAACGGCCCGATCTGCCGCTGCGGCAACCGCGGCTGTCTCGACACCTTCGTCGGCTCGCGCGCCCTGCTCGCCAGCCTGCAGGCCTCCCACGGAGCGCTCCGGCTGCGCGACATCGTCACCCGCGCCCTGGCCGGTGATCTCGGCTGCCGACGGGTGATCGAGGACGCGGGCCGCCGCGTGGGAGTCGCGATCGCGGGCCTGGTGAACCTGTTCAACCCCGAGGTGATCGTGGTCGGCGGCAAGATGGCCGAGGCCGGCGACCTGATCATGCTGCCCCTTCGGGAGGCCCTCGACCGGTGCGCCATCCCGAGCGCCGCCGCCACCGTCGAACTCCGGCCGGCCGAGCTCGGTGACGATGCGGATGTGCTCGGTGCCATTCAGTTGGCGTCGGTGCTGAGCCACTCCCGGACGGCCCGAGCGCTAGAGACAACCGTGTAACAACGATATGTCTATTTCTTGAATTCAAGCCTTGACGTCAAGCTGCTTCTGGGTCTTGACTCTGCTCAGGCCTACTCGGGCCCTCACGTCAAGGAGTCGCTCTATGTCCGTCTCACCAACCCGTCTTGTCGGCCTCGGCATCGCCGTATCGGCCCTTGCCCTCTCACTGGTGGCCTGTGGGTCGGACGACAAGTCCGACACCGCGGGCGGCGGTGACAGCAAGGGCGGCAAGATCGCCCTGCTGCTGCCCGAGTCGAAGACGACTCGCTACGAGGCGCTCGACCGCCCGCTGTTCACCGAGGCCCTCAAGGCCGAGTGCGCGAGCTGTGAGCTGATCTACAGCAACGCCGACCAGGACGCCGCGAAGCAGCAGACCCAGGCCGAGGCCGCGCTGACCCAGGGCGCCAAGGTCCTCGTGCTCGACCCGGTCGACGGCAAGGCCGCCGCCGGCGTCGTCGCCTCCGCGAAGGCGCAGAACGTCCCGGTGATCGCCTACGACCGGTTCATCGAGGGCGCGAACTACTACGTCTCGTTCGAGAACGAGGCCGTCGGCAAGCTGCAGGCCCAGACCCTGGTCGACGCGCTCAAGGCGGCAGGCAAGACCTCGGGCAACATCGCCGAGATCAACGGCTCGCCGACCGACCCGAACGCGGCCGACTTCAAGAAGGGCGCGCACAGCGTGCTCGACAGCTCCGGCTTCAAGATCGCCGCTGAGTTCGACACCCCGGACTGGAGCCCGGACAAGGCCCAGTCGTGGATGGAAGGCCAGCTGAGCGCGATCAAGTCCGGCCTGGTCGGCGTGTACGCCGCAAACGACGGTACCGCTGGTGGCGCTATCGCGGCCCTCAAGGGTGGTGGCGTGAAGCCGCTGCCGCCGGTCACCGGTCAGGACTCCGAGCTCGCCGCGATCCAGCGGATCGTCTCCGGCGACCAGCTGATGACCATCTACAAGGCCGTCAAGCCGCAGGCCACCGCCGCCGCCAAGGCCGCTGTCGCCCTCGCGAACGGTGGCAAGGCCGAGTCGACCGGTGACTTCAAGGGTGTTCCGGCCACGATTCTCGACCCGATCGCCGTCACCAAGGCCAACATCAACGACACTGTGGTGAAGGACGGCATCTACAAGGTCTCCGACATCTGCACCGCGTCGTTCGCCGCGGCCTGCACTGCCGCCGGCCTCAAGTAACTCCCGGCCGCACCCGATGCCGGCCCGCCCCCGGGCCGGCATCAAGCAGAGCCGAGGTCCGGGTGGGCACCCAGATGCCCACCCGGGCCGAAGCCGGATAGATAGCCCTCAGGAGGCTGATCGATGACTGTCACACCCACCCCTGTCACGGCCGCCGGCACGGTGCTGGCGCTTCGGGGTGTCTCCAAGCGCTTCGGCGCCGTGCAGGCTCTGAAGAACATCGAGCTGGACGTGCGCGCTGGTGAAGTGCTCGCCCTGGTCGGCGACAACGGCGCCGGCAAGTCGACGCTGGTGAAGACCATCGCCGGCGTCTACACCGCCGACGACGGCACCATGGTGTTCGACGGGCGGGAGGTACGGGTGCACAGCCCGGCCGAGGCACAGCAGCTCGGCATCGCCACCGTGTTCCAGGACCTGGCCCTGTGCGACAACCTCGACGTGGTCGCGAACCTGTACCTCGGTCGCGAGCTGCGCAACGGCAAGGTGCTCGACGAGGTCGAGATGGAACGCTCCTCCTGGGAACTGCTCCGCCAGCTGTCCGCCAAGATCCCCAGCGTCCGGATCCCGGTCGCCAGCCTGTCCGGCGGTCAGCGCCAGACGGTCGCGATCGCCCGCAGCCTGCTCGGCCAGCCCAAGGTCGTGATGCTGGACGAGCCCACGGCCGCACTGGGTGTGGCCCAGACGGCCGAAGTACTGAACCTGGTCGAGCGGCTCCGCGAGCGCGGCCTCGCCGTGATCCTGATCAGCCACAACATGGCCGACGTGATGGCCGTCGCGGACCGGGTCGCGGTACTGCGCCTGGGCCGCAACAATGGGGTCTTCGACGTCGCCGAGACGAAGTCCCAGGACATCATCGCCGCAATCACCGGCGCCACGGACAACGCAGTCTCCGAGCGCGCGGCGCGCCGGACCCAGCAGGAAGGCTCCGCATCATGAGCACCCCGGTCGACGGATCGCCGGCTCCCGTGCAGGACGCCGTGCCCGAGACGCACGACGCGGCCGCGCTGCCCGCCGATCTGCAGGACGAGCGCCTGATCGCCAGCCACGGCATCAGCGGCGCGGTGTCCGCCTTCACCTCGCGGCTGCGCTCCGGCGACCTGGGCTCGGTCCCGGTCGTGGTCGGCCTGATCATCATCTGGGCGGTCTTCCAGATCTCCAACAGCTCCTTCCTGACCAGCCGCAACCTGGTCAACCTGACCCTGCAGACCACCTCGGTCGGAGTGCTTGCCCTGGGCATCGTTCTGGTCCTGCTGCTGGGCGAGATCGACCTGTCGATCGGCTCGGTCAGCGGACTGGCCGCCGCCGTCCTCGGCGTGACCTTCGTCAACAAGGGCTGGCCGCTGGTGTTGTCACTGGTGGTCGGTGCGCTGATCGGCCTGGCGATCGGGTTGTTCTACGGCGCGCTCTTCACGAGATTCGGCGTACCGAGCTTCGTGATCACGCTGGCCGGTCTGCTCGGCTTCCTCGGCCTGCAACTGCTGGTGCTGGGCAAGGAAGGCACGCTGAACATCCCGTTCGACTCGGGCATCGTGAAGTTCGCGACCCAAGATTTCCTGCCGCCGGCGGTCGCCTACGGCCTGGTCGTGGTCGTCGTCGCCCTGTACGTCGTCAGCCGGCTGCGCACCCGCAGCGCCCGGGCGAAGGCCGGGCTGTCCGCCGCGCCGACCTCGATGATCGTGATCAAGGCGGTCGCGCTGGCGCTCGTCCTGTTCATTCCGGTGATCGTGCTGAACGGCGACCGTGGTGTCTCGTACATGTTCCTGCTCTTCATCGCTCTGGTGGTGGCGACCGACTTCATGGTCCGGCAGACCCGCTGGGGCCGGTCCGTGCTGGCTGTCGGTGGAAACGTCGAGGCGGCCCGCCGCGCCGGTATCAACGTCCGGTTCATCTACCTGTCGGTCTTCGCGGCCTGCTCCACCTTCGCTGCCGTCGGCGGCATCCTGGGCGCTGCCCGGCTGATCGCGGTGAACCAGAGCAGCGGTGGCGCGGACACCAACCTGAACGCGATCGCCGCGGCCGTCATCGGTGGTACCAGCCTCTTCGGCGGCCGCGGTTCGGCGTACTCCGCCCTGCTCGGCGCGCTGGTGATCATGTCGATCAACAACGGTCTGGCGCTGCTCAGCCTGGACTCCAGCGTTCGCTACATGGTGACCGCCGGCGTCCTGCTGATCGCCGTCACGATCGACTCCCTGAGCCGCCGCAGCCGTCAGGCGCACGGCCGCGCATAAGCCCGGTGGGCTGCTACCTGACCCCTGCCTCGGTAGCAGCCCGCCGTTCCAACGAACGGATCGCCACTCCCCGCCCGGGGTGGCGATCCGTTTCTCTTTGCCCGTACTAGCGGGAGTTCACCGCTCGGGTGGCGAGCAGGGCGCCTCGGCGTACTGCGTGTTCGACGGGCCAGCGGCGGGCGGCGAAGTCGGCTGAGGGTAGGGAGATCGCAACCGAGGCCAGTACTGCGCCCGCGCTCGATCTGACCGGCGCGGCCAGACAGGTCAGGCCGTCCTGGAACTCGCCGATCTCGAGCGCGACGCCGGACAGCCGGACCTGCTCCAAGTGGCCTTCCAGCTGGGTGCGGTCCGTCAGGGTCTTGGCTGTGCACTGTCGCAGGCCGACGCGGTCGAGGTAGGCGGCGCGATCCTCCGGGGTCATCGCGGCAAGCATCACCTTGCCGAAGGCGGTCGCGTGCGCCGCCTCGTGAAAGCCGATGTCGAGCAGCTGGACGCGCGGCCGGCGCTCCGAGTCGACGACGTGGGCGACCACCACGTTCACCTCGCGGTAGACCGCGTAGTACGCCGCCGCGTCGGCCTCCAGATGCAACCGGCGCACAGCAGCCGCGATCAACGGCCGCACCTCAAGTTGCCGCTCCAGCCCTTGCTCGAGCAGCCGCACCCTGTAGCCCAGCCCATACCGATGGTCCTGCGCGAGATGCACCAGATACCCGGACTCCGTCAACGTCGCCAACAGGTGGTACGCCGAAGGCACTGCCAACTCCAGATGAGCAGCGATCTCCTTCGCCGTCACCCCATCCTTGCTAGCAGCAACAAACTCCATCGCCCGCAGAGCCCGGGAGACAGATTGCACAGTCCCCGAAGCCGGCCGGCCTGCTGAGGCTGACGCAATTCCGCGCGCTGTCGGCCCGTACCGCCTCTGCGGAGCCGACCCGCCGGGCGCGGCTCCTCCCCCGCCCACGGCGGGGTCGAGGTCGGAGGTCGAAGTCTTCACGCTGACACCCTGCCCCGAACCCCACCCCGAAGCCGCCCCCGTCTCAACTTGAGACAAGCCCGGCCGGGCTCAGCCGGTGGTCAGTTGGTCGACGTCGGCGGGGCGGGGGAGGTTGTAGCGGACGCTGAGCAGGCCTCGGCAGAGACCGGAGTTGCCTTCGATGCTGATCCGGGTGGTTTTGGCCATCCGGAGTTGGAGTGGGAGGTCGAGTTGGGTGATGGGCGTGCCGTCGTCGTGGAGCAGCAGCGGAGCGTCGGGGCCGGACGGAAGGTTGAGGTCGTTGCGGCGGCGGGTCAGACGCTCGAGGTCTTGCCCGGGGCTGGCGTCGCCGAGAGTGGCGGCGGCTAGGTCAGATACGGACCACCCTTGTTTGACCAGGTGCGAGGCGACTTGCTCCTGGCAGGCGCGGTGGGCCTTGTGCTGGAAGGTGAGGCGTAGTTCCTCCAACTCGTCGTCGGCCAGCCCGGGGAACGAGCCGGCGAAACCACGCCCGCCCGCGACCCCCGCGTTGATCTCGTCGGAGGCGAAGTGGTCGAGCAGGCGGATCACGAGGTTGCGCACACCAGGCACGGCCGCGACCGCGTCATACGCGTCGGCGACCATCAGATAGGCGAAGTTCGGCGCACAGAAGTACGTCGGCAACCGCAGCTCCACGGTCAGCACGGCCGGCTTGGGCAGCACCGCCGAGACGAAGCCGAGCTCGGTGATCGGCGAGTCCAGCTCGGGATCCCGGACCGTACCGAGCGCCGCCCAGATCGCGTCGTCCACGCCGTCCGGCCGGACCTTCGGTCCACCGTCCACATCGACGCCCATCAGACGACCGAGACCGGGTCGGAGCCGATAGCGCCGTCAGCCGACTCGGGCAGCCGCAGTTCAGCAGGTATGTCGATCCCGTACAGCTTCGCCGCATTGAGACCAAGGATCTTCTTCTTCACCTCAACGGTGAGCTCGGGGTATTCGGTCAGCTCAGCCGGATACTGGAAATCCACGAACCGTTCGATCAGCCAGGCCGGCGTCCAGATCGCGTAGTCGCTGGCGAAGGTGATCCGGTCCGGCCCGATCCAATACAGCAACTCCCCCAGGATCTGCGCGAAGTACTTCGGCCGGCTGTGGATGAACGGCATCGCCACCGCCAGCCCGCCGTACACATTGGGCTCCTGCGTCGCGATCCAGCAGAAATCCTCGAGCCGCGGCAACCCGACATGCTCGACGATGAAGTTGAGCCCGGGAAAGGCCGAGGCGACATCATCCACATCGGCCACGTCGAACGCATCGCGGTTGAGCGGATAGATCGTCGGCCCCTTGTGGATATGGATGTTGCGGATCCCCAGCTCGACACACTTCTCGAGGTACCGGTACGACCAGGGATCGGTCAGCTTCCACCCCTTGGAGTCGCCCTTCCACTCGGCCGTGTAGAGCTTCACGCCCTGCAGGTCCCACCGCTCGGCCAGCTCGGCGAGCTTGTCCAGCCCGGCCTCGCCGTCGCGCGGATCCCAGGCGCCGTTGACGATGAACTTGTCCGGGTGCTTCTCCGCGATCGCGCCGTCCTGGTCGGTCGTGTTGAAGCCGTTCACGTAGAAGTCGGTCAGGTACGTCGGCTGGAAGATCGCGCGATCGACGTACCCGTCGGTGAACAGATCCTTGATGATCCGCTCCTCCGACTGCTTGTGGAACTCCTCCAGCGTCCACACCTTGTCGGCCGGCGACAGGTTGCGGTGATAGTCGTAGAAGCAGTTGATGAAACCCTCGCCGTACCGGTTGGCCTGATTGGCCGGCGTCGCGTCCCACGCGTGCACGTGGCTGTCGACGATGAAGTAGTCGTTGCCGTCCTTGCTGTACATGGAGAAGCTCCTTCAGCTCGTCAGGATGGCGCGGCCGCCGGGCACCCGGCCGCCGTCGAGATCGTCGAGCGCGGTCAGCGCTTCGGTCAGCGAGTACTGCTTGGTCGCCAACTTCACCCGGCCCTGCGCAGCCAGCGTCATCAGGTCGTCCAGGTCGTTGTACGAGCCGACCAGGTTGCCGATCACGTTGATCTCGCGGGAGATGATGTCGATCGTCGGTACGTCGACCTTGCCGCCGTACCCGATCACGAAGTACGAGCCCGAGTTGCGCGTCATCGCGACCCCGTCGGCCTCGGTCCCGTGCTCGCCGACGAAGTCGAGCACCACCTGCGCGCCCTCGCCACCGGTCTGGTCGAGGATCGCCGCCACCTGGTCGCCGTCGCTCAGTACCGTGTCGTGCGCGCCGAGCTTCGACGCCTTCTCCAGTACTTCGGCCGACCGGTCGACCACCGTGACCCGGGCCGATGTCATCGCGACCAGGCACTGCAGGCCGATGTGCCCCAGTCCCCCGGCGCCGATCATCACGATCCGATCGCCCGGATGCACCAGCGGCACCGCCTTCCGGACCGCGTGGTACGCCGTAAGCCCCGCGTCGGCCAATGCCGCCACATCGGCCGGCGCCAACCCGTCATTCAGCTTCACGACCGAACGGATCGAGGTCCGCAGGTACTCCGCCATCCCGCCGTCCCGGTTGATCCCGGGGAACTCGGAGTTGCGGCAGTGCACGTCGTCGCCGGCCCGGCAGGCGCGGCAGAGTCCACACGTCACCAGCGGGTGGAGGATCACCTTGTCGCCGACGCTCACGCCGGTCACCGCCTGGCCGAGCTCGACGATCGTGCCGGCGTTCTCGTGGCCGATCACGTAGGGCAGCCCGACCCCCGACTTGTCCTGCCACTGCCCTTCGATGATGTGCAGATCGGTCCGGCAGACGCCCGCCGCATCGACCTTCACGATCACGTCGAGCGGTCCTTGCACGGTGGGATCGGGGATGTCGTCGAGGGTCGGAGGTTTCCCGTATTCATGGACTCTGACAGCTTTCACCGTGGCCACTTCCCTGCTCTTCGGGGATCAGTCGTCCGATGGTGCCGATCCCGTGCAGCGCAGCGAAAGAGGCGTTATCGCCTTCCGATAACGCCTCGATCCCCCAGCCCGAAGCGTCTGGCCAGCAGCGCCGCCTCGGTCCGGTTGCCGACGCCGAGCTTGCCGAAGATCGTCGACAGGTTGTTGTTCACCGTCTTGGCCGTCAGCTCCAGCCGGGCAGCGATCACCGAGGTGGCCAGCCCGGCCTTCACTGTCGCCGTGGTCACCGCGGTCCTGTTCGGGCTCGCGCACTTCTACGCGATCGCCGATGACCAGCGGGCACTTCCGTTCTTCAGCGTCTTCATGGTGCTGACCGCGGTCGCGCTGATCGTCGCCGGGGTGGCCGTGCTGCGGACCCGGATCTGGCCGGACGGCCGCCGGTTCGCGCTACTGGCCGCCGGGGTCTGGCCGCTCGCGACCGTCCCGGCCGGGGCCGCGCTGGGCGACGTACCGCACTTCACCGCGATCGCCGTCTGGGGGCTGCTCTGGACGACGCTGGGGGCGATCCTGCTCAACACCGGGGTCCGGCATCCGTGATCCGGGGGCGCGTGGCAACCACCACGGGCCCTTTCGTGTGCAGAATGTGCGACATGACGACACGCAGGACGCCGATCAAGACCGAGGCCACCTCGGAGGACCAGTCGGTCACCACGCTGGAGCTGTTCTTCGATCTGGTCTTCGTCTTCGCGCTGACCCAGATCACCGCCTTGATGGCGCACGACCTGACCTGGGCGGGGTGATCCGGGGTGTCCTGCTGACCGGTCTGCTCTGGTGGAGCTGGATCGGGTTCTCCTGGGTGTGCAACCTGGTCAAGGCCGACGAGGGCTCGGTCCGTGGCGTGATGCTGGCCGCGATGGCGGCGATGTTCGTGATCGCGCTGGCCATCCCGGAAGCCTTCCACGACCTGCCCGGCGGGCTGCCCGGCCCAGTGGTGATCGCGGTCGCGTACTTCGTCTTCCGGGCCATGCACCTGTGGCTGTTCTGGCTGATCGCGGACGGCGACCGGGTGCTGCGCCGGACGCTGCTCCGCTTCGCCCCGGCGATGATGACCGCTACGGCGCTGCTGCTGGTGGCATCCCAGTTCCACGGCACCACGCAGACTCTGATCTGGGCGGCAGCGCTGGCTGCCGACTACGGCGGCACCTACCTGGTCGACGCCCGCGGCTGGCGACTGCGGTCGGCCGCTCACTTCGCCGAACGGCACGGGCTGATCGTCATCATCGCGCTCGGCGAGTCGATCGTCGCGATCGGCGTCGGCGTCACCGACCTGCCGATCTCCTGGCCGATCCTGGTCGCGTCGGTCCTCGGCCTGACCGTCGCGGCGGCGCTGTGGTGGATCTACTTCGACGCGACCGTCCACTACGGCGAGCGGGCGCTGGCCAACGAGCCGATCGAGAGCCGGCCGAGGCTCGCCCGCGACGCCTACACCTTCCTGCACTTCCCGATGGTGGCCGGCATCGTGCTGCTCGCGCTGGGCCTGAAGAAGGTCCTCGAGTACGTCGGCGACACCGAGCACCACCATCTCGACGACCCGCTGAAGGGCATCGGCCTGTACGCGCTGTTCTTCGGCGTCGTGCTCTACCTGCTCGGCCACGTCGGCTTCAAGTGGCGCACCACCCGCCGCCTGGGCATCAGCCGGCTGATCACCGCCGCACTCTGCGTCGTCGCCCTGCCGCTGATCGCCCACGTGCCCGCGCTCGGCCAGCTCGCCGTACTGGCCGTCCTGCTGATCGGTCTGGTCGCCTTCGAATCCGTCCGTTTCGCTCAAGAACGCGAAGTGCTCCGGCACGGCGAACACGCCTGACTCAGCCCTGGTTGGCCGGATCTCTGGGGTCGGTGTCCAGGATGCGCTGGATCTGTTGCTGGAGCGTCGCCTGGCCACTTGCCCGGGCCTGCTCCATCAGTCGCAGTCTGGTCCGCCGGCTTCCCTCGACGTCACCGAGTGCCATCGCGAGATCGGCCTCGATCAGCTCGACCAGCTCCATCAGATTGGTGCCGGGCCGACGCCGGTCCCAGTCGATCGCCTGGTCGAGCAACTCACGGGCGAGCCGCGTGTCACCGGTCCGGCTGGCCACCATCGCCATCATGGTCTTCACCCGGAAGACAGTGAAGTCGTTGCCGACGGTCTGATAGATGTCGGCGGCGCGGGTGAGGGTCGCCATCGCGTCGTCGTACCGACCCAGCTCGATCTCGTTCTCGCCGAGCAGGAACAACCCGTCACCCTCGCTGATCGTCCCAGGTGGGGCGATCGCGTGCAGCTCGCGGGCCCAGCCCGCGCCGGCCTCGAAGTCCAGCCGCTCGGCCGCGATGACCGACAGTTGCTGCAAGACGAAGACGCGCAGGTCCGCCGGCCCGTCCGGTTGCTCGGTCAGCTCGAGGGCCTTGGTCATCACCTCGTGCGCCCGATCGAGGTCCGCGCTCAGGTTGGCGCCGATGCTGATGTGCAACATCGACCGCACCTGGAGCTCGGTGGAGCCGAGTTGCTCGGACAGCTCCAGCAGTTCCTCACCTGCGGCCAGGCGATCAGCCGGGGACAGCACCAGCGCCGGGAGCAGGCCGAACGCCAACCGGACGTAGAGCTCCAGCGGCCCGGACTCCTTGACCACCTCTCTGGCCGCCGACAGCACTTCGGCCCGGAGATCGTCGAGTGCCTCGATCACGCAATAGCCGTTCAGCCGCAGGGCAAGCTCGGCCGCCTCGACCGGGTGGCCCGATTGGAGACCAGCGAACACGGCTGCCCGGATCAATGGCCAGCTGTCGTCCATCCAGGCGGCCGGCGCGGCGATCGCGTCGGATTCCGCCGCCGGTAGCAGCGGCCGGTCCGGCACCACCAACCGTGCCGCAACGGTGAGGCCATGCGGGAGGCGGTTGTCCACGAGACCTGCCAGCCGTAGTACGGCCTGCAGGTACCTCCCGAGTGGTTCGTCGCGATCGCCCGCGAGTGCGAGTTGTTCGGCCGCGTAGGCGCGGACCAGGTCGTGCATCTTGTAACGCTGCCCGGTGACGAGCTCGACCAGACCGAGGTCGACCAGGCGGCCGAAGGTGTTGCCGCCGGTCACCTCATCGCTGTCCAGTAGCGGAGCAGCGACCCAGGACGGGAACTCGGTGATGCCCACGAGAGACAAGCGCTCCAGGAGTTGCCGGGCTTGGGGGTCGGCAAGCTTCAACGTGCGCCCGAGGCTGGTCCGTACTGCGAGGTCGCCGGCCACCATCGAGTCGAGGCGCTGGTCGTCGTCGACCAGGGCCTGGGCGATCGACTGGAGCGCATCGTCGCCCGACAACGCCAACCGTGAGCCGATGATGCGCAGCGCCAAGGGCAGACCGACACACTGCTCGGCCACCGAGTCGAGGGTCGGAAGATCGCGTAGCGTTCGCCCGATCAGCCGCGTCAGCAGGGCTTGGCTCGTCGGGCCGTCCAGCGGGGTGACCTGGCGGTGCACTGCCTCGGTCAGCTCCGGCAACGGTTTGCGGGAGGTGACCAGCACGGCACAGCGTGGACCAGTCGGCAGCAGTTGAGCGACGATCCCGGCATCCAGCGCATCGTCCAGCACCAGGAGAATCGCCAGGCTCTCGGTTCGCTGGCGGAACATCTCCGCACGGTCGGCAGCCGAGGCCGGTACCGCGCCGGGCTGGACTCCGAGCGCGCGCAGCATCCGCCCGAGCAGTGCGTGAGCAGACACGGCCTCCCCCCGGACGTCTTGCAGCCGCGCGAAGAGCTGCCCGTCGGGGAACGACTCAGCCACCAGATGACCGATCCGCGTCCCGGCCGCCGATTTCCCGACACCGGCGCCACCCCAGAGGCAGTAGACCGCCACCCGACCACGACCGTCGCCCGCGCCGCCCATGCCACCCGCACCGGCCGAGTCTGCGGCGCCGGTCGCGCCGGCCAGGTGGGACGGTGCTACCTGGGTCAGCACCCGGACCGCATCGGCCAGCAGGTCGTCGCGGCCGACCAGCAGCGAGATGTCCACCGGCAACTCCCGCGGCACGGTGCCCTCGGCCCGCTTGGCCGCGACGGCACGCAAACCCGGATCGTCGCGCAGGATGGCCAGGTGGAGCCTGCGCAAGGCCGGAGCAGGGTCCAGTCCGAACTCCTCTGCCAGCCGCTCCGCCAAGTCCTTGTACGCCTGCAACGCCTCAGCTTTACGGCCGGAGCGGTAGAGCGCCGTCATCCAGGCCGCCATCAACCGCTCGCGTTGCGGGTGCGCGCGGACCAGGTCGGCCAGCTCCCCCTCGACCTGCTCATGCCGACCGGCCAGCAGGTCCGCATCCAGCCGGTCCTCGACGGCCGCCGCATGCTCCTCGACAAGACCTGCGCTCAAGCGATCACGGGTTGCCTGCGGCATCAGGTCAGCCAGCGGCTCACCACGCCAGAGGTCGAGCGCCCGGCGCAGGCCGTCGGCCCGGAGTACGGGATCTGATTCGGTGCGCGCAGATGCCAGTTGGCGACGGAAACGCTCGACATCGATCGACTCGGGGTCGACCTGTACGGCGTACCCAGCGGTGCTGCTGGTGATCGTGATGCCGGGCAGCGCCTTGCGCAGGCGGGAGAGATAGACCTGCAACGATCCGCGCGCGTCGGCCGGCGGATCGTCCGGCCAGAGCAGGTCGACCAGCTCCGCGAGCGGCACCGACTCATTTGCCCTCAGCAACAAAATGGCGAGCAACGACCGCTCCTGCCGGCGCAGCGGCGCTGCCTGCCCGGCCGCTTCGATCTCCCCCAGCAAACGGAAGTCCATGCACGAACAGTAGAACGCCCTGCAGACAAAGTGCTGTCGGCAGGGCGTTCTCTGTGGATAACTACGCGGTGGCTGCGGTCAGGTCGATCTTCGGTTCGGCGAAGTGGCACGCGGCGGCGTGGCCGGGGCCGGACTTCGGCTTGCCGATCAGCAGCGGCTCCTGGGTGGCGCAGATGTCCTCGGCCTTCCAGCAGCGGGTCCGGAACCGGCAACCGCTCGGCGGGTCGATCGGCGACGGCACGTCACCGACCAGCCGGATCCGCTCCTTCGGCGGGGTGCCGCGGATGGTGCCCAGGTCGGGAGCGGCCGACAGCAACGCCTGCGTGTAGGGGTGCTGCGGCGCGTTGTAGATCTGGTCCCGCGGGCCCTGCTCGACGATCTTGCCGAGGTACATCACCGCGACCTCGTCACAGAAGTGCCGAACCACGCCGAGGTCGTGCGCTATGAAGACGAAGGCGATGCCCAGATCGCGGCGCAGGTCCTCCATCAGGTTCATCACCTGCGCCTGGATCGACACATCCAGCGCGGAGACCGGCTCGTCGGCGATGATCACCTCGGGCTCCACCGCGAGCGCCCGGGCGATCCCGATCCGCTGGCGCTGGCCACCGGAGAACTCGTTCGGGTACCGGTTGTGGTGCTCGGGGTTCAGCCCGACCCGCTCCAGCAGCTCCTGCACGCGCTGCAGCTCCTGGCCCCTGGGGACCAGGTTGTGCACGCGCAGCGGCGTGGTCAGGATGTTGCTGACCGTCTGCCGCGGGTTCAGCGAGCTGTACGGGTCCTGGAAGACGATCTGCAGCTGGCGCCGGAACGGGCGCAGCTGCTTCTCCTTCATCCGGGCGATGTCCGTGCCCTTGAACAGAATCTGGCCGGCCGTCGGGGTCAGCAGCCGGGTGATCATCCGGCCCGTCGTGGACTTGCCGCAGCCGGACTCGCCGACCAGGCCGAGGCTCTGCCCCGGCTTCAGGTCGAAGCTCACGCCGTCGACGGCCTGGACCACCTTCTTGGTCCGGCCGAGCCCCGCGGCCTCCTTGATCGGGAAGTGCATCTTGAGGTCGCGGACCTGCAGCAGTGGGCTGGTGGTGGCGTCCACCGGACGCATCGTGTCGCTCATCTCTCTCCTCAGCCCAGTCTCGGCGCGACCTCGGCCTCGTAGATCGAGGCCTTGTCGTGCAGGTGGCAACGGGACGTGTGCGCGCCGGCACCGTCGACCGGAAGCAGCTCGGGCAGGTCGGTGGTACAACGTTCGCCCTTGACCCGGTCCTTGTAGGGACAGCGCGGGTTGAACGAACAGCCGTCCGGCAGCGCCAGCAGCGACGGCGGCAGACCCTTGATCGGGCGCAGCTTCTCGTTGGCCGCCGAGACGGTCGGGATCGACTCCAGCAGACCCCAGGTGTAGGGCATCCGCGGCCGGGCCAGGACGTCCTCGGCCGTGCCGTACTCGACGCAGCGGCCGGCGTACATCACCAGGACGTCGTCGGCCATCTCGGCCACCACGCCCAGGTCGTGCGTGATCAGCACGATCGCCGAGCCGAACTCCTTCTGCAGGGTGTTCAGCAGGTCCAGGATCTGGGCCTGCACGGTGACGTCGAGCGCGGTGGTCGGCTCGTCGGCGATCACCAGCTTCGGGTCGTTGACGAGTCCCATCGCGATCATCGCGCGCTGCCGCATACCGCCGGAGAACTCGTGCGGGTACTGCTTGAACCGGCGGATCGGGTTCGGGATGCCGACCAGGTCGAGCATCTCCAGGGCCCGCTTCTTCGCGACGTCCTTGGACACCTTGTGGTGCACCCGGTACGCCTCGCTGATCTGCGCGCCGATCGTGTAGAGCGGGTGCAGCGACGACTGCGGGTCCTGGAAGACCATCGCCACCGCGTCGCCGCGGACCTTCATCAGCTCCGACTCCGGCAGCCCGACGAGCTCGTCGCCGCCCAGCTTGATCGAGCCGGTGATCTGGGTCCGCTTCGGGTCGTGCAGACCCATCACGGCCATGCTGGACACCGACTTGCCGGACCCGGACTCGCCCACGATCGCGAGCGTCCGGCCCAGCGGTACGGCGTAACTGAGCCCGTTCACGGCGCTGACCAGACCGTCGGCGGTCGGGAACCTGACCGTCAGCTCCTTCACCTCGAGGTACGGGGTCTCACCGCTCGGCGTCAGGCCCGAGCGACGCTCGCGGGTCGCGACGGAAGGATTACGGGGGATGTCCTGCGTCGTCACGCCAGCCTCACTCTCGGGTCGATCACGCTGTAGGCCACATCGACCAGGAAGTTCATCGCGACCAGGATCACCGACGAGATCAGGACGGTGCCCATGATGACCGGCAGGTCGTAGTTCTTCAGGCTCTCCAGGACCAGGTTGCCCAGTCCGGGCAGGTCGAAGATCCGCTCGGTGAAGATCGCGCCCGCGAGGCTGGTGGCGATGTCCAGACCGAAGATCGTGACGACCGGGATCAGGCCCGAGCGCAACGCGTGCTTGTAGGTGACCACCCGATCGGACAGGCCCTTGGCCCGCGCCGTCCGGATGTAGTCCTCGCTGAGCGTCTCCACCATCGAGCCGCGCGAGTACCGGGCGTACTGCGTACAGCTGTAGATGCCGAGCACGAGCCAGGGCGTCAGCAACCCGGTGAACCACTTGGCCGGGTTCTCCGTCAACGGCACGTAGCCGCCTCGGGGCAGGATCGGGTAGAGCACGGTCAGGTAGAGCGACAGCATCAGCGCGACGATGTAGTACGGGATCGAGCTGAGCACCAGGGTGCTGCTCATCAGGACCCGGTCAGCGGTGGTACCGCGCCGTTTGGCCGCCATCGAGCCGATCGTGACGCCGACCGTCAGCACGATCACGGCGTACCCGAGCACCAGCGAGACCGTCACCGGCAGCCGGCTGGACAGCATCTCGGTGACCGGCCGGTTGCTCTTGAAGGAGAAACCCAGACAGGGCGCCTTGCAGTCCTGCACCACCCCGGAGGTGGTGAAGGTGCGGCCGGCGAAGATCCCCGCCGTGTACTCGGCGAACTGCTGCACCTTGGGTCTGTCCAGGTGCAGGTTTTCCTTGATGTCGTTGTACCGCTCCTGGGTGCAGTTGCGGTCACCACAGATCGCCGCGGCCGGGTCGGTCGGGGCGACGAAGAACAACGCGAAGGTCGCGACCAGCGTGACCAGCACGACACTGAGCGCGCTCACCAGCCTGCGCGCCACGAAGTAGAGCACGAGGTTTCTCCTCACCGGTCGGGGTGACGGCCGGACGATTGTCCGGCCGTCACCCCTTCGTTCAGATCAGACGACTGCCTGGGGCAGGACCGATCAGGGCTGCTTCAGGTACAACGAGGTGAACTCGGGCATGCCCTGGGTCGGGTCGTTGACCGCGTGACCGATGTTCTTCCCGACCGGGAAGGCGCTGGCCGCGTAGTACAGCGGGACCGACGGCAGGTAGTCCTGCATGATCATCTTGTCGACCTTGCTCCACTCCTTCAGCTGCTCGTCCGGGCTGAGCGCGGCGACGCGATCGATCTCGGCGTCCAGCTTCGGGTCCTGCAGCTGGCCCTGGCTGTTGCCCAGGGCAATGGCGTCGGACTTGTAGAGCACCGGGAACCAGCTGGTGCCGGTCGGCCAGTCGGAGCACCAGTTGGCCGGCGCCTTGCCGATGTTGACCGGACCGTCCTGCTTGCCGATCAGGGCGCGGATCTTCGCCGACGGCACACCGATGGTACGAACCTTGAAGCCGGCCTTCTGGAAGACCTGGGTCCGCAGCGCGTTCACCTGGGTGGTGATCGGGTTGTCGTTGGAGTAGTACCAGCTGAGCTCGAAGTTCTCCTTGCCCAGTTCCTTCAGCTTGTCCTTGACCTTCTGCGCGATGGCCGGGTCGGAGGCGCCCTTGCCCTTGCCGGTCAGGCCGGGGAGCTCGTACTTCACGAAGCCCGGGACGGCCGGCGGCAGGTAGGTCGAGGCCGGGATGGCGGTGTCCGGGGTCAGGCCGGCGACCTTGCGCCAGTCGTCGATCGGGTACGCCTCGGCGATCAGCTTGCGGACCTCGAAGGGGATCTTGCGGGTGTCCATCGAGAAGGTGATCACACAGGGCGAGTCACCCTTGATGATCTGGGTCGGGTCCTTGACCTCGTTCAGCAGCGACGCGTCCAGGTTGGTGTAGTTCAGCGCGTTCGCGTCGGTACCGCTGCTGGCCAGGATCTGCCGCTGGACCTTGACCAGGTCCTGGGCGAACTTGAAGTCGAAGCCGTCCACGTACTGGTGCCGGACCGGGTCGGTCGCCGGGTCCCAGAAGGTGTTCTTGACCAGCTTCAGCTCCGCGCCCGGGGTGAGCGAGGCGACCTTGTACGGGCCGGTCGACTTCGGCTTGAGCTCGTACTCCTTCTTGGTGTCGGCCTTCTCCGGGATCGGGGTGAACATCGGGAACGCCGCGTAGAACGGCAGGTCGTCGAACTTCTTGGCCAGGTGGATGACCAGGGTCGAGTCGTCCGGCGTCTCGACACCGGAGTAGTTCTGGCCGTTCGGGCCGAACGGTCCCTTGTACTTGTCGCCGTCCTTGAAGAACTGCAGCTGGTACGTCGGGCCGCCGTCGAACAGGTCGTGGGCGAAGGACCGCTTGATCGCGTACGCGTAGTCGACCGCCTTGACCGGCGTGCCGTCGTCGTACTTGATGCCCTTCTTCAGCTTGAACGTCCAGGTCAGGCCGTCGGCCGACTTGGTGCCCAGGTCCTCGGCGAGGTCGGGGACCAGGATCGGCTTCTGCGTCTTCTCGTCCAGCTTGTACTGAGTCAGTGCCCGGAAGTACAGCTTCTCGATCTGGTTGCCGTCGACGTAGTAGGTGTCGGTCGGGTCGAAGTTGTCGGGGACGACGTCGGACAGGATGGAGATCGTCCCGCCCTTCTTGGCCCCTTCGATCTCCGGCGCCGGGCCCTTGGCGGTCGCGTCGGTCGCCTTGACCTGCGCGCCGCCGATGGTGGCGTCGCTACCCGGCTTGTTGCTCGCCGACGGGCTGCCGCAGGCCGCCACGGCCAGCATGACCGTCGCCGAGACCGCGGTGATCCGTTTCCACTGCATTGTCGTGATTCTCCTTTTCTGCCGCTGGGGCAAACGCCGGGCTACCGACGAGTCTTGGGGTCGAAGGCGTCGCGCACCGCGTCACCGAGCAGGGCCAGCGCGAGCACCAGGATGGTGATGCCCAGCACCGGCAGCCACAGGTAGAGCGGGTCCGCCTTGAACCAGTTGGTGGCGTTGGCGATCGTCTGGCCCCACGACGGCTTGGGCTCGATCAGCCCGACGCCGAGGAAGGACAGGCCCGCCTCCGCGGTGACGTAGGCCGGCAGCGCCAGCGAGGCCGAGATGACGATCGGGGCGACCAGGTTCGGCAGCAGCTCCTTGAACAGGACCTGCCAGGTCGGTACGCCGATCGCCTTCGCGGCCAGCACGAACTCGCGCTCGCGCAGCGACAGCACCTCGCCGCGGATGATCCGGGCCAGCCCGGCCCAGCCGAAGAACGAGAGCACGAAGATCAGCACGTAGAACCGGGTCGAGGACTGCTCGGCCGGCGTGAGGTTGAACGACCCGCCGCGCAGCGACTCCACGATCGGCACCATCGCGATCGCGAACAGCAGGTAGGGGAGGCTGAGCACGAAGTCGATCACCCAGGAGATGATCCGGTCGACCCAGCCGCCGAGGAAGCCGGCCAGCAGGCCGGCCACGACGCCGACGATGGTGCCGATCACGGTCGCGACGAAGGCGACGATCAGCGACGGCTGCGCGCCGTACACCCAGCGGGCGAAGTTGTCCCGGCCGGTCTTCGGCTCGACGCCGAACCAGTGCTCGGCGTTCGCCAGGATCGTCGGATAGCCGAACTCGTCCACCAGGTCGGTGTGGAAGGTGCCGACGTCGGCGCCCTCGAGCTTGACCAGCAACGGCGCGAACACCGCGATCAGGATGAAGAAGACCACCAGCGAGGCGCAGACGATCGCGACCTTGTCCTTGCGCAGCCGGTCCATCGCGATCCGGGTCGGGGACTTGCCGTGCGCCACCGACGCCGGGCGCACCGGCTCGGCCGACGCCGGGTGGTCCTCGACACCTACGGTCGAGTCGGGTGACCCAATACTCATGCGTGCTCCGTCAGCTGGTCAGCCAGAAATCCGGGGGGACAGGATCGGCGGCGGTCTGTAGATCGTGCCGAGCCTTTGCTCCGGGGGGCCATGCAGTCAAATTCGCTTGACAAGGCCGGATCGTCCGGAGCCGCGCGCTAGCCTGCCCGACACTTCCTCGACAAAACCAGCGGGTTCCGTGACCAGTGCACAAATCGTTACCGGAGGACGTACCGGACCGGAACATTTGCCACCAATAGTTACGCTCCGCACCCGCTTCCTCGCGAAAAGCGTCGGCACAGCGCCGTCATTGGCCATTCTGTGCCACATTATTACGGAGTGTGCCGGGAAGACTGCGGAGCGAGATGTCTTGAAATTGTCACACTATTCGCGGCGAATTCACCCCGAATGGCTTTTCGGTCAGCCAATCTCGCGGTGAATGGCGTCTTCCAGACCCAGTAACGGATCACGGGAAGTGGCAATGACCGCGCACCTGCCTTCGGCCGGCATCAGCGGCCGCAGCCGGCCGGCATTCCGGACGTCGTCGAAGACCAGCAGAACCGCCCGTCCGGCCAGGGTGCTGCGGAGCAGGGCCGACCGCTCCTCGAGTGAGTCGGGGAAGGCCTTCACCCCCAGCGACCGCAGGAGCCGCGCAAGGACGGTCGCGGTCGGCAGCGGCTCCCCCTCGACGCCTTGCAGCCGGACGAAGAGCCGGCCACCCGGATACTGCTCAGCGAGCCGATGTGCGAGCCGCACCGCGATCGCCGACTTGCCGGCCCCTTCGGCACCAAAGAGACACAGCACGTTGGGTACGCCGTTCCCCTTGCGTGCCAGTACTTCGGACAGCTCGGCGAGCAGCTCGTCGCGACCAGCGAGGCTCTCGTCGTCGGCAGGGAGATCCTGCGGACCCGCCTCGGTAAGACTCAGCGATCCGTCCTGCCGGAGCATCGCCACCTGAAGGTGGCGAACCTCTTGGCCGGGCTCAACGCCCAACTCCTCGCTCAGGTGACGCACCAGGTCGGCATAGACGGCCAGCGCGTCGGCCTGTCTCCCAGACCGATAGAGCGCCAGCATGCGCGCCGCCGCCAGTCCTTCGCGCGTCGGCTCGGCGCTGGTGAGTTCTGCTAGCTCTGGCAGCAACTCCTGGTGGTGTCCCAGCGCCAGCTCGGTCCTCAGCCATTCCTCTTGGGCAGCCCACCGAGACTCGTCGAGGGCCGCGCACAGTCGCCGGCGTACGTCCTCGGAGGCGACGTCTGCGAGAGCGGGTCCGCGCCAAAGCGTCAGCGCCTCGACCAGTACCTCCCGACGGCGCTGCAGATCCGGTAGTACCCGCGCCTGCTCCACCAGTGCCGCGAACTTCTCGACATCGGTCCGGCCAGCAGTCCCTTCGATCGCGTAGCCGTGGGCACCGCCCACTAGCTCTGCATCCGTCAGTACTGCGCGCAGCCGGGACGCATAGACCTGCAGTGCCCGCCTCGGGTTACCCGGCTGCTCCTCAGGCCACAGCAAGCCGATCAGGCGGTCGGTCGGTACTGCCTTCCCTGGCTCCAACAGCAGGACGGCGAGCAGCAACCGCTCCTGCCTCCGCTTGAGTTCCACCTTGCGGCCGTCCGCCCAGACCTCCACCGGACCCAGCAAGCGGTATTCCACCTGCGCAGGGTAACGCGGTGGTAGGTGCCGGGTAACAGGTTTGGCGGAGGCTGCGCTCATGCGCTCGTGGCGGAGTAACCCGGTGGTCCTGGTGACAGCATTGCTCGGGCTGGTGTCCAGCCTGCTCACGCCCGCGTCGCAGCCAGGGCGTGGGTGGTGCGTGAGTGCGTACGGAGTACAGGCTCACTGCCGTGGTGCTGCGGCACCACGGGTGCGGGTCGAACCCCGGATCAGGATGACCGGGGTTCGGCGCCGGCGTACGGGCTTGGCTCAGCTCTCGCGGACGTGCACGGTGACGAACGGGGGCTTGACCACCTCGAAGGCTTCCTGCCGGCCACGGATGTCCACCGCGACCTGGTCGCCTTCCTTGACGGCCGCGTCGAGCAGCGCCAGGGCGATGCCCTTCTTCAGCGTCGGCGAGAACGTGCCGGACGTCACCTCACCCAACGCGGTGCCAGCAGGGTCGACGACCGTCATGTGAGGCCGCGGGATGCCGCGGCCGACCGCACGCAGGCCGCGCAGGATCTTGGCCGGTCCGGCCTCCTTCTCTGCGCGCAGTGCCTGGTCACCCCAGAAGTGCTCCTTCTTCCAGCCCACGGCCCAGCCCGAGCGTGCCTGGACCGGCGTGATCTCCGGCGAGATGTCCTGACCGTGCAGCGGGTAGCCCATCTCGGTCCGGAGCGTGTCGCGAGCGCCCAGCCCGGCCGGTACGAGGTTGTACTGCTCCCCCGCCTTCAGGATCGCGTCGAAGACGGCCACCGCTGCCTCATTGGGCACTACCAGCTCGTAGCCGCGCTCACCGGTGTAGCCGGTGCGGCAGACGACTACCGGCGTACCGGCACTGTGCTCATTAGGGAACGCAGCTACCGCAAAGGACATGTAGTCGTGGCCGGTCGGGAGACCGATCGCCTTGACCACCTCGTCGCTGTCGGTGCCCTGGACGGCCAGGATCGCGTAGTCGTCGTGAGTGTTGGTCACCACGACGCCCTCCGGCGCCTGCTCGGCCAGCCGGCGTACGACCTCGGCGGTGTTGGCCGCGTTCGGGATCAGGAACACGTCGTCGTCGGCGTGCAGGTAGGCGATCAGGTCGTCGACCACGCCGCCGTCCTCGGCACAGCACAGCGTGTACTGCGCCTGGCCGGGGGCGATCTTGCCCAGGTCGTTGGTCAGGCACGAGTTCACGTACGCCGCGGCGCCCGGGCCCTTGACCGTCGCCTTGCCGAGGTGGCTCACGTCGAAGACCCCGACGGAGGTCCGGACAGCGGTGTGCTCGGCGACGACGCCGCTGTACTCCAGCGGCATCTCCCAGCCGCCGAACTCGGCGAACTTGGCGCCGAGGGCGACGTGCCGCTCGTGCAACGGGGACTTCTTCAACGCCTGCGACTCGGTCATGGACCGGAACTTACCGGACGCGCGGCGGTGGTGATGCGGTCGACATCACTGCCTGAGAGCCGGATCACGGCCCCGCGACGCGTAGCATGCGGAGGCAGCATTCACGTACCGTCACGACCGGCACCTGCCACCCGGTCAAGGAGGACTGAGGATTTCGTGAGCACCATCACCCTGAGCAAGTCCGATCCGGCCGGCGTCAAGACCGACGTCCTGGTGATCGGCGTGGTCAAGCTCGACGGCGGCGTCACCCTGCCCGCCGGCACCGAGTCGCTGAACGCCGCGTACGGCGGGAAGCTGGTGGAGGTGCTGGCCGGCCTCGGCGCCACCGGCAAGGCAGGTGAGGTCACCAAGGTCCCCGGCCCGAAGCCGGGCAAGTCGGCCATCGTGATCGCCGTCGGCCTCGGCGCCGCGCCGGACGGAGCGCTGAAGACCGAGGATCTGCGGGTCGCCGCCGGGACCGGCGTCCGCGCCGCCAAGGCCGGACAGTCGATCGCCTTCTCGCTGCCGACGCCGGACGCCGAGTGCGTCCGGGCGATCGCCGAGGGCGCGCTGATCGGCCGCTACACCTTCAACGCCTACAAGTCCGAGGCGAGCACCGAAGCCCCCGGCAACGTGATCGTGCTGACCGACCTGGCCCGCAACCGCGACGCCAAGGCAGCCCTCGAGCGGGCCGAGGTGACGGCCGACGCGGTCCACCAGGTCCGCGACTGGGTGAACACTCCCCCGTCCGACCTGCACCCGGCCGAGTTCGCCGCGCACGCGGTCAAGCTCGGCAAGGAGTACGGCGTCAAGGTCGAGGTCCTGGACGAGAAGGCGCTCGCCAAGGGTGGGTACGGCGGCATCCTCGGCGTCGGCCAGGGCTCCACCAACCCGCCGCGGCTGGTCAAGCTGACCTACACGCCGAAGAAGCCGGTGACGCACCTGGCCTTCGTCGGCAAGGGCATCACCTTCGACTCGGGCGGCCTCTCGCTGAAGACCGCCAGCGGCATGATCAGCATGAAGTCCGACATGGCCGGCGCCGCCGCCGTGATCGCCGCCACGGTCGCGATCGCCCGGCTCGAACTGCCGGTGCAGGTGACCACGTACGCCGCGATGGCCGAGAACATGCCGTCCGGCTCGGCGGCCCGCCCGTCCGACGTCCTCACCATGTACGGCGGCAAGACCGTCGAGGTGCTCAACACCGACGCCGAGGGCCGCCTGGTGCTCGGCGACGCGCTGGTCCGCGCCTGCGAGGACCAGCCCGACCTGATCGTCGACGTCGCCACCCTGACCGGCGCGTGTGTCGTTGCCCTGGGCACCAAGGTGGCCGGCGCGTTCGCCAACACCGACGTCGCCCGTGACCGGGTCGTCGACGCCGCCGTCGCCGCTGGTGAGGCGATGTGGCCGCTGCCGATCCCGGCCGAGATGCTCGACAAGCTGCGCTCGCACTCGAAGATCGCCGACCTGGCGAACATCACCGGCGAGCCCTGGGGCGGTGCGCTGGCGGCGGCCGCCTTCCTCGGCGACTTCGTTGCTGAGGGCATCGACTGGGTGCACCTCGACGTGGCCGGCCCGGCCTTCAACGACGGTGGGTCGTCGGGTTACACGACCAGCGGTGGTACCGGGTACTCGGTCCGGACGCTGGTCGAGCTCGCTGCCGCTGCGAGCTAGCTAGTAGCGGGTCTCCAGCATCGTGCAGCCCTCGTCGGTCCGGTACGGCCCATGTGGCATACCGGGCCGGCGAGCTGCGTACTCGCCCTTGGTGAAGGTTTTGCCGAGCGTCAGGTCGGTGAGCGAGCCCTCGAGCAGGTAGACCTCCTCGAAGTACTCGTGCCTGATCACCTCGTCGCCCGTGGTGGTGCCGGGCGCCCAGCGGGCGATCCTGGTCAGGGTGCCGTCTTCTGCTGTGGTCAGGACGCGTTGGGTGATTCCTGGTCCGTCTTCCGTCCAGGGCACGTCGGCCGCTGGGAAGAACTCGTGCTCGGCCTTCATTCCCAGGCCGCCGCGAGCTGCTCGACCGAGTAGACGATCCGGCTGGTCAGGCCGCGTGGGTCGGTCAGCTCGACCCGCCACGCGTCGGCGAACTGGTCGACGCCCGCGATCATCGGGATCGTCCCGCTGAGCACCACCGTGCCCGGCACCAAGCGGTCCTTGAGTTGCTCCACCCAGTACGACGGCGGCAGCAACTGCGCGAGCGTGCCGTCCTGGATGAGCTGCTCGGTGTCACCATGACGCACCCAGGCCTTCAGGGTGAACTCGTCCAGCTCGTCCTCGATGGCGTCGAGTGGCCAGGCCACGTCGCCGAGCACGTCAGGTGCTGACTGCTTGCTCCAGGCGACCCCGTGCACTTCCAGCGCCCGGTCGGTGTGGTCGCAGGCGACCGTCAGCAGCAGGTCGTCGGGCCCGTCGCCCACGATCAGCGCCCACTCCGCCTCCCCCGAGGTCTTGCCGTGCGCCACCTGTACTACGTCCGGCCGGCTCACCAGGCTGGCCGACAGCGGGTAGAGGGTCGGGATCCGCTTCGGCGCCGGGACGCCCAGCTCCGCCAGCTCGTCGACGTGGTGCTGGACCTGCTGGGTGTCGCGGCCGGCGTACCCGGCATTGAGCGCATATCGGACGTCGATCTGCCGCTCCGAGCCGTCCGGGAGCGTGAATCGCAGGGTCTGGGGCACGGGAACCTCCACTGAATTCGAGTCAGGGCTTGCGTGAACACGTTGTATACAGCAAGTATGGAGCAACGACGCGAGGAGGTCCACCCCGATGTCCACCCCCACCGCCCCCACCGGCTCCGTCGCCGGTGATCGCCGGAGTCTGTACAAAGCCTTCGCGGCGAGCCTGTCCGGCACGTCGCTGGAGTGGTACGACTTCGCCGTCTACAGCTCCGCCGCGGCGCTCGTCTTCGGCGACCTGTTCTTCCCGGGCAGCGAGCCGCTCACCGGGACCCTGCAGGCCTTCGGCACGTACGCCGTCGGCTACATCGCCCGTCCGCTCGGCGGCATCATCTTCGGCCGCCTCGGCGACGTGATCGGCCGCAAGAAGGTGCTGGTCGCCACGCTGCTGCTGATCGGCATCGCCACCTTCTTCATCGGGCTGCTGCCGACCCATGCGCAGGCCGGGGCACTTGCGCCGACCCTGCTGGTGTTCCTGCGGTTCATCCAGGGTGTAGGTGTCGGTGGTGAGTGGGGTGGCGCGGTCCTGCTGAGCAGTGAGTTCAGCCAGGCCAGGCAGCGGGGCTTCTGGGCCTCTGCCGCTCAGGTGGGTCCGCCGCTCGGCACGTTGATGGCTAACGGCGTACTGGCCGTACTGGCGGGGCTGCTGTCGGAGGATCAGTTCTTGAGCTGGGGTTGGCGGGTTGCGTTCCTGTTGTCGGCAGTACTGGTTGCCTTCGGGCTGCTGATCCGGACGAAGCTGGAGGAGACTCCGGTGTTCAAGGAGCTGGAGGCGCGCGGGGATCGGCCCACTGCTCCAGTTACGGAGGTACTGCGTACGCAGACGCGCGGGCTCGTCGCGGCGATCCTGTCGCGGGTGGGGCCGGACGTGCTCTATGCGATGTTCGCCGTCTTCGTGCTGACCTATGCGACCAAGAACCTGGACATGAGTCGCGGTGAGGCGGTGACGGCTGTACTGGTCGGGTCTGCGTTCCAGGTGGGGCTGATTCCCTTGTCTGGTTGGCTTTCCGACCGGTATGGGCGGCGGTTGATCTATGGGATCGGTGCAGTCGGTGGAGCCATCTGGAGCGTGGTGTTCTTCGCGATGGCGTCTTCGCTGGCCACTGTGCTGCCGGGAGTGGTGATCGGGCTGGTGTTCCACTCGCTGATGTACGGGCCGCAGGCGGCGTTTGTGTCGGAGCAGTTCACGGCGCGGCTGCGGTACACGGGTAGCTCGCTCGCTTACACGTTCGCCGGGATCATCGGGGGTGCGCTGGCACCGCTGGCCTTCACCTACTTCCTGGCGAAGACCGGTACCGGGTATGTGATCGCGCTGTACATCGTGGTGGCCTGTGTCGTCACGCTGGTCGGCCTGCGGCTCGGCCGGGCGGTGCAGGACGAGGATGCGCCGGTTGCCGCGGCCGCGGTCAGCCCTGCATGAGGATGGAGCCGGTGGTGTCGAGGTGGCGCAGGATGGCCGCCTCGGCCTTCGCCGGGTCGCCGGAGGCCAGACCGTCCACGATCGCCTGGTGCTCGGCCAGTACGTCCTGGCGCCTGGTAGTGCTCCGCTGCAACGCCACTACTCCCAGGAGCACGTGGCGAGCGCGCAGGCTGTCGTACAGCCGGCCCAACACGGTGTTGCCGGCCGCCTCGACCAGTAGCGCGTGGAACTGGCTATCGAGCTCAATGAACCCCTTGGCGTCGCCCGCCTCGACGATGGCCCGCTGCTGCTCGAGCACCGCGGACATGGCGTCCACCGGCGCGCCATCGGGTGAGGCCAGGCAGGTGGTCGCGGCCCAAGACTCGATGACGCCGCGGGCCTGCATCATCTCGGCGATCTCCCGGCCCGGCACGGGTGCCACGAAGGCTCCGCGGTGTGGGACGAGTTGCACCAGGTCCTCGGCGGCCAACATGAGCAGGGCTTCGCGTACCGGCGTACGGGAGATGCCGACCTCGGTCGCGACGGCTTGCTCGTTGATGAACGTCCCGGAGACCGCTGGATCGCTCAGCACGGTCCCACGCAGGTACTGGTAGGCACGGTCCCGGCCGGAGTCCCCACTCAATTGCATACTCAATGTATACAGCCTTTGGAGGGTTCATGACATCCCTGCGCGTCGCGGCGGCCCAGATCAGCACCGGCCCGGACCCAGCCGCCAATCTAACCACCGCCACCGAAGCAGTACGCCGTGCCGCCGACGCCGGCGCCACCCTGGTTGCCCTCCCCGAGGCCACCCTGGCCGCCTTCGGCACCGACCTGCGCGCTGTCGCCGAACCACTCGACGGCCCGTTTGCGACCGGCCTGCGCAAGGTCGCGGCGGACCGGGGCGTGGTGGTGATCGCCGGGTTGTTCGAGCCTGCCGACGACGGGCGGGTCCACAACACCCTGCTGGCGACCGGCCCGGGCGTCGAGGCGTCGTACCGCAAGATCCACCTCTACGACGCCTTCGGCTCCCGCGAGTCCGACCTGGTTGCCCCTGGCAATGAGCTGGTGACGATCGAGGTGGACGGGGTCCGGGTCGGACTGGCGACTTGCTACGACCTACGCTTCGCCGCCCAGTTCACCGACCTGGGCCGGGCCGGGGCGGAGCTGATCGTCGTACCGGCCTCTTGGGGCGCAGGCCCGGCCAAGGAAGAGCAGTGGGACCTGCTGACTCGCGCCCGAGCATCAGACGCCCAATCCTGGCTCCTGGCCTGCGACCAGGCCTGGACTCCCCCAGTAGGCACAGACCCGCTAGGCATCGGTCGCAGCGCCCTGGTCGATCCGCTGGGCCACACCCGAAGCCACCTCGCTGCCGATCCCGGCCTTCTGGTGGGCGAGATCGACACGGACCTGCCCGCTACGGTCCGCGCCCGGGTCCCGATCCTGTGATCACTCGGCGCCTTGATCAGTCGGCCACAGTGTCGCCGTGGCGGTGGGCTACTTTCCAATCGCCACCCTCGCGGCGATACACCTGGGTTGCCCGGAGCGTGTAGGTGCGTGGCTGTCCGTCGACCGAGGCAGAGGTGTGCTCGAGGCCGGCCGTATAGGCCATGTCGCCCACCACGTCGTAGGCCATCAGCTCGAACGCGTAGGACGTGCAGTCGGAGAAGCTCTTGCCCAGGGCAGTGAAGAGCTCGTCGATCTCCTGCTGGCCGTGGGCGTTGCGCCAGGCCCCCAGGACGCTGACGGGCTCGTTGCGAGACCAGAGGGCCCGCCTGGGAGCGGGATCGCCGTTGTGCAGCGCCAGCTCGGCTTCGTACAGCGCGGTCCTGACCCAGGTCAGGAACTCTTCGCGATCAGACATGCCCTCAGAATGCGCCCGGCCACGGCCATTGCGCACTGGTGCCGGTCAGGCGAGACCGTTTTTCTTCATCCGGGCGTTGTACTCCCGCATGCGGGGCGGGTAGCCGACCACGGCGGCGTCGTAGGAGGGGATGCCCAGCTTGTTGGCGAACTGGTGGGCCCATTGGACCGAGGGGACGCGACGGCGGGTCCACTCGCCGTCGATGGCGACCAGGAGCAGCGTGTAGTCCGTCACCGCCGTCCGCGGCTCGACGAACCCCTCGACACCCTGCCGTGTCTGGGCGAACTCCCGCAGGTGCGCTTGGTCGGGGTTGTCCGACTTGCGCATCGTGCCCGGCTTCTGCCGGCGACCGAACCACTTCATGGGAGCTAGTGTCCACCATTCCTGCAAATCCGGCCCGGGAGCGACGCGGACCGCCGACGGTGACAAGATGACGCCCGGGCCGGAACTCCGCGATCCGGGGCCGCCCGCCGACCTTGACGCCCCACGGAGGAACCTCGTGACGAACACGGCAGACAGCAGCACGACGTACGACCTGTTGATCCTCGGCGGAGGTAGTGGTGGCTATGCCGCCGCGCTGCGCGCCGCAGTACTGGGGATGTCGGTCGCACTGGTGGAGAAGGACAAGCTCGGCGGCACCTGCCTGCACCGCGGCTGTATCCCGACCAAGGCCCTGCTGCACGCCGCCGAGGTGGCCGACTCGGCCCGCGAGGGTGAGCAGTTCGGTGTCCGGACGACGCTCGAGGGCGTCGACATGGGCGGCGTGAACAAGTACAAGGACGGCGTCGTCGACCGGCTGTTCAAGGGTCTGCAGGGGCAGATCAAGTCCCGCGGCATCACCGTGATCGAGGGCGAGGGACGACTGACCTCGCCGCGGACGGTCGCCGTCAACGGCACGACGTACACCGGCAAGAACGTCATCATCGCGTCCGGCTCGTACTCCCGCTCGCTGCCCGGGCTGGAGCTCGACGGCAACCGGGTGATCGCGAGTGAGCACGCGCTGACGCTGGACCGGGTGCCCGAGTCCGCGGTGATCCTCGGCGGCGGCGTGATCGGTGTCGAGTTCGCCAGCGCGTGGACCTCGTTCGGCACCAAGGTGACGATCGTCGAGGCGCTGCCCCGGCTGGTACCGGCCGAGGACGCCGACTGCAGCAAGGCACTCGAGCGGGCCTTCCGCAAGCGCAAGATCGCCTTCAAGACGGGTACGCCGTTCGAGTCCGTCGACACCCACGACAACGGGGTCCGGGTCACCGTCGCCGGCGGCGAGGTGATCGAGGCCGAGGTGCTGCTGGTCGCGGTCGGCCGCGGTCCGAACACGGCCGGGATCGGGTACGAGGAGGTCGGCATCGCGCTCGACCGCGGCTTCGTCACCGTCGACGAGAACCTGCAGACCAGCGTGCCGGGCGTCTACGCGGTCGGCGACATCGCGCCCGGCCTGCAGCTCGCGCACCGCGGCTTCCAGCAGGGCATCTTCGTCGTCGAGCACCTGGCCGGGCTGAACCCGGCCCGGATCGACGAGCTCGGCATCCCCCGCGTCACCTACTCCGAGCCCGAGGTCGCCTCCGTCGGGCTGACCGAGGAGCAGGCCAAGGCGAAGTACGGCGAGGTCGAGATCCTCAACTACAACCTCGGCGGCAACGGCAAGAGCCAGATCCTGAAGACCCAGGGCTTCGTCAAGCTGGTCCGGGCCAAGGACGGCGCGGTGGTCGGCCTGCACATGGTCGGCTCCCGGGTCGGCGAGCTGATCGGCGAGGCGCAGCTGATCTACAACTGGGAGGCCTTCCCCGCCGACGTCGCGCCGCTGGTGCACGCCCACCCGACCCAGAACGAGGCCCTCGGCGAGGCGCACATGGCGCTCGCCGGTAAGCCCTTGCACTTCCACGAATAGATTTCGGCTGCTCCTACCGGCGGGTCCGGCTGACCCAGATCCCGCCGGTTCGAGCGGCACCGTAGGCTGAACTCGAACCGAATAGACGAAGGAGCAACGACCGTCATGCCGACCTCTGTATCCCTGCCGGCCCTCGGGGAGAGCGTCACCGAAGGAACCGTCACCCGCTGGCTCAAGCAGGTCGGTGACACGGTTGCCGTCGACGAGCCCCTGCTGGAGGTCTCGACCGACAAGGTCGACACCGAGATCCCCTCCCCCGTGGCCGGCACTCTCCTGGAGATCAAGGCCGCCGAGGACGAAACCGTAGAGGTAGGCGCCGAACTAGCAGTAATCGGCGACGCCGGCGAATCCCCCGCCCCCGACTCCAACGGCCAGGCACCCGCCGCCGAGGCCGCTCCCGCTGAGGCCGCCCCGGCCCAGGAAGCCCCAGCAGCACAGGCCGCCCCGGCCCAGGAGGCCGCGCCTGCCGCCGCTGCGCCGCAGGCCCAAGCTGCTCCGGCCGAGGCCGCGCCGCAGGCGGAGGCCGCTCCGGCTCAGGCCGCCGCTGACAACTCGTCTTCTGCTGCCGCGCCCGCGGCTGGCACATCGGTCACGCTGCCCGCCCTTGGCGAGAGCGTCACCGAGGGCACCGTCACGCGCTGGCTGAAGCAGGTTGGTGATGACGTAGCGGTGGACGAGCCGCTGCTCGAGGTCTCCACCGACAAGGTCGACACCGAGATCCCCTCGCCGGTCGCCGGCAAGCTGCTGGAGATCAAGGTCGCCGAGGACGAAACCGTCGAGGTAGGCGCCGAACTGGCCATCGTCGGCTCCGGCGACGCAGCCCCAGCCGCCTCCGCCCCGGCAACACCCGCCCCCGCCGAGTCCGCCCCGGCCCCCGCAGCCCAGGCCCCGGCCGCTCCGGCCGCCGCACCCGCTGCAGCCCCGGCCCCGCAGGCGGCACCGGCAGCCCAGGCACCCGCTGCTCAGGCGCCGACCACGCAGGCTCCCGCGCCGCAGGCACCTGCCCAGGCTCCGGCAGCACAGGCTGCTCCGCCGGCTCAGCCCGCAGCCCAGGCTCCGGCCCCGCAGGCAGCACCGGCTGCCGCGCCGTCGGCTCCGGCTGCGTCGTCCAACGGGTCTTCGTCAGAGGGTCCGAACTACGTCACCCCCCTCGTCCGCAAGCTGGCGACTGAGCACTCGGTCGACCTGGGCGCGGTCCAGGGCACCGGCGTCGGTGGCCGGATCCGTAAGCAGGACGTGCTCGCCGCCGCCGAGGCCCAGAAGGCCGCGGCCGCCGCAGCTCCGGCAGCAGCCGCCACTCCCGCCTCCGCCGCCGCGGCGAAGACGGCAGCGCCGATCAGCCCGCTGCGCGGTACGACCGAGAAGATGAGCCGGATCCGCAAGGCCATCGCCAGCCACATGGTCAACTCGCTGCACGTCTCGGCGCAGCTGACCACCGTGGTCGAGGTCGACGTCACCGAGATCTCCAAGCTCCGGAACGCGAAGAAGGCCGAGTTCGAGGCCCGCGAGGGCGTCAAGCTGTCCTTCCTGCCGTTCTTCGCGCTCGCCGCGGTGGACGCGCTGAAGCAGTACCCGAAGCTGAACGCCTCGATCAACGACGAGGCCGGTGAGGTCACCTACCACGCCGCCGAGCACCTGGGCATCGCCGTGGACGCCGAGAAGGGCCTGATGGTCCCGGTCGTGCACAACGCCGGTGACCTGAACATCGCCGGCCTGGCCAAGAAGATCGCCGACCTGGCCGCGCGGGTCCGCACCAACAAGGTGCTGCCGGACGAGATGGCGGGCGGCACCTTCACGATCACCAACACCGGTAGCCGGGGCGCGCTGTTCGACACCCCGATCCTGAACCAGCCGCAGGTCGGCATGCTCGGGACCGGCTCGGTCGTCAAGCGCCCGGTGGTCATCACCCACCCGGAGCTCGGCGAGACGATCGCGATCCGGCAGATGGTCTACCTGGCGCTGACCTACGACCACCGCCTGGTCGACGGCGCCGACGCGGCCCGCTACCTGACCGCGGTCAAGCAGCGCCTCGAGGAAGCCCAGTTCGACGTCTGATCCGGCCGGACGCAGGTAGCGTCCGCGATCTGATCCGACGAGATGGAAGTTGCCTGGCCGCCGCTCCGGCCTGACCCGATCGACGAAGGTCAGGCCGGCCGCGGCCTCACCGAGAAGCCGGAGCTGTGACTCGTGAAATATGTGCTCGCCGGTTCGTCCGGCTTCCTCGGTAAGGCGTTGGCGCGGGACCTGCTGGCCGACGGCCACCAGGTCACCCGGCTGGTACGGCGTGAGCCGTCGCAGCCGAGCGAGGTCCGCTGGGATCCCGCGCGAGGACAGCTCGATCCCTCCGCGCTGGACAACGCCGACGTCCTGATCAACCTGGCCGGCGCGAACATCGGCCGGCCGTGGACCCCGAAGTACCGGAACGCGATCCGGGAGAGCCGGGTCACTACGACGGCCACGCTGGCCGAGGCCGCCGCGCAACTGGAGCGGCCGCCGGTGTTCATCACCCAGAGCGGTATCGGCGGCTACGGCAAGGACTGTGGCGACGAGATCCTGACCGAAGAGTCCGAACTCGGCGATGGGTTCCTCGCCGACGTGGTGCGGGTCTGGGAAGGTGCGGCCGACCCGGCGCGCGAAGCTGGTTGCCGGGTGGTTGCGTTGCGTACGGGCGTCGTGCTCGAACGCACGGCTCCGGCGTTTCAGCTGCTCTCGTTGCCGTTCCGGATGGGCGTCGGTGGACGCCTCGGCTCTGGCAAGCAGTACTTCCCGGTCGTCTCGCTGACCGACTGGCTCGGCGCGGTTCGGCACTGCGCCGAGAACGACCAGGTGTCCGGGCCGGTGAACGTCACACTGCCGGAGCCCACCACCAACCAGGAGTTCACGAAGGCCCTCGGTGCCGCGCTGCATCGCCCCACGCTGGTGCCGGTCCCCTCGTTCGTCCTCACCACAGTCCTCGGCGAGTTCGCCTGGGAACTGATCGGCAGCAAGCGCGCACTCCCCAACGCACTGCTCTCCTCCTCCTACACCTTCAAACACCCCACGGCGGAGACCGCCCTCGCGTCCGCCCTCGCCTGACGCAGCTTCGTGCCGGGCGCCCTCGACCGGCGCCCTCCGCGTCACGTCCTCAGCCCTGCGGCTCCGGGGCGTCATGCTTCGGCTATCTCGGAGATGCGCCAGGTGTTGGCGGCTGCCGTCAGGGTGACGCGGCGGGTTGTCGGTTTGCCTGGTGGGAAGGTTGTTCGCCGGCCGGCTGGGGTGACTGCCACGCCTGCGACGAAGCGGTCGACCACGCGTAGCACGACGGTTGTCTTGCCTTGGGTTTCCACGGTCACGGAATGGATCTGGAGGCGGAGTCCTTCGATGTGGAGTTGCTGCTTTCGGTAGGAGGACAGGAGATCGCGGTCGGCGGACCAGGGTGAGCTGCCGGGGACGTAGACGGAGTTCAGCTCGGTGGGGTCGAGCGTGGCGAACGCGTGCGAGCGGCGTACATCCAAAGCCTGCAAGGTCTGCAGCCACTGACCTTCGGTGGCCCGTGTCGGTTGAGCTGGCGGCGTGCTGGGTTTGTCGACGGCGGTGGGGTTGGGGGCTGGTTGGCCGAGGACGCCGGCGGCTGCCAAGCCGATGGCAAGGGTTGTCAGCGCACCCGCTCCGCAGGCCGCGAGGATCCCGTAGGCGGCGCGTTTGGTGCGCAGGAACTTCAGTGCGGATTGCCGGAAGCCTCCGCGTCTTTGGCCTGGAGGCTGAGGTCGCCGCAAGCTGATGGCGGGCGAAGGTGGGGCTGGGGTGGGCTCGGCCTCCTGGGTGAAGTTGAGGGAGATGGGGAGTGGGGTGGCTCGGTGGAGGGTTTGCTGGGCCAGGACGTCTGCGGTGGTGGTGAAGAGGGCTGCGGGGAAGGTTTTGGGGGTGCCGCCGGCCTGGTGGGCGATGGCGCCCAGGGCTGTGAGGTCGGCGGCAGGAGTGCTGGGTGGAGCCAGGGCACGGAGGCCCACGTCGGTGATGACCGGTCGGCCGTCGGCGTCGAACATGATGTCGTTGAGGTCCAGGTGCCCGTGGGTGAGACCGCTTCGGTGCAAGGCGGACAGACCTTGGGCCAGTGGGCTGATCAGGGTGACCAGTTCGCCTGGCGAGAGGGCGCCACGGCGCTCGAGCAGCGACGTGAGCGTGCCGGCTGCGACGTACTGACTGAAGAGGAGCCACTCTCGATCGGACTCTCTGACCTCGAGCAGGCGGGCGAGGTGTGGGTGGTCAATGGTGCGGGCGAGGTCGAGGTCGCCGATGAACTCCTTCGGCGCCATGACAGCGGATTTCGGGATGCGTTTGAGCACAGCGTGCCGCCCGGTGGCCAGGTCCCGGAGCAGCCAGACGGTACCGGCCGAGCCGGACCCGAGCCCACGGCGCAAGCCGTAGCCGGAGATGTCCTCGGATTCCATACCCAAGAGAGTGCCCGGATCGGCGCCGGCGGCCCGGAAGTTATCCACAGCCACCAGCCCGGCCGGGGTCCTGTGGATGGCGGCGAACGGCCGCGGAACGGGCGGCCTACACTCGAAGGCGTGAGGGCTATCAAGTATGTGGAGGCCGGATTCGGCGCCGACGCGGTGGACTACGAGACGGCCTGGGCCGAGCAACGGCGGCTCCACGCGCAGGTTGCCGACGGCACCGGCTCCGACACGGTCATCCTGCTCGAGCACCCGCCGGTCTACACAGCCGGCAAGCGCACCGAGCCACACGAGCGACCAGTCGACGGTACGCCGGTGGTCGACGTCGACCGTGGCGGCAAGATCACCTGGCACGGGCCCGGCCAGCTGGTTGGGTATCCGATCGTGAAGCTCGCCTCACACGTGTACGTCGTGGACTATGTGCGCCGGCTGGAAGAGGCGCTGATCGCGGTCTGCGGTGAGCTCGGCGTACGGACCGGGCGGGTCAAAGGCCGTAGCGGTGTCTGGGTGCCGGCCGATGAGCGCGGGCGGGAGCGGAAGATCGCGGCGATCGGGATCCGGGTGGCGCAGAGCGTCACGATGCACGGATTCGCGCTGAACTGCGACAACGACCTGACCTGGTTCGACCGGATCGTGCCGTGCGGGATCGCCGACGCCGACGTCACCACACTGTCGAAGGAGCTCGGCCGGGACGTGTCCATCGCCGAGGTGCTCGAGCCCGTCCGGCGGCACCTGGACGTGCTGCTGTCCTGGCAGGAGTACGAGCGCACGCCGGACCTCGACCACTCCGACGACCCGGCCCCGTCCGGCATCACGTACGGCCTGACCGTCTGATCCGGACTGCCTCACCGTCTGATCCGGACTGCCTCACCGTCCGAGCCGGACTGCCTCACCGTCTGCCCGCGGCGCCTCGCCATCGGTCGTGCGGCGCCATCGGCGTACGGCCCGTCGGGGCGGAGCGTAAAGATTGAGCGAAGTGTCTGCGCTGTGCGGAGCGTAAACGTCGCTACGGTGGGGATGTGTCCAAATTTCTCGGCTTCCTCCTTGGCATCGCGGTAGCGCTCGTCGGGCCGGCCATGTTCGGCGTCCTCGCGGCGGACGGCGGTATCAAGCTGAACGCGAAGGAGATGGCGCTTGCCTACGGCATCGGTGCGCTGATCTTCTGGGCCGTGGTGTCGTACTTCTCGGGCGCCGCGGCACTCGGGGCGGCGCTGACCTTCGGCGCGATGATCTACACCGTGCACTGGATCCCCAACCGGATGACGAACTTCCTCAACGACGTGCCGGGTGTGACGTCGGGGATGATCGACGGGATCAAGCAGTACACCGGAAACGGCGTGGTGCCGATCCTCGCGGTGATCTCGCTGGTGTTCGGGATCCAGTCGATCGTGCGGTCGGTGCAGCGGCGCCGCCGCGAGCGGGTGGAGGCGGAGCGCCGGCAGCGTGAGCAGGAGGCCGCGGTGCAGGCGCAGCAGATGCCGCAGCCGCCGCAGCCGGTGGGCGCGTATCCGGTTGCCGGGGGCGACTACCAGCCGGACGACCGGTTCGGGAACAACTTCGGGAACAGCAACTACGACGACCTGTTCGAGGAGGAGCCGACGCCGTTCAGGCCGCGCAACCAGGCGGACGAGCAGACGGCGCAGTTCGCCCGCTCCGAGGTGCCGACGGAGTACGACGACGATCGCGACGAGACACGTCTCGTCCCCACGGACGCCGACGAGACCGTGATGGTCCCCACCGGCAACCAAACCGTTGCCGACAGCTACGACGAAGACCCCACCCCGGAGCCCGAAGAAGCGCCGGACGAGGTAGAGACCCAACAGGTAGCGGCTGAGGAACCTGCAACGCAGCAGGTACCCGCGGCAGAGGCTGCAACGCAGCAGGTGCCGGTAGAAGAGCCCGCCGAGGCCGCAACACAGCAGGTGGCTGTGGAAGAACCGGCGAACGCTCCTACGCAGCAGGTGCCGGTGGTAGAGCCCGCGGCGGAGGCTGCCACGCAGCAGGTGCCGGTGGAAGAGTCTGCGCCGGCGGAGGCTGCCACGCAGCAGGTGCCGGTGGAGGAGCCGGTGGCTGAGGAGACTGTTGCTCAGCCGGTTCCGGTGCCGGTGCCTGAGCCGGAGGCTGTCAAGCCTGTTGCGCCGCGAGTCGCGGGTGGCGCTCCTGCCGCCGCGCCTCAGGTCGGCAGTCCACAAAGCAGCGGTTCGCAGGACGATGACGGCGGCGAGGCCACCCAGCCGATGCCTGTTGCACGGCCGGAAGCGCCGAAGGCTCCGCAAGCCCAGCCGCCCCAGGCCGAGGCACCCAAGGCCGAGGCGCCCAAGGCCGCGTTGCGCAAGGAAGAGATGGGCCAGCAGTACCGCGAGCGGATGGACCCGCCGGACGTCGACGACACCGGCGAGTTCTTCGTCGGAGCGTTCGAGAACCCGGCCGAGCAGGCCACCCAGCGGATGGAGCTCCCGGGCCAGTTCCGCAGCTGACAACAAAGCCAAAGAGAAGAGCCTCCACGAAAGTGGAGGCTCTTCGACGTTTCAGGCGACGTGCATCCGCTGATGCTGCCCCCACCGAGCATGCTCGGCGAACGCTTCGTCATAAGCATGGATCGCCATCTGGCACACATCCCCCGCCATCTGCGCCCGCGGAGATTCGGTGCTCCAGGCAAGCATCAACCGCCGGTGGATCGGATCCCCCACCAACGGCCGGGTGGTGACATCGGACGACAACATCCGGTACGACGTAGGCGAAATCAACGCCACGCCCTGCCCACTCGTCACAAACCCCATCAGCACCGAGGTGTCCACCGAGTGATGCTCGATCCGCGGCTGGAACCCCGCCTGCTCACAAGCTCCCCGGAACAACACATGGAACCCGCTGTCATCCGGCGGCTCCCCGATCCACTCCTCATCGGCCAGACTCGCCAGCTCGATCTCCCCACGATGCCGCGTCGCCACGGCCAACGGGTGATCAGCAGCCAGTACTACGTAAGCCGACTCCGACTCAACGATCGTGCAAGCCTCGACCCCGCTGGGCAACCGCAGTTCGAATCCGGGGAACTCCCGCAGCAACGCGAAATCCAGCCGCCCACTCTCCAGCTGCTGCAACAAGACGCTGGTGGCCCACTCGACCTCGATGCTCACCTGCTCGATCTCGCCGTGATCGCGCAGCCGGCTCGCGATCCCCGACATCGGCGCCGTCGGGAACCCACCGAGCCGGACCGCGCTCGACTCCACCGCCGTCATCGCCGACACCGTCGCGGACAGATGATCCACGTCGACGAGGATCGCCCGGGCCCGATCCACGGCGTACCGGCCGAGAGCGGTCGGGGTGACGCCGGTGCGGGAGCGCTCGAACAGCTCGCCGCCGAAGGCCGACTCGATCCGCTTGAGCTGCGCCGTCAGGCTCGGCTGGCTCACCTTCAGCCAGCGGGCGGCCCGGCCGACGGACCCCGCTTCTGCCACCAGGACCACCACCCGCAGGTGGCGCAGCTCGACGTTCATGCGTTGTGACCGTAGTCCACCCAGCGCGCCGGTACACAGTCGCCGCGTGTTGCGGTTTCGTCACAGCCCACTAAATTTCTGTAACGCCGGCCGGACTATCACGATAAGTCAGGACGCCTTCAGCGAGATCGCCTCTCGGTAACCGAGTTTCCGCCCGGTCTGCAGCAGCGTCCGCTCGTACAGGCGGGCCCCGAGCCGGATGATCAGCACGGTCGTCACGAGCAGGATCGCGATCGCGGCCAGCGGCTGCCACACCGGCACGTGCTCGGTCAGCATCCGTCCCGGCATCGACATCGACGAGGCGATCGGGATGAACGAGGCAACGGTCTTGGCCTCGGCGCCGGCGAAAGCGGAGAAGAAGAACGGAATCATCAGGATCATCTGCCCCGGCAACGTCGTCGAGCCGAGATCCTCCTGCCGGGTGGCCAGCGACCCGGCGACCGCCCAGAGCCCCGCCAGCGCGACGAACCCGAGGACGAAGAAGACCACGAACCAGCCCGCGACCGGCGCGATCACCTTGAGGATGTCGGCCTGGCCGGTCACCATCAGCCCGATCAGCGACGCGACCGCGATCACCACGATCTGCCCCAGCGCGAGCACGGTGTTGCCGATCACCTTGCCCCACAGCAGCGCCCGGATCGGGATCGCGGCGGCCAGGATCTCGACCACCCGGCTCTCCTTCTCCTGGACGACGCTCTGCGCGATCATCATCCCGAAGCTCAGCGCGGTGATGTAGAAGATCAGCGCCAGCCCGATGTTGACGAACCCGGCCACGACCTCGGGCAACGGTCCCGGATCGAGCAGCCGCTCCTGCACCTGGGTGCCAGCCCGCAGTTGCTCGGGCGTCATGCCGACACGCCCCGCGTTCGCCTCCATCCCGAGGTTGACGGCCGCTTCCCGCAGGTTGGTCTGCAACTCGCTGTCGACGCGTTGCTTCCCGAGTACTTCGAACCCGTCCTTGCCCGGCAGCAACGCCGCCTTCACATCGCCGTCCCGGACCAGCTTCTCGGCCGACGCGACGTCCGTAGTACGGGTGGCTTCGTAGCTGTCGCCGCCCTTGACCGCGTCCGCGACGGCGACGATCTTTGCGCCGGAATCGTCGAGTACGGCGATCTTGTCCTTGCCGCCCATCCCCGAGATCAGCGCCGGGATGATGGTCGCGGCCAGCACGACGATCAGCATGAACGCTGTCGAGCCGAGGAAGGTCTTGTCGCGGAGCTTGGTACTGATCTCGCGCTGGGCCACCAGCTGCCACGGGTGCCGCAGGGTGTCGTTGTTCATCGGGTCGCCTCCCGGAAGACGTCGCTGAGGGCCTGCCGTTCGGGCGCGAACTCCAGTACCGGCCCACGACTCATCGCCTGCTGCAGAACTTGTTGCACAAGGTCCCCGTCGTCGTCGGACCCGACGTCGAAGAGCGCCGCCGCACCGGCCACGTCCCGCACCGTGATCCCCGGTACGTCCCGCAGCCACCCCGCGTCCCCACCGACGACCAGCCGGTACGTCGTAGTCGGCCCGGCAGCCAATTCGGAAACGGGGCCAGCGGCAACCACCTTGCCCCGGGACAGCACCACCAGGTCGTCACACAGCCGCTCTACTAGCTCCAGCTGATGGCTGGAGAACAGCACCGGTACCTCCGGGGTGACCTCTTCGCGCAGCAGGTCCACCATCGCGTCGACCGCCAGCGGGTCGAGGCCGCTGAACGGCTCGTCCATCACCAACGCGATCGGCTCGTGGATCAGCGCCGCAGCGATCTGCACCCGCTGCTGGTTGCCCAGGGACAGCGTCTCCAGGGTGTCCCCCGCACGCTCGGCCAGCCCGAGCCGGGACAGCAGCTTGTCGGCCCGCTCGTCAGCGCGCGACCCGAGTCCGTGCAGCCGTCCGAAGAAGCCCAGTTGCTCGCGGATCTTCATCTTCGGGTACAGCCCACGCTCCTCGGGCATGTACCCGAAGTCGCGGCGCACCTCGGCCGACAACGGCTGACCGTTCCAGGTGACCGCGCCACCCGTGGGCGCCAGCACCCCCAGGATGATCCGCATCGTCGTCGTCTTGCCGGCCCCGTTCGCCCCGACGAACCCAGTCATCCGACCCGGCCGCACGTCGAAGCTCACGTCATCCAGCGCGAGGTGCTCACCGAACCGCCGGGTCAACCCAGCCACGCTCAGCATCCCGTTCACCGTTCCTCTACTACTCCGGCCCCCAGAACCAGGCATCCACCCGATCCACTCCCATCACCAGGAGTAGCCACCACGCTAACCATCCAGCGCCCGCAGTACGTCGCCCCGCAGTGTGATCACCCGGGTCATCCGCAGGGGGGACCGATCAGCCCGCAGGGCTGACACACGGGAACTCCCCCTGCCGGACCTGGCGCCCCTAGGGTTGGCAGGTGAAGCCAGTTCGTGCGCTCCTGCGAGCCGCCCACCGTGCACTGACCGACGACAACGTCGACCTCTGGCTGCTCACCGCGGCAGCAGCCGTCTTCACGGTGCTCGGCATCGTCGATGTGGCCGATATGAACGTCCTGAGCGCGGCGATCCTGGCACTGCTGGCCGCGTTGGCCTTCGCCCAGATCAAGTCGCGCAGGCTGGTCGCGCAGCTCGCCAAGAACCGGCCTGGAGCCGGCGGCGTGCTGCTGCACAACTACCCGGAAGACCTCGTCCGGCGGCGGGCCGAAGCCGATGACGTCCTCCTGATCGGGGTCTCGATGGCGCGCACCATCCAGGGTCGCCGCGACGACTTCCACAACGCACTGACCCGGGGCGCGTCACTGCGGGTGCTGCTCGTCGATCCGACCGACGAAGGACTGGTCGGACAAGCGGCCTTGCTCCGGCCGGCCGGACCTGCCGCTTTGATGGCCCAGCGGATCAGGTCGACCTTGGAGGAACTGGTCGAGCTCAAGGCCAGCACCAACGGCAGGCTGGAGATCCGGGTCGCACAGTTCATTCCGCCGATCGGGGTGAACCTGCTCCGGCACGCCCGCTCAGCCAGCATCACGGTCCAGTTCCCCGAGCTCCGACCCGTCTCGGGGCCGGGTCCGGTCCTGCACCTCGAGCAGGCCGACGGCGGCTGGTTCAGCTTCTACGAGCAGCAGGCCGAGCGGCTCTGGGCAGCCGGTACGCCGTGGCCGCTGCCCCCGAGCCGGCGGCTGCGGTCGATCGCACGGCCCCAGTTCGTCGAATCGTTCGGGCCCGATCTGATCACTGCGGTCAAGGCGGCCTCGGATCTGTTCATCACCGGCATCACTCGCAACACCTTGCTGAACTCGAACTACCTCGAGTTCGAGAAGTTGCTCCAGCGGGGCTGTCACCTCCGGGTCCTGCTGATCGATCCCGAATCTCCTGCCGCCGACGGAGCGGCCGAGCGCTTCTACTCGGAACGGTCCAAGCAGTCGGTGGTCACCAGGGTCGAGCATTCACTCCGCCTGCTGAGCCAACTGGCGGCAGAGACCCCCGGATCGGTCGAGGTCCGGCTGACATCGTATCTGCTGACATCCGGAATCGTCGCCGTGGACGTACCCACCGAGAATCGCGGCGACTTGTCCGGACTGTTCGTCGAGTACTACACCTTCCAGGCCGATGGCGAGCCGAAGTTCCTGCTGATCCCCGGCGATGCCGGCTTCGACCAGTTCCTGGGCGAGGCGGAGAAGCTGTGGGCCGCCGCCACGCCGGTCTGAAGGCTCAGTGCTCGTCGCCCGGTACGACGAGGCCGCATTCGTAGGCGAAGACGACTGCTTGGACTCGGTCGCGGAGGCCTAGCTTCAACAGGACTCGGGAGACGTGGGTCTTCACCGTGGCTTCGCCCACGAAGAGGGAGGTGGCTATTTCGGTGTTGGTGAGGCCCCGGGCGATGAGGCCTAGGACCTCGCGTTCGCGTTCGGTGAGGTCGGCGACGAGGTCGGGGCGGTAGACGCGTTCGCCGCCGCCGGTGAAGCGTTTGATGACTCGGCGGGTGACCTCGGGGGCCAGCAGGGCGTGGCCGGAGTGGACTACCTGGATGGCTTCGACGAGGTCTTCGGGGGCGGTGTTCTTCAACAAGAAGCCGCTGGCGCCTGCGCCGAGCGACTCGAAGAGGTAGTCGTCGCGGTCGAAGGTGGTCAGGATGATCACCTTGCCGGCGTCGGCGGTGACGATTCGCTGGGTCGCGGCGATGCCGTCGAGGCCGGGCATCTGGACGTCCATCAGGACGACGTCGGGGCGCAGCTCGAGGGCCAGCTCGACCGCCTTCTCACCGTCGGAGGCCTCGCCCACCACCTGGATGCCGGGCTCGACGGACAGGATCATCCGGAAGCCCGCCCGGACCAGGTCCTGGTCGTCGACGAGCAGGACGCGCATCGGCGTACCGGCCTCACTCATGCTTGTGGTTCTCCCTCAGGGATCGTGGGGTTCAGCGGGATCCGGGCGCGGACGCGGAAGCCGCCGACCGGACGCGGACCGATCTCGCTCTCGCCGCCGAGCAGGCTGACCCTCTCACGAATGCCGACGTGGCCGAGCCGGCTGCCGACCGGCGCGTGCTTCGGGCGGCCGTCGTCGATCACCTCGACCTCGACCGCGGTGTCGGCGAGATAGCGCAGCGTCACGTGTGCGCTCCGGGCGGTCGAGTGCCGGCGAACGTTCGTCAGCGCCTCCTGCGCGATCCGGTACACCGACACCGAGACGGTCTCCGGCAACGTCACCGGCTGCCCGATCTGATGGAACCCGACCGACAACCCCTCCCCGTTCGCCGTCGACACCAGTGCGGGCAACCGATCAGCACCCGCCTGCGGAGCCTTCCCAGCCGGTACACCGAGATCGTCGTCCAGGTCCGGATCGGCGGCCCGGAGCATCCCCAGCAACTGACGCATCTCGTTGACCGCGGTCCGGCTGGAGTTCTCGATCACGCTCAACGCGTTCTTGGCCGCATCCGGATCGGAGTCCATCACCCGGCGGGCTCCCCCGGCCTGTACGCCGATGCTGCTGATGTGGTGCGCGACCACATCGTGCAGCTCCCGCGAGATCCGCAGCCGCTCGTCGATCACCGCCCGGCGCGCGTTAGCCTGCTGCTGGGTGGCCAGTTCCTCGGCCTGCTGCTCCAGCTCATGCCGCTGCCGGGCGACGCCCCACGCGGTCCGGCCCCAGAAGTACGCGCCGAAGAAGTAAAGGACGTTCAGCGCGAAGTTCAGCAGGACGAAGGACACGTACGGCGAGAGCATGCCGCCGCCCGGGCCCTTGATCGAGTCGTCGTTCAGCGCCTTGACGAAGCCCCAGCCGAGCCAGCCGAACATGCCCACGAAGACGACGACCATCGTCAGCTTCATCCGGCGCCGGTCCCGCGCCCACGCGACGGCCGCGTAGATCGCCATGAACTGGGTCGCCTGGGTGACCAGGTTGCCGACGAAGGCGAACGTGTTCCACTCGCCGTTGACGAAGAACAGCACCGAGACGACGACCAGCACCGACAGTGGGTAGCGCCGGCGCAGGCAGAGCGGCAACGCGACGGCCGCGCTCAGGACGTACGCCCCGACTCCCCCGAAGCCCATGTCGACCGGGATGCCGGAGGTACTGCGGGCCAGATCGGTCCCGATGACAGCGGCCAGGGCCATCCCGAGCCCGAGGAACACGTCCTGCCGCAGCTGACGCCGGGTGGGACCGGGTCGCCGCCACTCGGTGGTATTCGTCACAGCCGGCGCAGCGGTCGGCAGCGGCTCGGCGGGCTGCGACGTCTCCGCCGTGGCGGAGCGCAGTACCGGCTGCTGCGGCTGCGAGGTGGACATGGTTGCCCAGCCTACGGGTGGGGCCGCCGGGCGTGTCGGAGCGCCGCGTACTCTGGTGGGCGTGACGATCGCCCCAGAAGGACGGAAGCTGCTCAGGCTCGAAGTGCGCAACGCGGAGACCCCGATCGAGCGCAAACCCGAGTGGATCAAGACGCGCGCCAAGATGGGCCCGGAGTACCAGAAGCTGCAGAAACTGGTGAAGTCCGAAGAGCTCCACACGGTCTGCCAGGAAGCCGGCTGCCCGAACATCTTCGAGTGTTGGGAAGACCGCGAAGCGACCTTCCTGATCGGTGGCGACCAGTGCACCCGGCGCTGCGACTTCTGCCAGATCGACACCGGCAAGCCGCTGGACCTGGACCGCGACGAGCCGCGCCGGGTCGCCGAGTCCGTCGTGAAGATGGGCCTGCGCTACGCGACCGTGACCGGTGTCGCCCGCGACGACCTGCCCGACGGCGGCGCCTGGCTGTACGCCGAGACCATCCGCCAGATCCACGCGCTCAACCCCGGGACCGGCGTCGAGATGCTCGCGCCGGACTTCAACGCCGTACCGGAGCAGCTGGCCGAGGTGTTCTCGTCCCGCCCGGAGGTGTTCGCGCACAACGTCGAGACGGTGCCGCGGATCTTCCGCCGGATCCGGCCGGGCTTCCGCTACGAGCGGTCGCTCGACGTGATCACCCAGGCCCGCGACTTCGGTCTCGTCACCAAGTCCAACCTGATCCTCGGCATGGGCGAGACCCGTGAGGAGGTCAGCCAGGCGCTGACCGACCTGCACGACGCCGGCTGCGAGATCATCACCATCACGCAGTACCTGCGCCCCTCGGTGCGGCACCACCCGGTCGAGCGCTGGGTCCGCCCGGAGGAGTTCGTCGAGATGCAGGAGGAGGCCGAGGAGATCGGCTTCGCCGGAGTCATGTCGGGTCCGCTCGTGCGTTCGTCGTACCGGGCCGGTCGGCTGTACCGTCAGGCTGTGGAGTCGCGGATGACCTCCGCCACCCAGGATGCTTAGAACCGACCGCAGAAACCACGGACAAAGGTAGAGATGGCCAAGAACGACGCGCCAGAAGAGAAGACCGGCCGGCTCAAGCAGATCCGGTCGGCGTACCAGCTGACGAAGAAGTCCGACCCACGGATCGGGCTGATCCTGGCCGGGATCTTCCTGGCCGTGGTCGCGGTGTTCGTGGTGGTCGGCATCCTGGTCGGCCCGCTGCTGGTCTGGATCCCGCTGGGCGTCGCGCTCGGCTTCCTGGCCGCCACCATCATCTTCGGCCGCCGGGTCGAGAAGGCGGCGTACAGCCAGATCGAGGGCCAGGCCGGCGCGGCCGCCTCGGCGCTGCAGACGCTGCGCCGCGGCTGGAACGTGACGCCGGCCGTCGCGGTCACCAAGAACGCCGACATCGTGCACCGGGTGGTCGGCCGGCCCGGCATCGTGCTGGTCGGCGAGGGCCAGGCCAGCCGGGTGAAGAACCTGCTCGCCGCCGAAGGCAAGAAGCACCAGCGGGTGGCCGGCGGTGCGCCGGTGACCCAGATCATCGCCGGCAAGGGCGAGGGCGAGATCGACATCCGCAAGCTGACCAAGCACGTGATGAAGCTCCCGCAGGCGCTGCAACCGTCCGAGATCACCGATCTGCTCCAGCGGCTGAAGGCGCTCGACGCCGTCCGGCCGCAGGTGCCGATGCCCAAGGGCCCGCTGCCGACCAGCATGAAGGGCGCCCGGCAGGCGATGAAGGGCCGCTGACCGTAACGCAACAGGCCCCACCGCCGTTTTCCCTGCGTGAGGACTTTCTTGTGCCTCGTGTCGCGCCCTGAGGTCGGTCACCGGCCTTAGGGTGCGACCAGGGACGGGATGAGAAACCAGGGGTAGAGCTGATGACCGATCTGTACACCGCTGTGCACGAGCCGGCGGTGGAGACGTGGCCGTCCCTGGCGGCCCCGCGCTCCAATCCGGTACGCCGGGCCGGCGCGCACGCCGCCTTGCGCTTCATCGCGCGAGACCTGCCGGCCACCATCACGCTCGACAACCGCAGCTACGGCCTCGGTGGCCCGGCGATGCGGGTGCACCGTACGGGCCCGTTCCTGGACCGGCTCGGTCACGACGCGGGCTCCGGTTTCGGCGAGGCGTACCTGGCCGGCGACTGGGACCCGGAGCCTGGCACCGACCTGGCCGATCTGCTGCTGCCGTTCGCGCAGCGGTTCAGCTCCGAACAGGACCGCCACCTGCTGCCGAAGTGGGCGCAGTCGCTGCGCTGGCTGGTGACCCGGTCGCAGCCGTCCGATCAGGAGAACGACCGGGCCGGCGCGCGGGAGAACATCAGCCGCCACTACGACCTGAGCAACGCGATGTTCAGCGAGTTCCTCGATCCGTCACTGACGTACTCCGCGGCGCTGTTCGATCAGCAACCCGAGTCGGACCTGGCGACGGCGTCGCACGACGAACTGTCCAACGCCCAGCTGCGCAAGCTCGACGCGATCCTCGACGCGGCCGGCGTGGTCTCGGGATCGCGGGTGCTCGACATCGGCTGCGGCTGGGCGAGCCTGGCGATCCGCGCGGCCCAGCGCGGCGCCTGGGTGACGGCCATCACGATCGCCTCGCAGCAGGCGCTGCTCGCCCAGCGCCGGATCGCCGACGCCGGGGTGAGCGACCGGGTCCAGGTCGCGTTGCGTGACTACCGCGACCAGATCGGTGTCTTCGACGCGGTCCTGAGCGTGGAGATGATCGAGGCGGTCGGCGAGAAGTACTGGCCGGTGTACTTCGACGCGATCGAGCGGCGGCTGGCGCCGGGGGGCAAGGCCGTCATCCAGGCGATCGTGATGCCGCACGACCGGATGCTCGCCACCCGCAACACCTTCACCTGGGTGCAGAAGTACATCTTCCCCGGCGGCCTGATCCCGTCCGTCGACGTGATCGAGCAGGTGACCGCCCAGCACACCGGCCTGCAGACCGAGGTGCTGCGGCACATGGGCATGGACTACGCCCGCACCCTCCGGATCTGGCGCAACCGCTTCATCGAGCACTGGCCGGCCATCGCCGACCTCGGCTTCGACGCGACCTTCCGCCGGATGTGGGAGTTCTACCTCGCGTACTCCGAGGCGGGCTTCCGGGCCGGCTACCTCGACGACGTACAGATCCTGCTCACCAAGCGCTTCGGCTAGCGCCGGACGACGATCGTGCCGGCGGCCAGGTCGTGCAGGCCGCGGTGGTCCTTGTCGAAGACGACGGCCGGAAGTACCAGGCAGAGCAGGAGAGTGCGGATCGCACCGCCCAGTAGGCCTACCTGGGCGGCGTAGCCCTCGCCGCCCGGCTTGGTACGGATCACTCGCAGGCCGAGCAGGCGGTGGCCGATGGTCGAGCCGGCCAGGCCGACCAGGATCGCTGACATGGCGAAGAAGATCACCAGCTGGGCGGTGTTGAAGTCGTTGCCACCGGCCCAGATGGGTTTGCCGACCACCGCGGAGGCGATCAGGCCGGCCACCAGCCAGTCGGCGAACAGGGCGGCGAGGCGGCGGCCCCAGCCCGCGACGGAGCCCTGACCGGCCTCCGGCAGGCCCAGCCGGTTGCCCGGATATCGGAAATCTCCGGTGGGTCCTGCCCCGGATTGCGCAGATGATGCCATGATGACCAGGCTAGTGCGGCGGTTGAGGATCTCACTCCCCGCCCGCCCCCTACCAGTGGGTCAGCGCGGACACGCTGGGCGTAACATCCGCGAAACACTGGGGTCACGACCGAGTAATCGGCAGGGCCTACGTTCAGATGAATCTCTGAGCCACCCCGAGGAGTATGTATGTTTTCCAGCGCTGAGGAGCTGCTCGCCTACGTCAAGGACGAGGGCGTCGTGTTCATCGATGTCCGGTTCTGTGACCTGCCGGGCATCATGCAGCACTTCACCGTCCCGGTCGGGTCCTTCGGTCCGGAGGTCTTCGAAGACGGCCTCCAGTTCGACGGTTCGTCGATCCGGGGCTTCCAGCAGATCCACGAGTCGGACATGTCCCTGCTGCCCGACCCGACGACGGCGTATCTCGACCCGTTCCGTGCGGACAAGACGCTCATCATCAACTTCTTCGTCCACGACCCGCTGACGGGTGAGGCCTACAGCCGCGACCCGCGCAACATCGCCCGCAAGGCGCAGGAGTACCTGAAGTCGACCGGCATCGCCGACACCGCCTTCTTCGCGCCCGAGGCCGAATTCTACGTCTTCGACGACGTGCGGTTCGAGACCAAGCAGAACGAGAGCTACTACCACATCGACTCCGTCGCCGGCGCCTGGAACACCGGCCGGGTCGAGGAGGGTGGCAACCGCGGCTACAAGGTCCGGTACAAGGGTGGGTACTTCCCCGCGCCGCCGGTCGACCACTTCGCCGACCTGCGCAACGACATCACCAAGCACCTCGAGACCAGCGGGCTGACCGTCGAGCGCGCCCACCACGAGGTCGGCACCGCGGGCCAGGCGGAGATCAACTACCGCTTCGACACGCTGCTCACCGCGGCCGACGACCTGATGAAGTTCAAGTACATCGTCAAGAACACCGCCTGGGAGGCCGGCAAGACCGCGACCTTCATGCCGAAGCCGATCTTCGGCGACAACGGCTCGGGCATGCACTGCCACCAGTCGCTGTGGAGCAACGGCGACCCGCTGTTCTACGACGAGTCCGGCTACGGCGGCCTGTCCGACGTCGCCCGCTGGTACATCGGCGGCATCCTCAAGCACGCGCCGTCGCTGCTGGCCTTCACCAACCCGACGGTGAACTCGTACCACCGCCTGGTGCCGGGCTTCGAGGCGCCGGTCAACCTGGTCTACTCGCAGCGCAACCGCTCGGCCTGCATCCGGATCCCGATCACCGGGTCCAACCCGAAGGCCAAGCGGATCGAGTTCCGCTGCCCCGACCCGTCGTCCAACCCGTACCTGGCCTTCTCGGCCCAGCTGCTGGCCGGTATCGACGGCATCCGCAACAAGATCGAGCCCGCGGACCCGATCGACAAGGACCTGTACGAGCTGCCGCCGGAGGAGCACTCCTCGGTCGCGCAGGTCCCCACCTCGCTGCCGGCCGTGATCGACTCGCTCGAGGCCGACCACGAGTTCCTGCTCGAGGGTGACGTCTTCACCGGCGACCTGATCGAGACCTGGATCGACTTCAAGCGCGAGAACGAGATCGCCCCGATCGCGCTCCGCCCCCACCCGCACGAGTTCGAGCTGTACTACGACGTCTGAGTTCCACCTGATCGACGCTCCGAGCCCACCCGCATCGCGCGGGTGGGCTCGTTGCGTTCTCAGGTCCTGAGACGGCTAAGGGGAGTAAGTTCAGTGAAATAGTCTTGTTTGTATGAGCCTCGAGACGCTGTGGTACATCCCGAATCAGGTGGAGCCCGGGCATCGTGGGGACGATGCGGTGCAGGATCACAACAGTCTGGATCGGCTGACTGAGTTGGCTGAGCTGACTGAGCGGCACGGGTGGGGCGGGGCGTTGCTGGGGACCGGGTGGGGGCGGCCGGATACGTTGACGGTTGCTACTGCGTTGGCGGCTCGGACGTCTACTTTCCAGCCGCTGGTGGCGATTCGGCCGGGGTACTGGCAGCCGGCGCATTTCGCGTCGGCGTCGTCGACGCTGGATGAGTTGTCGGGTGGGCGGCTGCTGGTCAACATCGTGTCGGGGCAGGACAATCTGGCGGCGTACGGGGACAGCGAGGGTGATCAGGCGCAGCGCTACGGGCGTACTCGCGAGTTCTTGCAACTGGTTCGGCGGCTGTGGACGGAGGAGGACGTCACCTTCGCGGGTGAGTACTTCTCGGTCACGGGATCGACGGTCGCCACCAGGCCGGTCGCTCGCGAGGGCCGGCCGCATCCTCGGCTGTACTTCGGTGGCGCATCGCCCGCCGCCGAACGCGTCGCGGCGACCGATGCCGACGTACAACTCTTCTGGGGCGAGCCGTTGGACGGCATCGCCGAGCGCATCGACCGGTTGAGGGGCCTGACCGCCGAGCTGGGCCGGGAGCACGCGCCGCTCGAATTCGGTCTGCGCATCACCACCCTGGTCCGCGACACCACCGACCAGGCGTGGGCCGATGCCGAGGCCAAGGTCGCCAAGATGGCCGAGTCCAGCACCTATCGCGATGAGCGCCGCTTCAAGGCAGTAGGCCAGCAACGCCTCCTCGAGCTGGCGGACCGCGGCGAGGTGCTCGACGACATCCTCTACACGGCCCCCGGCAAGTACGGCGGCGGTGGCGCCGGTACGACGTGGCTCGTCGGCTCCGCCCAGGACGTCGCCAAGGCGCTCCGCAAGTACCAGGACCTCGGCATCACGCACTTCATCCTCAGCGACACGCCCTACCGCGAAGAGATCATCCGAATCGGCGACCAATTGCTTCCACTGCTGTCGAATTGATGCTCGGCGTAAGCCCCACTTGTGATCTCCTAGCCGGGTGTCCCTGACAGTACTGCGAACGCTGGGCGGCGGTCCGTACGCCGAAGTCGGCCGGCCGACTGTTTCCGCGAGCAGCCCGGACGGCGAGCGGGTCGCCATCGCCGGCGAACTCGGTTCGCTCTACTGGCCAGGCGACGCAACCCTCACCGGCACCCGCGGTCACCGTCTCGGCGTCTACCGCGACGGCTCCTGCGAGTGGTTGGTGCAGCCCAGGTGGCCGGTCCGATCGCTGGCGTTCCATCCCGGACTTCCGTTGCTCGCGATCGGCATCGGCAGCTACGACGGCGGCTTCTCCTTCGAAGGCGACCTGCTCCTGCTCGACCTCGGCACCGGCAAGGTGATCGAGGCGCTCGGTCGCAACGGTCGCGAAGTCCGGCAGGTCGAGTGGGCCGACACCCACACCCTGCGCGTGCTGGTCGCGCCACTCGACGACGACGAGCTCGACGAGAAGGCGCACACGCATTCGTATCCGATGGAGATCACCGGCGACGACTGGACGGCGTGGCCGCGGATCGAGTTGCCGCACACGGCCGACTCGATGGTCGAGTACCCGACGCCTCCCCTCGACCAGACGCTGACCGAGTTCGAGTGGAGCGGCCGGACTCACGTCTGGGCGGTCGAATGTCTGGACGACGGGCGGGTGCTGGCCGCGCTCGAGAGCAGGGAGCTCGAGTGCTGGGGCGTCGACGGTGAGCTGGAGTGGGAGATCGCCGAGGGGTCCAGCGGTCGGCAGATCGCACTGTCGGCAGACGGGCTGACCGCTTGGGTGAACTCCGAATGGCCGGACGACTTCGGCACCTCCAGGGACCTCGTACTGCTCGCCACCGGACAGATCATCGAGGAGGTCGAGTTCGACGGCGCGACGACGATGACGAGTTCGCTCGGCTGGATCGCACTGCGCGGTACCGCGCCGAAGCCGGGCCGGCTGACCCTGGTCGACGCGTTCGGAGATGTTGCCGAGGGCCCCGAACTGACCGGGTTCGACCCGGCCAACCATCCGTTCGCGATCCGCCGCGCCACCGAACTCCTTTTCCTGCAAGGCGATGAGGACAAGCCCTGGCGCAACAAGTGGGTCGTCGCTGTCGATCCCTACGCCTTGACGGTCCGCCGTCTGTTCCCGCTCGACTGGCAAGGATCACGACAGCTCTTCGGTGGTCCGGGCGTCATGCTCGAAGACGACCTCGTCCACGCCGGCACGGTCTACGACAGCAGCGGACTCCAGCCCGGTGGGTCGTTCGTCGTACGCCGGGCGCTCGCCGACGGTTCGGCGTACTGGGTGTTCACGACCGACTCCCCCGCCACCGCGATCGGCGAACTCAACGGCGTCCTGTACGTCGGCTACGCCAACGGCGACCTGGTCGCCCTCGACGCAGCCCTCGGCAACGTCCGCTGGCGCACTCGCTTCACCCTCGACGGCCAACCCGCGATACCACTGAGCCTCGCCACCGCAGCACCAAATCGATTGGTTATCGGCACCACCGACGGCCGGATTGCGGACTGCCGGATCAGACGCTGACCGATCGGGCAATGGTGCTCGACTGGGTGGGCGATTGATGGGTAGGTTCCCTGAGGGTTTGAAGCCGGAGTACGGTGGATATCACCGAAAGTAGGGGAACCGCCACTCCCTGTCGCCGGAGGGGTGGGACTCGCACCGCCACATGCTGTAAGGAGTCCCGATGGTCGACTACCTCCCACGCTCTGCGTGGGGTGCCCGAGCGCCCAAACCAGGGCCCGGCAACCTGCTCGCCGCGCGGGTGCGGGGCGTCGCGATCCACTGGCCAGGGACCGGTACTACGACGCCCATCCACAGTCAGGCCTCGGTCGCGTCCGCGTTGCGCGGCTGGCAGGCGTTCCATATGGACGATCGCGGCTGGTCCGACATCGCGTACCAGGTCGCCGTCGATCAATCCGGCCGGGCCTGGACGTTGCGCGGTCTGCGCGAACAATCCGGCGCCAACGGCGACGTCGCCGTCAACCAGCAGTACGGCGCGATCCTGCTGGTGCTGGTCACCGGCGAGCAGCCGACGGCCGCGATGAAGGCGACCACGCGCGCCGTCGTCGCCGACTTCCGCCGGCTCTACCCCCGCGGTACGACGATCGTGCCGCACTCCGCGATCCGCCCCGACCCGACCGACTGCCCAGGACCGGCCGCACGCGCCGCCATCACCCGTGGGGACTTCAACCCCGACGGCTCATCGGAGGACGAGATGACTCCCGCCCAGATGCAGGAACTGAAGAACTTCATCGAGGCCCGCACCCAGGCCTACGCGCTCTGGGTGCAGAAGCAACTGTCCCGCCAGGTCGAGGAGGTGGGCAAGAAGTACGCCCTCGACATCAAGAACTTCGAGCGGCAGACCGACGGCCCCGACGCCGCCCGGGCCGCGGCCGCCGTCTGGGCCACCCAGCCCAAACCCACCGACAACCCCACCGGCCCCACCGACCCGGTCGACCCGACGGACCCCACGGACCCGGTCGACCCGGCGGATCCCAGCGATCCCAGCGACCCGACGGACCCCGCTGACCCGAACGATCCGGGCGGCCCCAAGGACCCGACCGAGCCCGAGGACCCGAAGGACTCGGCCGGGCTCGTGCTCGACCCGTTCCCCCCGTTGCCGCCCCCTACACCGGCCACCCCCACCCCGGAGAACTGACCGTCAAACCCACCACCTGACCGTCAAACCCACCACTTGACGGGCGCACCCACCACTTGACCGTCAAACCCACCACTTGACCGGCGCACCCACCACTTGGTGTTCAAGCCCACCACTGGTGGGCTTGAACACCTTGGCGTGGCCTTGAACACCAATGGGCGACCTTGAACAAGCTATTTCGTGTTCAAGGTCGCCCTTTCGTGTTCAAGGTTGCCCTTCGGTGTTCACGGTCGCCCTTAGGTGTTCAAGGTCGCCCTTCGGTGTTCACGGTCGCCGGTTCTGTACCGGGAGCGGTTCCGGATCTCGGGGTTACTTAGACTGACTCTTGAATTAAGTAGGGAAGTTAGCTTTCCTTAGGGAGCGCAGCGTTTGAATGCGCATTCCCGCCCCCGAAAACTGCATCAGGAGAGTCGATGACTCCAGGAGACGCCCCACTCCGCCTTCCCCCGCGAACCCGCCGGTTCGCCGCGATCGCCGCGGCTCTGGTGGCCGCGGTAGTCGCAACAGGTCTGACCGTTGCCAACTCCAACGACGCCAGCGCCGCCATCTCGCCGACCGGCTGGAACACGGTCGTCAGCAAGAACAGCAGCAAGTGCGTCGATGCCCGGGCAGCCGCCACCGCCAACGGCACGGCGGTGCAGCAGCAGGCCTGCAACAGCAGCACCGCCCAGCAGTGGCAGTTCCAGCCGACGACCAACGGGTACGTCCGGGTCAACGCGCTCAACAACGCGGCCCAGGCGCTCGACGTCACCAACGTCTCCACCGCGGACAGCGCGCCGATCCAGCTGTGGTCGTACAGCAACGGACTCAACCAGCAGTGGCTGCCCGTCGAGGAGTCGGACGGCGCGTACCACCTCGTCAACCGCAACAGCGGCAAGTGCCTCGACGTACCGGGTGCTTCGACCGCTGACGGACTCCAGTTGCAGCAGTACACCTGCAACGGGACCGCTGCCCAATCGTTCAGGATCAACCCCGTGGACGGCACTCCCCCGACCGACCCGCCCGCGGGTCAGCCCGACTTCGGCCCGAACGTGTCGATCTTCGACCCGTCGATGTCGCAGAGCAGCATCCAGAACAAGCTCAACTCGGTCTTCAGCCAGCAGGAGCAGAACCAGTTCGGCGAGCAGCGGGTCGCGCTGCTGTTCAAGCCCGGCACGTACAACGTGAGCGCCAACGTCGGCTTCTACACCCAGGTCGCCGGTCTCGGCCTGACGCCGGACAGCGTCAACATCAACGGCGCGGTGCACGTCGAGGCCGACTGGTTCCCGCCGCAGAACGCGACCCAGAACTTCTGGCGAGGCGCCGAGGGCCTGACCATCACCCCGCCCGGTGGGCTCGACCGCTGGGCCGTTTCGCAGGCAGCGTCGTACCGGCGTAACCACCTCAAGGGCAACCTCGCGCTGGACGACGGCGGCTGGGCCAGCGGCGGCTTCATGGCCGACACGCTGGTCGACGGGCAGGTCCGTTCCGGCAGCCAGCAGCAGTGGATCTCCCGGAACACCAACTGGGGCAGCTGGACCGGACAGAACTGGAACATGGTCTTCGTCGGCGCGCAGAACGCACCGGCCGGGACCTTCCCGGACCCGCCGTACACCAAGGTCGCGCAGACCCCGGTGGTCCGCGAGAAGCCGTACCTGTACGTCGATGCCGCGGGCAACTACCAGGTCTTCGTCCCGGCGCTGAAGTCGAACTCGGCCGGACCCGGCTGGGTCGGCGGCAACCCCGCCGGTCAGTCGCTGCCGATCAGCCAGTTCTACATCGCCAAGCAGGGCGACTCCGCGGCGACGATCAACGCGCAGCTCGCGGCCGGCAAGGATCTCCTGTTCACGCCGGGCGTCTACCGGCTCAGTGACCCCCTGCGGATCAACCGCGCCAACACCGTCGTCCTCGGCCTCGGCCTGGCGACGCTGATGCCGACCAGCGGGACGCAGTCGATCACCATCGCCGATGTCGACGGCGTGAAGGTCGCCGGCCTGCTGATCGACGCGGCGCCGACCAACTCGCCGTTGCTGATGGAGATCGGCCCGACCGGGTCGTCGGCGAACCACTCGGCGAACCCGACCTCGCTGCACGACGTGTACTTCCGGATCGGCGGCGCGGCCGTCGGCAAGGCGACCGAGACGCTGCGGATCAACAGCAACAACGTGATCATCGACCACACCTGGCTGTGGCGCGGTGACCACACGTACGGCGTCGGCTGGAACTCGAACACCGCGGCGACCGGGTTGGTCGTCAACGGCAACGACGTGACGGCGTACGGGTTGTTCGTCGAGCACTACCAGAAGTACCAGACGATCTGGAACGGGAACGGGGGCCGGACGTACTTCTACCAGAACGAGATGCCGTACGACCCGCCGAACCAGGCCGCCTGGATGAACGGCTCGACCCGCGGCTACGCGGCGTACAAGGTGGCCGACTCGGTCACCACCCACGAGGCGTGGGGCCTGGGCAGCTACTGCGTCTTCAACGACGACCCGAGCATCGTGGCCGACCGGGCCTTCGAAGTCCCGAACAAACCCGGCGTCAAGTTCCACTCGATGGTGACCGTCTCGCTCGGCGGCAAGGGCACCATCTCCCACGTCATCAACAACACCGGCGGCCCCTCCAACTCCGCCAACAACAAGGCGCAGGTAACCAGCTACCCCTGACGCCCGACCGGACTAGGGTCCGGCCGCGATCTGCCCCGCGGCCGGCCCCTACCACTCAACGCCCTGCAGCTGTCAGGGGCGGCAGGGCGTTGAGTGTCGGCCCTACCTGCTTGGCTGACCCCGTGGAGATCACCGAGCTGTCCGAGCGGGTAGAGAAGTTGTCAGCCAGGTACGGCGAGCACCTGGGCATCGAACGAGACGGCGACTGGTTCCTGCTGAAACTCCAGGAGGAGGTCGGCGAGCTGACCCAGGCCTACCTGCAGGTCACCGGCCGAGCCCGCACCAAGGGCAGCTCACCCGACGAGATCCGGGCCGCCTTCCAGCTGGAGTTCGCCGACGTCTTCTGCCAGCTACTCCTGCTGGCCCGCCACTGCGATGTCGACGTACCGGCTGCGATCGAGCGCAAGTGGCTCTCGCACGAGTGAGCTGACAGGGTTGCGGGCATGGAGATCACTGCCGGTTTTTTCGCCCTCGGCGGCGTCGCTCTGACCGCTCTGCTCGGCGAGCTTCGCGGGTGGCGCGAGACTCGGGTCAAGCAGACGACCGAGCTGAACACCTTGCGGCGCGAGACGTACATCCGCGCTCTGCACGATGTGGAGGCGGTGTCGGCCAGCATCGGGCTGTGGTCCGGGACGGTGCCGGGGCCCGAGGAGGTCGAGACGGTCAGCGCGGCGCCGTTCTTTGCCGCGCTGACCAAGGCCTACGAGTCGCTCAACGAGGTACGGCTGCTGGGTGGGGATCAGCTGCCGGCGCTGGCGATGATGGACGTACTGCGGACCTTCCGCAATCAGGTCGAGTCGGGCAAGCGCGAAGTACCCAGCGCCGGCGTCCAGCGCAATGCCATGCTCGTCGCCTTCCGCAACGACCTCGGTCTCAGCTAGCCGCTCGGCCGCGGCGGGGTTGGGCGTTTCTGAAGAGCATGGAGATGGTTGCGGTTTGGGTGACGAAGATGATGGTCCAGCCGGTCCATGCCAGCCAGGAGGGCATGTCGTTCGGGATGAAGTGCTCCAGCAGGAAACCGATGAAGGCGTAGCCGAAGGGCCAGATGAGGGTGCCCAGGCACTTCTCGTTGCGGGTCCAGCGGTCGGAGGTCCAGAGCAGCACGACCCCGATCACCCAACCGAACAGGAAGACGAGGCCGCCGAGGGCCAGCAGCAGCAACGCCGTCGCGTCGCGGCGGCGCAGGCGCGGCTCGTCGACCAGGACCAGGCCGTCGGTGGCGGCCAGGACTATTTCTTCCGGGGTGCCGAGCCGGGCGAGCATGTCGCGGATCTCGGGCTCGGTGACGGCGCCCTCGGCGCGGGCCTCGGCGATGTGGGCGGTGACCTCGGCGATCAGGTCGGTACGCCGTGCCTCCGGCAGCGGCTCGGCCTCTTTGGTCAACCGGCGCAGGTAGTCGTCCACCAAGCGGTCCGCGTCGTTCTGCACGTTCATCCCTGTCTCCCTCGCCCCAGTACGGTGTCGACCGAGTTCCGGAACCGCTCCCAGTCGGCGGCGAACGCAGCCAGCGCCAGCCGCCCTTCACCAGTGCTCTTGTAGTACCGCCGCGGCGGCCCGGACCCCGACTCACGCCAGGTGGTCTCCACCAGCCCCTCCCGCCGCAATCGCGCCAGCAGCGGGTAGATGGTCCCTTCGGTGGTGACCAGCCCGTCGACCTCGCCGAGCTCCTTGACCAGCTCGAACCCGTAGCGCTCCTCCCCCTGCAGCAACGCGAGCACGCAGAACTCGAGCGTCCCGCGGCGCAGCTGGGTGAAGACCTTCTCCGCTACCATGCGATACAAGGTACCTGCGTACGCCAGTAACCGCAAAGCGCGGCCGGCGCTCAGTTCTGTTTCGGGGGGATCGCGAAGAGCAGCATGAGAATGATCGCCGGGACGACGATGATCCAGGTGCTGCTGAGCCCGAGCAGCACGGGCGCCAGGCAGATCAGCAGCAAATCGAAGCCGCGCATCGGGGTGGAGAAGAGCCCGGGCGGAATGGCACCCATCGGCGAAGCGACCAGAGGTCCGCTGTACGACGGCGGCCGGGCCGACGCCTGGCGAACCGCACCCGTGAGCATCCCGGCCGCAACAGCAAACGCCACCGCAGGACTCCCCAACGCAGGCTCAGCCAGCGCAGCCCACACCACCGCAAACCCACCCGGTACGAACGCCATGATCACCCGCAACTCGCGCAACTCGAACCCGAGCGCCCGTACCAGCCCAGCGGACCGGCATACCGACCGCAGCCCGTCCATCAACGGCCGCACCGCCCCAAAGCCGGCCAGCCCCGCAGCAATCGGCACCAGTACGTCGTACCCGGTACCGGCGACCGCATAAGGCACCACCAGCAAAGCAAACGCGATCACCAGCCGCCGCGGCCACCGCAGTACCCGCAGGAACTCCCGGTGGATCATGGCGACCGCATTGGCCCCGCGCCCACGCCGGGACTTCAGCCGCCCCTTCAACCGCCAGTGCCGCCCAGCAACCACATCAGCCAGCAAGCTGACGTCCAACGTGATCGCAGCGCCGGCAAGCCCAGCCAGTAGGTCTCCCCCGGCAATCACCGTCTGACGGCTGAGCCGCCCCAGCGTCCGCCCAGCAAGAACCACCAGCACCACCGCGACAACGAGTGCCAACGCACCGATCACCAGCAGCCGCGCGTCCAACGCTGCGGACGAAGACACCTCGTCCGGGCTCAGCACCCCAAGGCCCAGAGTCGGCTGACCTCCAGCCGTTGGCTCTTTGCGGAGCGCCAGCAGGAGCGCAGGGACAGCAGCAACAACTAGTAGCCCATCTGCGATCCAGATGGCCCAGCGAGAGCGCTTGGCCGTCTGCTGTGCCCAGACCGTCGCACAGGTCGTGAAGAGCAGCAGCACCGTCGTCAACACGGCTGCCTCACCCACGGTCGACCAGGCAGCGCCGAAGAGCGCCCACCCGATCACCGCCGCCCCAGCGCCAACAACGGCGGCCACCACAACCACCAGCCGGTACGACGGCCGCAGCAGCGCCCCACGGTCGACAGGTGTCGCCAGCATCCAGAACCCGGTCGCCCGGGACGCCGACACCGGCCCAATGCTCAACAGCACCCGCAGCATCGTCGACACCAGCAACGGCACCAGGATGTAAGGCACGGTGTCGAGCAACCAGGAGCAGGACCCCGACGTACAGGCTGCTGACTTGTCGTTGAGGTTGACCAGGACGTTGCCGCCGGTCGCGCCGAGCATGGCGACGGCGAAGACGATCACGTAGATGTCCTCGAGCTGCTGCCAGACCGTACGGTCCGCCTTGCCCCGGCGGACCTTCCGCATCCACTTGCGCAGCGACCGCGACGACGGGATCGCGCCGAAGTCGGCGGGGTCGAAGACGACCGGGCCGTCCGTCGTGCTCATGCGAGCGGGGTGAGCGTGACGGTCTCGTCGGCGACGGCGTCCACCAGCGCCGCGTCGTGACTGGCGAACAGGATCGACGTACCGCGCTTCTTCTCCGCGAGCAGCATCTCCCCCAGCCAGGCAACGCCCGCCGAGTCCAGCCGCGCCTCCGGCTCGTCGAGCACCAGCAGCTTGCGCGGCCGGACCAGCGCCGTCGCCAGCGCGAGCCGCCGCCGCTGACCCGACGACAGTGAGCCAGGCAACTGGTCGGCAGCACCGAGCAGGCCGACATCATCGAGCACCGTGTCGACCAGGTCCTCCGGCGTCCCGTTGCCGTGCGCCCGGGCCAGCAGGTCCAGGTGCTCGGCGGCGGTCAGGTCCGGGAAGAAGTCGAGGTCGTCGAGCAGCGACGCCACATCCCGGCGTACCACCTCGGCACGCTCGTCGATCGGCGACCCGTCCAGCAGGATCTGCCCAGCTGCGGGCTCGGCCGAGCCGACGATGCACTTGAGTACGGTCGTCTTGCCCGCGCCGTTGGGGCCGACCAGGGCGATCGCCCGGCCGGCCCGCAGGGTGAAGGTGAGGTCCTCGATCACCGGGCGTTCGGCGTACAGGTGCCGAAGGCCCTTGACGGCCAACCGGGGTGCGGCCTTCGTCACCGCTTCCGGACCAGGGTGAGGCCGTCGCCGATGCCGAGGATGACCACGTCGACCCGCTCGTCGGCCGCGATGTGCGCGTTGAACTCCTTGCGGTCGACCGGGTCGTCCTCGCCCGTGTGCTCGCCGACCACCCGGCCACCGGCCAGCGTGTTGTCGAACAGCAGGATCCCGTTGGGCCGGATCTTCGGGACGAGCTGCTCGAAGTAGTCGGTGTAGCCCGGCTTCTCGGCGTCCACGAAGGCCAGGTCGAACTCGCCCTCGAGCTTGGCGGCCGACTCGTGCGCGTCGCCGATCCGCAGGTCGATCTTGTCCGCGACCCCGGCCCGCTCCCAGTACCGGCGCCCGATCGAGGTCCACTCGTCACTCACGTCGAGGCAGATCAGCTCGCCGTCGGCGGGCAGCCCGCGGGAGATCGCCAGCGCCGAGAATCCGGTGAAGGTGCCGATCTCGACCGCGCGCCGCGCCCCCACCAGCCGGGTCAGCGTGGTCAGCAGCCCCGCCTGATCCGGGGTGGTGAGCATCTCCGAGACGCCGCCGAGCGCGTTGGTCTCGGCGACCAGGTCGCTCGCGACCTCGTCCAGCGGCATCCCGTGCGCGACCATGTACTCGTGCAGTTCGTCGGTGACCAGAACCTGACTACCCATCGAAACCCGCCATCCTGAATGTCGTCGTGATCTCGGCTACAGCGCTCGGCTGTAGTCTCTATCGGGTTGCCCAGCCGCCCGACACCACCCCTCCGAGGAGACCTCCGTATGCGTATCGCCGTCGCCGGATCGATCGCGACCGACATCCTGATGACGTTCCCCGGACGCTTCAAGGACCAGTTCCTCGAAGAGCAGATGCACAAGGTATCGCTGTCGTTCCTGGTCGATGAGCTGGTGGTGCACCGCGGTGGGGTGGCCGCCAACATCTGCTACGGGATGGCCCAGCTCGGCCAGCCCTCGCTGCTGGTCGGCTCGGTCGGCGCGGACTTCACGGAGTACGGCGAAGCACTGGCCCAGGCCGGCGTGGACATCTCGCACGTCCGGATCTGCCAGAACGTGCACACCGCGCGCTTCACCTGTACTACGGACCTGGACGCCAACCAGATCGCGTCCTTCTACACGGGCGCGATGGCCGAGTCCCGGGAGATCGACCTGGCCGCGATCCATGCCGCGACCGGTGGCGTCGACCTGGTCCTGATCGGCGCCGACGACCCGGACGGCATGCTGCGGCACACCAAGCTGGCCAAGGCGAACGGGATCGACGTCGCCGCCGACCCCTCGCAGCAGCTGGCCCGGATGGACGGCGAGCAGATCCGCGAGCTGATCGACGGCGCGACGTACCTGTTCAGCAACGAGTACGAGTCGGGCCTGATGGTCCAGAAGACCGGCTGGAGCCACGACGAGATCCTGTCCCGGGTGGGTGTCCGGGTCACCACGCACGGCGGCGACGGCGTCGTGATCGAGAACTCCGGCGGCATCCTGGCCAAGGTCCCCGCCGTCCCCGCGCCCGGCCTGGTCGACCCGACCGGCGGCGGCGACGCCTTCCGGGCCGGCTACCTGACCGGTCGCACGACCGGCCTCGACCACGAAGCTGCCGCCCAGATCGGCTGCACCCTGGCCACCACGGTCCTCGAGACGGTCGGCACCCAGGAGTACACCCTGGACCGCCCCGCCTTCCTCGCCCGCCTCGCCTCGGCGTACGGCGAAGAAGCCGCCGCCACCGCGGCAAGCACCCTCAAACTCGGCTGAGCCGCTCCAAACCACCGGTCTGCGCCAGCAACGCGAACCGGTCCGGGCATCCCCAGTGCTCGACGATGAGGCCGTTCTCGATGCGGGCGACCTCGAAGAGCGGGATGTCGATCGGGGCGTTGCTGGGCGGCCCGAAGAAGCCACCGGTGGCGGTTCCACGCGCCCGCCCGCGTAGCCACACCTTGTCGCCGGCGACGATCGAGTCCTCCACCGTGTAGACGATGTCCGGCATCATCGCGTGCACGTCCCGGATCGCGGCCTTCACGTGCTCCCGCGCCTCCTCGCCGCGCCCGGCCAGGCCGAACTGGTGCTCGACCAGGTCCGGCGAACACACCTCGTCGACGACGTCCGGATTCCCCGCCGCGAACCCCTCGTGCAGGATCCGCTCCAGCGCCTCGAAACCTGTCATGACTCCCCCTTGGTTGATTGCACTTATCGTGCACTCGATGCAGTGTCACTGCACTGAACACATTGATAGTGTGCCCACATGGCCGAATCCGTCAAGACCTATCGCCAGGAGCAGGCGGAGCTGACCCGCGTCCGGATCGCCGAGGCGGCCCGCAAACTGTTCGCGGACGCCGGGTACGGCGCGACGAGCATCGACGCGATCGCCAAGGAGGCCGGGGTGGCCACCCGGACCGTCTACTCGGCCTTCGGCACCAAGCGGGAGATCCTGTCGCTCATCTGTGACCGCTGGCTCGAGCAGGCCGGCGCCCGGCAGCTGGCCGGCGAGGTGCTGCAGGAGACCGAACCAGCTGCCAAACTGCGCAAAGCCGCGCACTGGTTGACGAATCTGTACTCCGCCGGCTTCGACGTCGTGCTGATCTTCGAGGCCGCGACCGACGAGAGCGCCGAGACCCGGGCCCTGCTGCGCGCGAAGCTGGCCGGGCGCAACGAGGTGATGGACGCGATCATCGCGTCACTGGAGTCCAGCCTGGCGATCCCGCTGAAGCAGGCCCAGGCCGTCTATCGCGCACTGGCCGCGCCAGGCGTCTATCGGGAGCTGGTCGACGAGTCCGGCTGGACCGAGGCCGAGTTCGAGCAGTGGGTGAGCGAATCTCTGCAGCGCCAGCTCCTTGCGTGACGCCGACCCCGCGCTAGGGTGAACTGTACGTTCAGTTCACTTAGGAGATTGATCATGACCGAAGCAGTCGCAGCGGCGTCCGGTGAGTTCACGATCGGCGGCGACCTGACCGTTCGCCGGCTCGGATACGGCACCATGCAGCTCCCCGGCCCCGGAGTCTGGGGCGAGTCGCGCGATCCCGACGAGGCCGTGCGGGTACTACGCCGCGCGGTCGAGCTCGGCGTCAACTTCATCGACACCGCCGACGCGTACGGCCCGTTCACCGCGGACCTGCTGCTCAAGAAGGCCCTCCACCCGTACGCCGATGACCTGGTGATCGCCACCAAGGCCGGGTTCACCCGCCAGGGCCCCGGCGTCTGGTCGCCCGTCGGTCGTCCGGCGTACCTGCGCCAGGCCGTCGAGCTGAGCCTGCGCCACCTCGGGCTCGAGCGGATCGACCTGCTCCAGCTGCACCGGATCGACCCAGAGGTCCCGGTCGCGGACCAGGTCGGCGAGCTGGCCGCCCTGCAGTCCGAGGGCAAGATCCGGCACATCGGCCTGTCCCAGGTCAGCGTCGACGAGCTGGAGGAAGCCGCCAAGACGGCGACCATCGTGTCCGTACAGAACCTGTACAACCTCAGCCAGCGCGACGACGAGCCGGTGCTGGAGTACGCCGAGAAGAACAACCTCGCGTTCATCCCGTGGTTCCCGCTGGCCACCGGCGAGCTCGCCAAGCCGGGCGGCCCGCTCGACGCGATCGCCAAGCAGCACCAGGCGAGCCCGTCGCAGCTCGCGCTGGCCTGGCTGCTCAAGCGCTCGCCCGTAGTACTGCCGATCCCGGGCACCTCATCGGTCGCGCACCTCGAGGACAACGTCGCCGCCGCCAAGCTCGAGCTGACCGACGAGGAGTTCGCGAAGCTGACGGCAGCGGTCTGATGAGCGTCTGGTTCGTCACCGGCGCGTCGCGCGGATTCGGCGCCGAGCTGGTCAAGGAAGCAGTTGCGCGAGGCAATCAAGTGGTTGCCACCGCGCGGCGCCCGGACGATATCCCTGACCAGCAAGGGGTTCTGCGGCTCACGCTCGACGTGACCGACGAGGCGCAGGCTCGGGCCGCGGTCGACGCCGCAGTACAGGAGTTCGGCCGGATCGATGTCGTCGTCAACAACGCCGGCCGTGGGTTGCTCGGTGCTGTCGAGGAGGCGAGCGACGAGGCCGCGCGGGCGGTCTTCGACACCAACGTCTTCGGCGTGCCGGGCTTGTTCCGGACCGACTTCCTGGATGGGTCGAGCCTGCATCGCGCAGACGGCGAGATCGCCGACTATGCGGAGACGGCCGGCGCGATGCGTAAGATCGCCACCGAACGGAACCACGCCCAGCCGGGCGATCCGGCCAAGGCGGCGGCCGCGATCGTCGCCCTGACCGAGGCGGCCGACCCGCCGCTGCGGATCCAGCTCGGCGCCGACTCGGTCGGGCGGGTCGAGGCCAAGCTCGATCAGGTCCGGTCGGAGCTGGAGCAGTGGCGCAAGGTTTCGGTCGGTACGGATCACGACGATGCCTGAGCAGTCGTCGCACCCGCGCAGTCTGCGGGCGATGGATTCGGTGCTCGGGGCAACTACTGAGCTGCTCTCCGAGGGTGGGTTGCCGGCGGCGACGGTCGATGCGATCAGCGCCCGGTCCGGGGTGAGCAAAGCGACCATCTACAAGCACTGGCCGTGCCGGACGGCGATCGCGGCGGAGGCGTTCGGCAAGCAGATGGCGGCGGCGATCCCCCTTCCGGACAAGGGGGATGCGGCTTCGGATCTGGCTGAGCAGGTTCGCCGGGTGAGCTCGTTCTACGCCGGGCCGCAGGGGACGATCTTCGCTCAGTTGCTTGCGGCGTCGGTTGCTGATCCTGCTGCCTCGCCGTACTTCCGGGAGTACTTCCTGGACAAGCGGCGGGAGGCCGTCGCCGAGCTGTGGCAGCGGGCGCTCGACCGCGGCGAAGTCAAGCCGGAGATCAGCGCGGAGACCGCGACCGACGTACTGTTCGGCCCGCTGATCTTCCGCTTGATGACCGGCCATCCCCCGCTCACCACCGAGGAGGCCGACAAGATCTCGTCGGCCGCCCTCGGCGGGTTGCTCGCGGACTGACAAGCTCCCTCGGCTCTGGTGGCTCACGCGGGTGCCAGGGCCGAGGGCCTCCGGTCGACCGCTTTCCGAGCGGTGTCAGAGTCGCGGGTCGACGGGTTCGGATTCGAGGGCGAGGACGGCGAAGACGCATTCGTGGATGCGCCAGAGCGGCTCGCCCCGGGCGGCTCGTTCCAGCGCCTCCAGACCGACGGCGTACTCGCGGAGCGCGAGCGACCGCTTGTGCCCGAGCTTGCGGTCGCGCAGCCGGCTGAAGTTCTCCGGCTCGGTGTAGTCCGGCCCATAGATGATCCGCAGGTACTCCTGCCCACGAACCTTCAACCCCGGCTGCGCCAGCCCCTTGGCCGTCCGCACGAGGTTGGCCGCGGGCTTCACCACCATGCCCTCGCCACCGGCTCCGGTCAGCTCCTCCCACCACTTGATCCCCGCATCCCACGACTCGAGATCGACGAACAGCCGTCGAGTCGCGGTGATGAGAGAGGGGCCTGCGGCAACCATCCGGTCGGCCAGCGCGAAATGCCACGCATGCGGCTTGTCCTGGTACGTCGCTCCTTCGGACGCCAGCAACTGGAACGGCGCCAACCGGACGCCATCCAGCCCCTCAGTCGGCCAGCAGTAGCGTCGGTACGCCTCGGTGAAGCGGTCCGCGTTCGCCGTACGACGCTTGGTCCGTTCGAGCATCTCCCTCACGTCGAGCCCTGCTGCAGCAGCCGATTCGAGCGCGGCCGTTGCGGCGGGCAACGACGATCGAGCGGCCGCGCCGACTGCGGCGTACTGGTTGCGCAGGAGGTCGCCCGCCTTGGCGCTCCATGGCAGCAGCTCAGCATCGAGTAGCAGCCAGGAGGTGTCCAGCTCCTCGAAAAGGCCGGCCGCTTCGGCGACCTCGCGCAACCTGCCGAGCAGGTCGTCGGTGAGGGTTGGGTCGAAGAAGGAGCGGCCGGTTCGGGTGTGCACGGCGCCGCGTCCGGCGAGACCGAAGCGCTTCTCGGCGACGTCGTCGTCGCGAGTCAGCAGGACGACGGCACGCGAGCCCATGTGCTTCTCCTCGCACACCAACTCGGTGACGCCCTGGCCTTTGTACGCCTCGAAGGCCTGGGCCGGGTGCTCCAGCAGGCCGGGCACGGGTGAGGTCGCGACCGGGCTCATCGTCGGCGGCAGGTAGAGCAGGAAGCGCGGGTCGATCGCGAACCGGCTCATCACCTCCAGCGCGGCACCGGCCTGCTCGGCGCGGACGCTGATCCGGCCGTGGGTCGCGGTCTCGATCACTCTGCGGCCGACGACGTCGGTGATGTCGAGGACGTCGGGCTCGCGCTCAGGGGCGGACGGTACGTGGAGCGGTTTTGCGGGTTTGTAGTACTGCTCGGCCGCTTCGATCTGGACGAGGTCGCGCTCGGGGTAGCGCAGGGCGGTCAGTGAGCCGCCGAACACGCAGCCGGTGTCGAGGCAGATCGTGTTGTTGATCCACTCCGGCTCCGGGGTCGGCGTGTGGCCGTAGACGACCATGGCACGGCCGCGGTACTCGTTGGCCCAGGGGTAGCGGATCGGCAGGCCGAATTCGTCGGTCTCGCCGGTCGTTTCGCCGTACAGGCAGAAGGAACGGACGCGGCCGGAGGTTCTGCCGTGCATCCGCTCGATCAGGCCGGCGTGCGAGACGACGAGGTTGCCGGCGTCGAAGACGTAGTGCGAGATGAGGCCGTCCATGAAGGTGGCGACCTCGGCGCGGAACTCCTCGGACTCCTCGGCGAGCTGCTCCAGCGACTCGGCGAGGCCGTGGTTGACACGGACCTTCTTGCCCTGCATCGAGCGGAGCAGCTTGGCCTCGTGGTTGCCCGTCACGCAGTACGCATGGCCGGTTCTGACCATGCCCATGACGAGTCGCAGTACGCCGGGGGTGTCCGGGCCGCGGTCGACGAGATCGCCGACGAAGATCGCTTTTCTGGTGGGGTGGCTCGCGTCGACTGGGCGGCCTTCGGGGTCGCGGGTGATCGTGTAGCCGAGGGTGGTGAGCAACTGCTCCAGCTCGGCGCGGCAGCCGTGGATGTCGCCGACGATGTCGAACGGGCCGGTCTGGTCGGTGAGGTCGTTGAAGAGCCTGGTGCGTTCGATGCTGACGGCATCGATCTCCTCGACGCTCGACAGCGTGTGGACGGTCCGGAATCCCTCGCGCTTAAGGCTTTTCAGCCCACGGCGGAGCTGCGACCGCTGCCGCTCGACGACCTTCTTGCCGAACTGACGGTCGGGCCTCTGCTCGTTGCGCGCAACACAAACCTGCTCCGGCGGATCGAGCACGATCGCCACCGGCAACACGTCATGCTCCTTCGCGAGCGCGATCAGCTCCTTCCGCGCCTCAGGCTGCACGTTCGTCGCGTCGATCACCGTCAACCGCCCCGCCGCGAGCCTCTTCCCCGCAATGAAATGCAACACCTCGAAGGCGTCCTTGGTCGCCGCCTGGTCATTCTCATCATCCGAAACCAGACCCCGGCAGACATCACTGGAGATGACTTCAGTCCCGAGGAAGTGCTTCCGGGCAAACGTCGACTTCCCCGACCCGCTGGCCCCCACCAGCACCACAAGACTCAACGCCGGCACCGCGATGCTCACCATCACACCTCCTCCTTCTTCCGGAAAACCGCCAGCTGAGTAGGCGCCCCGAGCACGTCATCCACCGGCCCCACCGGCCGGAACTCAACCCCATACCCGTACGCCGCACAAACCCCCGCGGCCCACTCCCCAAACTCCTCGCGAGTCCACTCGAACCGATGGTCCGGATGCCGGAACGCTCCCGCCCTCAATTTCTCGAACCGCACGTTGTACTCCGCATTAGGCGTAGTAACCACCACAGCCTGAGGTTTCGCGGCTCCGAAAACAGCCTGAGCCAAGGCCGGCAGCCGAGGCGGATCCACATGCTCGACCACCTCCATCAGCACCGCGGCATCCAATCCCGTCAGCCGCTCATCGGCATACGTCACCGAAGACTGGAACAACCGCAACCGCTCCCGCTGCCGATCCGACATCTCCCCCACCCGCAACCGCTTCTCCGCAAACCCCAACGCCCGCGAGGAGACGTCAGTCGCCACCACCAGGTCATACCTGCCGTCCTTCAGCAGTTCACCGACGAGCACCCCCTCACCACACCCAAGATCACCAACCCGGTGCCCGCCGATCTCCCGCAGCACCTCCAACACCGTCGCCCGCCGCTGCACAGCAAGCGACGGAGTAGAGGCAGAGCCGCCACCGAATAGCGCGCTGCTGCCGGAAGCAGCGGCGAATGGCGCGCTGCTGCCCGACGCGGCGGCGAGTGCTGATGGCGGCGAGGCGGGGAGGTTGTCGCCGTGTTCGGCGGCGGACTCGTCCGGTAGGAGTTCGCCGTCGGCTTCGGTGAGGCGTTCCAGGGCGGTGTCGGTGAGGGTTCGGCTGTGGGCTAGGTAGCGACGGGAGATCAGGTCCTTGTCGGGGTGGGAGCTGAGCCAGCCTTCGCCGGCTCGGAGGAGTTTTTCGATTTCTTCGGTGTCTACCCAGTAGTGCTTGGCGTCGTCGAGGACCGGCATGAGGACGTAGAGGTGGTTCAGGGCGTCGGCTAGACGGACAGTGCCGGTCAGGTGGAGGTTTATGTAGCGGGAGTCGCCCCAGGCGGGGATTGCCGGGTCCAGGGGGATGGGGCGGGCGTCTACCGTCCAGCCGAGAGGGGTGAAGAAGCGTTCGGCCAGTGGGGCGCCGCCTCGGCAGGGGAGGGCGGGGATGTGGATTTCGAGCGGGATGGCGCTGGCAGCCAGCGACGGGCGGGCGTCGCAGCGGCCGTTCATGGCGGTGCGGAAGAGTTTGCCGAGAGCGACCGCGAGCAGGCTCGACGCGGCGTACGGGCGGTCGTTGACGTACTGGCCGAGGGTGAAGCCCTCCGTCGACCGGCCGCGGCCGGAGCGCACCAGAGCGATCGGGTCCACCTCCAGCAGTACCGCCGCGGTGCAGCGCTCCGCCGTCGCCTCCGGGTACAGCACATGCGCCGTCCCACCGGCGACCTCCAAGGACTGAGGTCGCGCCGGATTCTTGTGCAACAGGAATCCGAGATCGGTCGCGGGAACTTCGGGCGCCGGGGAACGCAGAGCGATGGTCAGGAACACCTCCGCATTCGATCACGCCGCACGGCCATCAATCGCCTGAATTGTTGACCGAACAGGATCGAAGAATGAGACACGCCCACTGACCACTGGCGTGTCCGGGCGGTTGGTTCTACCTTGAATTCCAGTAGATGAGTCGCTACAGACCGTCCTTCCCCGCTGACGTTCAGTACTGGTCCCCCGGTTTGTGGCGAATGCCCAGAACCACGCCGACCCGGGGAAAGGACCATGGCAACTCCCTCAGCTCGCCCCAGCCAAAGATCCAGCCAAAGATCCAGCCGAAATTCCAGCGACAGACCCAGCAGCAGTCAGCGGACCGCACCCGCGACCAGGACCGACGAGGTCCGCCGGTGAAACCCCAGACGTTCGAACTCGTCAGGTACGCCGACATCAGCGGTGTCTCCGGCACCGGAACGGTCGCCGAAGGATGCGTCTTCACCGACGGATCGGTGGCGCTGCGCTGGCACGGCCAGAACCCGTCGACCGCGGTCTGGCCGGATCTCGACTCCATCCTCGCCGTCCACGGCCACTGCGGCGCGACCGTCGTCCGCTGGCTCGACGTCTCCGAGATGGAACCGGTCCCCGGCACCGACCTGCTGCCCGGGGAGGTCGCGCACATCCTGGCGACCGGCCGCCACACCCATCACCACCAGGCGGTGGCCTCAGCCTGACCCGTACGCCGGTACGCCGCGCACCCGGCGTTCCCACCAGCCCCATGTCCGGGGCCGGGGCGAACTCAGGTCGCCGACGAGATGCCGGTGAGTGCGAAGAACTCCTGGCGTGAGCTGGGGCTGTCGCGGAGCATGCCGTGCAGCGCCGAGGTGACCGTCTTGGAGCCGATCGCGCGCACGCCACGCAACGACATGCACTGGTGCTCGGCCTCGATCACCACGCCCACCCCCTTGGGCGCCAGCTGATCCTGCAACCAGTCGGCCACCTGCTTGGTCAACCGCTCCTGCACCTGCAGGTCCCGCGCGAACAACTCCACCACCCGCGCCAACTTCGACAGCCCGAGGATCCGCTCCCCCGGCAGATACCCGACATGCGCCACTCCCTGGAACGGCAGCATGTGATGCTCACACAACGACTGCACCGGAATGTTCCGCGCCAGCACCAGCTCGTCGTACCCCTCGTCGTTCGGGAACGTCGTCAGCTCGAACTCCCGCGGCGTCAGCATCTCCGCATACGCACTCGCCACCCGCCGCGGCGTCTCCGCCAGATGTGCGCTGTGCGGATCCCGTCCCAGCGCCACCAGCAGGTCCGCGACCGCACGCTCGGCCGCCACCAGGTCGATCTCCGGCCGGCCACCGACGACGTGCAACGGCACGGGTCGCAGGAGGTCCTCGGCCTCGTCGAGCCCGGCGGGATCGAGCTCTGTACGAATCGTGGTCATCTGACGCCTCCTGCAGATAGATCGATCGACCTTAAAAGCCACCGTACTATTTCGTCAACGGGAGTTGGCGATAGAATCATTCCGTGGACCAGCCGACGGACGCGAGCATCCAGGCGGTCGCCGCGCTCGACGAACCGACCCGACGACGGCTCTACGACCACGTCATCGCCGAGCCCCGGCCGGTCAGTCGCGAAGACGCCGCCACAGCGCTCGGAGTACCGCGAACCACCGCCGCCTTCCATCTCGACAAGCTCGTCGAGGAAGGCCTGCTCAGCGTCGTCTTCGAGCGGCGTACGGGCCGTACCGGACCAGGCGCGGGCCGACCGGCCAAGCTCTACCGCCGCTCGGACCGTGAGATCGGCGTCTCCTTCCCAGAGCGCCAGTACGACGTCGCTGGGCGACTCCTGGCCGCCGCGATGGAGGACGCCGAGACCTCGGGCGGCTCGCCCCGGAAGGCGCTGGAGCGACGAGCCCGCGAGTACGGCGAATCCGCCGGCCGCGCTGCCCGCGCACATCCCGGTACGCCTCTCGCCGAAGTACTGCAAGCGCACGGATTCGAGCCCCGCCGTAACGGCACGGCCATCGACCTCGCCAACTGCCCGTTCAAGGCGCTGGCCGCGGAGCACACCAACCTCGTCTGCAACATGACCCTGCACCTGCTCGCCGGCTTGCTCGACGGTCTCGGCGGCACCGGGCTGCAGGCCGTCCTCGAGCCCCAACCCGCCCACTGCTGCGTGCGCCTGACCCCGGCGCCGAAGTCGTAGGCTGCCCCCGTGGCGAAAAGTAAGAACAGCCAGGGCACGCCCGCGACGGTCGCGCTGACGAAGGCCGGGATGACGTTCACGACGCATGCCTACGAGCACGATCCGGCCGCCAAGTCGTACGGACTGGAGGCCGCGGAGGCGCTCGGGCTGCAGCCGGAGCAGGTGTTCAAGACGCTGCTCGTCGAGGTCGACGGCAAGCTGTCGGTCGGCGTCGTACCGGTCGACAAGCAGCTCGACCTGAAGGCGGTCGCCGCCGCCCTCAACGGCAAGAAGGCGGCGATGGCCGACCCGGCCGCGGCCGAGCGGATCACCGGGTACGTCGTCGGCGGGATCAGCCCGATCGGCCAGAAGCGGCTGCTGCCGACCGTCGTCGACGCGAGCGCCACCGACCACGAGACCGTCTACGTCTCCGGCGGGCGAAGAGGCCTCGACCTGGGCCTGTCCCCCGCCGACCTGATCAAACTCACCGCGGCCCGGACGGCGTCCATCGCGCGCTAGGTCTACCGCAGGTTGTGGAAGAAGGCCGCGATGTCGTCGGCGAGCAACTCCGGCTCCTCCCAGGCGGCGAAGTGGCCGCCGCGCGGCATCGCCGTGTACCTGGTGACGTTGTACGTCCGGGCCGCCCAGCTGCGCGGCGGGCGGACGAGATCCTCGGGGAAGACGGCGATCGCGGTCGGCACGGTCACCGAGGTCACCCGCTCGCGCAGTCCGCGGTGGAACTCGTAGTACGGGCGGAACGAGGTCGAGATCGTGTTCGTGAACCAGTACAGCGACGCCTGGGTCAGCACGAAGTCGTCACTGAACCGGGTGCTGAGGTCGTCGTCACAGTCGGTCCAGGCCCGGTACTTCTCCAGCAGCCACGCGAGTAGTCCCGCCGGCGAGTCGGACAGCCCGGCGCTGAGCGTCAGCGGACGGGTCATCTGCTCGTGCTCGTAGCCGCCCTCCTCGGCGTACCACTCGGCCTCGGACGCGAGGTAGGCCTGCTCTTCCGGCGTCACCTCGTCCGGGTCGTAGCCAGCCGGATTCGCGACAGCGAGCACGTGGATGCCGACGACCGACTCGGGATAGGTCTGGCCGAGCAACGCGCTGATCCCGGCGCCGAGATCGCCGCCGTGCGCGGCGTACCGGTCGAAGCCCAGCTCGTCGTGCATCAATCGATGCCACAGTTCATGCGTGGACGTTGCCGGTGGCAACGATGGTCGTTGCGGCGAGAACGCGAAGCCGGGCAGCGACGGCACGATCACGGTGAAGGAGTCCAGCGCCGATCCCCCGTACTCCGAGGGCGTGGCGAGCCGGTGAGCCAACTCGGTCAGCTCGAGCACTGAGCTCGGCCAGCCGTGCGTCAACACGATCGGCAGCGCAGCCGGGTGTTCACCGTCGTACCGGAGGTAGTGCACCGGCACGCCGTCCAGGTCGGCGAAGTGTGACGGCAGCGCATTGAGCGCGGCCTCCTGCTTGCGCCAGTCGAAACCGGTTGCCCAGTAGTCGACCAATCTGCGGAGTTCAGCGCCGTCGGTCCCGGCCTCCCACCCGGTCCCCGGCCAGCTCGTCCCCCACCGCGTCCGCCGCAGTCGCGTCCGCAGATCGTCCAGCTCGTCCTCAGCAACAGCAAGCACATCCACGCGAACGATCCCTCCCCAAAATCGCCCCGAACATCCCCCACCTTGGCTTATGTTGCGTTCAACTACCAGGGGTGAGGTGCAAGTGCTGGAAGATTCCCGTCCCGCGGAACACGTTGAGGCCGAACTGGCCGGCGGATTGCTCGGTGTCGGTGGCATCGATCATCAGGGTGCCGTCGACCCAGACCTCGATAGCCGTACTAGCTGCAGTGAGCTTGAAGTGATAGATGCGACCGCGCTCGATCGCCAGCGGGTGGGTGGCTATGTCGCGGCCTGGTCGCCAGAGCTTGACGACGCCCGCGTCCGCGTCGATGTTGGCGGTGTAGTGACGGCTTGCATCCTTGTTGGCACGGAAGGTGAGCGCCGCCGCCGTGCCGCTGACCAGCTTGACGTCGCCCTCGAGGGTGAAATCTGAGCCGCTCGCCTTGCTCAGGTAGAACGCGTCGCCGCCGGCCTGCCCTTGCTTGCCTCCGGCAACATCCGTCCAGTTGCCGGAGGCCGGATACCATTGGCCGGCGATGTCGGTGCTCAGCGTTGACTGGCCCGATGTCTTCCAGATGGAGCCCAGCTCGTGCAGTGTCAGCGATTCGACGTGCACCTTGCCGTCGACGAAGAACTCGAGTCCGTTGCCTCCGGGCAGGCTGTCGAAGTTGACGTTGTGGCTCTGGTAGACCTCGCCGTCGTTGCCGAACACCTCCAGCTGGCCGCGATCCACGAGCAGCCTGAGCTTGACCTTGCCGTGGTCGGGTTTCAGCGCGGTACCGTCGAGCGTTCGAGCCTTGGCGTCGTAGACGACGTCGCGATCGAACCAGCCGTCCGGACTGGTATGCAGGCGGAACCCGAACCGCTCGGCATCCCGTACGTCGACCGTCGCCTCCAGTTCGTACGTGTCGGCCTCGACCCCCGCGAGGAGTTGCTTCGCACTCCGCGCGTCGAGCGTGCGGTCCTTCCACGTCCGGGTCGAGGTCCGCGCCGTCGCGATCTCGGGGATCGGGGCGCTCACGACACGCGGGCCGTCAGGCGTCCGCTTCAGCCGCTGATCGACCGGAAAGGTCGCGTTGCCGGTCCAGATCGTGCCCTGGTTCTCGCCCTGCCAGGCCATCGAGACCACGCGGTCCTTGACCGGGAGGTTGGCGAAGGTCAGCGCGGCGTAGTACCCGCCGCCGGCGTGGGTGTCGGTCTGGTTGATCTTCTGCTGCGTCCGGTTGAGCGGATGGAAGGTCGTACCGTCGAAGTCGCCGACGACGTATTCGCCGCTGCCGTCGCTCAGCACCCACTTGTAGCCGCCCTCGAACGGCATCCGGACCATGTCCGGGCACTCGAACAGCCAGTCGGCCTGGTACCGCGAGCCGAAGGTCCAGTCGAGCAGGTTCTCCGATGTGTAGAAGTCGGCGCCGTTGCCGCCCTCGTCGGACCAGACGACCATCCCCCAGTGCTTCGCGATCGGATCCCAGAAGACCTTCGGATCGCGGCTGGTCCGGGCGTTCGGCTTCACCACCTTCTTGCCGTCGGCAAACGTCTTGAAGGTGTTGCCACCGTCGAGGCTGTAGAAGACCTGGACGCCGTTGGTCCCGGAGAAGACGACGATCGGGTCGTCGTCACCGTTCTTCAGGCCGGTGACGTTGCCGGCGTCGACGACTCCGCCGCCGGACCAGAGGTCACCCGGATGGATGCCTGGGTCGAGGGCGATCGGCTTCTGTTGCCAATGGACCAGATCGGTGCTGGTCGCGTGGCCCCAGTGCATGGTGTCCCAGACGAGACTGTTCGGGGCGTGCTGGTAGTAGAGGTGGTAGACGCCGCGGTAGTACAGCGGCGCGTTGACGTCGTTCATCCAGCCGCCACGCGAGCTGAAGTGGAACTGCCCGCGGTTGTCCTCCTGGTAGTTCGTCACCGGGTAGGGGAAGCTCGGATACTCAACAGCTGCCGTGTCGTGCACGCCCAACACTCCAACCAGTGTCCCGTAAGCGATGTAGCTCGAACGATAGCGGTGTCCAGGTGCGTGCATCGTGGTGCTTGAGCAGTGGCCTCGATGCGGAGCATCGTGGGCGCTGGGCAAGTGCCGCGAGGTGCGTGCCTGGGCGCCGATAGCGTCGAGCTACATCGCTTACGGGACACTAAGGTCAACGCCATCACCAGTGATCTGATCATCGGAGCTGCTCCGCTGCAAGATTCGGCGGCGCGCCTTCGTCGCCCGGTTGCAGGGCGCCGGTCATCAGTGAGACCACCTGACTCATCGACGCGTCGGCCGGGTCGACGACAGCCGCTCGCCGGCCGAGCCGGTGGACATGGATGCGGTCGGCCAGCTCGAACACCTGTGGCATGTCGTGGCTGATCAGTACTACGGGAAGCCCGCGATCCCGGATCCGCCGGATCAGGTCGATGACGAGCCGGGACTCCTTGACGCCGAGCGCGGCGGTCGGCTCGTCCATGATCACTAGCCTGCTGCCGAACATGGCTGCCCTTGCTACTGCGACCGCTTGGCGCTGACCACCCGACAGGGTCTCGACGATCTGGCCGATGTGCTGCACGGTTTCGATGCCCAGGGCATCCAGTTGCTCCTGGGCTTGGCGGCGCATCGTCTTGCGGTCGAGCAGCCTGAGGACCGAGCCGATCGGGCCGGATCGGCGGAGTTCGCGGCCGAGGAAGAGGTTGGTGGCGATGTCCATCGCCGGGGCGAGGGCGAGGGTTTGGTGGACGGTCTCGATGCCTGCCTGGCGGGCTTCGAGGGGTGAGTGGAAGCGGGTTTCCTTGCCGTCGAGGAGGATGGTGCCTTCGTCGGGGACGAGGGCTCCGGACAGCGCCTTGATCAGGCTGGATTTGCCGGCGCCGTTGTCGCCGACGACGGCCAGCACCTCCCCGGCGTACAGGTCGAAGTCGGCGCCGTCGATGGCGGTCACGCGGCCGTAGCGTTTGACGAGGCCGCGGGCCTGGAGGGCTGGGGTGATCATCGGGACCTCCGGCGGGCTAGCTGATCGAAGGCGACGGCGGCGATGACGAGTACGCCGGTGGCGACGTCTTGGTAGAGGCTGTCGATGCCGGCCTGGGTCAGGCCGCTGCGGAGTACGGCGACGATCAGCGCGCCGACGACCGTACCGAGCACGCTGCCGCGGCCGCCGAACAGGCTGGTACCGCCGATGACGACGGCGGTGATGCTGTCGAGGTTGCCGGTCTGGAAGGCGTTCGGGTCCGCGTTGGGGATCCGTCCGAGCGCTTGCCAGGCGGCGAAGGCGTAGATGACGCCGGCGATGAGGTAGACGCTGAACCGCGTCCGCCCGACGTGGATGCCGGTCAGCCGGGCCGCCTCAGGATCGTTGCCCAAGGCATACACATGCTTCCCCCAGGCAGTCTTGGTCAGCGCGTACCAGGCGACCGCGAACATGACCACGGCCAACGTCATCCCGTGCGTGACTTTGAGCTGCCCGAAGAGATAGCCGCCCTTCCCGAGCACACCCAGCACGTCGTCGGTGACCGGGTAGGAGTTGCCCTCGGAGTACAACCGCCCGATGGCCAGCACCACCGTCAGCATCCCCAGCGTCACGATGAACGGCGGCAGACTCAGCCAGGTCACCAATCCACCCGACACCGCCCCCAGCACCGCACAAACCACGAACCCCACCACCAACGCCACCCCCGGCGCCGTCCCCCCGATCACCAGCCGGGCGAACAGCATCGTCCCCAGCACCATGATCGCCGCATTCGCGAGATCGATCCCCCCGGTCAACACGATCAACGTCTGCCCCAGCCCCAACGTCGCCACCACCAGCGCCTGCTGCACCACCAACGACAGATTGTCGACGGTGAAGAACGTGCTGGTGGTCACCGCGAAGACGATGACGGCAAGGAGCAACGCGCCGAGTGGACCCAGTGCGGGGTTGTGAAGGACGGCCTCGGACGCCCAGCCATTTCCTGCGCCGCCCGCCGCCCTCCGGGTGGCGGGCGGCGCGGAGTCGGAGGGGTCGGTGGGCGGGGTTTTTGGGGTGCTCATCTCAGGCCCAGCAGTTTTCTGCGCCCCAGGTGGTGTCCTTGGAGTCGAGGCCTGGGAGGGGTTTGTCGGTGATCAGCTGGGCGCCGGTGTCTTGGAAGCCTGAGGGTTTGGTGCCGTCCTTGGTGAAGGTGACTACGGCGTTGACGCCTTGTTCGGCCATCTTCTTCGGGAACTGCATGACGGTGACCAGGTACTTGCCGGCTTTGACGTCGGCTACGCCCTGGCAGCCGCCGTCGATGGAGCCGACTGCGACCTTGCCGGCCAGGCCTTTGGCAGTGAGGGCGGCTACCGCGCCCCGGGCGGCGGGTTCGTTCAGGGTGTAGACGGCGTTGACGGAGGCGTCGCGTTGGAGGAGGTTCTCCATCGCGGCCTGGGCTTTGTTCTGGTCGCCGTTGGTGGGGGCGGCGCCGAGGATGGCTGGGTCGCCGTCCTTCAGGCCCATCCCTTGCAGGAAGCCGCGGTGGCGTTGCTCGTCCACGGTGCCGCCGGGTGAGCCGTCCATCAGGATGAGCTTCGGCGGCGTCGCGCCGAGGGTCGCCTTGATGTACTTGCCCTCCAGCACTCCCGCCTGCTCGTTGTTGGTCGCGTAGGTGGCGTCGACCGCGTCCTTCGGGTCGGTCTCGGTGTCGAGGGCAATCACCAGAATGCCCTTGTCCTTGGCCTGTTTCAGCGCGCCGAGAATGCCGGTCGAGTTGCTCGGCGTGATCAGGATGCCCTTCACGCCTTGCTGGACCAGGTTCTCGATCGCGCTCACCTGCCCCTCGTTGTCGCCGTCGAACTTGCCGGCCACCGCGATCAGCGTCGCGCCGTTGGCCTCGGCCGCCGCCTTCGCCGATTCGCGCAGCTTCACGAAGTACGGATTGGTGTCGGTCTTGGTGACCAGGCCGATCTTCACCGGTCCGCTGCTGCCCGCGTCGTCACCACCACCCGATTTCGTCTGGGTGCACGCGGTCGTCGCGGCCAGGCACAACGCCAGTACGCCGACCGGCAGCCGCCGCGCGACCGTAGTACGGGCTGTGGACGAGAAGTCGAATGCCACGGATCTGCCCTCCGGGGTCCGGGCGCCCGGGAACCAGAACCCGGGCGGAGGTTCTCGAGCGGTACGACCCGCTCGTTTGAGCGAAGTTAGGCCTGCCCCGCGGCACGCCGCAGCCTTTGCGCAAAGGGTTGCGCAAAGCACGCTGAGCGACGACCATTCGACGGATGGTCACGATGACCGAGGTCGCCCGCAGCGCCGGCGTATCGGTGAGCACGGTCTCGCATGTCGTCAACGGCACCCGCCTGGTCGCCACCGCCACCCGCGAGAAGGTACTCCGGGCGATGCTGCTGCTCGGCTACGAGCACCGCCCGATCGCGCGGTCGCTGTCGGCCGGCTCGAACCAGACGATCGGCCTCGCCCTGACCGCCGCCTCGAATCCGTACTGGGTCGATCTCGTCCAGGGCATCGACGGCGAGGCGACTCGGGCCGGCCTCAACCTGATCATCGTCGACACCCGCGACGACGCCCGCCACGAGGCCGCCGCGGTCGCCAACTTGCTTGCCCACCACATCGAAGGCCTCGTCATCGCCCCGGCCGACGGCTGGCGCGACCTCACCCTGCCGCTGCTGCGCGACCACCCGGTCCCCTACGTGATCGTCGACCGGATCGACCCGGACCTGCGCGCCGACCAGGTCGGCGTCGAGAACGAGGCATCGACGGCAGCCGTGATCGACCACCTGATCTCAGCCGGCCACACCCGGATCGGCATGATCGCCGGTATCTCCGGCCTGGCGACGAGCGCCGAGCGCCTGCGTGGTTTCCGTCTGGCCCACCATCGCGCGGAGCTGACCGTCGACCCCGACCTCGTCGTCGACGGCGCCTCCACCAGCGAAGGCGGCCGCCGCGCCGCCCTCGCCCTCCTCGACCTGCCCGATCCACCGACCGCGATCTTCGCCGCCAACAACGACATGACCATCGGCGCCATGGCCGCCTTCAAGGCCGCCGGCATCCGGATCCCCCGTGACCTGGCCATCGTCCACTTCGACGACTTCGCCTGGGCCGACCTCTTCACCCCCGGCATGACCGCCATCGCCCAGCCATCAGCCGCCATCGGCGCCCGGGCAGTCCAGCTCCTCCTCCGCCGAATGACCGACCACGAAGCCCCACCCCAGACAATCCGCCTCCCCGCAGAAATCATGCACCGAGAATCCTGCGGCTGCTCCCCCGCTGCCTGATCCTCAACCCTGCAAGACGATCCCGGCGCCTCAGTGCAGCAGGACGATTTTGCCGCGGGCGTGCCGGGTTTCGCTCAGCTCGTGCGCGGCCGCAGCTTCCTCCAGCGGAAAGGCAGCGGCGACCGGCACGTGCAACCTTCCCTCGGCAGCCAGACCGACAGCCGTCTCGAGTCCATGGAAGGCCAGCGAGTCGGCGCCCGCACCGAGCGATGCTCCCGTCTCTTCAGCGGGGGCGCTGTGGGACATGTGTACGCCGTGGGCCGCCGCGTCGAAGTCGGCGATTGTCACGACCCGCGCCGCGTCCCCCGCGATGGCGATGAGATCGGGCAGCGAGCCGCCCGCGCAGTCGAAGACGGCATCCACACCGCCGGGCACCAATGCGCGGACCCGGTCGATGAGTCCTTCGCCGTAGCTGGCCGGCTCGGCGCCGAGTTCGCGCAAGAAGTCGTGGTTGCGTTCGCTCGCAGTACCGATCACCCTCGCGCCTCGGGCCGCCGCCAGCTGGATCGCGACGGTGCCGACGGCGCCGGCCGCGCCTTGGATGAGGACGGTTTGGCCTTCCTTGACGGCGAGTCGGTCGAGGACACGGGTGCTGGTCTCGACGCTGCCGGCGGCGCCACCTGCTTCCTCCCAGGTCCAGGTGGGTGGCTTCGGCGCCCAGCCGGTCAACACCGCGAAGTCGGCGTTGGCTGCGCGGGCGGTCGTGCTTGTCATGCCGAAGACCTCATCACCAACCCGTACGCCGGTAACGCCACCCCCAACCTGATCCACCACCCCGGCCGCGTCGAACCCGGTCCGGTACGGAAACGTCACCGGCACCAGCTCACGTAGCCGTCCCGAGCGGATGTAGGTCTCACCCGGCGAGATCCCGGACGCGCGGACGGCGATCCGGATCTCCCCCGGACCGGCTTGCGGCTCCTCCACCTCGGCGACGTGCAGGACGCTGGGCGGACCGTATTCGCTGAACTCGATTGCTCTCATGCGGCCGAACGTAACGGAGCACCCCGTCCGGTTGGCTAAAGTGAGAGCGGTGACGGCACAAGTGGGAACGAAGCTCCGTTCGGACGCCCGCGACAACCGCGATCGCATCCTGGTGGTGGCACGGGTGGCGTTCGCCGCCGACGGTCTCGACGTACCGATCCGGGAGATCGCCCGGCGGGCGGAGGTCGGAGTCGCGACCGTGTACCGGCACTTCGGGACCAAGGAAGAGTTGCTGACCGAGGCGTTCGCGCAGCAGGTGCAGATGTGCTCGGCGATTGCCGAGGAAGGGCTGGCGGCCGAGGATCCGTGGCAGGGCTTCAGCCATGTGATCGAGAAGGTCTTCGAGATGCATGCGCTCGATCGTGGGTTCGCGCGGGCTTTCACCTCGCAGCTTCCGCGGACCGAAGGCTTCGCCGCCGAACGCGATCGCTCGCTGAAGACGCTGCTCGAGCTGATCCGCCGGGCGAAGAAGGCCGGCAGTCTGCGCGAAGACCTTGTCCTGGAGGACGTCGCCCTCGCGTTGATGGCCAACGAAGGCATCCGCGCGGAGTCCCCGCAGTTGAGGGTGGCGGCGTCGCGGCGGTTCGCTGCTTTGATCCTGCAGTCCTTCCAGGCAAGCCCGACCGCGACGCCACTCCCTCCGGCAGTACGGCTGCCGCTCAGCCGGTGATGCTCGGGGCGCCGGTCTCCACGTGGCCGCTCAGCCGGCGACGGAAGGTGGCGTCTTCGGCGGTGGTGACTTCCAGGTCGTACCAGCCCCGGTCGGTCGGCCAGGTGAGTGACCGAGTCTGCTTGCCGCGGACGTCCTGGTTGATCGTCCGGCTGCCGTAGCCACGGGCCTTGAGCTTCACGGTGAGCGGCTTGGTGCCGGTGTTCTGCAACTCGACGTGCAGTTCGCCGCGGTACATGCTGATCCGTACGTCGAGGCCGGCCGCAGCCCCGTCGGAGGTACCGGCCAGCTCGGCCCAGAACCGGTTCGGGCCCTGCACGGCGAGTTCGTACGGACCGCTGACCGCGATGTCCTGCTCGAACTCACCCGCGACGTCGACATGCGCCGGCGCGGGCAGCTCGCCGCCGTACGGGTAGATCGCGAAGTGGGCGGCCTGGTCACCTTCGTTGCCCAGGGCCAGCTTCAACTTGCCCTTGGCAACGAAGCCGGAAGCCGCCGGCTGGTAAGGCAAGGCGCGAGCCGGCCGACGACCAGGCTCCTGCAGCGGCAACGCCTGGTTGACCGGAGGTGTCGGCTTCCAGCGCGAGATCGGCGCCGGTACCGGACCGGGCGCGTCGGTCGTCGGCTGCTTGTGCGAGCGCTTGAAGTCGAAGGCCGAGGTGAGATCGCCACACGCGGTCCGCCGCCACGAGCTGATGTTCGGCTCCTTGACGCCGGTCCACCTCTCGAGGAACTGGATCACCGACGTGTGGTCGGACACCTGCGAGTTCACGTGGCCGCCGACCGACCAGGGCGAGATGACCGTCATCGGGACGCGCGGTCCGAGGCCGATCGGGCGGCCGGCGTACCAGTCGTCGCCCTCACCCGACGCGGGCCGCGGCGCGACCGGCGGCGGGACGTGGTCGAAGTACCCGTCGTTCTCGTCGAAGTTGATCAGCAGCACGGTCTTGGACCAGGTCTCCGGGTCCGAAGCGATCGCATCGAGCAGGTCGTAGACGAGGTTCGCGCTACCGACCGGCGTCGACGATCCGGGGTGCTCGGAGTCGACCGCCGACGGGACCAGCCAGCTGACGGCGGGCAGCTTGCCGGCCTTGATGTCGGCGCGTACGCGCGGCACCAACGACTCGGGCTCACTGCGGTACATCGCCTTGTAGAACAGCTTCTGGTCAGCCGCGGGCTGCTTGGCCACCGCGTCCTTGAGCAACTGGAGCGCGGCGGCCTGCTCGGCCGGATTCTTCTCGAAGAGCTTGTCGTAGAACTCCTCGGTGGTGCGGTACCCCGGCACGTCGGCCAGGATCCGGTGGCCGAGTTCCTTGAACGTCTTGAAGTACTCGACCGCGTTGTCGGTGAAGTTGTCCCACTCCTGGTAGATCTGCCAGGAGACGCCGGCGGCTTCCAGGCGTTCCGGATACGCCGTCCAGTCATAGCCCTTGTGGTCGTAGGAGTACGCCGCGTTGGTGACCGCGCGTTGCGTCGTACCGGGCTCGAACCCGGTCGTACCGGACCAGAGGTAGTTGCGGTTCGGGTTGGTGGAGCCGTTCACCGAGCAGTGGTAGGCGTCGAGGATGGTGAAGGTCTCGGCCAGCTCGTACTGCAGCGGGATGTCGCGCCGGTCGTAGTGCGTCATCGTCGCGGCGGTCTTGGCCTGCACCCAGTCGTCGTTCCAGCCGTTGCCCCAGGCCTGGGTCGCGTCGGTGTAGCCGTGCGCGAGCGCGCCGAGGTACTGGATGTCGTCCGGGTTCCGGCCGGCGTCGGCGGCCGCCTTGCGGATCGAGAACGGCAGCACCTCGCCGCCACCGATGACCGGCTGGTGGAACACCGACTTGCCGTTGCGCAGCCGCAGGGGCAGGCGGTCGCCGTACCCGCGGACGCCGCGCAGCATGCCGAAGTAGTGGTCGAAGGAGCGGTTCTCCTGCATCAGCACGATCACGTGCTCGATGGCGTCGAGGCCACCGGGGCGGATGGGCTGCGCCATCGCCGCGTGCAGCGACGGCGGGAGCAGCGAGAGCGCTACCCCACCGGCCGCGGAGCCGAGAACAGTGCGGCGGGAAATCTCAGTCATGCCCCGGACAGTAGGTCAGGACCTAGCCGTCCGGGGATGCCCCGGAGTGTTCCTTCTTCAGAAGTTCACGCGCCCGTACGACGCTTGATCGCGGCGTCGCGCAGCCCCTCCAGCACCGTCTCGGTGGTCTCCCAGCTCATGCACGCGTCGGTGATCGACTGTCCGTACACGAGCGGCTTCGTCGGGTCGAGGTCTTGCCGTCCCTCGACCAGGAACGACTCCAGCATCACGCCGACGATCGCCTGGTTCCCGTCGGCGACCTGCCCGCCGATCTCGGCCGCGACGACCGGCTGCCGGTGGTGGTCCTTGCGGCTGTTGCCGTGGCTGGCGTCGACGACGACGCGCTCGGCCAGGCCGCCCTTGCGCAGCAGTTCGGTGGCGCCGGCGATCGAGTCGGCGTCGTAGTTCGGGCCGGCGTCGGAGCCGCGGAGGACGAGGTGGCAGTCGGGGTTGCCGCGGGTGTGCAGGATCGCGGGTGCGCCGTCGTGGTCGATGCCGGTGAAGACGTGCGGGACGGCGGCGGCCTTGATCGCGTCGACCGCGGTCGCGATGCTGCCGTCGGGGCGGTTCTTCATCCCGATCGGCATCGACAGGCCGGACGAGAGCTGGCGGTGCACCTGGCTCTCGACGGTCCGCGCGCCGATCGCGCCCCAGCCGACGGTGTCCGCGATGTACTGCGGGGTGATCGGGTCGAGGAACTCACAACCGACCGGCAGGCCCTTGGCCAGTACTTCGAGCAGCAACGCGCGGGCGGTCCGCAGACCGGTGTTCACGTCGCCGGAGCCGTCGAGGCCGGGGTCGTTGATCAGGCCCTTCCAGCCGAGGGTCGAGCGGGGCTTCTCGAAGTACACCCGCATCACCACGAGCAGGCCGTCGGAGAGTCGCTCGGCGATCGGGGCGAGGCGTTCGGCGTACTCGAGGGCGGCCTTCGCGTCGTGCACGGAACAGGGGCCGACGACAACGAGCAGGCGGTCGTCATCTCCGTTGAGGACGTCGGTGACCGCTTGGCGTCCGGCCACGACCGTCTCGGCCAGTTGTTGCGTCAGCGGCAACTCTTCGTGCAGGGCGAGCGGGGTGATCAACGGGACGGTCTTCTCGATCCGCCGGTCGACGACGGCGCCCTCGGAGATCGGTCTGGCCTGGGGCTGGGTGTTCATGGTGGGAACCTTTCCGCCGGTACTCCGCGGGTGGTCCCGAGGTCAGCGCCGGCTGGGAATGAGAAAAGGCAAGGACGAGTGTCCTTGCCTCGAGAGCCGGCTGCTGGTTCTTGATCAGGCGTCAGCGATCAGCTGAGCTGCCCGGCACCACAGCCGGCCACTCAAAAAATCGCCAATAGCAACGCTTCACGTCGATGACGATATCACCCACCGCAACCAGCCCGCCAAAATCCCCTCGCCCTGGACCGGCCGGCCATGGTTGCCTCTGGCCATGACCGACACCACCATCCGCCTGGCCCGGGCGGACGAACTACCGCTGCTGCGCTCGATCGAGAAGGCGGCCGGCGTCCTGTTCCGCGAGATCGGGATGGCCGACGTCGCCGATCATCCGCCACCGTCGCTCGAGGCCTTCGAGGCGTACCAGCGGGCCGGGCTGGCCTGGACGGCCGCGGATGCTTCTGACCTTGCGGTTGGCTTCGTGCTGGTGAAGCTCGTGGACGGGTGTGCGCATATCGAGCAGGTGAGCGTTCATCCGGCGCATGGGCGGCAGGGCATCGGGCGGGCGCTGATCGACGAGGTCGGGCGCTGGGCCGCCGAGCAGGGTTTGCCGGCGTTGACGCTGAGTACGTTCCGGAATGTGGCCTTCAACGGGCCGTACTACGCGCGGCTGGGATTTCGTGAGTTGGAAGTGCTCACGCCGGGGCTGGTGGAGATTCAGCGGCAGGAAGCCGCGATGGGGCTGGACCCGGCGGAACGGGTGTTCATGCGGCGGGAGTAACCGGGGGTGGGCGTGCGTCGTTGAGGGTCGCAACAGGTTGAGGCTTTCTGAGGGATTCTCAAAGGGGTGTGTCGGTGAGGCCGCGGACTTTCGAGTTGGTTCGTTATCGCGACCTCAGTGGGGTGTCGGGGACGGGCGTGGTCGCTGAGGGGTGTGTGTTCACCGATGGGTCGGTCGCGCTCCGTTGGCGGGGTACGAATCCGGCGACGGCCGTCTGGCCCGACCTGGAGTCGGTGCTGGCCGTGCACGGCCATCAGGGTGCGACAGAGGTCCGCTGGCTGGAAACTGAGGCCGAGGTCGAGCGGGCCGACGTCGAGTTGGAGCAATTGTTCGGGGGGCAGCACAACGTGCGGCCGCCGAGTTCACTGTCCGATCCTTCCGCGCTTCCGCCAAGCCGCGCCAGAGGCTGGGCGGGGGCCCGACATCTGAGGTAGAAGGTTCCCGTGACCCAGATCTACCTGGTCCGGCACGGTCAGCCGGACTATGCGCCGGTGGATAGCCGTGGCTGGCCCGGAATGGCCGCTGACGCCGCTCCACTGACCCCAGAGGGGGCCAAGCAGGCCGAGGCGGTCGCGGACCTCCTGAGTGGCATCGGTGCCACATACCTGGTCAGCTCGCCGTTCACCCGGGCGCTTCACAGTGCCGCGATCATCGGGCACCGGTTGGCTCTCGGCGTACGGGTCGACTACGACCTGCGCGACTGGCTGCCGGACAACACCGGCTCCTGGCGCGGGGTTGCCGACGTCCGGGCGGCTGAGGCCGAGCTGGACGAGTACGACGGCGAGTGGCCGGAGGGGATCCGCCGTTCTTGGGAGCCACTGTCCGTGGTGCGAGCCCGGGCTCGGGAGGCTCTGGCCCGGCATACGGCGAGCACGGACGGGCCGGTGCTGGCGATCACGCATGCCATGGTCATCCGGGCGCTGACCGGTGAGCGCGGCGTTGAGCACGGCGGGCACGTGTACTTCAGCTACGAGGGCTAGGGGCGCACTGCCGCTACCAGGGCCGCGACGGCCTCGGCCAGGGAGTTCACCCAGCCGTCCGGCTTCCCCAGCGTCTGCCAGCCGGGTCCACCGACCACCAGCTGGTACGACGGCCTGGTGCGCGCCAGGGTCCGCAGGGCGTCCCCGTCGGCCGTCTCGGGCGTACTCGACCAGATGAAGACGGCGGCCGGGCGGATCCGGCGTACGGCGTCCGAAAGCGAGCTGACCGGGGTCGCTGCGCCTAGGGTCCGCACCTTGATGCCACGCTCAGCCAGTGCAGCCGCCACCGCGAGGAGGGGTAGCGCATGGTCCTCCCGCTCGAGACACGCGAGTACTACGGCCCGCTCGCTCTCGTCCGGCTTGAGGCGCTCGACTGCCCGACGGGTGTGGTACCTGAGCCCACCGGCGACCGCATCCGACGCCAGGTGCTCGACCTCGACGCAGGCACCCGTGCGTTCCCACTGGTCGCCGACCTCGACCAGTAGCGGCATGAGCCGGCTGGTCCAGGCCTCGACCGCCCCGGACTTGTCCAGGCTGCGGGCGACCTCGTGGGTGAGCCGGTCGCTGTCCATGGCGTTCGCCAGCTCGAACAGGTCGGCCAACTTGCCCGGGCCGTCGGTGCGGGAGCGGGCTGAGCGGCGTACCGGCAGTGGCTTCGGCACTGCGTGTGACCGCCCGCGGGTGCCTGCGGCAACAGAAGTGGCGGATGTCACAGTGGGTGATTGAGCGAGGTAGATCCGGTCACGAACCGAGCCGGCCGCTTCGGCGGTCGGAACCCCCTGGTCGATCAGCCGGAGCATCGCCCGCAGCCGGGCCAGATCCTCGGGGCTGTAGCGCCGGTGACCGCCCGCTGACCTGGCACTTGGGCTCAATCCGTACCTGCGTTCCCAGCTCCGCAGCGTCGGCGCGGCGATCCCGAGCCGGCGCGCGGCGGCCCCGACGGTGAGGGTCTCGGAGCTGGTCGGCACGGCGTTCATGATGCCCGCTCGGTGCCCTGAATCGGCGGAAAACAGCGCTCGTCGATAACAACTCGACGGACTTTCGCGACAACAAGGGTTGAACTGCGCATGAGTTGAGCATAGTTTTCACCGAGCGCCCGTCCGCGCTCACGGTGAGTCATAGGAGGTTGCCATGTCGAGAGGGATGCCTCGCCTACCCCGCCCGCTCATGGATCTGTGGGACTGGCAGTCGCAGTCTGCGTGCCGCGACGTCAACCCGGAGCTGTTCTTCTCCCCCGAATCGGAGCGTGGCGTTCGCAAACGCGCTCGCGAGATGGTGGCCAAGTCGCTCTGCGGTACCTGCCCGGTCCAGCCCGAATGCCGTCAGCACGCCATCTCCGTCGGAGAGCCGTACGGCGTCTGGGGTGGAACCACGGAATCCGAACGGGACAACGTAGTACTCGCCGAACACAGGAAGTCCGCCTGACGGCCGCCGGGTGAACCACCCCGACCCACCCGGGTCCGGCCCTGCCGCCGGACCCGGCCCCCGATCCCCCAGCAGCCTCAACTGCTGAAGATCGGATTACACCTCACCCCAGGACCCCTTGCCTGGCAACGATTGCAGCCACGCCACCAGCCGACCAGCGACGCCTGCACCGCTGCGCCGAAGCCTGCGCCAGCTGCATCGCGGACCGCCACGCATACCCAAGTCCAGAGGCGAGCGCCGTTCCCACCGTGCCACGGACCCGAGCGCGGACTTATGCGTGCGCGGCCGTCCACCCCGCCCCCGTCGATGGCACCGCGAGCCGGGCGGCGGGCGAGATGGCGAAGTGGGTCAAGGGAGTTTGGGGGCTGCCCGGATGTGGGCTCGTTCGCCTTGTTTGCCGATCAGGCTCAGGTATTCGACCGGGCCGGCGCTCGTCGAGCCGAACCAGTGCGGGGTGCGGGTGTCGAACTCCGCGGCCTCGCCTGCCTGGAGGAGCATGTCGTGCTCGCCCAGGACGACGCGCAGGGTGCCGTTGAGGACGTACACCCAGTCGTAGCCTTCGTGCGTCCGGAGCTCAGGCTCGGCGTTGTCGTCGCCGGCCGGCCGGATGAACTTGTACGCCTGGATGCCGCCCGCTCGTCGGGTGAGCGGCAGGATGGTTGCCCCGTCGCCGGATGCGATCGGGCGGAGGTTGATCCGGGGATCGCCGGTCGGTGGCGCGTCGACCAGCTCGTCGAGGGTGGCGCCGTACGCGCTCGCCAGGGGTAGTAGCTGCTCGAGCGTCGGCCGCCGCAGGCCTGCTTCCAGCCGGGACAGCGTGCTGACGGAGATACCGGTGAGCTCCGAGAGGTCGGCGAGCGTGATGTCGCGCCGGAGCCGGAGCTGCTTCAGGCGGGGGCCGACTGCGTTGAGAGTGCGGTCGATCGGGTCGTCGCTCATCTCGTCAGTTTGCCATTCGGCAACAAGGTTTGCCATCGCTCATCCGTCGAGCCAGTCTCGGAAAGGCAGGCGACGACGCGAAGGAGCAGCCGATGACCTTCGGCAAGGACTACTGGAACCAGCACTGGCAACCCACCACCACCGGCATGGAGCGCAACCCACCGAACCCGTACCTGGTCAACGCAACCACCACCTTCACCCCCGGCACAGCGCTCGACGCCGGCTGCGGCGCAGGCGCCGAGGCGATCTGGCTCGCCTCCCAAGGCTGGCAGGTCACCGCGGCCGACATCTCCCGCACCGCTCTCGACAAGGCGATCAGCCGGGCGGCCGGACTCCCGATCAACTGGCTGGAAGCAGACCTCACCGTCTGGACTCCTGACACCCAGTACGACCTGGTGACCACCCACTACGCCCACCCGACAATCCCCCAGCTCGCCTTCTACCAACGCCTCTCCACCTGGGTAGCCCCCGGCGGCACTCTCCTCCTGGTCGGCCACGGTCACGCCCCCGACCCCAGCCATGGGCACACGCACGGCCACGGGCACGGGCGTGTTGAGCACTTCCCGGCCGAGGCATCGGTCAGCTTGGCGGACATCACGGCAGGGCTCGACGACGCGCAGTGGGAGATCCTCGCCGCCGGTGAACACACCCGGACGTTCCCCGGCCGTGAGGGCGGCCTCCGCGACGTCGTAGTACAGGCAACTCTCAAACCAAGGAAGTCATGAACGCCAACCAGGCGCTACCCGTCCACGCCCCCGACACCACCATCCACGACCCCCGCAAGCGCCGGGCAATCCTCATCGCCGTCTGTATCGCACTGATGGCGGTCATCGCCTCGGTCTCCGGGCTCAACGTCGCCCAACCCCAACTGGCCGTCGCCTTCGGCGCCTCGCAGAGCACCGTGCTCTGGATGATCAACCTCTACACGATCACCCTCGCCGCGCTCCTCCTCCCACTCGGCGCACTGGGCGACCGGCTGGGCCGCAAGCCGATGCTGCTCGCCGGCCTGATCGTGTTCGGCGTCGCGAGCATCGCCGCCGGCCTCGCCCCGTCGACCGAGGTCATGCTCGCCGCCCGCCTCCTCAGCGGTATCGGCGCGGCGATGATCATGCCCGTCACCCTCGCCGTCATCACCTCGACGTTCCCGGACGAGGAACGCTCCAAAGCGATCGGGGTCTGGACCGGAGTAGCCGGCGGCGGAGGCCTCCTAGGCATGTACCTGTCCGCAGTACTGGTCGACGTAGCAACCTGGCGCTGGCTCTTCGTACTCCCCGCCGCCCTCGTCGCCGCGGCCATCGCCATGACGCTCCGCTCCATCCCGAACTCGGTCGAGCAAGCGACCCACCGGTACGACGCAGCCGGCTCCCTCACCTCCGTGGTCGCCGTGATCGGCCTCATCTTCGTCCTCCACGAAGGTCCAGAGCGCGGCTGGACCGCCCCCAGCACCGTCGTCAGCCTCGCCATCGGCCTCATCGCCGCGATCGCCTTCGTCGCCTGGGAACTGCGCCGGCAGTCCCCACTCCTCGACCTTCGCCTGTTCCGCCAGCGCGGCCTGGCGAGCGGCTCCGTCTCGCTGCTCACCGTGTTCGGCGTACAGGCCGGGATCTTCGTCGTGCTCTTCCCGTACTTCCAAGCGGTACTCGGCTGGTCAGGCCTTCGCTCCACGCTGGCCATGATGCCGATGGCGCTCCTGATGATGGTCGCCTCCGGCCTGGCTCCACGCGTGGCCGCGCGCATCGGCGGCCGCTCGACGATGGCAGCCGGTATCGCCCTCGCCGGCGCCGGTCTCGCGCTGATGGCCGCCCTGGTCTCCGTCGACGGCGGCTACTTGTCTGTACTACCGGGCATGCTCGCGATGGGCCTCGGCATGGGTCTCACGATGACCCCCTCCACCGAAGCGATCACCAGCGCCCTGCCCCGCGAACGCCAAGGAGTCGCCTCCGCCCTCAACGACGTCACCCGAGAGTTCGGTACTGCGCTCGGCGTCGCCCTGCTCGGAGCAGTACTGTCCGCCGGCTACCGCACCGCCATCGACTCCCGCCTGGACGGCATCCCGGCCGGTGCTGCCAGCGCTGCTCGTGACGGCATCGCCAACGCGATCGCCGCAGCCAACGCGGGCGGTGCGACCAACGCGGGTGGTGTGGCGAATGGCGCCCGATCGGAGGCGTTGATCCGGGCGGCCCAGGAGTCCTTCGTCACCGGCTGGCAGCAGGCGATGTGGGTGGGCGCGGGCATCATGGCGGTGCTGTTCGTCTACGTCATCGCCCGCGGGCCTCAGCGCAGCGCGCCCGTAGTACAGAAGACCAGTTAAGACTTGCCGGTCTCGGGGTCTTCGTCTTCGGGGGTCTTGTCCTGCGGCTCCGGCTCAGGTGGCTTGATCGTGGTCCTCGGATCCCGGTAGCGGTCCAGGGACGCCAGGAAGTCCGGGTCGTCGTCGGGCGCCACCGGCCGGCCGGTGGGTCTCGCCTTCGGGACCGCGGCCCGCTCGCGGCGGACCGCCTCCGTGCGGGACATCAGGAGCCAGACGATCGGGCCGACGAACGGCACGAAGACGATCAGGACGATCCAGACCAGCTTGGGCAGGTAAGGGACGTCTTCGTCGCGTGTCTGGATGCAGGAGAAGAGCGCATACACGCTCAGCACCAGGCTGATCAGGAACGGCAGAAATCGGACCACGCTCCAACAGTACGGGCACCGGAGGATCGGTGCGGCCAGTCGACGCCGATCCTCCGGTTACGGGATGCGGTCAGTTGTGGGCGCCGGTCAGGCCGCGGGCGCGCAGGACGGAGTTCTCCAGCGGGCGGAAGACGAGCAGTTCGATCCCGACACCGACGATGAAGATCAAGAAGATGCCGGCGAAGACCATCGAGATGTCCGACAGGGACATTCCGTCGTGCAGGTACTGGCCCAGGCCTTTGCCGAGGTCTGGTGAGGTGGCGATCAGTTCGGCCGCCATCAGCGAGCGCCAGGAGAAGGCCCACCCCTGCTTGAGGCCGCCGAGGAAACCGGGCAGCGCGGCCGGCAGCAGGATGTAGCGGATGCCACCCCAGCGACCAGCGCCGAGCGCCTTGCCGACGCGCGGCAGGATCGGCGGTACCTGGTCGAGGCCGGACACCAAGCCATTGGCGATGGACGGGACAGCGCCGAGCAGCACGACCCAGTAGATCGCCCGGTCGTTCAGCCCGAACCAGAGAACCGCGGCCGGCACCCAAGCCACCGACGGCAGGCTCTGCAGCCCGGACACCAGCGGCCCGATCCCCCGGCGTACGACGCTGAAGTTCGCGATCGCCAGCCCGAGCGGCACCGCGATCAGCAGCGAGAACGCGAACCCGATCACCGCCCGGTGCACCGACACCCAGAACAACTCGATGATGTCGCCCGACGTCACCAGCTGCCAGACCTGCGACCACACGTCCGCCGGTGCGGGCAGCTTGTACTCCGGCCAGAAGGCGGCCGCCCACAACACCTGCCAGACGACCACGAACAGCACGATCGCCGCGACCGGCGGCCACACCTTCGACAGCGTCCGCCGCAGCAGACTCCCGTCCGGCGCGTTGACCGGTGTGTCGAGCGCGTCGAGGCCGGCCTCGACCGACCCCGGCTCCAACCGGTCCTGCACGTCAGGCTGCGGCATGACTGCTGATCACCTTTCGCAGAGCGCCGTTGATCTCGTCGACGGCCCCGGTCTCCCCCGGACCCGACAACCCGTCGACATCCCATTCCCGGACGACCCGTCCGGGCCGCGAGGACAGCAGTACGACGCGCTGTCCGAGCCGCACCGCCTCGCGTACGTCATGCGTGACGAACAGGATCGCCGTACCAGTCGCCTGCCAGATCCGCAGCAACTCCCCCTGCAGTACGTCGCGGGTGATCGCGTCCAGCGCCGAGAACGGCTCATCCATCAACAGCAACGAAGGCTTCGCCGAAGCCGCGCCGGTGTTGTCCGAGGTGGATGCCAATGCCCGAGCCAATGCGACCCGCTGCCGCATACCGCCCGACAGCTCGTGCGGACGCTTGTCACCCAGCCCACCGAGCCGTACCAGCTCCAGCAGCTCGGCAGCCTTCGCCCGACGCGCGGACTTCGACACGCCGGCCATCCGCAGCGGCAGCTCCACGTTGCCCGCCGCGGTCAGCCACGGCATCAGCGCCGCCTCCTGGAACACGACCGCCGGCCGCGACGAGCTCAGCTCGATCCGGCCGGTGGTCGGCTTGTCGAGCCCCGCGACGAGGTTCAGCAGGGTGGTCTTGCCGCAGCCGGACGCGCCGAGCAGGCAGACGAACTCACCGGCCCCGACCTCCAGGTCGACGCCCTCGAGCGCGACCACCGACTTGTGGCCCTGCCCGAACGCCTTGCCGACCTGGTGGAACCGCACCGGCCGTACTGCGCCGCTGGTGACCGTCCTGCTGGCTTCGACTGTCGCAGTCATCGTCTGCCTCCTCGTTGCGGAACTGTGGGCACTTCGGGGCGACACTTACTTCTTGTCGAGACCGGCGGGGTCGACGGTGGGCTTGCCGGCCTTGGTGAGTACGTCGTTCAGCGGGCCGAGGTCGGCGAAGCCGGAGACGTTCGGCGCCGTCTTGGCGATACCGGCCGTGACCTGGTCCTTGGCGAGCTGCGGGAACTGCGCGGCGATCGGGTCCACGGTGGCGGTGATGTTGCCGAACGCGCGGTCGATCACGGCCGGCTTGAGCGCCTTGCCGGTCAGGTCGAGCAGTTGCTTGTTGACCTCGGCCTTGGCCGCGGTCTTGTCCGAGTCGATGAAGTCGATCGAGGCGACCAGCCCGCCGAGCAGCTGCCGGACGGTCTCCGGGTGCTCCTGCAGGAACTGGGTACGGACGATCAGCACCGTGGTCGGGAACTTGCCGTCCGGCCACAGCGACGCCTCGTCGAGCAGCACCTTGGCGCCGGCGTCGAGGACGAGTCGCGACGACCAGGGCTCCGGCAGCCAGGCGGCGTCCACGTCGCCCTTCTTGAAGGCGTCCAGGGTGGCCGCGTTCTCCAGGTTGGTGACCTTGACCTTGCTGGTCAGGTCCTTCCCGGCCAGCCACTTCTTCAGCGACACGTCCTGGGTGTTGCCCAGCTGCGGGGTGACGATGGTCTTGCCGACCAGGTCCTCCGGCTTGCTGATCGTCGGCTTGACGACCAGCTGCGCGCCACCGGACGTCGTACCGGCGATCAGCCGGACGGCCTCGCCGTTCGACTTCGCGTAGGCGTTGATGGCCGGGCCGGAGCCGATGAACGACGCGTCCAGCGAGCCGCCGAGCAGCGCGCCGACCGCCTCCGGGCCGGCGTTGAACTTGGTCGGGACGAGCTTGGTGCTGCCGAGCTCCTTGGTGAACAGCCCCTTGCCGAGGCCGACCAGGGCAGCCGCGTGGGTGACGTTCGGGAAGTAGCCGAGCCGCAGCTCGGTCGCGGCGCCCTTGTCGGACGCGGCAGCCGGGGCCGCCTTGCCCTCGTCGGCGCGCGAGCAGCCGGCAACGGCGGCGATCAGGGAGAGGACGGCGGCCGAGGCGGCCAGAACACGGGCAGGACGGAAGCTCGTGATGCTCACAGGAGAAACCTTCGGGTGCGGGCGACCGGTTCGGGGTCGCGGGCGGGATGTTCAGAGCGGGCTGGACAGGAAGCAGCTGGCGTGACCGGATGCGGTCAGCCGTGCACTGAAGAGAGCGCCGAAGGTCAACAGGTTGCGGAGGCGACGCGGAGCAGGTCGACGTGCCGACGGCGCGTGAGCGCGTCGGCTGGCCGGTTGGCGGTGACCTGCATGCACACCATGAAACCGGACAAAGTCCATCAACGGGCTCTGGTTTCGCGATGTGAGACGACAAATCACGATCTGAGACATTTCAAGCGATTCATCTCCGGACCGATCAGCTCCGGCCGCTGCTCCGAAGTACTCCCGAAGCGTTCTGAACTTGTTCAGAACTTATGCATCGGGAAAGGCTTTCGTATGAGCGGCGACCGTCCGACCGCCGCGGTGCTGGGCTCGGGAGTCTCCGGGCTGACCGCGGCCCACCTGCTGAGCAGGACCCATGACGTGACCGTCTTCGAGGCCGGCGACCGGCCCGGCGGCCACGCGCACACGCACGACGTGGTGGATTCCGCCGGCAACCTGTTGCAGGTCGACACCGGCTTCATCGTGCACAACGAGCGCACCTACCCGAACCTGCTCCGCCTCTTCGCCGAGCTCGGCATCAGGACCCAGCCGACCGAGATGAGCATGAGCGTGCACTGCGACGGCTGCGGCCTCGAGTACGCCGGCGGTCGCGGCGCCCGTGCCCTGTTCAGCCAGGCCAGGCGCGCGGCCGACCCGCGTTTCCTGCGGATGCTGACCGAGGTACCGCGCTTCCATCGCGAGGCGAAGGCGGTCATCCAGGCCGGTGACGACGGGCTGACCTGGGGCGAGTTCCTCCACACGCATCGCTTCTCGCCCTACTTCAGGAAGCACTTCGCCGTACCGCTGGTGTCCTGCGTCTGGTCGTCCGGCTCGGCCGACGCCGAGCGGTACCCCGCGCACTACCTGTTCCGCTTCCTCGACCACCACGGCATGCTCGCGGTCAGCGGCTCGCCCAAGTGGCGCACGGTCACCGGCGGCTCCCGCACCTACGTCGACGCAGTCGTCAGCAGACTCCAAGCAGTCCGTACGTCGACGCCGGTCCGGGCCGTACTACGCCACGACGACGCCGTCGAGGTGGTCACCGACCGGTCCGAGGAGTTCGACCACGTCGTCGTCGCGACGCATGCGGACACAGCACTCGACCTGCTCGGCGACGCAACCCCCGAGGAGAAGGCGCTGCTCGGCGCCTTCGACTACTCCGTCAACCCAACCTGGCTGCACACCGACACGGCAGTACTGCCACACGCGACGAATGCGCGCTCCTCCTGGAACTACCGCATGCGCAGCTGCGAGACGGCCGAGCCACAGGTACTGGTCAGCTACTGGATGAACCGCCTGCAGGACCTGCGGAGCCCCGACGAGCACCTGGTCACGCTGAACCCGCAGGGCTGGGTAGACCCCACCAAGGTGATCGCCCAGATGACCTACGCCCACCCCATCTTCACTCCCGAGTCAGTAGCCGCAGCACCCGCACTACGCGCCGCCGGCGGCCCCCGACTCGCCTTCGCCGGAGCACACCTCGGCTGGGGCTTCCACGAAGACGGGTGCCGCTCCGGAGTAGAAGCAGCCGAACGCCTAGGCGCTACATGGTGAGTAGTCCGCAGTTGCCCGCAATTGTCTCTGGACATGTGAGTCACTCACGCCGCGTGCCCCTGCGTCATCGCTTCCGCTATCGGACGTACCAATGGCTGGTAGATGTCGACCGGCTCCCCCGCCGGCGCTTCTCGGCCAAGGACCACCTCGGCTTGGGGCCATCTCTGCGGGACAACGTCGCTACCTTCACCGCAGCACAGGGCGTCCAGCTGCGGCCGGACGACCGGGTGCTGATGCTGGCCAACGCCCGGAGCCCGTTCGGCTTCGTCTTCGACCCACTGAGTGTCTTCTGGTGTCTCAGCTCGACCGGAGAGCTGCGCTGCGTAGTGCTGGAGATCCACAACACCTACGGCGAGCGCCACGCCCAGCTGGCACGCCCGGACGCCGCAGGCCGCTTCACCCTCCCCAAGCAGTTCTACGTCTCCCCCTTCTTCACAGTCGACGGCCGGTACGACGTAACGCTCCGCCTGGACGCTGACCACGTCTCCGTAGCCATCGACCTCGTCCAGCACGAGTGTCGCGTCTTCTCGGCCGCCTTCACCGGCCAGCCCCGGCCCGCTACCCGCCGAGCCGTGCTGAAAGCGGCCTTGCTCACACCGTTCGTCACCTATCAGGTGTGGGCGCTGATCCGAATGCATGGTGTCGCGCTCTGGCTCCGCCGCTTGCCAGTAATCCACCGCGACCCCCACATCCCACCGGAGGGAGTCCGATGAGTTCCCTACCCCTCGTCGACGCCGAACGCTGGCCCCGCGTCGCCCGTACCCCACGCAGCCCGATCCGAGCTGCCGCTGCCCGGCTGATCCTGCGGAGAGCGGTCCGCGACCTCCCGCTGGTCGTCCTGCTCCCCAAGAGCGGTCGGCCCGGAGCCCGCGGGGCGGCCGGCGGGCCAGAGCGGCTCGGAGCCGGGGGCGCCGGTGCTCCGGTCATGGAGATCGTGTCGGACGCCTTTTTCCATCGGATCGGGGCTGACCTCAAGATCGGTTTCGGCGAGGCCTACATGGCGGGTGACTGGCGGCCCGCCGACGGCACCGACCTGGCCGACTTGCTGACGGTCTTCGCCAACCACCTCACCGACCTCGTCCCGCCGACCCTGCAACGCTTCCGCAGACTGATCGAGCAGCGGATGCCGTCAACGGAGCTCAACGACCGGGCCGGCGCGAAACAGAACATCGCCCGCCACTACGACCTGTCCAACGACCTCTTCGCGACGTTCCTCGACGAGACGATGAGCTACTCCTCGGCCTGGTTCGAGACCCACGACGAAGACCTCGAGACGGCGCAACGCCGCAAGATCGACGGCATCCTCGACTACGCCGAGGTCAGCGAAGGAACCCGGGTACTGGAGATCGGTACCGGCTGGGGTCAACTCGCCATCCAGGCCGCCGAACGCGGCGCCTCCGTCACCTCGGTCACCCTGTCCGCCGAGCAACGAGACCTCGCCCGCAAACGGATCGCCGAGGCCGGCGTCAACGCAGAGGTCGAGCTGCGCGACTACCGGGACGTGCGCGGCCAGTACGACGCGATCGTCAGCGTCGAGATGATCGAAGCCGTCGGAGCGCAGTACTGGCCGACTTACTTCGCGACGATCGACCGGCTCCTGGCTCCCGGCGGACGGTTCGCGCTGCAGTCGATCACCATGCCGCACGACCGGCTGCTCGCCACCAGGCACGCCCAGGGCTGGATCCATCAGTACATCTTCCCTGGCGGCCTGATCCCCTCGTTGACCGCGATCGAGCAGATCGCGGAGACAGCCGGCGGGCTCGAGATCGCACATCGCCGCGACCTCGGGCCCGCTTACGCCCACACCCTCCGGCTGTGGCGGGACCGTTTCACCGCGCACGCCGCCGAAGTCGCGAACCTGGGCTTCGACGCCGTCTTCCGGCGGATGTGGGAGTTCTACCTCGCGTACTCCGAGGCCGGTTTCCGCGCGGGGTACCTGGATGTTTCCCAACTCGCATTGGTGAGGAAGTAGCTATGGATCTCACTGGCCGCAGGGTCTGGGTCGTCGGCGCCTCGTCTGGCATCGGCGCGGCGCTGGCCCGCGAGCTGTGCCTCAGGGGTGCACAGGTCGCGGTGTCCGCGCGCCGGGCGGACGCGTTGAAGGAGGTCGCCGGCGAATGGATGACGGCGGTGCCGTGCGACATCACCGACGCCGACGAGGTCCGGCAGGCGGCCGGCGTGGTCGCGGCCGAGCTCGGCGGGATCGACATCGCCGTCCTCAGCGCCGGCTACTGGAAACAGATGGGCGACGAGTTCGACGTCGAGTCGTTCGACCAGCACCTGGCGGTGAATCTCAGCGGGATGGCGAACTGCCTCGGCGAGCTGATCCCCCGGATGAAGAAGCAGCGGGCCGGCATGATCGTCGGTATCTCCTCGGTCGCCGGGTATCGAGGACTGCCCGGCTCGGAGGCGTACGGCGCGACGAAGGCCGCGCAGATCAATCTCCTCGAAGCGCTGCGAGTACGGCTCCGCCCGGACGGCATCGACGTACTCACCGTCTGTCCCGGTTTCGTCGAGACCGAGATGACCTCGGACAACACCTTCCCGATGCCGTTCATCGTCTCCGCCGAACAGGCCGGACGGGCGATCGCGGACGGGATCGAGCGGCAGTCCGCCCGGATCGTCTTCCCGTGGCAGATGTCACTCCTGATGCGTATTTCCCGCCTTGTTCCCGATCGCCTGTGGGCGCTCGCTCTCACGCCTCGGTCCTGATCTGTCCAGATCAGGACATGGCTGTTGCCCGAGGCTCGGACGGGTGCATACGGTCCTCCGGGACCTTCCCGTCTTGTGAGGAGCTTGCCTGATGAGCTGGACCCCTGGTGGACCGCTGACCGCGGCCAAGCTCACCACCGAGTACGCCGACCGCCCGCTCGGTACGGACGTCAGCCGGCCCCGGTTGGGCTGGATCGCGACCGCACCGGGGTACGGCGCGACGCAGTCGGCGTACCAGGTGCTGGTCGCCTCGGCGTCTGAGCTGCTGACGCCGGAGACAGCCGACGTCTGGGACTCCGGGCAGGTCGCCTCCGCGCAGAGCTTCGGTGTCGCCTACGACGGTCCGGCGCTGGAACCGCGGACTCGCTATCACTGGGCCGTGCGGTTGTGGGACGGGCTGGAGCGGGTGGGGCGCTGGAGTGCGGGGAGCTGGTTCGAGACGGGCCTGCTCGGTGAGGGGTTCGGCGGGGCGCAATGGATCGGTGCGCGCGATTCCGAAGTACGGGATGAGGATGTACCGGCGCCTCTGCTGCGGCGGACCTTCACGCTTGAGTCTGTTGAGAGCGCCCGGCTTTATGCGAGCGGGCTCGCCTACCAGGAGCTGCGGATCAACGGGCAGCGCGTGGGCGACTCGGTGCTCGATCCTGGGTTCACCGACTACGACGAGACGGTGCTGTCGGTCGCGTACGACGTGACCGGGCTGCTGCGACCCGGCGACAACGTGCTGGGCGCTGAGCTTGGGCGCGGGTTCTTCGGGTTGTCGACGCCGAACGTCTGGCGCTGGCACCAGACGCCGTGGACCGCTGAGCCGCGACTGCTCGCGCGATTGGTGATCGAACACGCCGACGGCAGCGTGACCGAGATCGTCACGGATGACGCGTGGCGGGTGGCCGACGGGCCGACTCGGTCGGACTCGTTGTTCTCCGGTGAGACGTATGACGCGCGGCTGCATCCGGCGGGTTGGGATGCGGCCGGGTTCGACGACTCGGAGTGGAGCGCGGCTCTCGTCGTCGCGGCGCCGCGCGGTGAGGTACGGGCTCAGGAGCATGAGCCGATCCGGGTGATCGAGGACGTCGCGCCCGTGGAGTTCACGCAGCCGAAGCCGGGCATGTGGATCGCGGACTTCGGGCGGACGACGGCCGGCTGGACCAAGCTACGGGTGACCGCGCCGGCCGGTACGACGATCAGCCTCACGCACGGTGAGTGGTTGCTTGCCGATGGCACCGTTTTCGCGGAGAACGAGCATGTGAAGAAGGACCGGTTCCAGCGCGACGAATACATTGCCGCGGGCAACGGGGTCGAGGAGTGGGAGCCGCGCTTCTCGTACAAGGGTTTCCGGTATGTCCAGCTCGAAGGTTTCCCGGGGGTGCCGACGCGTGAGTCGGTGACGATGCGGGTGGTGCATTCCGACGTACCGGCGGTCAGCCGTTTCAGCTCGAGCGAGCCGCTGTATGAGCAACTCGAGCAGGCGATGCGGCGGACCGTGCTCAACAACCTGCACGGCATCCCGACCGACACTCCGAAGATGGAGAAGAACGGCTGGACCGGCGACGCGCAGGTCGGGGCACCGACGATGGCCGGCACGCTCGGGATGGCGCGTTTCTTCACCAAGTGGCTCGGCGACCTGCGCGACAGCCAAGACGCTTCTGGCCGACTGCCCGTCATTGTGCCGACGGGCGATTGGGGTTACACCGAGCTCGCGCCGGCGACCGAGTGGTCGACGGTCTATCCGTTCATCCTGCGCGAGATGCATCGCTGGTACGGCGACGAGCGGTTGCTGGCCGACCATTGGGACGCCGTACTCCGCTACGTCGACTACGAACTCGATCGGGTCTCCGACGGGTTGTCGCTCAGCGTCCTCGGCGATTGGCTCCCACCCGGCTACCAGGACGGCCCGCCACCCGAGGACCGGCGACTGACCGGTACTGCGTACTTGTACCGCGCTGTCATCGCGGTCGCCGAGATCGCTGAACTGCTGGGCAAGTCAGCCGAGGCCGACCGGTTGCGGAAGGCTGCGTCGGAGCTCGTCGATGGGCTGAACCGGGCGTTCCTCGATCGATCGGCCGGGATCTACCGGACCGCGTCGGATCCGGATTACCGGCAGACGTCCAATGCGGTGCCGCTGGCTTTCGGGATGGTGCCCGCCGAGGTGGTTCCGGCGGTGGTGGCCAACCTGGTGGCGGACATCGAGGCGCGTGGGTTCCATCTCAACACCGGGTGTCTCGGGGTCGGTGTGCTGCTGCCGGTGCTCACTGCCTTTGGTCATGCCGACGTGGCGGCGAAGGTCGCGTTGCAGCGGTCGTATCCGGGTTGGGGGTACTGGATCGACAACGGCGCCGACACGATGTGGGAGATGTGGGAGACGGATACCCGGTCGCGCAACCACTACTTCCAGGGGACGGTGGTGCAGTGGTTGCTGGAGAACGTGGCGGGGGTCCGGAACCTGGGTGGTGGGTGGTCGCGGATTCTGGTGCGGCCGGACGGCCGGGCGGACGTTGATTCGGCGTCTTTGCTGACGGATACCGTTCGGGGGCGGGTGTCGGCCAGTTGGCGGCGGGTTGGGAGGGTGTTCCAACTCGAAGTACAGGTTCCTGTTGGTGCTGTCGCCGAGGTGCACGTGCCGGCTGAGGCAGTGGGTGACGTGGCGGTGGTGCCTGCGCCTTATGCACCGGAGCCGGTCGCTGTCGACGGGTACTGCGTGTTCACGGTGCCGTCAGGTCAGTGGAACTTCACGTCGCGGACTTCATGAACATCAGGTCATGACAACGGCGGCCCTCGTCGTGCGCCCGTGACTCGAACTTGGTGATCGGGCGCCAGTCGGGTCGCGGCGCCCAGCCGTCGTACTCGTTGGTGAGCAGCGGCTCCGCCTCGCAGATCGCGAGCATGTCGTCGGCGTAGTCCTGCCAGTCCGTTGCCAGATGCAACCTTCCGCCCGGCTGCAACCGGGAGGCGAGCAACTTCACGAACGGCGGCGTGATCAGCCGGCGCTTGTGATGGCGCTTCTTCGGCCAGGGATCCGGGAAGAACACCCGTACGCCCGCCAGCGACTCGGCCGGCAGGTGGTCGGTCAGGAACTCCAGCGCGTCGCCGTGCAGCAGCCGGACGTTGTCGAGCTCGTACTTCTCCACCCACAACATCAGCTGGCCGAGCCCGGCCGGATACACCTCGGCGGCGATGTGGTTGACCTCCGGAGCCTGCCGGGCCAGCTGCGAGGTGCCCTCACCCATCCCCGACCCGATCTCGAGCACGGTCGGCGCGTCCCGCCCGAACCAGTCCGCCAGATCAACCAGTCCCGCCGGAATGTCTTCGAGCTTCCGCCCCAGTTGCGCCCAGTTGGTCTCCCAGACCCGCTGCTGCCCCACCGTCATCCGCACGCTGCGCCGGACGGTACTGAACACCCCCGCCTGCCGCACCTGCTCCACCGTCTCCACGCCCTAATCGTAGGCGGGGTGCTTCGGTCGCCCCAAAACAAGCACTCGACGCCAGCCGGCCGCGCGGTTGGCCTCCCGCGACGTTGCGGGCCCGGTGGTCCGAGGTCAGCTGGAGACGGCGTCCGAGTACCAGCGATTCCAGGCGAGGCCGCGGCGGCGGGCTCCGACGGTCAGCAGGACGGCGGCGAGGATCACCAGCAGACCGCCTCCGGCCAGCAGGCCTGCGCCGAGGGTGAGGTCCTTGCGGTCGGTCGCCCACTCGTGCGCGTCGATCGAGGCGATCGCAAAGGCCGGGTCCTCCGGGTCGTACAGGATCTTGAGGGGCATCGCGTACCGGGTGCCGGTGGCAGGCGCCTGCTCTCCCTGCGGCATTCCCTGCGGATCATCGTCTTTGATCTTCAGCACCGCCGTGTTCGATCGGCCGTCGATCGTGCTGAAGGTCACCGTGACGTCCTCGACGAGCGGGCTGGCCTTGCCGGAGTAGACCGTGAGCCGGACGGACGCCGCACCGGTCTCGACACCATGATCGAGGAGATCCCGGCTTTCCCCACGGTGGTAGAGGGTCTGGCCGAAGATCAGCACCCCGATCACCAGCACGACCAGCCCGGGCACGCCGATCCAGGTCGGACCTCTGCCCGGGTAGTCCACTCTGCCTGCCATCAGGCGATGGTCTCAGAGAACGATCGCCAGTGTGCGACCGGTTTCGAGATAGGTCTTGAGGTTGGCCAGGATCGGGCCCCAGCCGTTGCGCCAGCCTTCCACGGTGTCCTCGGCGATCTGGTCGTGGACCACCTGGAGTTTGACGACCGAGTCGCCGGCCGGGGTGATGCTGAAGGTGACGCGGCCGGGGACCTCGCCGTCGACGGTCTCGTTCTTGAAGGTGTAGGCGAGGGTCTTCGGCTCGTCGTACACGAGGACCTCGCCGGAGTCGGTCAGGCTGTCGTCGGCGCTGTCGTAGAACCGGACCGGCGAGCCGACCGCCCAGTCGGACTCGATCCGGCGGCCGAACCAGTACAGCTGGGTGAAGGCTCCCGAGGTGAGCGCCTGCCAGAGTCTCTCCGGCGTGGTCTCGATGTAGGTGACGTGGATCATCGCGGGACTGCTCATGGTTTCTCCTCCAACGCTGCCTTCAGCGCACTGAGCGCGCGCAGCTTGTCGCGTTCGTAGTTGCCGATCCATCGCTCGGCGATCTCGTTGATCGGCACCGGATTCAGGTAGTGGTACTTGTTCCGCCCCCGCTTGACCGTGACCACCAGGTCGGCGTCCTCGAGGATCCGCAGGTGTTTCGTCACTCCTTGCCGGGTCAGCTCGGGCAGCAGCTCGCACAACTCCCCCAGCGTCTGCCCGTTCCGCTCGCGCAACGCGTCCAGCAGCCCCCGCCGCTGCCCGTCCGCCAACGCCTTGAACACCAACTCCACCCTCACAAAATAGGCAACCAAAAGGTTGCCTGTCAAGCAGAGGTTGCCGGCCTGGGGAGTTCGAGCAGGCTCAGTCGCCCCAGAAGAGGCGGTCGACGACGTTGCGGGCCTGGCGGGTCCGGCGGAGGTAGTCGTCGGAGAAGCGGCTGGTTTCGCCGGCGTTGTAACCGCAGATCTGGGCTACGGCGGCGAGGTCGCGCGGATCCCGCGGGAGGGAGTCGCTGGGGCGGGCGCGGACCAGCATGATCGCGTTGCGGATGCGGGTGGCCATCTCCCAAGCGCGGCTGAGGACGTCGGCATCGGGCGCCTCGACCAGGCCTACGTCGACGGCGGCCCGGAGTGCTCCGAGGGTGCGAGTGGTCCGGAGGCCTTCTACCTGGTGGGCATAGCGCATCTGCAGGAGTTGCACGGTCCATTCGATGTCGGCCAGACCGCCTCGGCCGAGCTTGGTGTGGGTTGCGGGGTCGGCGCCACGGGGTAGGCGCTCGGCGTCTACGCGGGCCTTGATGCGGCGGATCTCCATCACGTCGCGGTCGGAGATACCGCCGTCCGGGTAGCGCAGCGGGTCGATGAGTTCGCGGAACGCGTTGCAGAGCGTTGGGTCCCCGCACAGCGGATCGGCCCGGAGCAACGCCTGCGCTTCCCAGACGGCTGACCAGCGGGCGTAGTACGAGGCGTAGGAGGCGAGCGTCCGTACCAACGGGCCTTGCCGTCCCTCGGGACGCAGATCGGCGTCGATCGCCACCGCGGGATCAGCACCGGGTAGCGCCAGCAGTCGCCGCAACTCGGTCGCCGCCTGCGTGGCGAAGTCCGTCGCCGCCTTCTCGGAAGCGCCCGGCAACGGGTCGTGCACGAACATGACGTCCGCATCGGAGCCATAGCTCAACTCATGCCCGCCGAACCGTCCCATCGCGACGATGGACATCCGCGTCGGCTCCGGCTCGCCCTTCGCCACCGTCCGCCTCGCTACCTCCAATGCGGCCGTCAGCGTCGCCATCGACACCGTCGTCAGCGCCTCACCGACCGCCTCGACCTCGAGCAAGCCCGACAGATCCGCCGCCGCGACCCGGAACAACTCCCGCCGCCGGGCCCCACGAATCGCCGCGACCGCAGCCTCGGGCTCATCCTGCCGCCGCCCGGCCGCGGTCATCTCCGTCAACAGCGACTCCGACGAGCGCGGCGACAACTCCCGCTCGTCCGCGAGCATCGCCGTCGCCTCGGGCGCCCGCTGCAACAGATCGACCGCGTACCGCCCGCTCGCCAGCAAGTGCGCCAGCCGCTCGGCCGACGCGCCCTCGTCGCGCAACTGGCGCAAGTACCAAGGTGTCGAACCCAATGCGTCCGAGATCGTCCGGAAGGCCAGCAACCCGGCGTCGGGATCAGGCGACTCGGCGAACCACCCGAGCATCGCCGGCAGCAGCGCGCGCTGGATCGACGACCGGCGCGACACACCCTCCGACAACGCCTCGATATGCCGGAGCGCCGACCCGGGATCGGCGTACCCGAGAGCCGTCAGCCGCTGCTTGGCGGCCTCCGGCGTCAACCGCACCTCACCACCGGGGATCCGCGCAACGGCGGCGAGCAGCGGTCGGTAGAAGAGCTTCTCGTGCAGTCGCCGTACTTCGAGCCCGTGCTTCTTCCAGGCTGCGGTGAGGTCGTCGATCGGGTTCTTGGTGAACCCCAGCGACCGGCCGAGTCGGCGCAGATCGTCGTCATCGTCCGGCACCTGATGCGTGCGGCGCAGGCGGTACAGCTGGATGCGGTGCTCCATCGACCGGAGGAATCGGTAGGCGTCGGCGAGTACCGCGCCGTCGGTGCGGCCGACGTATCCCGAGCCGGTCAACTGCTCCAGCGCGACCAACGTAGTACCGCTGCGGACCGATTCGTCACTGCGTCCATGCACGAGCTGCAGGAGCTGTACGGCGAACTCCACGTCCCGCAAGCCACCAGGGCCGAGCTTCAGCTGGCGATCCGCGTCGGCCGCCGGAATGTGGTCGACCACGCGCCGGCGCATCGCCTGGACGTCACCGACGAAGCCTTCGCGATCAGCCGCCGACCAGACCAGTTCGCGGGTCCTCTTGGCGTACTCCTGCCCGAGTTCTGCATCGCCCGCGACCGGCCGCGCCTTCAGCAACGCCTGGAACTCCCAGGTCTTGGCCCAGCGCTGGTAGTAGGCGAGGTGGCTGTCGAGCGTCCGCACGAGCGGGCCGGCCTTGCCCTCTGGGCGCAATGCGGCGTCGACCGGCCACAGCGTGCCCTCGGCGGTATGGGCCGAGCAGATCCGCATGGTCGCCGACGCCAGAGCAGTAGCCGTCTTGAGGGCCGGCGCTTCGGGCTCGCCCTCCAACGGCTCGGCGACGAACAGTACGTCGACGTCGCTCACGTAGTTCAGCTCGCGGCCGCCACACTTGCCCATGGCAACAATCGCGAGGCGGCAGTCGGCAGCCTTCGGGTGCGCGGTGAAGTAGTCCTTGCGCGCGATCCTGAGCGCCGTCTCCAGCGCGCCACCGGCGAGGTCGGCCAGTACTGCGGCGGTCTCGTCGACGAGCAGCCCTTCGGCGAGATCCCTCGACGCCAGCCGGAGCAGCAACCGCCGGTACTCGATCCGCAGCGCGTCGACCGGGTTGGTGGCATCGACGGCGGTCGCGAGGCACGCGGCGACATCATCCGGCGTCGGCCGGGACCCGGCCAACGCCGGGTCCGCAAGGTCGTACCAGTGCCGTGGATGCACGCTCAGGTGCCGGCCGAGCGCCTCACTCGCGCCGAGCACGAAGACCAGCCGCCGCCGGAAGTCGGGATCCATCTCCAGACAGCGCGTGAAGGCGGCGAGGTCGAAGCCTCCTGCGTGCAGCGACTCGGCGATCCCCAGCAGCCCGGCGAGCGCGAGATCCGGATCCGCCGACTCCCCCAGCGACGCGATCAGCTGATCACTGGCCATCGGACTGTGCTCGTCCGGCCCGCTCAGCGCGTCAAGGGCATCCAGCTGATCCAGCATCCGCCCAGCCCGAGCCGAATCCGCAAACCCAGCCCGCGCCAACCGCCCCGCACCCGAAACCCTCCGAACCTCCGCCACACCCGCCAGCCTAGTGTGACCCCTCCGCCCCCACCTCAGCCGTCGTGTTGCGCTGCCGGGGGCCGGTGTCGGGCCCGCCTGCGTCGGCGGGTGGTGAAGGGTTCGAGGGAGATCTCGGGTGGATTGCGGTGGGATTGCGGTCAACACACGGAGTTGCCTGGCATATTCGGGCTGTAGTCGGCATGATGGCTCGTTATGGTCATGATGACGGGGTCGCTCGCTGTCCGGGGCACGGTGGTCTGGTTGACGCCCCAGCAGGGTGGGCGAGTGTCCGGGCCGCCCGAGCCGGACTACGACTACGACTACACAGCAACCGCCTACCTCCCACCGAGGTCAGCCGAGGACGGCCAAGCAGGCCTCTCCCTACGCCGCTTCGCCCCAGGTGCCTGGCGCACGCCCGCCGAGGGCATCCTGGTACCCCCCAAAGGCCACCGTGCCCAGCAAGTTGTCCCCGGCAACATCGTGGTGATCACCGAAGGCATCCGCCCCGTAGGCCTCCTCACAGTTGAAGAGGTCCACGCCCTCGCCCCCGACGGCTCCGCGGTGATCGAGCGCGCCCCCGAGGTGGAGATCACCGGCCTCACCGCCATCAAAACCCCCGACACCGACGCGCCGTACCGCCACTCCACGGCAGCCACCCGCTGGAGCTCACACGAACGCGCCGGCGCCAGCTAGCGACTGCTTACTCGGCCGGGAACTGATTCAGTACTGCGGACATGTCGGTGGCGCCTCCGTTGGAGGCGAGCAGGACGTCGGACGACCAATGGATGACGCCTCAGGAAACTATTTACCGCGCAAGCGCGGCCGAGAGTAACTATCTGCGACCCTGTCGCGGACGCTACTCAGAGTGTTACTTTCGTGACTATGCGTCGATGGAAGCGGATAGTCGCCATCCTCCTGATCGCCGTGCTGGCCTTCGTGATCGAAGGCTGGGCCTCCAGCGCCCAGGGCGCCGAGACGTTCTTCAAGAAGTGCACCTACACCCGCACCGAGCCCGACGGTGTGAAGCCGCCGTTCTCGCTGGCGCCCCTGATGGGGTCGGTCAAGGTGACGGCGAAGACCAGCCAGGGCAGCGTCGTGCTCCGGCTCGACCGCAAGCTCGCCCCCTGCGCGGTGCACAGCATCGTCCACCTCAGCCTGATGGGGTACTACACCGACAAGACCTGCCCAGGGAAGACGGCCGCGTACGTCGAGTGTGCGACCGCCTCGCCCGGCTATCGGTTCGCGCCGGAGCTGTCTGGGCATGAGAGCTACCCGCGCGGCACCGTTGCGCTGGGCAACGTCAATGGCAGCGGGGCCCGGCTGATCCTGGTCCACCACGGCTCGCGGTTGCCCGCGAAGTACACCGTGGTCGGCAGGATCACCGGCGGCCTGCCCGCGGTCGACCGGATCGCGCGGGCAGGACAGCCGGCCTGGATCACCGGCGTACAGATCGGCTGATCGCCGACCTGATTACAGGACGGGGAGCAGCTTGTTCAGTTCGAACGGGGTGACCTGGCGGCGGTAGTCCTGCCACTCGACCCGCTTGTTGCGCAGGAAGAAGTCGAAGACGTGCTCGCCGAGGGTTTCGGCGACCAGTTCGCTGTCCTCCATCACCGAGATGGCTTCGGCGAGGCTGCTCGGCAGCGGCTTGATGCCGAGGGCCTTGCGCTCGCGGCTGGTCAGCGACCACACGTCTTCCTCGACCTCGCGCGGCAGCTCGTAGCCTTCCTCGATGCCCTTCAGCCCGGCCGCGAGCATCAGCGCGAACGCCAGGTACGGGTTCGCCGCCGAGTCCAGCGAGCGGAACTCGACCCGCGAGGACTGGCCCTTGTGCGGCTTGTACATCGGCACCCGGACCAGCGCGGACCGGTTGTTGTGGCCCCACGAGATGAACGAGGGCGCCTCGTCGCCGACGGCGAGCCGCTTGTACGAGTTCACCCACTGGTTCGTCACCGCGGTGATCTCGGCCGCGTGGTGCAGCAGGCCGGCGATGAACGCGCGCCCGGTCTTGGACAGCTGGTACTGCGCGCCGCCCTCGAAGAACGCGTTCCGGTCGCCCTCGAACAGCGACATGTGGGTGTGCATACCCGAGCCGGGGTGCTCGCTCAGCGGCTTCGGCATGAAGGACGCGTAGATGCCCTGCGACAGCGCGACCTCCTTCACCACCACCCGGAAGGTCATGATGTTGTCGGCGGTCGACAGCGCGTCGGCGTACCGCAGGTCGATCTCCTGCTGGCCCGGGCCGCCCTCGTGGTGGCTGAACTCGACCGAGATGCCCATCGACTCCAGCATCGTGATCGCCTCGCGGCGGAAGTCGTTGCCGATGCCCTGCGGAGTGTGGTCGAAGTAGCCCGACGAGTCGACCGGTTCGGGGTACGTGCCGGGCGCGCCGGTCAGCGACTTGAACAGGTAGAACTCGATCTCGGGGTGGGTGTAGAAGGTGAAGCCGAGGTCGGCCGCCTTCGACAGGGTCCGCTTCAGCACGTGCCGCGGGTCGGCGAACGACGCCGAGCCGTCGGGCATGTTGATGTCGCAGAACATCCGCGCGGTGCCCATCGTCTCGCCCCGCCAGGGCAGGATCTGGAACGTCGACGGGTCCGGCTTGGCCAGCATGTCCGCCTCGGTCACCCGGGCGAAGCCCTCGATCGCGGAACCGTCGAACCCGATCCCCTCGGCGAAGGCGCCCTCCAGCTCGGCCGGCGCCACCGCCACCGACTTCAGGAACCCGAGCACATCGGTGAACCAGAGCCGCACGAACCGTACGTCGCGCTCCTCGAGCGCGCGCAGCACGAACTCCTGCTGCTTGTCCATCGGCGAGTCCACCTCTCCTGTCCTGAAACGACACTGTCCGAACGCTTGCTTCGCCCGGCCTCACACAGTCTGCCCCGGGCGTGTTAAGCAGACGTTACGTGTTGGAGGAGAGATCGCTCGCATCCGGCCCGGCAGTAGATTGGTGGTGTGCCGACCACCCCGATTCTGATCTTCGACGGCGACTGCGCCTTCTGTACGACGAGCGCGCGCTGGCTGCAGCGCCGGCTCGGCGGCGCGGTGCCGGTCGAGCCGTGGCAGTTCACCGACCTGGCGGCGTACGGGACGACCGCCGAGCGGGCGCAGTACGAGGTGTTGTGGGTGGACGGCGCCGGGACGATTCACGGCGGCGCGCAGGCGTTCGCCCGCTGGTTGATCCACAGCGGCGGCGTCTGGCGACCGCTCGGAGTGATGATCACGCTCCCACCCGTGCGCTGGGTGGCGGCCGGCGTCTACCGGCTGATCGCGAACAACCGCGAGAAGATGCCCGGCGGCACGCCAGCCTGCGCCCTCCCTCCCCAAAAGGAGCAGTGAACCTCTAGTCTCCTCTGGTGCAGACGATCTTCCATGCGGCGCTGGTGATAGCTGCGATCCTCTGCGCGGCTGACCTGCTGCTCAGCACGGGTCGCTTCATCCGGTCGGTCCAGCGTCGGCGGCCCGCGGAACTGGATGTGCTGGGAAGGCGCTGGCTGCCGATCCCGGAGCTCGGGTTCGGGATGTTCGCGTTCTGCTGCCCGGGGCTCGTCACGCTCGGCCTGACACATGCCGACGCCGGCCTGCCGACCAAGCAGATCCTGTTCGCCGCGCTGATCTTCGGGTACGCCGGTGCCGTGCTCTCCCGCGTCGTCCGTACTCCGGGCCCCGGCGGGCGCCGCTTCCGGCTACGCGCCGGCCTGCTGCTCGGCCTGCCGGCCCTCTTCGGCCTGGTCTTCGGCCTCTCGGGCGTGGCTGTCTGACCTGGCCGCGGATCGACGCTCCTGGAACCAGGGCACGATCCGCTCGAGCGGCGCGAACGCCAGCCAGCAGACCACGGTCGGCAGGAAGTGGATCAGCAGGATCGCCGTGTTCGCGACGTGGAAGCCGATGAAGAACAGCGCGCCCATCAGTTGCCACCGGCCCTTGAGCCAGAGGATCACCGGCGAGCAGAACTCCCCGATGATGCCGACCCACTGCATCACGTGCAGCATCCACGGATAGTGCAGCAGCCACTCCCCGACCGGGTGCGGGCGACGCACGATCGCCCAGGTCAGGATCGCGCTGCCCGGCCAGGCCAGTGTCCAGCCGGCGCCACGCAGCTTGGCGATCGCGGACAGGAAGTACGTCGCGATGACGGCGATCTGGACGCAGCGGATCGCCCAGCCGGCCGCCTCGGAGCGAGTCTGATCGGCGTACGGCGAGACGTCGCGGCGCCACTTGGTGTTCCAGCCTTTGACCGCCGGGGCGACGGTCGGCATCACCCAGAGCGCGACGACGAGCGCGAGGTGGTCGTGGTCGACCTTGCCGTCACTCATCCCGATCAGCACCCACCAGGTGAAGGCCGGCGCGACGATCCAGCCGGCCAGCCTCGGGAGACGGTTGGCCGCGCCGATCAGGCAGAACACGATCAGTACGACGTACAGGGTGGTGGTGTTCGCGACGGACGGCTTCGGGAGGTCGAGGAGCCGGGCCAGCAGCAGTGGCTGGTAGAGGCCGGGGTGCTCGCCCTTGAGCCGGGTGTCGCGGACGAAGGCGTGCATGTCGAGGATGACGAACAGGTACAAAATCGTCCGCAACCACGCGATCCGCGCGAGGGCGATCGTGGGCGTGAACCAGTTGGCGACCTTGTTCACTTCCGCACCTGCCAAGTCGCCAGGACCTCGGGGGTCGGATCGCCAACGACCCGGCCCTTGACCAGCGTGGTGGTGTCGCGGATCAGTTCGAGCTTCACGTACTTCGGCTTGTCCGGGTGCTTGCGGGCCCAGCCGTCGGCGACCGCCTGCAGCAACGACGGGTCCTTCACGATCTCGCCGGTCCGTGCCTCGATCTCGGCCCTCGCGACGCCGGCGCCCTCGATGTTGAGCGGTACGTCGACCGTCGTACCGGCATCGGTCTGCGCGGTGATCCGGGTGTAGGTGATCGACGCGTCGTCCGCGACCGATCCGGCGTACTGCGACATCGGCCCGAACGGCCAGGCGTCGTCACTGGCCCGCACCGACCCGTTGATCAGCAAGCCGATCCCGGCCAGCGCGACGACGACCCTGACGGCCTTGCCCACCGTGCCCAGCCGGACATCCCCAGTACGTTCCTTCGTCACCACGCCCGCCATTACACACCAACCACCTGGTCTGGTCGTCGTTCCTTCGACTGACTCAGTCCGCGTCGCTCGCCTGCGGTGGCAGCGTCGGATAGTCGGTCACCGGATAGGTGCCGACGACGAACCCGTACGTCGTGTCGCCCGACCGCGGCAGCTGGTCGAACTCCTGGACCAGCTCGTGCACACGCCCCCAGAACTCGCCGATCCGCTCGTCGGGAACCCGCGCGTGCCGGATGAAGGAGCGCAACTGCCCTGCCTCGAAGGCAGTGACCGACTCCTTCGCCGCGACCTCGAAGTCGTTGAAATCCAGCGCGCCCGTCCGGCCCATCTCGTAGAAGAACACCCGGGCGGCGCGGCCGTAGAACCGCTCCTCGATCGCGCGCACCCGGCGGGTCCGGACCACCTTCAGCAGCCCGGCGTCGGCGAGCACGTTGACGTGGTGCGCGACCGTGCTCTTCGGACGCTTCACCGCGGCGGCCAGCTCGGTCACCGTCGCGGCCCGCTCGTGCAGCAACTGGATGATCGACGTCCGGAGCGGATCGCTGATCGCCTTGACCTGCTCGGCCGTCGTGAGCTCGAGACTGTCCTCGAGCTCGTAGTCCGGGGTCTGGGGATTGCCTGTCATGGTCCGATCAGACTAACATCGCAGAACGTTCGACATTCTTGGATCATTCATCTGATGAGAGGTTCGCGATGGCTGAGGTAGTGCTGTTCCACCATGCGCAGGGACTGACCGACGGGGTCCGCGCTTTCGCCGACACCCTGCGCGAGGCGGGCCATACCGTGCACCTGCCCGATATGTACGAAGGCAACGTCTTCGGCACCCTCGACGAGGGGCTCGACTACGCACGCCAGAACGGATTCGGCGTGGTCAAGGACCGTGGCATCAAGGCCGCCGAGGAACTGGGCGACGGTGCGGGCGGCAACGGTCTGGTCTTCGCGGGCTTCTCGCTCGGCGTGATGCCCGCTCAGCAACTGGCCCAGACGAGTACTGCGGCTCGCGGCGCGCTTCTGCTGCACGGCTGCATCCCGGTCTCGGAGTTCGGCGAGAGCTGGCCGGCGGGCGTCCCGGTCCAGGTGCACGCGATGGAAGAGGACCCGTTCTTCATCGAAGAGGACGGCGACCTCACCTCGGCGAACGCCCTGGTCGCTTCCACGTCCGATGCCGAACTCTTCCTCTACCCCGGCAAGGAGCACCTCTTCACCGACTCCTCGCTACCGGCGTACGACAAGGCCGCGACGACGCTTCTCACCACCCGGGTGCTGGACTTTCTCAAGAGCTAGCATCGGCGGATGCCGACGATTCAGCAGGTGGCTGAGGCGTTCTCGAGCCATCAGTTCCGGGAGACCTACGAGTTCCTGCACCCGCAGGTCGAGTGGACCCTGGTGGGTGCCGCGCGACTCGAGGGAACCGAGCAGGTCCAGGCCGCCTGCGAGCAGTCGCTCGGCCGGCTGGAGCGGACCACCACCCAGTTCCTCCGCTTCAAGACAGTCGCCGGCCCGGACGCCGTCGCCATCGACACGGTCGCGAAGTACGTCGACGCCAGCTGGAACACGTCGTTCGTGCGCTCGTGCGACATCTACGAGTTCGCCCAGGGGTACCTGACCACCATCACCACCTACACCGCGGCCATCGAACCCGAGGACCTTCCGTAAAGTCCGGCCAACTTCTTCGGGCAGGTCAGCGGACGGAGGGCCGGTAACCAGTAGGGTGCTGCAGTGCCTCAGCTTCGGGTTGCTCTCGCTCAGCTCAACGTGACGGTCGGTGATGTCGACGGCAATGCCGAGAAAGTCGTCACCTGGACCCGGAACGCCGTTGAGCGCGGCGCCCATGTGGTGGCCTTTCCGGAGCTCGCGCTGACCGGTTACCCGGTCGAGGATCTCGCGTTGCGGGCGTCGTTCGTGGACGCGTCGCAGGCCAAGATCAAGAGCCTCGCGCAACGCCTCGCCGAGGAAGGACTCGGCGAGATCGTGGTCGTCGTCGGCTACCTGGACCGCGCGTCCGGTACTGCGATGGGCGTCGACCGGCTCGGCCGCCCGAAGGGTTCGCCGACGAACTCGGCGGCGGTGCTGCATCGCGGTGAGGTGGTCACCTCGGCGGTCAAGCACCACCTGCCGAACTACGGCGTCTTCGACGAGTTCCGGCACTTCGTCCCTGGCGACAGCCTGCAGGTGATCCGGATCCACGGCGTCGATGTCGCGCTGGTGATCTGCGAGGACCTCTGGCAGGACGGCGGCCCGGTCGCCGCGACCCGGGCCGCTGGTGCGGGGCTGCTGCTCGTCATCAACAGTTCGCCGTACGAGGCCAACAAGGACGACGTCCGCGGTGAACTCGTCACCCGGCGGGCCCGCGAGGCCGGTTGCTCACTCGCGTACGTGAATCTCGTCGGCGGGCAGGACGAGTTGGTGTTCGACGGCGATTCGCTGATCGCCGATGCCGAGGGCAAGGTGTTCGCGCGGGCCCCGCAGTTCGAGCAGGGCAGCATGGTCGTCGACCTGGACCTGCCTGCACCGACCGGTACGCCGGGTGGCGAGCATGAGGGCATCCGGATCGAGCACACGGTGCTGCACGAGGAGCCACTGGCGCAGTACGAACCGATCGCTTCGGCGCTCGCGCCGCGGCTGTCGGACGAGGCCGAGATGTACGGCGCTGTCGTGCTCGGCCTGCGCGACTACGTCCAGAAGAACGGCTTCAAGTCCGTACTGCTCGGGCTGTCCGGCGGTATCGACTCCTCGCTGGTCGCCGCGATCGCCTGCGACGCGATCGGCGCGCAGCACGTGTTCGGCATCTCGAACCCGAGCGTCTACTCCAGCGACCACTCCAAGGACGACGCCGCGGAGCTCGCCGCGCGGACCGGCCTGAACTACCGGGTGGTGCCGATCCAGCCGATGGTGCAGCCGTTCCTGGACACGCTCGGGCTGACCGGGCTGGCCGAGGAGAACCTGCAGGCACGCGTTCGCGCCGTCATCTGGATGGGGCTGTCGAACGCCGACGGCCACCTGGTACTTGCCTGCGGCAACAAATCCGAGCTGTCCGTCGGCTACTCGACGATCTACGGCGACGCGGTCGGTGGCTACGCGCCGCTGAAGGACGTGCCGAAGACGGTCGTCTGGCGGCTGGCGAAGTGGCGCAACGCGGACGCCAAGGAACGCGGCCAGCAGCCGCCGATCCCGGAGAACGCGATCGCCAAGCCACCGTCGGCCGAGCTCCGGCCGGGCCAGAAGGACACCGACTCGCTGCCGCCGTACGACCTGCTGGACGACATGCTCGACGACTACGTCGAACAGGACCGGGGTACGGCCGAACTGGTGGCGGCGGGCTTCGACACCGAGCTGGTCAGCAAGGTGATCCAGCTGGTCGACAAAGCCGAGTACAAGCGGCGGCAGTATCCTCCGGGTCCGAAGATCACCCACAAGGCCTTCGGCCGGGACCGGCGACTGCCGATCACGAACGCTTGGCGTGAGGACGCGACCCGTGTGGTCAGTAGGAAGGCTGCAGAAAGCTGAGTGGATCCTGGCGTAACCGCCCTTTCAACGACAGTCCGTTCTTTCCGCCCGAGGATCCCGAGCTGGCTGATTCCTTCGGCGTGCCCGAACGCCGCAATCCTGACGCGTCAGGTGTGAGCGATCCCTCAGCGTCGGCCGGTAGCGCTCACCCTGCGCAACGGTGGGACGATGAGCCCATGGTTGACAACTTCATGTCGGCCGGTACCAACGGCGACGCCGACGACGAGCTGCCGGCGCCGTACGGGACCGGACCGAAGAACCGGACAACCGAGGATCAGCACCGCTCGGACTATGGCTACGCCGGAGGCTCCGGCGACGGCGGCTGGCGCGAGCGCTCGACCGCGCTCGACGGGCTCGACCCCGCGCCCTCGCTGCCGAACGCCCCGAGGTCGTACGAGCGTGGGCCGGTGCCGCAGCAGCCGTATGTGCCGAAGCCGCCGTTCCTGCCGGAGCGCGAGTACCCGGCGGGCGGCTATCCGCAAGAGGCCGAGTCGCCGTCGTACGGTGGCGCCCCGGGCTGGGGTGAGCGGGAGACGTACCAGGAGCCTGGCGGGTTCGAGCCGGGTTCGCCCTTCGCGCCCCGACCGCCGTACCAGGACGGACCGCCTCAGGACCGTGCTGGACAGGACAGGTCTGCGCAGGAGCGGGCTGCCCAGGAACGCGCGGCTGCCGAACGTGCAGCGGCTGAACGTGCTGCGGCTGAACGTGCTGCAGCCGAGCGGGCTGCTGCTGAACGTGCTGCGGCTGAACGTGTTGCCGCTGAACGGGCTGCGCAAGAGCGGGTTGCGCAAGAGCGCGTCGCACAAGAGCGGGCCACCGCCGAGCGGGCGGCACAGGAACGAGCTGCGGCTGAGCGCGCTGCACAGGAGCGGGCGGCGGCAGAGCGAGTGACCCAGGAGCGGGCAGTACAAGAGCGTGCGGCGCAGGAACGTGCGGCTGCGCAGGAACGAGCCGGCCAGGAGCGGGCGGCGCAGGAGCGGCAGGCGTTGGACCGGCAGGCGTTGGAGCGGCAGCAGCAGGAGCGGTACCCGGACCGTGGGTACCCCGAGCAGACTCCGTTCCGGCAGCAGCCGCCAGGAGCACCGCAGCAAGGACAACTGCCACCCTTCGGCCCCGGCCGCAACGGCACCACCGGTCCCCCGCCGAGCCGCCCAGGACAGGGAGGCCCCGGTAGCCCGACCGGCCCCCTCAGCACTTCGTCCGGCCCGCTCGGTACGCCGACGGGTCCTCTCGGCTCTACGTCTGGACCGGCCCTCGGCGGGCCTGCCGGATCCGCGCAGTCGCGTCCCGGCGTACCAGGCAACGGCTCACCGCTTGGCCCAGGCAGCAACGGCCTCACCCCCCACTCCTCCAACGGCTCGGCCGCGAGCAACGGGTGGACCCAAGCCGGTCCGGAGTCGCGGGGGCCGAGTGCCAATGGGCTTCCGGCGAATCAAGCCGGACCGGGCGCCAATGGTCTGCGTTCTCCGGGCAACGCCAGCTCCAACGGTACGACCGGAGCACTGGGTTCCCAGCCGCAGAACGGTCCTGCGGCTGGTCGCAATGCGGCTGCTGGGCAAGGTCCGGGTAATCGGGCTGGGCAGGGAGCTACTGGATGGACTGGAGCTGCACCGGCACCCACGTCGGGACCGCCGGCCAGTGCGTCTACATCCGCCAATGGCTATCCATCAGATCCATCCGCCGAGTATGAGAGCAATGCCCCTTTGAGTGCAGCACCGACGTCCACTGGTGCTCTGCCGGTCATCAAGGCAGAGACCCCACCGCGACCTGCAGGTGCGCGGCGGCGAGCCGACGTACAGCAGGATGCGCCAAGCCAAGTACCGGAGACACCTGTGAGCTCACACCGCGCTCGTCGCGCAGGCGCATCGCCTGCGGCAGCTGAGCCGGCTGCAGAGACCAGTACGCCGAAGGACGCAGCCAAGCCGGCTGCTGTGACCAACAGCCTCGGTGGCAACGGCGGTAGCTCGGCACTCGGGTCGGCTGGCGGCAGTACGCCGGCAGACGCGAGCAAGCGACCGCGGCGCTACCGCATCCACCACCTGCGGGACATGAAGAACCGCGGCGAGAAGTGGGCGATGCTGACCGCCTACGACCAGTACACCGCCGAGATCTTCGACCAGGCCGGCATCCCGGTACTGCTGGTCGGTGACTCCGCCGCGAACAACGTCTTCGGCTACGAGTCGACCCTGCGCGTCACTGTCGACGAGTTGATCCCGCTGTCGCGCGCGGTCGCGGGTGCTGTCGAGCGAGCGCTGGTCGTCGCCGACCTGCCGTTCGGTTCGTACCAGGCGTCGCCCGAGCAGGCCTTCCACACCGCCGTCCGGTTCATGAAGGAAGCGGGCGTGCACGCGGTCAAGCTGGAGGGCGGGCGCAACATGGTGCCGGCCGTGGAGAAGCTGACACAGTCCGGCATCCCCGTGATGGCGCACATCGGCTTCACCCCGCAGAGCGAGCACACGATCGGCGGCTACCGAGTCCAAGGCCGCGGTGACCAAGCAGCCGGCCTGATCGACGACGCAGTAGCCCTCGCCGAAGCCGGCGCCTTCTCCGTCGTCCTGGAGATGGTCCCCGGCGACGTCTCCGCGGAAATCACCAAGCGCATCCCCATCCCGACCATCGGCATCGGCGCCGGCCGAGACACCGACGCCCAGGTTCTGGTCTGGCAAGACATGGCCGGCATGCGAGCCGGCCAGATGCCCCGCTTCGTCAAGCAGTACGCCGACCTCCGAGGCATCCTCACCAACGCCGCCACCGCCTTCGCAGCAGACGTCACCGGCGGCACCTTCCCCGGCGACGAGCACACGTTCTAGACCCAGGGCAGCGCTGAGCGTTCTGACCAGTACTCGTAGGGCTCCTGGACGAACTCGTTCAGGGGCCCTTGTACTACGGGGGCCAGGTTGCTCTTGAGTTGCTCTGCGGTGGTGGCGCCGCTGAGGACGATGTCGGCCCACGGCTGTGCGGCGGCCGCACCGATGGCAAGGGCGTCCGGGGCGAGGCCGTGTTGCTCGGCGAAGACGTTGAACGGCGTCTCGCCTGCTTTGGCTGTCAGCCGCCCGTTGGCCACCGCTTCCTTCACCACTACGAACCAGCCCGCGTCGTGGGCCTCGGCCAGGGCGGGAGCCGCTGAGGTCTCTAGTACGTTCCAAGTGGACTGGACCGCAGTGAAGGGAGTGTCCAGAGCCAGTGCCTTGCGCAACGTCTCGGCTTGGCGTGGGCCGCTGGTTGAGAGACCGACCCGTACGCCGGTGTCTGCCAGCTCGCGTAGACGGTCCAGGAGCTTGGGGTCGTCGAGGGCAGGGCTGTCCGCCGTGAGGCTGTGGACCAGGTAGAAGTCGGGCGGGCCGCCCAACGCGCGCAACGTCTCGGGCCATTGGCGCTCGAAGGTGCCCAGCGAGTGGTCCTTCACCTCGTGGGTGTCCGCGTCGTGCTTCCAGTCGGCGACGTAGGTGTAGCCCCACTTCGAGCCGATGGTGAGCTGGCTGCGGCGTTCCGGGGTGAGCCACTCCCCCAGGAACGACTCGGCCAAACCATACGAGCGCGCCGCATCGAAGTACCGGACGCCGGCCTTCCAGGCTTGGTCCAGCAGCTCGTGCGTCAGCTGCCGAAGATCGTCGACCTCACGGCCGCGCGGAAGGTCCTGGTCGTGCCCGAGGTTGATGTAGCCCGGCCGCCCGAGAGCAGCGAGTCCGAGGCCGATGCGTGCGGTCATGTCTCGATGCTCTCACCAAGCTCAACCATGCGGCTCGCCAAGCTCGGCCACCCAGCTCGGCAGCCGTTGCCCTGTCCCCGCATCCGGACGGCGTGACGAGACGCGCCGCGCGACGCGTCGTAGTACCGGCTGTGTCGTCTAGCGTTTTGAGGTGTGACCGAATCCCGCCTGCCACCGCCCGGCACCGTCGTCCGGCGTACGACGGCCCGCGTCCTGCCTGTCCGCCCGGACGGCAAGGTGTTGCTGCTGCACGGCTGGGACCCGCTGAAACCGCAGACGCCGTACTGGTTCACCATCGGCGGTGGCGTCGAGGCGGGCGAGACGGTCGAGCAGGCCGGGATCCGCGAACTGCGCGAGGAGGTCGGCATCGTCTGGCCGGCCGAACAGCTGGGTGCGCCGGTGGCGACGAACACGATCGAGTTCGAGTGGGGCGGCTGCCCGATCATCCAGCACCAGACGTTCTTCGCCGTCGGCGTCGACGCGGTCGAGGTGAGCTTCGCGAATCAGGAGCAGCTCGAGCTGGAGACGATCAGCGCGCACGGCTGGTGGCATGCCGATGAGCTGGAGGCGACCGGTCAGGCCGCGCACGCGACGATCCCCGACCTGCTCCGGCGGGCCGTGGAGGCGATCCGTTACCGCGAGGCCTCGTAGCGACCGGCTCAGGACCCCGAGCGCTCAGCGGGCGCGAGCGGCCTTGAGGACCTTCTTCGGGAGCTTCTTGTCCACGATGTAGTGGCGCAGGTCGAGGCGCTCGGCGCAGCCTGCGTCACTGAGCCGCTTGAGGACCACCGGGCACTTCTTGCACCTCGGCTTGTCCTTGCAGCACTTCTTCTTCGCGGTCATGGACGGCACCCGGTAAGCGTAGGTGAGGCTGCCCTAACCGTCTACCTGAGAACTCAGCAATCGTGTCGCACGTCACGCGAGTTGTTCGGTGAGCAGCGCCCGCGCCTGCACCAGTGACGGTCCGTACCAGGTCAGATGCCGCCCGCTCACGTTATAGGCGGGCCGGTCGAATGCCTCCGGTCCGTCCTCGGGCGAGAACGCATAAGGCTCGTCCGGAAGTACCACCAGGTCGTACTCCGGTACGCCCGCCAACTCGATCCTGGGATAGCGCTCGGGCGATTCCGCGAGCACATTGTCGACCCCGATTCTTTGCAAGAGGTCACCCGCGAAGGTGTCCCGGCCCAACGCCATCCACGGCCGCCGCCAGATCGGAATGAGGGCCCGCCGGCGCGGTCCGGCGTACGGGGTGCGCCAGACTTCGCGTGCCTGGGTCAGCCACTCCGGTACCTCGCCGGCGACGGCGCCGAGCAAACGCTGCAGCGAGTTCAGTGATTGCTCGACCGTCGTCGGCGCGGTCACCCAGACGACGAGTCCGGCGCCGCGCAACGCGTCGAGATCGGCGGCGCGATTCTCTTCTTCATTCGCGATGACGATGTCCGGCGCGAGCTCGCGAATGAGATCGACGTCGGGATTCTTGGTGCCGCGAACGCGCGTCACGTCGAGGTCCGCGGGGTGCGTGCACCAGTCCGTCGCACCCACCAGAAGGCTTGCGTGCGTGGTCGCGATCGCCTCCGTCAACGACGGCACGATGCTGACCACACGACGCACTCGCAACGGTACGTCGAGCCTGGTTCCGAGATCGTCCTGCATGTGTTCGCACCCCTCTTCGCAGACCCGTCGCGTAGACGTTGCCGATGACAACACTGTGCCGAAAGCACCGCGAATCGGCACTTCGAACCCAACTCCGCGCGCGTGTCGCCAACATTTCTTTGCCGCTGTCCGGCAGCCTACTGCCACCGTGAAAACCCAACTCTGCAAGGGTTTCCAGACATTTCGCGGTTGACGGTCTCCGGGACGCCTTAACGTGCAGACCTTTCGGGTGCTTTACGAATGGCACAAGTGTTGTCATCATCATGACGACGAGGAATCCACCGTGGTTTTCCTCAGCGCACCAAGGAGGCAGAGTGCCAGCCACAAAGGCAGCCGCAGGGAAGGCGACAGCCAAAAAGGCTTCTCCCGCCAAGAAGACCGTCGCCAAGAAGGCCAGTGCAGCGAAGACGACGACCGCACGCAAGGTCACCGCTGCGAAGAAGACGACGGCGAAGAAGGTGACAGCGGCGAAGAAGGCACCGGCCAAGAAGGTCGCCGCGAAGAAGACGCCGGCGAAGAAGACAGTCGCCAAGAAGACCGTTGCCAAGAAGGCTCCGGCGAAGAAGGTGACCGCCAAGAAGACGGTCGCGAAGAAGGCCCCGGCCAAGAAGGTGACCGCCAAGAAGACGGTCGCCAAGAAGGCCCCGGCGAAGAAGACGGTCGCGAAGAAGACCGTTGCGAAGAAGGCCCCGGCCAAGAAGGCGCCGGCGAAGAAGGCTCCCGCGAAGAAGGTCGCCGCCAAGAAGGCGCCGGCCCGCAAGGTCGCGGCCAAGAAGGCCCCGGTCCGCAAGGTCGCCGCGAAGAAGGCTCCGGCCCGCAAGGTCGCCGCCAAGAAGGCGCCCGCGCGCACCGCTGTCGCCAAGCGGGCGACGACGGCGCGGAAGGCACCGGCGCGCAAGGCCGCCGCGAAGAAGGCCTGATCGCACCAACGCAGTAACGCCGAGGGGCACCACCGGTTGTCAACGGTGGTGCCCCTCGGTCATGCGGTCAGGCGGTGATTCAGTCGTCGTTCCAGTTGGGGTCGTTGTCCCAGGCCTCGTTGCGTTCCTGGACCTTCTCCAGCGCCCGGGCGGCTTCCTCCGGCGAGCTGTACGGTCCCAGCCGGTCACCGGACTTCTCACCCTGGTACGGCTCGACCTTGCCGGTCTTGGTGTTGTAGTACCACTCGTTGCTGTGATCGTCGCTCATAAGGGCTGACCACCTCCTGAGGTGTTTTAACGGCTCATTAGAATGATCTCACCATGTCGCTTCTCACTCCTGGCATCATCTCGCCTCGCCGTCCGGTACCCGCGTCCATTCCCCGTCCCGAGTACGTCGACAAGCCCGCACCGACGCCCTACGACGGTTCTTATGTGACGTCCCCCGAACTGGTCGAGAAGATGCGCGTCGCGAGCAAACTCGCGGCGCAGGCGCTCGAAGCCGTCGGTGCCGCAGCGAAGCCTGGTGTCAGCACCGATGAGCTCGACCGGGTCGGCCACGAGTATCTGGTGGAGCGTGGCGCGTATCCGTCGACGCTCGGCTATCGCAACTACCCGAAGTCGTTGTGCACATCGGTCAACGAGGTGATCTGCCACGGCATCCCCGACGACCGTCCGCTCGAGGACGGCGACATCGTCAACGTCGACATCACCGCGTTCCTCGACGGCGTGCACGGGGACACCAACGCGACGTTCCTGGTCGGCGACGTCGACGAGGAGAGCCGGCTGCTGGTCGAGCGCACCCGCGAGGCGCTGAACCGCGGCATCAAGGCGGTCAAGCCCGGTCGCCAGGTCAGCATCATCGGCCGGGTGATCGAGTCGTACGCGAAGCGCTTCGGCTACGGCGTCGTCCGCGACTTCACCGGCCACGGCATCGCCACCGCCTTCCACTCCGGCCTGATCATCCCGCACTACGACGACGAGCGCTTCGACGACGTGATCGAGCCCGGCATGACGTTCACCATCGAGCCGATGCTCACCCTGGGCTCCTACGACTACGACCTGTGGGAAGACGGCTGGACCGCCACCACCAAGGACAAGTCCCGCACCGCCCAGTTCGAACACACCCTCCTGGTCACCGAAACCGGCGCCGAAGTCCTCACCCTCCCGTGAGCATCACGACGTACACCCGCGACCACCTCGCGGGAATCGTCGCCCTCTGCGAAGCCGAGAACTGGCCGAGCTTCGGCGCAGACCCCGACGGCGCCCACGCCGTCCTGACGGCCCCCGGCGTCACCACCGTCGTCGCCCTCGACGGCGACCTGGTCATCGGCTTCGCGTACGCCCTGAGCGACGGGCACGTAGCCGCCTACCTCTCGATGATGGCCGTGCACGAGCGCTACCGGCGCAAAGGCATCGGCCGCGACCTCATCGACTACGTCTTCCCGCTCACCGGAGCCCAACGCATGGACCTCGTCACCGGCGACGCCGGTGGCTTCTACCGCTCCTTCGAGCACCGCACCTTCGAAGGCTTCCGCATCTACCCCGGCTGAAAGCCCAGTACTTCGTACAGCCGCACGGCGGCGGTGTTGTCCGGCAGGACGTTCAACGCGAAGCGGCCGGGTGTCCGGCCCATGCACTCGGTGAGCAGCGCAGTGGCGAGGCCTTTGCGGCGCCAGGTGGGGGCGGTGAAGGCCTCGATGATGAAGGGGCAGTCGGGGGTGTTCGGCCAGGGGGCGCGGTCGACGACGAGGACTGCGCCGATCATTTCGGTGCCGAAGAAGGCCAAGCGGCTGATCGTGGGGTTCAGCGGGCCGTATTCGCCTTCGAAGGTCAGGCGGATGTCTTCGATGCCGGCTGCTTCGTTGTCGACTACGGGTGGGGTGTAGGCCTCGTAGTACAGGCGGCCGAGTTGTTCGATGTCGGTGGGTGATGGCTGCCGGAGTACGACGCCCGGTGGCGGCGGGACGACTGCCAGCGGGGCTGGCTCGCGGATGTACAGCATCTACAGGGCGAGGGCTGCAGTGATGACCTTGCGGCCGTAAGGGACGGCTGATCTGGCGTCCGCGACGGTGAAGGTTTCTGGTTTGCCGGAGCGGTGGTCGAGGCAGCGGTGGAGTAGCGGGGACCATTCCGGGAAGGCGATCAGGGCGTGTTCGCCGGCGGCGGTTTTGGAGATGATGTTGCCGGTGGCAAGGAGTGCGTGGAGGCGGGGGACGCCTAGCATCACCCAGGGGAGGATCCAGGTGTCTACGACCTCGTCGTCGGGATGGTCGGCGAAGGCGGTTTCCAGGGCGTCGAAGCGGCCGGACCAGTAGGACGTGAGGTTGGCTCGGGTGAATGCTTCGAGTGCCTCTTGGTCGTCGTGCACGATCAGGTCGGGCACCGCGCGGAGAGCGGTGGATTGGCGCGCCACTTCTGACCAGAGGACCGGTGATACGGGACCGCCGGAGGGTGCTTGTTCGAATTGGCCGTCGAGGGTGAAGACGACTGGCTTGGTGGCGTCCGGTGGGGCCGTGAGGTCGGCGGTGTTCAGGTAGGTGACGTCGAAGGCCGGGGACGTCGGCAACTGCGCGTGCACACCGCGTACAGCCGCCACCTCCGGCTCGGTCAGTGGTGAAGCGATGATGACAACACCGTCGATGTCGCTGAGGCCGCGGCGGTAGTCACCGAGTGGGAGCGAGCCGGTCAGGTACAGGCCGGTGACCTGCCCGGGCAGTGCCTGGTCGATCAGTTGCAGGTAGAGCTTCGTCGTGGCGCTGACCTCCGCCGGCAGCACCGGACCACCACCGTCGGCCGGGAGCGTCAGGTAAGTGGTTTCCGGTGGCGGCTGGGTCATCGGTTACTGGCTCCCTTGATGAAGGCGGCCAGGTCCTTGGACTGCTGTCGCCGGGTCGGTTCGTGCACGTACATCATGTGACCCGCCGGGTAGTCGCAAAGTTCGATATTGTCCCGAAGTTCTGCCGGAATCTGCAACCGGCCCAGCGTGTACCGGGTGGCGAAGTACGGCGTCGCGCAGTCGTAGTAACCCGACGCGACGTGCACCTTGAGATGCGGGTTCGCCCGCATCGCCTCGGCCAGCTTGTCCGCGACGTTGACGTGGCTGTTCTCGAACTCCTTGTACGACCAGTCCTTCGCCGCCGTGGTGCTGAGGAACTCGTACGGCAGATCGTTGTGGTACTCGAGCTCCGCGTGCAGGTAGTGATTCAGCGCCGCCGTGTACGGCCCGATGATCGCCCGGAACGACGGGTCGTCGGTGGAGGTCTCACCGGCCGAGTCCGAATCCCAGCCGGTGAACCGCGCGTCCAGCCGCCCGACCACCTGACGACGCTCACGCAGTACCTCCGCGAAGAACCGGGTGTGCTCGACCCGCAGGTTCACCCGGTCGAGATAGTCCTCCGACAGCCCGGTCAGGGCAGCCAGCCGGGCCAGCACCTCACCGCGGTAGTCGTCCGGAACACGGTTGCCCTGGGCAAGCGCATTCGGATAGCGCCCGGCCGCGAACCGCTCCGCGTCGGCGAGCACCTCTTCGAGCGACTGGTCCGGGATCAGCCCGTGGTAGTGCGCGGCCGCGGCATACGACGGCAGGAACATCGTGTACGGCAGGTCGTTGCCCGGCACGAACTCCAGCGTGCCGAACTCGAGGACCGCCGAGATCAGCATGATCCCGTTCAGGTACATGCCGTGCCGGTCCTGCAGATGCGCGGCCAGCCCGGCGGCACGTGTCGTACCGTACGACTCCCCCGCCAGGAACTTCGGCGACATCCAGCGCCCGTTGCGCGACGTCCACAACCGGATCACCTCGCCGACGGACTCCAGATCGGCCGTGAAGCCGTGGTAGTCCCCCGGCTTCTCCCCCTCGACAGCACGCGAGTAGCCGGTCGAGACCGGGTCGATGAACACCAGGTCGCTGTCCTTCAGCAACGTCTCCGCGTTGTCCACCAGCCCGTACGGCGGTGGCGCGAGCTCGCCTGCGTCGCCGGAGACCACCCGGCGCGGCCCGAGCAACCCGAGATGCAGCCAGATGCTCGACGACCCCGGCCCACCGTTGAACGCGAACGTCACCGGCCGGGTCCCCGGATCGGCGTCGTCCAGCGTGTACGCCGTGAGGAACACCTCGGCCTTGGGCACGTGCCCGTCGGACTTGCCGTCGGTCACCACCTCCTGACGCAGCACTACCCGGCCAGTTGTCGCCGTGTACTTCAGCTTCCGCCGCCCCGCCGTCAGCGTGTGCTGGGTGCTGACGAGGTCGTCGGCCGGTGCGGCCTTCACGGGCTTCGCCTCGACGGTCTCCGGGGTCTGCTCAGGGGTACTCATGCGCGAAAACCTATCAGCGTGGGCTATGTTTGACAGCAGTGTCAAACATGACTCGAGGAGGACGGATGGAGAGCACCCGCGCGGTCGAACTGGTGGAGGCGTTCTGGCACGAGGTCTGGAACGCGGCGGACCCCGCTGCGGTCGACCGGTTCGTCACCGAGGACTTCGTGATCACCAACGCCGGCCGGGACATCGTCGGCCGGGAGGCGTTCAAGAGCTGGATCGCCGCGTTCCTGGCGGAGCTGCCGGACCTGCGGCTGGAGGTGATCGAGACCTTCGCGAACGCGGACGGCAGCCGGGTCGCGTCGCGCTGGCGGATCACCGGAACGAACAACGGCTATCACCACACGGCGGCGATCGGCGATCCGATCAGCTTCACCGGTACTGCGGTGTGGCAGGTGAGCGAGGACGGCAAGCTGCTGCACAACTGGGTGGAGCGCTCCGCACCGGTGGCCGCCTGATGGCCGGCGTCCGGCAGTTCGACGAGGGCGCCCTGGTTGAGCAGGCGCTCGGCGTCTTCTGGGAGAAGGGCTACCGGGCGACCTCGATGCTCGACCTGGCCGCGGCGACCGGTGTGCAACGTGGGTCGCTCTACCACGCGTACGGCGGCAAAGAGCAACTCTTCACGAAGATCTTCAGCCAGTTCGCAGCAGAGTTCCTAGCAGGTGCTGAGCGGGCGCTGGAGGCTGATGATCCGCGGCAAGCGCTCACCGACCTGTTCGACTACTGCATCGCCTCCATCACCACCGGTACGCCGTCCCGCGGCTGCCTGTCGACCCGGACGGCCGTCGAAGCAGCCGAACCGCAGGTAGATGCGGCTGTCCAAGCGATGCTGGACGGCCTGGAAGAACGCGTTGCCACCATGCTCACTCGCACCGCCAGCGCCAGCTCCAGCGCCCGCAGCGCTCGTGCGCGCAGCGCGTTGTCGGTGCCGCCGCGGGACGCGGCGCGGCTCGTCGTCGCCATGACGCGAGGACTCGCCGTCCTGGAACGCGTGTACGGCGATCCCGCGCGGCTGCGAGAGACCGCCGCCACCCTCGTCACCGCGTTACTGAGGTGACAGTTCGTGGCGACCTCGAACACCTTCCGGCGACCTTGAACAAGCTATTTCATGTTCAAGGTCGCCGTTGGGTGTACGAGGTGCCTAGTTCTGGCCGGTTGAGCTAGCTGATGGTGAAGGTGTCGATGTCGAACAGAGCGCCCGAGCCGCCGCTGAAGGTGAGGAACAAAGGACCGGTACCCGAGCCGTTCAGTGTGGTCGAGATCGTCTGGAAGTTGTCCCAGCCGCCCGTCACCGGCACGGTAACCGTGCCGAGGATCGGACCGGTTGCCGAGCCCGAGCGGATCCGGATCGTGCCACCCGCGCCGCCCGAGGAGATCCGGGCGGAGAACGACGTCTTGCCGGACGTACTGACCTGTGAGTACCCCGCCCAGTCACCGTTGTCGATGTACCCGAGCGTCTGCCCGCCACTAGCTCCCCCATGCCCGGCAACCTGTACGCCGGACTGCGACGTGAACGCCTCCCCCTCGATCGACGTCACCGGCGGAGTCGCGCCGACACCAGCGGCGTACTGGATGCCACCGAGCAGATGCTTGCGGAACGCCGTATCGGAGTACGACTCGATGGTGTGCCCGAAGCCCGTGTAGAACGACCGCCCCGAGCCCTGCGCGTGGTACCAGGCGATCGGGTGATCACCCATGTTGCCGCCGCTGTAGGTCGACTCGTCGAGGTTGATCAGCACGTGCACATTCGGCCTGGGGTTGGTGCGGTAGTTGTACAACTCATCCGTCCGCACCCAGGTCGCCCCCAGATGCGAGGTCGACAGATGCGTCCGATCCTCGACGCGAGCGGTCACCTGCTGGATCGCCGGGTGACTGTGGAACCACGCGCCGACCAGCGTCCCGTAGTACGGCCAGTCGTACTCCGTGTCCGCGGCCGCGTGCACCCCGACATACCCGCCTCCACCGTTGACGTACGTCTCGAAGGCGGTCTGCTGCGTGGCATTCAGAATATCGCCGGTGGTACTCAAGAAAACGACCGCCTTGTACGCCGCCAGCTGCGACGTAGTGAAAACCGCACTGTCCTCCGTCGCGGTCACGGTGAATCCGTTCGCGGCCCCCAGATCCCGGATCGCCTGAATGCCGGCCGGGATGGAGTCATGCCGGAAACCGGCCGTCTTGCTGAACACCAGCACTTGATAAGGAGCCGCTGCCGCAGCGGTGAGCGGTTGCCAGCCGAGGGCTCCGCCGACGACCAGCAGTGCACCGCCGACGAGGCCTTCACGACGCGTAAAAGTAGTCATTGTTGTGTCCTGTTCACGAGATGGTGAAGGTGTCGACGTCGAAGAGCGACCCGGATCCGCCGGTGAAGCTCAGGAACAACGGCCCGCTGACATTGCCGGTCAAAGCAGTGGAGACCGTCTGGAAGTTCTCCCAGCCACCCGTCGCCGGTACTGCGACAGACCCGAGCAACGTCCCCGTCTGCGAACCCGACCGCACCTGCAGCGTGCCGCCGGGACCGCCCGAAGAAATGCGCGCGCTGAAGCTGGTCTTACCGGCCGTGCTCACCTGCGAATAGCCCGCCCAGTCACCGTTGTCGATGTACCCGAGCGTCTGACCCCCGTTGGCCCCGTTGTGCGCCGCAACCTGTACGCCGGACTGCGACGTGAACGCCTCGCCCTCAGCTGTAGTGCCGGTCGACCCCGAGGTCGCAAACGTGAAGGCGTCGAGGTCGAACAGGTTGCCCTGCCCCGTCACCCCCTTGAAGACGAAGAACAGCGTCGTCGTCCCGGCCGGCTTGCCGGTGAGGTTGGCCGACACGTTGACGAACGTCTCCCAGCCACCCGTCGGCGCCACCGTCATCGTGCCCATCAACGTCCCGGTGGCAGATCCGGCCCGGACCTCGATCGTCCCGCCGACGCCACCCGACGACACCCGCGCGCTCACCGACGTCGCGTTGCTCACGGCGTACGGGGTGAACGAGATCCAGTCACCGTTGTCGACGAATCCGACCGTCTTGCCGCCTTCCGCCGGCGGGTGGTCGGCCAGCTGGATGCCCTGCTGCGCACCGAAATGCTCCGCCTGCCGATGACGCGGCTGCAGCTTGCGCACGCTGTGCGTGGTCAGCCCGCCGTTGTCCGTGTACTCCGCGTCGAAGACGCCGTAGACGTTGGCCGCCGGGTCGTGCTCACCATCGATCGGTACCGCGATCGACCCACTGCACCCGTTCTTGGAGGTGATCTGGTGCTGGTGCACGTCATGACCGAGGAGATACGTGACCTTCACCCGGCTGCAGTCGATCGTGCCGTCCTCCGGATCCGACACGTTCACCTGGAACGGCACGGTGTCACCGAACGAGAACAGCTGCCCATCGGTCGGCGTCTGCAACGTCACCGACGGAGCCGTGTTGCCCACACTGATCGCCACGTTCGCCGACCCGGTCAGCCCGGCCGGATCGGTCACGGTCAGCGTCGCCGTGAAGTTGCCGGCCGTGTTGTAGGTGTACGAAGGGTTGGCCTGCGTCGACGTACCGCCGTCGCCGAAGGTCCAGCGATACGTCAGGGCACCGCCTTCGGGATCCGAGCTGCCCGCCGACGAGAACGCGACGGTGAGTGGGCGGCCGCCGGAGGTCGGCGTACCGGCTGCCTTGGCGATCGGGTTGCGGTTGGTGTTGCCCTTGTAGTCGATCCGCCAGAGGCCCTGGTTGTTGGAGCCCGTGCCGTAGTCGAGCACGTAGAGCGCACCCTCCGGACCGAAGGCCATGTCCATCACCTGGGTGCCGGTCCACGGGAAGGCGCCGATGTCGCCGACTCCCCCGCTCGAGGTGACCTCGATGGCCTTGATCCACTGCCGGCCGAGTTCACCGGCGAAGTACCGGCCGTCGAGCGACTGCGGGAACTTCGTCGCCGAGTTGAGGTTCGGGTCGAAGCGGTAGACCGGCCCGCCCATCGGGGACTCGGAGCCGCCGTTGCCGAACTCGGGCGGGGTGCCCGCGTCACCGCCGTACCGGATCCAGGACGGTTTGGCCGGGAGCAGCTTGGTCAGGCCGGTGTTGCGGAAGGAGTTGTTGGTGACGCCGCCCGCGCAGTCGAACTTCGCGCCGGACGGGCCGCTCGGGAACTGGAAGTCGTTGTACGTCTCGACGCTCGTGTTGGTGCCGGTGCAGTACGGCCAGCCGTAGTTGCCCGGTGCGGTGATCCGGTCGAACTCGACCTGGCCGTTCGGGCCGCGGTCCGGGTTCGTGGAGCCTGCGTCGGGTCCGTAGTCGCCGAGGTAGACGATGCCGGTCGGCTTGTCGACACTCATCCGGAACGGGTTGCGGAAGCCCATCGCGTAGATCTCGGGCCTGGTCTGCGCGGTGCCCGGTGCGAACAGGTTGCCGCTCGGGATCGTGTAGCTGCCGTCCGGCTGGGGCTTGATCCGGAGCAGCTTGCCGCGCAGGTCGTTGGTGTTGCCGGCGGTCCGTTGCGCGTCGAACTGCGGGTTGCGGGTGGTCCGCTCGTCGATCGGCGTGTAGCTGTCCGACTGGAACGGGTTGCTGTCGTCGCCGGTGGTCAGATAAAGGTTGCCAGCGGCATCGAAGTCGAGATCGCCGCCGACGTGACAGCACTGGCCGCGGTCGTTCGGCACGGCCAGGACGACCTTCTCGCTGGCCAGGTCGAGCGTCTTGTCGGTCTTGAGGATGAACCTGGACAGGTGCAGCTCGCCCTTGAACCGGTCCCAGTCGGCCTGGGTACCGTCGGTCGGCGCGTCACCGTCAGGGGTGGACAGCCTCGGTGAGTAGTACAAGTAGATGTAGCGGTTGCTGGCGAAGTTGGGATCGACCGCGACGCCCTGCAGGCCTTCCTCGTCGTGGGTGTAGACGTTGAGCCGGCCGGCCACTGTCGTCGTACCGGCCGCGTCGGTGATCCGGACTGTTCCGTCGCGGGCCGTGTGGACGACGGATCGGTCGGGCAGGACCGCCAGCGACATCGCCTCGCCGAGCTCACCCGAGCCGGTCGCCAAGGACACTTGCTGGTAGTCGCCGGGAGGGATCGTCGAGCCCGCCTGGGCGGTTGGAATGCTGAGGCCGAGTGCTGCGGTCAGTGCGGCGGTGATCAACAACGAGATCCGCCGGACGCCTTTCTTCTTCATATCGGTCGTGCTCCTCAGTTGTTGATCAAGTCGAATTGTTCCCACGGGCCGATCGCGTCTCTGTTGGCGATCAGTGGGGCGGCACCGGCGTTGTCGGCGCAGACGAGCTTGTTGTTGACCGCTGCCCGGAAGCTGACCGAGCCGTCGCCGTTGCGGATCAGCTGGAAGGTCTCCCACGAGCCGACGGCCTGGTTCTTGGCCAGCAACGGCGCGGCACCCGCGTTGTCCGCTGCCACCAGCAGGTTGTTGGCCTTGGCCCGGAGCGACACGTTGCCGCCGCCGAGGTCGGTCATCTCGTACTGCTGGGCAGTCCCGTTCGTGGTGCTGTCGGCGATCAGCGGCGTACCGGTGCCGGCGGTGACGTACCTGCCGTTGGCACGCGCTTTGAGGCTGATCGTCCCGGTGCCCGAGGTTGCCTTGGGCAAGCCGATGGTCGCCTTGTCCCAACGGCGGGCGGCGGTGGCCGGCGTACCGGTGAGGGCCTGAAAGGGCTGTACGGCGGTCCCGGTCTTCTCGACCAGGTAGGACTTGCCGGATTGGGCCGGGATGGTGAAGGTGGCGTTGGTCTGGGGACCGACCACCGTGGCCCGGGTCTGACCGTCCAGCACCGTCACGCTCTGGCCTGGCCAGGGGCTCCGTACGGCGAGCTGCTGGTTCGCGCCAGATGAGATGGCGACCGTGGTCGGGCTGCCTCCGGCGATCTGGACGTGGACCCGCGATTTGTGGCCGATGGCAACAGTTCCTTCACCGGACCAGTCCGTCGGCCAGGACGGGGCGATGCGCAGTACGCCGTCGTAATCCGTTGCCAGCGCCTCGGGGACGGTTGCCGCGAGTACGCCGGACTGCTCGATGTACGGCTCCTGCGCCGGCTGCGCGGTGAAGCTGGCCATGCCGGACGGGTAGACCTGGAACTGCCTGATCGCCGCCAGCAACGCGGTCTTCATCTCGGTCGGCAACCCGAGCCTTGCCGCATGCAGTGAGTCGTAGCTCCACGAGTTGCTGTTGACGTAACTGCGGGACGCATAGGTTCGCCGCGCGAGCGCCGTCATCGGCCCGCTGTCGCCGATCAGGTTGAACGGCCAGACCGCTTCGAGGCCGATGTTCTCGCTGTTACGCCGCTGAGCCGCCGGCTGGGTGGACGGACCGATCATCGTGGTGCCACCTGCATCGTTCGCCGGGGTCAGCAACTGGGTCTGCGTCGCCGTGTCGGTCCGCGGCAACGTCTGGATCTTCGGGATCGCCGCGTTGAGTTGACTGACCAGCGCCGCGTCGACGTTGAGGAGCTGCGCAGCCTTCACCGCGATCGGGAAGAAGGCCTGCATCGCCGCGATGTCGGTGGTCGGATCGGTGACGTCCCACTGGGTCTCATGAGCGTTCGACCTGGTGTGCAGCTTGCCGTCCGATCCCGTTGTCGCGTGCGAGAGCAGGAACTGCGCCGCGCCCTTGATCAACGGGTAGTGCGACTGCAGGAAGGCCTGGTCGTCGGTCATTCGGTAGTGCTCCCAGACCCACAACCCCACCTCCGCTCCCGTCGTGACGTTGAGCGAGTTCCACTGCGGCGTGATGGTCGAGTCGCAGGACGAGTTGTCGGTACCGCCGTTGTAGGTGCCGTTGCCGTTGAACCGCATCGTCTCCGGTACGCACAGGCCCGTTCGGCCGGGCATGTGCGCGCTGGTCCAGGCCGCGATCGCGTCGACGTTGTCCTGGTAGAGGCGGAACATCGGATCGTTCAGATTCGGCACCCCGGCCGAGACGTTGGCCGCGACCTGCATGCGGAGGTTCCAGAACCAGTAGCCGGACGGATACCAGTCACGCTTGTCCTGCGAGAAGGTGAACAGATCGGCGACCCCGGCCTGCGATCCCGGTAGCACGCCCCGGCTCTGGGCCGCGCTCGCGTACAGGAAGATCGTCCGTAGGTTCTCGACGTAGTCGCCGGTCCCGTCGGCCGAGCTGATCTTGATCAGGCCGGCCTGGTTCCAGTAGTCGTGCCACCACTGCAGATGCGCGTCCCGTACTTCGTTCGCGGGCCTGGTGGCGGCGCCGTTCAGTACTGCGTTGGTGGTGGCGATCGAGTCGCCACCGGTCCACGTTGGTGCGGCGACGACGACCCGGAACGAGCCGTCGGTGTTGGGTTGGAAGGCGACCTGGGCGGTCAGGTTGTTCGGGGTCGAGCCGACGACGTTGCGACCGCCGGCCGTCACACCGGCCAGCGAGCCGAACGTCCGGCCTGAGGCACCGGCGCCGTTGTTGTCGACCCAGGTCTCGGCGAGTGCGGCCACTGAGCCGGAGGCACGCGCGGTCGGCGTACGGGGGCTCCAGAGTTTGACCTGGGCGGTCTGGGTGGCGTTGGGGTCGGCGCCGGTGACGTCGACGACCAGTTGCTGGGTGTCCGCCCGGATGAACGCGGTCAACGTCATGCCTCCACCACTTTGGCGGAGCATCCCGTCGTACAGGTCGAGCCGGCCGGTGAAGTCGGCGGCGCTCGTCATCCGGGACAGGCCCGGGATGACGACCTGGCCGAGCGACTTGCGGTCAGGGAAGGTGTCGGTGCGGTTGAGTTGGGCGGTGAACCCGCCGGCGGACCAGACCGCCGCCCCCAGGGCGCCGTTGCCCAGTGGGAGTGATTCGGTCGGTGCCGGGTTGGCGCGGCCGAGGATGATGTCGGAGCGACGGACCAGGTTCGGCCGGTCGACGACGAAGGAGCCGTTCTGCCAGGCCGTCATACCGGCCGCCGGTAGTGCGGTTGCGGGGCCGTTGGCGACCAGTGATCCGGCGACGACAGCTGTCACCAGCAGCAGTCTGTGCAGGAGTTTCCGGCGCACCTTGGGCCGGGTTTTGGGCAGGGGGGATCGCAGGAGGTCGTTCATCGGATCTCTCCTGGAGATGGAGCGGACCGGTGACCTGGGGGCGGAGAGGATCACCGGTAGACATCGGATCTTTCTGTGCTCACGCTGCGCTGTCAAGGGGCTACCGGTTCCGGAACCTGTCGCGCCGCTGCCGCTGCTGCGGCGGCCGCACCGATAATCTCGGGCGCATGGCTTTGATCCTGCATTTGGCCTTCGTCGAGCAGTGGGAAGCGGCGCGGCGGGCCGGTAGCTACCGGATCTCCACCCGGGGCAAGTCGCTCGACGACGGCGCGACCTTCATCCACTGCTCCCGCCCGGACCAGGTGGCCGAGGTCGCGAACTCGTTCTACGCCGACGTGACCGAGCCGCTGTGCCTGCTCGTCATCGACACCGCGCTGCTGGTGTCGGCCCTGTGCGACGAGGATCTGGACGCGATCGGCATCTCGTTCCCGCACCTGTACGGTCCGCTGAACCTGGACGCGGTCGTCGACGTGCGCCCGTACGAGCGGGCTGCCGACGGCCGATACCCGGAAGTGAGCGCGCAGGCCCTATCCTGAGGGTGAACGGGCCGGTCGGGCGACCGCGTCGTTCACCAGCGATGGTGGGCGCCGAGGAAAGTCCGGACTCCACAGGGCAACGTGGTGGGTAACGCCCACCCGGGGCAACCCGCGGGACAGTGCCACAGAGAACAGACCGCCAGCGGCCTGGATGGACCCCGTGGTTCATCGAGGTGCGGGTGAGGGTGAAACGGTGGTGTAAGAGACCACCAGCTCCGCAGGCGACTGCGGAGGCTAGGTAAACCCCACGTGGAGCAAGGCCAAGAAGGACGACGGGCAACCGCCGTCCGCGCGAGCGTTCGAGGGCTGCCCGCCCGAGCTCGCGGGTAGGCTGCTAGAGGTGCCCGGCAACGGTCACCGTAGATGGATGGTCGCCGACTACAGGATCCGGCTTACAGACCGGCCCGTTCACTTAATCTGATCCTTGTGCTGAACGTTCGCCTGCCGTCGCCGGTCGTGGAACTCCACGACGAGCGGCTGACCGCCGCGGGGGTGCGGGTGCTGTTGAAGCGCGACGACCTCGTCCATCCCGAGGTCCCCGGCAACAAGTGGCGCAAGCTCAAGTACAACGTGCCGTTGGCGGTGTCGGCGGGCACCTTGCTCACCTTTGGCGGCGCCTATTCCAACCACCTCCGCGCGGTTGCTGCCGCCGGCCACCACTACGGCTTCAACACCATCGGCGTGGTCCGAGGCGAGGAACACCTGCCCCTCAACCCATCCCTCGCCTACGCCGTCTCGCGTGGAATGCACCTCACCTACCTGGACCGGGCCACCTACCGAGCCAAGACCTCTCCCCTGGTCCTGGACCGCCTCCACCAGGAATTCGGCGACTTCCACCTGCTCCCCGAAGGCGGCGGCAACCCCGCCGCGGTCCGTGGCTGTGCCGAGTTGCTCGCCGAGCTCGCCGAGCCGTACGACATCCTCCTGTGCGCGGTCGGCACCGGCACCACCCTCGCCGGCTTGACTACCGGTTCCCAGCCGACCATCGGCGTACCAGTGTTGAAGGCGTCCTTGGAAGACGACATCGTCGCTCTCCAGCAAACAGCTTTCGGCGAGCGCGTCGGCGACTGGCGCTTGCTCGCCGGCTACCACTTCGGCGGCTACGCCAAACGCACCCCGGTCCTGGACGCCTTCATCGACGACTTCGTGTCCAGGCATGGGCTGGCGCTCGACTGGGTCTACGAGGCCAAGATGATGTACGCCCTCTTCGACCAGGTCCGCCAAGGCGCCTTCAGCACCGGTACGACGATCGTCGCGCTGATCAACTAGGTCCCTTGCCGCCCGAGCGCGGTCAGGTCGATGACGTTGGTCGTGAACCCCATCGAGTCGCAGCCGCGCCCGTACGTCGAATAGGTGTGGTGCACGTCGTCGTCGACCCGCAGGAAGCAACTCATCCCGTGCAGGTCGAACGGCTGCTCACCCTGAACCAGCCCACCGCTCGGCAACGCGTCCCACTCGGCCTTGCTGCGGTAGTTGTACGACAACGGAACGACCGACTCGTCCAGCGTCACGTGGTAGTCGTAGTTGAACCTACTGCCCGCCGACGAGTACCAGGGGAAGGTCCAGCCCTTCTCCTCCTTGAAGGCCGCGAGCTTCTCGTACGGCGCCCGGGACACCGCCACGAAGCTGGTGTTCAGCTCGTACAGGCCCTTCAACGCGCCGATGTCCTCGACGAACCACGAGCAGTTCGGGCAGCCCGCGTTCCAGTCCGGCGGGAACATGAAGTGGTAGACGACCAACTGCTGCCGCCCGTCGAACAGATCGAGCAGGTGGACCTCACCAGCCGGGCCTTCGAAGACGTAGTCCTCGGCGACCTCCACCATCGGCAACTGGCGGCGCTTCGCGTTCAGCTCGTCGCGGCGCTTGGTGAACTCCTTCTCGTCGGCCAGCAGCCGCTTCCGAGCCACCAGCCACTCTTCGCGCGACACGATCTCGGGCAGTTCCATCTGCACAACTCCTCTTCGTGAGCCGACCTGGCACCGGTACGTCGGAGTCGCCGTCCGACGCTCGACATCCACCCCATCCCTGGCCCACTTTGTGCTCGACCTGAGCGTTCCGACCGCCCCAGAACACTCAGGCGGAGCACAAAGTCCTCGAAGTGCACCGGTGGACTCAGGTGGGTTCGGCGAGGCGCCGGGTGAGGAGGACGGCCAGGGCGGGGAGGGTGGCCAGGCAGGTGAGGACCAGTTGGAGCGAGGTGGCCTTGGCGGCGGCTGCCAGGGCGGGGGCCAGGACTCCCCCCGCGCTGACGGCCAGGCCGAGGGTGACGCCGCTGACTGTGCCGACGCGGGTTGGGAGGTAGTCCTGGCCGAGAGTGATGTGCAGGGAGAAGGGGATGTAGAGGGCGATGGCGGTGAGGGCGACGAAGAGGAACAGAGCGGCGGTCGGGATGAGGGCGACTCCGGCCAGGGCGAGCGCGGCGACGGCGTACGACCAGCGCATGGTGACGAGCCGGCCGTAGCGGGTGGCCAGGCGGCCGCCGAGGAGGGTGCCGATGACGCCGCCGCCGAACAGTACGAAGAGGGTCGTCGCGCTGGCTCCGGCGCTGAGGTGGAGCCGCTGGCCGACGTACAAGCCGAGGAAGGTGCTGAGGCCGACGTACGTGATCGAGCGCAGGACGATGATCGCGGTCAGCGTGCGGAAGGCGGGCCAGTCATCGACGCCTCCCAGTTCGCGCGGCCGCAGTCGGGCCGCGCCACCGGATCGCAGGAGCGGCACGGTGATGGCGGCGCCTGCGACGGCGGGGAGGATCAGGAGCGGGCTTGCCGCCAGGCCGGCGTACGCGAGAAGCGGACCGGCCGCGGGAGCGACCGCGAAGCCGAGGTTGCCGCCGAGCGAGAACCAGCTCATCCCGACGTGACTGCCGCCGGTCACCGAGCGCGCGGTACGGGCCGCTTGTGGGTGGTACGCGGCGACGCCGATGCCCGTGAGGCCGATCGCCGCGAGCGCGAACGGGTACGACTCGGCGACACCGATCAGCGCGACGCCGAGCCCGGCCGTGATCATGCTCGCGGGGATCAGCCACGGCATCGACCAGCGATCGGTCAGCAGGCCGAAGACCGGCTGGACCACCGACGAGAGCAGCGTCGCGGCCAGCACGAATCCGGAGACGGCCAGGTAGTCGTAGCCGCGCTCGGCGACCAGGAACGGCACCAGCACGGGGACGATGCCCTCGTAGAGGTCGACGCTGCCGTGGCCGGCGGACAACAGCACGGTCTTTCGTTGCACGCCTTCCAGCCTGGTCCTTCGCCGTGCTGACCGGCTTCCGATAATCTGACAGATGATGTCGATTCCCCGCCACGCCCCGATCGCGCCGACCGCGCTCCGCAGACTCGCCTCCGGCGCCGGGATCGACGCGCATCGCCATGACGACCACCAGATCGCGTACGCCGCCAGTGGCGTGCTCGCCGTGACGACCGATCGCGGCCATTGGATCGCCCCGGCGACCCGCGCGATCTGGGTGCCGGCCGGGACCGTCCACGAGCATCGTGCCTATGGCTCGACCGACCTTCACCTCGTTGGCCTTTCGGACAATCCCATCGGCCTGGATGCACCAGCAGTACTGGCCGTCGGCCCGCTGCTGCGCGAGCTGATCATCGCCTACACGGCCGATCCTTCTGAAACCAGCGACGCGCGGCAGCGGCTCCGTGGCGTCCTGCTCGATCAACTCGAACGATCACCACAGCAACCAATCCGGTTGCCCGTGGCAACCGATTCCCGCCTCGCCGCCGTTTGCGAGATCCTGTCCGCCGACCCCGCCGACGGACGCGGTCTGGCCGAACTGGGCCGCACGGCGGGAGCCGCTGAGCGCACCCTGTCGCGCCTGTTCCGCCACGAGTTCGCGATGACCTTCCCGCAATGGCGCACGCAACTTCGTCTCCACCACGCGCTGATCCAGCTGGCCGAAGGCGAACCGGTCACCACCGTCGCGTACCGCTGCGGCTGGTCCAGCCCGAGCGCCTTCATCGACGTCTTCCGCCGTACCTTCGGCCAGACGCCCGGCAAGCAGTTCTAGAGATCGGCCTCATACGTCTGGCTCAGCAGACCCTCGCCGAACAGGTTGTGCGGTTCCTCGCCGGTCAGCTTGAAACCGCGCTTGAGATAGATGTTGCGAGCGGCAACCAATGGGTCGTTCGTCCAAAGCACCATTCGCTTGTAGCCGGACTCGCGAGCAAACTCCATGCAGGTGTCGACGAGCCTGGCGCCGAGCCCCTGACCACGGCTCGACGGGTGCAGTAACAGCAGCCGAAGCTTGGCGGTCGCCTCGTCCGGGCCGCGCACGCAGAACACGCTGCCCACCCGCTCACCGTCCTGCTCCGCGATCCAGGCCGCCTCACGCGCCGGGTCGAAGTTCTTGCCGAAGTCGGCGACGATCTGCGCCACCAGCGCCTCGTACTCCATCCCCCAGCCGTACTCCGCGGCGTACAGCTCACCGTGCGCCTGCACCACCCAGCCGAGATCCCCCGGCCGATCCGCGCGTCTGATCTCCATCTGCCCACCTCGATCTACTGACACGACTGTTTCAGTAGGAGATACTAGCCGGGTGACCACCACGAAACCAGCCCCTTCCGCCCGGGAGACCGAGCTGCTCGAGCTCGCCTACGCGTACTCGCTGACTCACGGGCTGGCCGATCTGTCCCTGCGCCCGCTGGCGACCGCGATCGGTTCGAGCCCACGGGTGCTGCTGTTCCTGTTCGGCAGCAAGGACGGCCTGATCCGCGCCCTGCTCACCCGCGCCCGCAGCGACGAACTGGTACTCCTGCAAAAGATCACCAGCCAGTACGCCGAACCGCCCGGCCTGGAGGTGGTCGCCCGCGAACTGTGGACCTGGCTGGCCGCCGAGGAACGCCGCCCCCTGATGAAACTCTGGGTAGAGGCCTACGGCCGCTCCCTGGTCGCCCCCGACGGCCCCTGGTCCGACTTCGCCCGCTCCACCGTCGAGGACTGGCTAGACCTGTTCAAGTCGGTCCAGCCAGGCAAAGACACCAAGGCCGCGCAAGCCCGCCGTACCGGAGTACTGGCGGTCCTGCGCGGCGGTTTGCTCGACTTGCTGGCTACTGACGACACCGCTCGTGTGACGGCAGCGGTGCTCCGAGCCCTACCTGTGGATAACTCCCCGGCAAAATCGACCCCCGCCGATAGACTTAGTTAGGAAAGACAGGGGCGCACACAACCAGCGACGCCGCTCAGGGAATCAGCTCGAAAGCGACCGTCCGCTTGGCAATGTCCGCCTCGGTGAGCTTGACGCGGACCGGCTGGCCGAGGGGCAGCGCCGCCGTGCCGGTGACGCGGCCTTCGATGGCAAGCGTGGAGAGAGCGACGATGCCGCGGGTCGGTTCGCGGTCGTCGACGTCGGTGATGACGCCGTCGAAGGTCGAGCCGACCTGGTCCGCGACGAGACCGGCCTCGACCATGCCGACGATCGACCGCTCGTAGGCGTGCGCCTTGCGGTCGCACTCCTCCATGATCTTCGGGATCTCGTCCATCGACTCCCGCACCCAGGCCGGCACCTCGGCATCCGCGCACAACGCCACGCAGATCTCACTCGTCCAGCGATCGACCAGCCGGCGCAACGGCGCGGTGACGTGCGCGTACTCCGACTTCATCGCGGCGTGCTCCGGTTGCGCCGGAACCCCGCCGGAGAAGGACGTGTAGCCGGCGCCACGGAAAAGTACCGTGCAGGCCGCGAGCATCGCCGCGTGCGCGGGCACCTTGGGATCGAGGCCGTGGATGAACTCGGCGTACGACGTGCCGACCGGCCACGGGATGCTGAGCGCCTTGGCCGTGTTCTCCAGTTTGCGCCGCAGATCGTCGTGCGACTCGGGCAGCGTGCGGAGGATGCCGATCTCGCCGTACATCATCAGATGCGCGGCAGCCATCCCGGTCAGCAACGAGATCTGCGCGTTCCACCCCTCGACCGGCAGCGGCGCGCGGAACTCCAACGTCCATTGGCCATCGGAGGTGACGACCTCCTGATCCGGGATCGGCAGGTTGACGCCACCCCGCTCGAGTTCGCGCTGCTCGCGGAGCTTGCCGACCTCGCGGAGCAGTTGCAGGCTCTCCGAGGCGGTGCCCGCGTCGAGATCCTTCTGCACACCGGCGTAGTTGAGCTTGGCGCGCGACTTCACCAGCGCCCGCTTGCAGCTCACATCGGTACCTTCACCCGACGCGTCGACCGTGATCGTCCACAGGATCGCCGGCCGGACCTGATCGGGAAGCAACGACGCCGCACCCTCGGACAGCTCCTGCGGGTGCAGCGGCGTGCGCTTGTCCGGCGCGTACAGCGTCTCGCCGCGTTTGCGCGCCTCGACGTCGATCGGGTCACCCGGCTGGACGAACGCGGCGACGTCGGCGATCGCGTAGTGCACCGTGTAGCCGTCGCCGGCCCGCTCGATGTGCACGGCCTGGTCGAGGTCCATCGAGTCCGGCGGATCGATCGTCACGAACTCGATCTCGGTCCGGTCCAGCTCCGGCAGCCGCGGGTTGCCGGCAGCGGCCAGCGCCGCCTCGACCACCGCGGGCGGGAACTCCGCCGGCACCTCGAGCTCCCGCCGGATCGCCTGCATCGAGGTCCGGAAGACCTCCGGAACCTCTTCGGCGAAATGCACCCTTTGCAACGGCACGCGACCACTCCGTCCATCCGCCGGGCACCCCGTCGTGCCGCGGTACTGGGGTCAGACTAGTGCGGGTTGGACGTTGAAGGACTTAAGTGAGGCGAGGCCGTCGGCGTACCAGTGGATTTCGGTCAGCGTGGCCGGGGCGAGCTCCATCCGGAACAGCGAGTTCATCGGGGCCTGGAGGACCGATCGGACCATCAGTTTGATCGGGGTCACGTGGGTGACCACGAGCACCGTCTTCCCCGGGTACGCCGCGAGCAGCCCGTCGCGCGCGGACCGGGCCCGTCGCGCACAGGCGTCGAACGACTCGCCACCGGGCGGGGCGACCGTGGTCGACCCCATCCACTCGTTCAGCGCGTCCGGCCACTTCTGCTGGACCTCCGCGAAGGTGTGGCCGTCCCAGTCACCGAACGAGCACTCCACCCAGCCCTTCTCGACCTTCACGTCCAGCCCGAGCGTCTCCGCCACGACAGCAGCCGTCTGCTTCGTCCGTACCATCGGGGAACTGACGATCGCGTCGATGCCGCCCCGCTGCGCCAGGTACCGCGCGGCCGCTGCCGCCTGCTGCTGACCGATCTCGCTCAGCGCCGGGTCATCCCCGCCGGAACCCGAGAACCGCTTGTCGACGGTGTGCGGCGTCTGGCCGTGCCGCAGGAAGATCAGCTGGGTCGGCGGCTCGGTCTGAGCACCCCAACCCTGCATGGCCTTCTGCTGGTCCGAAGGCTCAGCCGGTACTACGGATTGCGCGGCCGGCCCTTCAGTAGGGCGCAGCGGTACCGGCTTGCCGTCAAGCGCCATGTTCGCCAGCGCGTCGGCGGCGGCGTTCTGGGCACGCGGCACCCAGGTCCACTCGGTCCCGAACGGCGCCAGCGCCTGCGCCTTGACCGCCAGCGGCTTCATGTCCGGGTGCTTGATCTTCCAGCGCCCGGCCATCTGCTCGATCACCAGCTTGGAGTCCATCCGGACCTCGATCGAGGCGTCCGGCGCGTACTCCCGGGCCAGCTCCAGCCCGGCGATCAGCCCGCTGTACTCCGCGACGTTGTTGGTCGCGATCCCGATCGTGACGCCGGCCTGGGCGATCACCTCACCGGTCTGCGGATCACGCACCAGCGCGCCGTACGAGGCCGGGCCCGGGTTTCCCCGGGAACCGCCGTCGGCCTCGACGATGACGTGCGACGGGCCATTGCTCACAGGGTGCTCTCCGAGGTCCGTACCAGGATCCGGCCGCACTCCTCGTGGTGCAGGACGAAATCGGGCGCCGCGGCCTTGATCGCGCTCAGGTCGGACGGCGCCAGCTCCATCCGGCAGCCCATGCAGCGCTTGCCGACCAGCGGCGCGGCACCGATGCCGCCGTTGCGCTCACGCAGCTTCTGGTAGTTCGCGACCAGGGCGTCCGGCAGCTCAGCGACCACCTTGGCGCGCTCCTCGGCGAACTTCGCGCGCTGCTCGTCGAGCTCCTTCAGCGCGGCGTCGCGGGTCGCCTCCAGCTCGGACTGCCGGCCGGCGAACGCGTCCGCGCGGGCCTGCAGGTCGGCCTGGACGACCTCGGCCGCCTCCAGCTTCTCCATCACCTCGAGCTCGGCGTCCTCCAGGTCGGAGATCCGGCGGTCGAGCGAGCCGATCTCGTGCTGCAGGTTCTCCAGGTCGCGCGGCGAGGTGACCTGGCCGGACTCCATCCGCTGCTGGTTGCGCGCCTTGCGCTGGCGGACCTGGTCGACATCGCTGTCGGCCTTCTTCTGCTCGCGCCTGAGGTCGCCGACCTCGGTGTCGGCGGCGACCAGTTCTTTGTCGACGCCCGACTTCTCCGTGGCCAGCTCGGCCAGCGCGGCGTGCTCGGGCAAGGACTTGCGCTTGTGCGCGACCTGATCCAGCTGCAGGTCGAGGTCCTGCAGATCCAGCAACCGGCGTTGCACGGCGGGCTCGGCGTTCAGGGTCGGCTCCTTAGATCGCGTTCAGTTGTCAGCCCGGCACCGCTCAGAGCCGTAAGGTCCACGCGTCGGTGCAGAGCGTCGAGATGTGAGTGTCCACGGTACTGCCCTGCTCTGCCAACCCCGCGATCAGGAGTCGTTCCGCGTCTTTCAGCCACGGCCACTCACTGGCCCAGTGCGCGACATCGACCAGCGCCGGCCCCTCGTCGTAAGCCCGGGCCTCGGTCGCCGGATGGTGCCGGAGGTCGGCCGTCACGTACGCGTCCACCCCAGCCGCCCGGACCCGCTCGAACTCGGAGTCCCCCGCCCCACCGACCACAGCCACCGTCTCGATCACCCTCTCAGGGTCACCAGACACCCGTACGCCGTGCTGCGTCTTCGGCAGCCGCTCGGCGACAACTTCAGCAAACCGCCTGAGCGGCAAGGCCTCAGCCAGTACGCCGACCCGCCCACCACCCCGCGTGCTGGGCAGCGCCGCCATCTCGTACAAATCAAACGCCGGCTCCTCAAACGAATGAGCCGCCCGCAACGCCTCAACCACCGCCCGGCGCCGACGCCGCGGCAACACCATCTCGACCCGATCCGACGCCACCCGCTCGATCTCCCCAACCTTCCCGATCGTCGGATCGGCGCCGTCGAGCGGCCGGAAGGTCTCCTCCCCCGTGGAACTCCAAGCCGCCCGCTCGTAATCCCCGACCTGACCCGCGCCCGCCGCAGCCAGCGCGTCGATCATCTGCTGGGTCTCCCCCACCGGCACGTAAACAACGACCTTGTCCATCGGATCCCCGGCCATCGCCTTCAACGGCCTGGTCTCTTCGAGCCCGAGCGCCGCGGCCAAAGCGTCACTGACGCCTGGATTCGCGTTGTCCGCATTGGTGTGGCAGACGTGCAACGCGGTACCGCTCCGGATCAGGTCATGGATGACCCGCCCTTTCGGGGTCGTCGCCGCAACGCTGTTCACCCCTTTGAGCAGCAAGGGATGGTGCGTCACCAGCAGATCGAACTCCCCGCGGATCGCCTCGTCGACCACCTCGCGCATCGGATCCACCGCAAACAGAACCCGCCGCACCACCTGCCCCGGATCCCCCGTCACCAGCCCAACGGCATCCCAGCTCTCCGCCCAGGACGGGTCGTACAGCCGGTCCAGCACCCCGAGCACATCCGCCAGCGTCGTATCCACAGCCATATCCTGCCGCACCCCTCGCTGCGCACACTGTGGGGAACCTTCCTGACGGCCCCGGGACTCTTATGAGTGTGATGACATCGGCCGCGAGCCATGACGCAGACTGACGACGACTTCGCCGCGTACGCCGCGGCGCGGTACGCCACGCTTCTGCGCACCGCTGTCCTCCTCGGCGCGAAGGTCGATGCGGCCGAGGACGCCGTACAGGCTGCGCTGGTGCGGTGCTACCGGTCCTGGCGAGCGATCCGGCGGGCCGACAACACCGATGCCTACGTCTACAAAGTGCTGGCGAACACCATCGCGAAGAGCGGCCGGCGCCGCTGGCACGGCGAGATCCCGACCGAGGACGTGACCGAACAGGTCGGTCACCGCGGCGACTATGCGGGTACGGTCGCAACCGCCGTCACTCTGCGGCGGGCGCTCGCAGCCCTCCCGATCGACCAACGCGCCGTCCTGGTACTCCGGTTCTACGCCGACCTGTCCGAACGCCAAACGGCCGAAGTACTAGGTATCGCCGTCGGCACCGTGAAGAGCCGTACCTCACGCGCCCTCGCCGCACTGGAAGGCAGCTCTGCTCTGGAAGGCCTGGAGGACCGCAATGCGTGAGAAGGAAGCCCGCACCCTGCTCGAGGCCGCCGTCTCCGACGTGGCCGCCTCGTCCCCTCCCATCGACACCCTCCTGGCCCGAGGCCGGCGCTCACGAAACCATCACCGAGCCCTCACCGCCGTCGGAGCCGTCCTGATCGTCCTGGCCTTCATCGGCATCGGAACAACCGTCGGGACGCTCAACGACCACACCACCGTCAGCTCCCAGCCCCTGCCCGCAAGCGCCACCCCTGAGGAGGTGATCCGGGCCTACGTAGCCGCCAAGAACGCCAGGGACAAGGCCACTGCCCTGTCCTACGTCACTCCCCGCCGCGCCGAAAGCCTGCTCGGATCGGAGGGCGGCTTCTTCGGAGACCGCTGGCCGTTCGGCCTCCGACGAGCCAAACCGATCACCGACCTCCGCCTGGAACCTCCGGACAGCAAGTACCCGCGCTCCGGCGGCGGCTCGATGGCCGACGGCTGGCAACAGGCCGTCTTCGTCCGAGCCACCTACCAACGCAACAACACCCGCACCCGCACCCAATGGGGCTACCTACTAGTCCGCAACACCACCACCGAACGCTGGTCCATAGCCGACGAAGGCCCAGCCTGACCCTCCCCCTGAGCAGCCGCCGCCCAACCACTCGCTAACCACAACCAGCTTCCCGACCCCAGCCCCAGCCCACCAAACCGCCACCACACACCCCGCGAACTCACTCCCCTGCCCGCGCCACCCACCAACCAACCGCCACCCCCGACACCCCCGCGCCCCGTCACCCCGGCATCACGGCGGCCCCGTCGCCCCGGCACTCCGGCGCCCCGCGCCCGTCACTTTCGCCCCGCGCCCCGCGCCCCATCACTTTGGCGCCCACGCGCCCAGTCGCTTTGGCACCCCGGCACCCCGCTGCCCCCGCACCCGTCACTTTCGCGCCCTCGCGCCCCATCACTTTTGGCGCCCACGTGCCCCGCCACCCCAACACTCCGGCGCCACGCCGCCCCCCAACACTCCGGGCACTCCGGCACTCACCGACCATCCGCACGCGCCCCAGCGTTCCGCCGAGACCAAGCTCAGGCGGCGTGAACTGGGCCGCACAGCACCACGAGAAAGCGGACGGCCCTATCGGAGTGACGCGCGATCAACCGGCAACTCGGGTTGAGACGGCTTTCCAGGCAAGCACCTGCATCACGCGCTATCAGCCCACGGATCGACATCAGCCGAACCCGTCCCTCCACACGACTTCTCATCGACAACGGCGGACCGGTCCACCCCGGCCGAATCACCCTTCCAAGGATCGGACTCCCGTGCACTCGGGATGTCGGACACCCTCTCGCCGCCGGCCGGCGATCGCAGCTGGCGGCCGCTGTCGCCCCAAGGATCCAGATTCGCGACTTCCTCGGGACTGACCCACCCCACCTCATCGCCAAAGGACCAGCCCAGCCCAGGCCTCCGCGCCCCCCTCCCACCGCCACCATCACAACCATCACCACCACTGTCACCGCCATCGCCATAGGTGTCGGTGTCGGTGTAGGAGTCGGAGTAGGAGTCGGCATCGGCATCGGCATCGGTGTCCGTGTCGGCATCGGCATCGGTGTCGGCATCGGCAAGGGCGCCCACGAGTCCGACGCCAGCCGCACGCGGCCCAGCCCAGGGGTTAGCATCCATCGGCGCCGACCGTGCGCCCGAGCCGACCAGCCAAGGCCCACCATCCGCGACCGCGACAGCATTGCCCGCATCTCCTGTGCCTCTGCCACCGCCACCGCCAGCGCCAGCGCCAGCGCCAGCGTCCGTCGACCAGGGGTCAGCACCCATCGGCGCCGACCGCATTCCCGAGCCGACCACCGAAGGCTCACCATCCGCGACCGCGACAGCATTGCCCGCATCTCCTGTGCCTTTGCTTAAGCCAGCGCCCGTCGACCAGGAGTGAGCATCCATCGGCGCGGACCGCGCGCCCGAGCCGACCGGCGAAGGCTCACCATCTACGGCCGCGACAGAGTTGCCTCTGTCTTCCATGCCGGTGCCGGTGCCTGTGCCTGTGCCTGTGCCTGTGCCTGTGCCTGTGCCACTACCGGTGTCCGTTGGCCAGGGGTCAGTGGCCGTCGGCGCGGGTGCGGTGGCGGGGGTGGTGCTGGGCTGGTCGGGTTTTCGGCCGGTGTTTCGGGGTGGTGGGTCGGCCCAGGATGGGCGGGTCACGTGCACCTGGTTGTTGACGATGCTGATGGTCCAGTGGCCGTCGTGCAGCGAGTTGTGGTCCACCCGGCAGAGCAGGACGAGGTTGGCGAGGCTGGTGACCCCGCCGTCTTGCCAGCTGACCAGATGGTGCGCGTCGCAGTAGATCGGTGGGGCGTGGCAGATCACGCAGCCTTTGTCGCGCTGGTTCAACGCATTACGCAGGCCGTTGGTGACGTACCGGAACTCGCGGCCGACATCCAACGGCTGACTGTCCGAGCCCAACACGATCGGGATGATCCCGGCGTCACACGCCAACCGGCGGATCGCCGCCGCGGACAGGCCGTCGCCGTAGGTCAGGTCACCGGTCGCGTGCCGGCCCGCGTCGAGGAGGTCGTTGAGGTTGATGGTGACCGCGATGTGCGGCTTGATCCCGCCCCGGGTGGGCAGGTCACCCGAGGCCAACGCGATGTCGAGGGTGTCGATGAGGGCGTCGGCTTGGCGTTTGCCGCGGGAGCGGGGGTCTTGTTCGCCGTCGTCGGTCTTGTGCGGCTTCGCACCCGCCTGGAGGACGGTCTGGAGTTTCTCGGCGTTCTCGCCGGCGAGGTAGCCGCCGAACTTGACGCCGTCGTCGGCTTTCTTGACCCAGACTTCTTCGCGGGCGCGGGCGGCGGCTTCGCGGGGTTCGGGGCCGTCGGTGTCGAGGATGTTGCGGACCTGTTCACCCAGGCTGCGCAGGCCGCTAGGGTTCATGTGCCGGGCCGCCTCGACCATCGCGCCGGCGGCCGCGTCGAGTTCTTCGACGGGGATGTTGGCGCGTTGGGGGAGTTTCTCCAGCGCGGACACGATCGCGTCGGCCTGCGCCGACGACAGCGCCACCGCGTCGTCGGGCAGGTCGTTGCCGGGGGCAGGAAGCGCGGCGGCGACGGTCGGGTGTTTCGGGAGTGCGAGGGCGAGGCGGACGCGGCGGCGGGCCTCGGCGGGGTCGAGGCGGTAGCGTTTCTCGAGCAGCCGGGCGGTGTCATGGGCACCGATCTCCTCGGCGTACCTGATCTCGTCCAGGCGGCGGACGACCTGGTGGCGGCGGGCCAACAACTCCTCGATCGCGGCCTCGATGACGTCGGAGTCGCACAGCAGCTCGTCGCCGCTCATCAACTCCACCGCCCGGTCATCCATACCCGTAACGTTAGACGAGTCCGGGGACAGTTTCGGGCCGGAAAGCCCTTATCCACAAGGTGAATTCCTCACCACTTCACATCAACCAAGCACCTGTAGGTTGTTTGAAGGGCCGGCCTCGTTCCGGGTAGGCGTCTTGGCTAGTTGAGTTCGACAGCGGCCAATCCCAACGCTGTCTCTCACACTGACACCCAAGGCGACCATCGGCCAACCAGGGACTCTCTTTTACGTTATCTGTTGCTCAAAGCACCCCAGGCGACCCACGGCAGCCTGTCATCCCGGCACCCAAAGCAACCGCGGGCCGACCGGGCGCCCTGTCTCTGTAGTTCTCCATTCCCTGGCAACTGGAGCCCCGGCACCGCCGTAACCACCGCAGCAGGCGGGACTGGCTGTTGCTCTTGGCTGTTGCTTATAGCAACAGACCCTCCGCTTGGGCGGAGGGTCTGTTGGGGGTGGAGCTAGATGAGCCAGGCGGTTGTGTCGGTGGGGAGTTTGTCGCCGTCGAGGGGCGCACTGGAGAGGACTACGGCGCCTTCGGGGAGTTCGATGGGGGCGGCGCCGAAGTTGGTTACTGATTGCCAGCCGCCGGGGCGGGTGAAGTGGAGGGACCATTCGACGCCGTCGATCCATTCGAGGCCGGCGTTGGTTTGCAGGCCTCGGCGGACGGCTAGTGCCTTGCGGTAAAGGGTGAGGGTGGAGGTTGGGTCGGACTCCTGGGCCTCGACCGAGTAGCCGCCGAACCAGGTCGGCTGGAGTAGGTGGGAGCCGCCGGAGCCGAAGCCGAAGGAGAGGCCGCCGATTGTCCACGGGAGTGGGACTCGGCAACCGTCTCGGCCCTTCTCGGCGCCCTTGGAGCGGAAGTAGGCGGGGTCTTGCAGGCTGGCGGCCGGGAGTTCGCCGACTTCCTGCAGACCCAGTTCCTCACCTTGGTACAGGTACGCCGAACCGGGCAGCGCGAGCATGAGCAGTACCGCCGCACGCGCCCGCCGCAACCCCTGCTCCACATCGACCGTCGGCTCGGTGCCGTTGCTCAGCAGCCAGGCCTTGCCGTCCTGCCACAACCCCTCCGGATCGCGCGGCAGTCCGTACCTCGTCGCGTGCCGGACGACGTCGTGGTTGGAGAAGACCCAGGTCGACGACGAGCCGTTCTCCTCGGCCAGTGCGAGGTTCTCCTCGATCACCTGGCGGAACTTCCCGAAGTCCCAGTCGGCCTGCAGGAGGTCGAAGTTGAACGCCTGCCCGAGCCCGTCGGCACTCGCATACCGCGCGCGCCGGGCCGCCGGTACGAACGCCTCGGCGACCGCCGATCGTGGCGGGTCGTAGGAGTTGAGCACCTTGCGCCACTCGCGGTAGATCTCGTGCACGCCCTCGCGATCCCACAGCGGATGAGCACCGAGCGACTCCGACTGACGAGGCAGCACAGTCTTCGACGGCAGCGGCTCGGTCAGGTCCTTGACCAGCGCGTGCGCCACATCCACCCGGAACCCGTCCACCCCGCGGTCCGACCAGAACCGCAGCGTGGTGAGGAAGTCGTCGCGGACCTCGGAGTTGTCCCAGTTGAGGTCGGGCTGCTCGGCCGCGAACAGATGCAGGTACCACTGCCCGTCCGACGTCTGCGCCCAGGCCGATCCGCCGAAGACCGAGTCCCAGTCCGACGGCGGCTCGGACCCGTCAGGCCCGGCGCCGTCGCGGAAGATGTACCGATCGCGGGCCGCCGAACCCGGACCGGCGGCCAACGCCTCCTGGAACCAGGTGTGCAGGTTCGAGGTGTGGTTCGGGACGATGTCGACGATCAGCTTGATCCCGGCGCCGTGCAGCGCGGCGACCAGGTCGTCGAAGTCGCTGAGCGTGCCGAGCCGCGGGTCGACGTCGCGGTAGTCGTCCACGTCGTACCCGCCGTCGGCGAGCGCGGACGGGTAGAACGGGCTCAGCCAGACCGCGTCGATGCCGAGCGAGGTCAGGTACGGGACGCGGCTGATGATGCCGGGCAGATCGCCCACGCCGTCGCCGTTGGAGTCGGCGAAACTCCGCGGGTAGATCTGGTACACGACCGCTTGCCGCCACCAGTCGGCATCGGTCGGGTCACCACTTCGGCTCACCTGGGTCTCGGTGCTGGTCAAGAGCGCCTCACTCTGGTTTATATAGACTCTAAATTTAGATTCTGCAGTATTGTGCGCGGGTACTCGCGAGGAGGTCAAGAGGGAATATGGCGACTACCGCCGCGGCCACGCCGCCGCTGCTGCGCAGGGTCAACGCCGGGAAGCTACTCGGCGTGCTGTCCACGGCGGGCGTGATGACAGGTACCGGCCTGATCGAGGCGACCGGGCTGACCCGCGCGACCGTGCACGCGGTCTGCAACGACCTGATCGCGATGGGCTGGGTGGTCGAGCTCGACCCAGGACACGACGCACCCGGTACGCCGGTGGGCCGGCCCTCCCGTCGTTTCGAGTTCAACAGCCAGGCGGGCTACGTGCTCGGGATCGACGTCGGCGCGGCCAAGACCACCGTGCTGCTGTCCGACCTGCGCGGCGAGACCGTCGCCAAGACCGGCCGCTCGTTCCAGGCGGTGAAGACGCCCGCCGAGCAGACCCAGGTCGTCAACGAGGCGGTCCTCGAGGTGCTCGGCGAAGCCCAGGTGACCGACGCCGAGGTGCTCGCCGCCGGGGTCGGGGTGGCCGCGCCGGTCGATCGCGAGGGCAACATCCTGAGTGACGACGAGTTCTGGCGGCGCTTCGACGCCGGACTGACGACCCGGCTGAGCGAGCTGCACGGCTGGCCGGTGCTGCTGGAGAACGACGCGAACCTGGCCGCCCTCGGCGAGCACTGGCGAGGTGAGGCCCGTGACGTCGATGATCTGGTCGTGCTCCTCGCGGGCGAGCGGTTCGGTTCCGGGCTGATGGACTCCGGCCGGCTGCTGCACGGCAGTCGCGGCGGGGCGGGCGAGATGGTGTACCTCAAGCTGGTCGAGGGCGTGGGAGATACGGCCGGTATCGCCCGGACAGCTCGCGAACAGGGCGCCAAGGCGATCGCCGACCCCGCGGTGAAGACGAGCCTGCGCAGGCTGGCGGGCGACGGAGCTGTCACCGCGGAGCTGGTCTTCGCGGCCGCGGCCGATGGAGACAAGGTTGCTGTTGGCATCCTTCAGCAGATCGCCGGGCGGACCGCCAGAGTGCTTGCCACGCTGGGGATCCTCTTCAACCCGGAGCTGGTGGTGATCGGTGGAGCCGTCGCCACGGCGGCCAAGGCGTTGCTGCCGGAGATCGAGAAGCAGCTCGCGACCTTCACCGCCACTCCCCCGCGGGTGGCGGTCTCGTCGCTGGGCGACACGATCGTGTCGGTCGGCGCGGTCCGGCACGCCCTCAACTACGTCGAGCAACACGCACTGGATCTCCAGCTCAACTGCCGAGGCTAGGCGCACATTTGGCGTCTTCGAACACCAAGCGGTGACCTCGGACATGAAATAGCGTGTTCAAGGTCCCCGGACAGTGTTCAAGGTCCCCGCACGGTGATCGAGGTCCCGGACGGTGGTCGAGTTCCCGGACGGTGGTCGAGGTCGCCGGACGGTGGTCGAGGTCGCCGGACGGTGGTCGAGGTCGCCGGACGGTGGTCGAGGTCGCTGGATGGTGGTCGAGGTCGCCGGTGCTGCCCGGGGCTAGGCGAGGGTCCAGCGTGGGGAGGTGATGGGCGTCGGCGGGTTCCACTCGGGGCGGATCATGCTGTGCATTTTGGAGTCTCGCCAGCCCGTGCGGATGAGGACCGTACGGCGGAGGATGCCCTCGTACGTCATCCCGATGCGTTTCAGGACGGCGGCCGAGGCGGAGTTGCGGGGGTCGCAGGTGGCCTCGATGCGTTCCAGCTGACGGTCCTCGAAGCCGAACTGCAGCAGGATGCGCGCGATCTCGCTGGCCACGCCCTGCCCCCAGTGGTCGGGGTGGACGGAGTAGCTGATCTCGCCGCGCTTCCACGCGGCATGGCGGATGTTCAGTTCGCCGATGCCGAGCACGCCGGTCACAGGATGAGTCGCGACCCAGGCAAAACGGGTCCGCGGGTCCACCCGGGCGGAGGCGATCGCGGCCGACACGAAGGCCTCGGTCTCCGCTTCCGTGTTCGGTCCCCACGGCTGGTACCTGCACGACTCCTCCAGCGAGGCCCACTCGTGGATCCGTGGCCAGTCACCTTGCTGGAGGGGTCGCAGCGTGATCTTCGACAGGTCGAGAGCGTTCACCCGAGCCACGCTAAGCCTGGAAACGATTGCGTAGCCGGACCTCAGCCCCTCGAATTGATCAAGGTCTTATGGAATCCGGGTCAGCAGCTGAGCCGCCGCCTCCAGTACGACGAGGTTGCGACCGTACGTGACAGCCGTCGGAACGGCCGCCGGCACCAGTGCGCGGTCCTCGGGGATGCCCGTGCACAGCACGAAGACATCGCCCTCGTGGCTCTCCAGCAACTCCTGGAGCGCCGCGCGCATCCACGGCGTACGGACGGCGTCCTGTACTGCGACCACCAGCGGCCGCCCGATCGCCGCGTTCTGAGCCTCCGAGAGCGCAGCGGGGTCCTCGCCGCGCAGTACGACGCCTGCCGAGCCTGGCGCGACCTTCGCGAAGACCTCCGGAAGGCCGCTGAAGTACGGATTCCAGGCCGGGTGCAGCCCCTGCGTCAGATCCACCACGTACGGCGACCCGCCCAGCCCCGGGAAGTCCTGCCGGGTGACCGTCCGGGCAGCCACTTCACGAGTCGGCGCCCCATCCAGCCCCGGCAGACGAGTACGTCCCGCGAGCGTCGCTGCCAGCGCGCGAACCCGGCCGGCGGCATCCGCGAGCCGGGCTGCGTCGAGCGTCCCCTCGTCGACAGCCTGGACCAGCCGGGCCGTCAGCGCCGCAGGGTCCGCCTCGCCGATCGCGATCATCGCCAGATCGGCACCGGCCCGGATCGAGGCGACGGTGGCGTCCTCGATCGACTGGGTCGCGGTGATCGCCTGCATCTCGAGCGCATCGGTGGTGATCACGCCGGTGAACCCGAGCTCCTCGCGCAGCAGCCCGTGCAGGATCCGCCGCGAGAGGGTGGCCGGCTGGTCGTCGTACGCCGAGAAGATGATGTGCGCGCTCATGATGACGTCCGCGCCGGCCTCGATGGTCGCCCGGAACGGCGCGAGCTCGACCGCGCTCACCTGCTCGATCGAGCGGTCCACCCGGGGCAGCGCGAGGTGGGAGTCGACGGTGACGTCACCGTGGCCGGGGAAGTGCTTGGGGCAGGCGGCGATGCCGGCGTCGTGGACGCCCTGGACGAAGGCCACGCCATGGCGGGAGACGACGTCGGCCGTCGTACCGAACGAGCGGGTCGAGATGATCGGGTTGGCCGGGTTGCTGTTCACGTCGACCGAGGGCGCGAGCATCAGGTCGATGCCGAGCGAGGCGAGGGTGGCAGCGGCGTCGCGGGCCGAGGCGCGGGTCAGATCCACGTCGTCCAGCTCGCCGAGCGAGCGCGGCGAGGACAGCGGCCAGGGGTTGGCGGGCGCGAGGTGGCTGAACTCGCCGCCCTCGTGGTCGATCGCGATCAGCACGTCCGGCCGCGCGGCCCGCAGCGAGGCGGTCAGCGCGGCGACCTGCTCGGCGCTGTCCACGTTGCGGGTGAACAGGATGACGGCGCCGAGTCCGGCGGCGACGGAGCGGAGGAGTTCGTCGGGGGCGGTGGTTCCGTTGAAGCCGACGACGAGGGCGCCGGCGGCGTCGCGGTCCACCGACCGGGGCGGAGGGGCGGGGGAGGTCAGACGCAGCTCACTCATGCGCCTACCCTCTCGTGCCCGCGCGCGGATCGCTAGCTGAACCCGTCACGGACAGCGAAGGATTGCCCTCGTTGTTGACGATTGAAGCGCCTTGAAGGCCATCGTTGTCAGACTATGTCCTGGCATGAATCAAGCGCTGGCCTGCGGGATCATGGATGATTAGCACCGACAACCTCTCGCCGGATTGGCCGGTTACAGATAACGTTGTCTCCCGATCCAGCCCGCGATCCGCACCGGTACTGACAGGGGGAACATGACCGACCAGCCAGTGACCGTGCTAGGCATCGATATCGGGGGCACGAAGATGGCTGCCGCGATCGTGGCGGCCGACGGGGAGATCCTGACCAAGGACCGGATCGCGACCCCGCCCGGCGATGCCGACCAGGTGTTCGCCGCGCTCGGCGAGCTGATCGCCCGGGTCAAGGGCGACACCGAGCCGGCCGCGGTCGGGATCGGTTCGGCCGGGCCGCTGGACCAGGAGCACGGCCTCGTCTCCCCCGTGAACATCGCGGGCTGGCGGAACTTTCCGCTCGTCGACCGGGTCCGCGCGCTGGTCGGCGACGTACCGGTGACGCTGGGCGTCGACGGGCACTGCTTCGCGCTCGGCGAGTTCTGGACCGGCGCCGGGCGTGACGTCGGCAGCCTGCTCGGGATCGTCGTCTCCACCGGGGTCGGCGCCGGGATCGTGGTCGACGGTCGTCCGCTGCTCGGACAATCCGGCAACGCGGCGCACCTCGGGCACGTCGTGGTCGACCTCGACGGCGAGGCGTGCGCGTGCGGGTCGTACGGTTGCGTCGAGACGTACGCGAGCGGTCCGCGGATGGTTGCCCGGGCCAAGCGTCGCGGCTGGCGCAGTACCGAGGACGTGGACGCGGCGGTACTGTCCGCGGACGCCGCCGCCGGGGACGAGATCGCGCTGTCGGTCTTCGACGACGGGGCGCAGGCGCTCGCGGCGGGCATCGTTGCCACCGCTGTGACCGTTGACCTTACGACCGTCGTGATCGGCGGCGGGGTGGCCAAGGCGGGACCGGTGTTGTTCGACCCGGTCCAGCGCTGGGTGAAGCGCCTCGCGCAGCTCCCCTTCGTCGCCGACCTGACCGTCCAGCCGGCCCAGCTCGACAACGCCGGCCTGATCGGCGCCGCCCGGCTCGGCTGGGATCTGTTGCCCGCGGCCACGCCCTCGGAGAGCGCGCTGCGGTAGTTCACCGGCAGTTGGCGCCACGGTAACCGTCGGATCGACGGTCGGTGACCCCTCACACACAGATGTGGCGTGCGGAAAGGGGTCTCCCGAGCAAATTTGCGCACTTTTTACGCAATTGCCCGAATTCTTGTAACGGCGACCCCTGCTGTTCCGATGCAACGGATGGACGGGGTGGGGGCACGCCGTTCGAGGGCAATCAGGGGGGACCTGCATGCCAGGGATTGACCGTTTGCGTAGGCGGCGAGGAGGAGACTCCTCGCCGCTCTCGCAGGCACTTGGATACCGATGTACGCACGTCCACCAGCGTTGTCCGGGGCAACGCTCGACCGTAGGGAATAGGTCCTGATGGACGCTGCCGTACTCATCGTCTTCGCACTCTTCTTCACCGCGCTCGTGGTCGCCACGACGGCCAGCCGAGGCGTGCTGCGTACCTCCGTACGCCGCCCGCTGCTGTTCCGGACCGTCGTCGTGCTCGCCGCCGCAGCCACCGTCCCGGTCGACCTGTACGCCGTCGTGTACGGCACGGCCGGACCGGGTGGCGTGGATGTCGGCGACGTGGCCGGCCGCTTGCTGCTCCTGAACGTCGCCGCCGCGTGCGGCGTCGCGGCCCTGCACGAGTCCCTCCGGGGACGCGCCATCTCCGCCGCCTCGGAACCGGACGAGCTGTCCGACTCCGAGCAGCCGGTGCGGATGGGCGTGCTGGGCTGGACCGGCCCACTGATCGCGCTCGTCGCGGTCACCGCCGTCGTCGTACTCGGATCCCGGGGGAACGGACCTGAGCTCGGCAACGTCGGACCCGTCTGGGCCGTTTATTCCCTGCTCATCTGCGTGATCAGCGCGTACGCGCTGCTGCGCCGGCGAGCAGTAGAGGTAGGTGCGGTCGATCCTCAGGAGGGATGAGGATCGAGCGCGGGTTCTGCACCGCGGACGGTAGGCCGGAGGTTGCGGGAGGGTAGCCGCCGGGGACACAAACCCCCGTACACGGTGCAGAACCGACTTCACTGGAACGAAGGAACCCCCACGCAGAGGAGTGCGTGGGGGTTTGACGTACTAGTTGCCCTTGAGCCACTCGGGCTCGGGCAGCCGGGAGCGGTCCAGCTTGCCGCTGGAGTCCAGCGGCAGGTCCTCGACCGGGATCAGGTCGGCCGGGACGAGGTAGATCGGCAGCTCCTTGGTGAGCTCCAGCAGGAGGTTCGCCAGTACTGCGGGGTCGCTGTCCTCCAGCACGACGTATCCGATCAAGCAGGTGTCGCCGGCCGGGTCGGCGCAGGCGACCACCACTGCGTCGATCACGCCGGGCAGGTCGGCCAGTACGTGCTCGGTCTCTCCCGGCTCGACCCGGTGCCCGCGGATCTTCACCTGGTCGTCAGCGCGGCCCAGGTAGTCCAGCGACCCGTCAGCACGCCAGCGGCCGAGGTCACGGCTCCGGTACAACCGTCCGCCCGGATGCGCCGGGTCGCTCACGAACGCGGTCTCCGTCTCCTCCGGACGGCCAAGGTAGCCCTGGGCAACTGCCACGCCACCGAGGTGGATCTCCCCGATCGCACCAACCGGTACCGGCCGGAGCGCCTCGTCGAGCAGGCGCACCACCACGCCGTCGATCGGTCGCCCGATGGACGGCCGGTCCTCGTCCGGGTCGACCTGGTGGATCGTGGTCACCACGGAGGCCTCGGTCGGCCCGTACTCGTTGTAGAGCGTGCACTCCGGATGCGCCTCGAGGAAGTCGCGGATCTTGTGCGTCACGACCATCGCCTCACTGCCCGCGACGATCTCGCGCAGGGCCGGCAACTCGGGCACCTTGCGCATCGTGGCGAGCAGCGCGGTCAGCGGCGTGAACGCCATGAACAGCCGCTCGACCCCGTGATCCTTCAGCGCCGCGATGACCGCGTCCGGGTCGTACCGGTCGTCCTCGCCGATCAGCACCAAGGCAGCACCGGAGGCGAGCGCGGTGAACATCTCCTGCACGTGGACGTCGAAGCCGAAGGACGTCCATTGCAAGGTGCGCAGCGACCGCCTGGTACGGAGGTAGTGCCGGATGAGGTTGACCGGGCCGCGATGCGGTACGGCGACACCCTTGGGGTTGCCGGTCGAGCCGGATGTGTAGATGCAGTAGGCGATGTCGTCGGCAGCGGCCCGTACCGGCGGGGCCTGCTTCGACCGCGTGTCACCGTCGACCGCAGCGACCGGCACCAGCCGCAGCCCGAGCCGGTCGGCCAATGCGGCGTCGTCGCCGACCAGCGCGACCGCTCCCGCGTCCGCGGTCATGAAGGACCAGCGCGACTCCGGTACGCCGGGGTCGAGCGGCAGATACGCAGCGCCTGACTTCAGCACGGCCAGTACTGCGACGACGAGCTCCGCTCCCCTGGCGACCCGGACCGCGACGAGCTGGCCGGGCTTCACGCCGAGGTCGACGAGCTGCCAGGCGACGGCGTTCGAGCGGCGATCGAGTTCGGCGTACGAGATCTCGCGGTCGCCCTGGATGAGCGCGATCGCGTCGGGCGTCCTGGCGACCTGCTGCTCGAAGAGGGTGTGCAGGCCGCTCAGCTCGCCTGCGACGACGGCGTCGCGGCGGAGGCGGCCGACCGGGCCGGTCTGCGGCGCCTCACCCTCGAACTCGGCCAGGATCTTCTTGTCCTCGTCGATCGGAAGCATCAGGTCAGGGAGCGGGAGGCGCGGGTCCTCGATCGCACGGCGCAGGACGGCTTCGAGGTAGGCGAGCAGGCGCTTGATGGTCTGGTGGTCGAACAGGCCGGCGCGGTAGTCCGCAGTACAGGTGATGCCGCCGCCGTGGTACGCGAGGCGGAAGCGGAGGTCGAGGCTTTGGGCGAGCTCTTCCTCGCCGGCCTCGAACTCGACCAGTACCTGGAAGAGCGGGTCCTGCTCGAGCGTCGCGAGGTCGGCGGTCGAGTGGTCGACGGCCGTCGTGGTGATCTCACGGACGCGCTGGGCCAGGTCGCCGAGGTCGGGCTCGCCCGTGAGGTCCAGGCGGAGCGGGAGGGCCGGCTGGCGCGTGGTGTCGCCGGGGCGGCGGAGGGCGGCGGTGCCGATGACGAGGTCGTCCTGGTCGGCGAAGCGGCCGAGCACGGTGCCGACAGCGGCGAGCATCGTCATCAGCGGGCTGACCCGGCGGTCGCGGCTGAACGCGAAGACTGCGTCGCCGATCTCCGAGTTGAGTTCGTGGGTGACGGTACCGATCACGTCGTCGCCGGCCGGGCGAGGGCGATCGGTCGGGAGGACGAGCGGCTGAGCGCCTTCGAGGGCGGTCTGCCAGTACTCCAGATCCCTTGCCCGCTTGGCTTTCTCGGCCTCCGCCTTGGCCTGCTGGGCCTTCTTGCCGTCTTTCTCCGGTACGCCGGCAGTCGCGGCGCTCTGGGTCGCGTCGCTGAGCTGCTCCCCGGCTCCATGCTGCTGTCCGGCCCCACGCTGCTGTGCTGCTTCGTGCTCTTGGGCTGCCTCGTGCCGCTGGGCCGTGTCGTTGAGGAGGGCGAGTTGCTCGTGCATGAGCTTGGTGACACCGTCGACGAGCTGGCCGGCGACGCGGAGCTGCTGCGACATGAGGGCGGCCATGCCTGAGCCCGGCAGCTCCGCTTCGCTGGTCGCGGCGGCTGCGGCGTCGACCTTTGCGGCCAATTCGGCCAGGCCTGAGCCGAGCACCGCGAGCGCAGTACGGGGGTCTGCGTTCTCTGCTGCGGGTGCGTCCGCGGCGGGCTCGGTTTGGCGGAGGAGGTCGAGCGGGTCGACCTCGTCGCCGTCCGGTTGGTTGCGGGAGGCAACGGCCGCGGCGAGCTTGTGGGGGGTGTTGAGATCGTCGAAGAGCTCGCTCACGGCGATCTCGACGTCGAACCGCTGGCCGACCTCTTCCACCACCCGCAACATCGACAGCGAGTCCGCGCCCAGCTCGGCGAACGTGTGATCCACCGTCAGGTCGTACGGATCCAGCCCGAGCTGCTCGCCGGTCAGATCGAGCACAGCCTCCAACGAGTCCCGATACAAGTCCGCAGCCGAGGCAACCGGCTGGCTTCGTTCTTCAGGAACCTCAGCCTCAGCGACCGCAGGCTCAGCGCCTGCGGTCGAGACAACCTTGGCCGGGACCATCTGCACATAAGCAGACGCAACCAGCTCAGCGCCATCCAGCTCGACGACCGGCAGCGGCTCGGTGACCTCGATCGGCTGCGTGCTGAGGCGATCCGGGTCGTCCTCGGCCGGAATCGCGAACGGCGACAGATCGACTTCCTCGATCGTCGGCACGACCACACCGTTGGACGCCGGCGGATCCAGCGGGATGCGCTTCAGCGCCGCCCCACTGCGCTCGATCGACCGCTCGTCCTCGACCACCGCCGGCTGCGCCGACGCCACCGGCCGCGCCGAAGCGTCCACCGGGTGATGCACCCGGCGGAACGGGTACGTCGGCAGCGGCACCCGGCCGCTCTCCGGATACACCTTCGCCCAAGCGATCTCGGTGCCCTGCTCGTACAGCTCGGCCAGTCCGTTCATCGTCGCCAGCACCGGGTCCTGCCCGAGTCGCTGGGCCGGGATCCACGTGCTGTTCGGCGCGATCCGGCGACCGGCCGGGCTCAGCACGGCATCCGGCCCGAGCTCCAGGAACCGCCGGCAACCAGCTGCGGTCAACGCCTCGACGGCGTCGCCGAACAGCACCGGCTGCCGTAGCTGCCCGACCAGGTAGTCGCCGTCGAGCGCAGTACCGCTCTCCAGCAACTCGCCGGACCAGCTCGACACCATCGGCATCCGCAGCGGCTTGAGCTTGATCTGTGCGACAACCTTCGCGAAGTCGGCCAGGATCGGTTCGACCAGCGAGCTGTGGAACGCGCGGTCGACATCGAGCCGCTGCCACTTGAGCTCCAGCCGGTCGAGCTGCTCGGCCAGCTGCCCGACGATCACCTCGGAACCGGTCAGCACGAAGTTCTGCGGACCGTTGCCCGCGGCAATCTCCACGCCCGGGGTCTGGGCCAGTTCGCGGACCCGATCAGCATCGGCCCGGACGGCGACCATCGCGCCGGGGACAGTGCCGCGCTGCATCAGTACTCCGCGCTGCGCGGTCAACTTCACGCCATCCGCGAGGGACAACGCGCCGGCCACGCACAGGGCGGCGTACTCGCCGACGCTGTGCCCGACCACCAACGCGGGCTGGACTCCGAAGGACTGCCAGAGCCTTGCGAGCGCCAGCTCGAACGCGAAGAGCGCGGGTTGGGCGGTCTCGGTCGGCCAGACGCCGTCGTCGGTGCCGGCCGGGGTCAGCAGCAGCTCGAGGAGTCTGCCGCCGACCTCTTCTTCGTAGACCTTGTCGCACTCGTCGAGGACTGCGCGGAAGACGGGGAACCTGGTGGCAAGGCCGGCCGCCATTCCGCGCCGGGCCGCACCTTGGCCGGTGAACGCGAAGCCGAGCGGGCCGGGGCCGCCGCGCGGTACTTCGGCGGTGGCGGCGGATGCCAGGGCTTCGGCCAGCTCGGATTCGGAGGAGCCCGCCACGGCGATGCGGTGGCGATGGGCTGGGCGGCCGATCGACGCAGTACCGGCCAGGTCGATGAGGCGTTGGCCTGTGCCCTCTTCCAGCTCTGTGCGGAAGAGGACGGCGAGGTCGGCCAGGGCGGCCGGGTCGGGGGCTGAGATCGGGAGGACGACCGGGCCGTCTTCGCCGCGGCGGATCTGGCGCGGGGCCTCTTCGAGGATGACGTGCGCGCTGGTGCCCTTGGCGTCGAGTGCGCTGACGCCTGCGCGGAGCGGCGTACCGGCTTCCCAGTCGCGGACCTCGGTGCCGACCACAAAGGGGCTGTTGGCAACCGATAGGTCCGGGTTCGGCTTGCTGTAGTTGATGGTTGGGACGAGGGTGCGGTGCTGGAGCATGAGCACGGTCTTGATCAGGCCGGCCATGCCCGCGGCGCTGTCGAGGTGGCCGATGTTGGGCTTGACCGAGCCGATGGTGACGAAGCCGACCTGGTCGGTGTGCTTGCGCAGCGCGGCGGTGAGGGCGCGGAACTCGACGGTGTCGTCTTCCGCCGTACCGGTCGCGTTGGCCTCGACGTAGCTGAGCGATGCGGCCGGTACGCCGGACTTCTCCAGCGCGCGCTCGACGAGCTCGACCTGGCCGGCCTGGCCGCCGTCGTTGGTGACGGCGGAGCCCTTGATCACGGCGTACACGGTGTCGCCGTCGGCAACCGCCTGGTCGAGCCGCTTGAGCAGCACGGCCGCGACGCCGTTGCCACCGACCGTGCCGTCGGCCTTCTCGTCGAAGGCGCGGACGTGGCCGGTCGGCGAGAGGATCGAGCGGGCATTGGCGTGGTACCCCGTTGCCTGCGGCACGTGGACCGCGGCGGCGCCGGCGAGCGCGAGATCCGCGTCCCCACTGCGCAACGCCTGGCAGGCAAGGTGAACCGCCACCAGCGAGGAAGACCAAGCAGCCTGTACGCCGATCGCCGGGCCGGTCAGGCCGAGCCGGTACGCCACTCGGGTCGCCAGGTAGTCCGGCGGCTGATTCTGTTGCGTGTAAAGGTTCATGCCCGAGCCGGCGAAGATCCCGATCCGGCCCGACGCACCGGCGTACCCGCCGTTCTCCAACGCCTGCTGACAAACCTCGAGGAACAGCCGCTGCGCCGGGTCCGTCAGCTCGGCTTCCCGATCACTCAGCCCGAAGAACGCCGCGTCGAACAACTCGACATCGTCCAGCGCCCCACTGACCGCAACCAGCTCTTCGTCCCCGAAGGCGTCAGTCCCGCCGGCTTCCTTCAGCTCTTCCTCACTGAACCGCCGGACACTCTCCACTCCCCCCAGCAAGTTCTCCCAGAACTCATCCACCGACGAAGCCCCCGGGAACCGCCCAGCCAGCCCCACCACAGCCACCGGCTCCACCACACCGGCCCTGACCGCAGCCTTCCCATCCTTCCGAGCCCGCTCCCCACCCTTCGCGGGCGCGCGCACGGCCGCCACAGCCAGCCCAGCTTCCGCAGGCTCGGCTCCTGCTTCGACCCTGCCAGCCTCAGCAACAAGTACCTCAGAGCCCTCGGCGTCGGCGGCCTCCTGCCCAGGCACCTCCGCATCGCCGTCCGAACCGCCCAGCGCCTCCGCAGAAGCCGCCGCGGCACCCTCTGCAGGAGCCAACTCAGCACCCTCTGCAGGAGTCGGCTCAGCAACCTCCGCAGCAGCCTCTGCAGGAGCCGACTCAGTAACTCCCGCGGGTGCCGACTCGACAGCCTTCGCGCCCGCAGCGTCCCGAGCCACCGCTCCCGGCATCATCCGCACGTAGTCGCTCGCCACCAACTCCTCAGGAGTCGCCGCGACAACCTCCGTGCCGGCACCGTCCTCGGCCACAGCCCTACCAACCGCAGGCACCATCCGCACATAGGCGCCCGCCACCAACTCCTCAGCGCTCGCCCCAGCAACCTCCGCCGAGCGTTCGCCGCCTACCTCTGCAACCGCCCGAGCAGCACCAGCCTCGTCAACACCCGGCGACGCAACACCAGCATCACCCGGTACGCCGTCAGCCCGCGCCCCACCCGTCAGCCCACCAGCACCCGCCGCACCACCCGGCTGCCCGTCAGCTGCCTCGACATCACCGGCCTCTACCTCCGCCGACTCGCCACCCGTCTCCAGCTGACCAACCCCGACGGCTCCACCCACCTCGGCAACCTCAGCTGCCCCACCACCGTCAGCCCGCGCCGCAGCAACCTCGACCGGCTCACCCTCAGCCGCCCCAACGCCATCCGCCGGCGAACCGGCCAGCTCGACAGACCCAGGGTCCCCAGCCTGCGCTTCGGTGGCCTCAACAGCCACACCACCGCCAGTCCGCGCCTCAGCAACCTCATCCGGCTCGCCACCATCGGCGCCAACCTCGGCGACCCCAGCCAGCTCAAGGGACCCGCCGTCCTCAGCCCGCACCTCGGCAGCGCCAGCCGTCTCGGCAACGCCAGCTGCCTCGACACCGTCAGCCGCATCGACACCTTCCGCCTGCGACCCGATCAGCTCAGCAGCTTCGCCATCACCACCGTGTGCCTTCGCAACCTCGGGCGACTCGGCCGCGTCCGCTTGCGACGCGGCGGATCCAGCGGATTCGCCATCGCCAGCCTGGGCCTTCGCAGTCTCGGCCGACTCAGCACTGTTGCCTGGCCGCGATGGGGTCGGCTCGGCAGACCTGTTGTTCTCGGCCCGCACCTCAGCAACATCAGCCGACTCAGCGTCGACGGCCTGCGCCTTGGCCGCTTCGGACAGCTCGGCAGCGTCCGCCTGCGACCCGATCAGCTCAGCAACTTCGCCGTCGCCAGCCTGTGCCTTGGCAGCCTCGGCCGGTTCGGCGTCTCCGCCCGGCTGCGACTGCGTGAGTTCGGCAGACCTGGCGCTATCGGCTCGCACCTCGGCGACCTCAGCCGCCTCGCCCGTGTCCGCTTGCGACGCGGCAGGTTCAGCGGATTCGCCGTCACCGTCCCGGCCCTCGGCAACATCAGTCGACTCAGCGTCAACCGCCTGCGCCTTGCCTGCTTCGGACAGCTCGGCATCGCCCGCCTGCGTCTTGACCGTCTCGGACAGTTCAGCATCGCCCGCCTGCGTCTTGGCCACCTCGGACAGCTCGGCATCGCCCGCCTGCGATCTGGCGGGCTCAGCAGATTCGCCGTCGGCAACCTGGGCCTCGGCAACGTCAGCCGACTCAGCGTCAGCGTGCTCAGCGTCAGCGTGCTCAGCGTCAGCCAGCTGCGCCATGGCCGCGTCGGCATCGACCGCCTGCGACCTGGCCAGCTCAGCAGCTTCGCCGTCGGCGGCCTGGGCCTCGGCAACGTCAGCCGACTCAGCGCCAGCCGGCTCAGCAGCTTCGCCGTCGCCAGCCTGCGCCTCGTCGACCTCGGTCGACACAGCGTCACCCGCCTGCCCGTTGCTGGGCTCAGCGGACTCGTTAGCGTCCGTCTCGGGCTTGGTGAGGTCGGCTGGTTGAGTGTTGTCGGCTTGTTGGTCGGTGGGGTTGGCAGCTTGGTGTTCGGGGTTGTCGGAGTCGGTCGACGGCGGCTTGGCGTCAGCGGAGTTCTTGGAGACCCGGATGATGGGTAGCTGGGTGGTTTCCTCGTCGAGATCCACCGTCGGCGGACGTGAGGCAGTAGCCGGTACAGCCTCTGCAGTCGACCCGCCGGTCGCGTCAGCCGAGGTGACAGCTGCCGGTACGTCGGCGTCCACCCCGTCGACATCACCCGAGTCGGCATGGCCGGAGTCGACGTCACCCGAGCCGCCGTCACCCGAGCCTGCGTCACGCGGGTCGGCGTCACCCGAGTCGGTGTCACCCGAGTCGGTGGAGACGGAGTCGGCATCGCGGGAGTCGGCGGTGTCGGCGGCGTCGTGCGGGGTGCTCGGGGCGGTTGCCTCTCCGCTTGATGCGTCGGTTGAGGCGGGCGAGCTGGCGGGGGGCGCGGGGGTGGTGCTGGCGACGGATGCGTTGGAGTCGTCCGCCAGTGCGTCGGCGGACTCCGCGGGAGTGTCAGCAGCCTTCGTACGACGGTCAGCGGCTGCGTCTGCGGATGCATCGGTTGATGCGTCGGCGTTGGTGCTGGCGACGGCCTGGTCCGCGTCGATGGGTTCAGTCGGCAGTTCCGCGCGGGCGGAGTCGGCGTGGGAGGTACCGGCCGGTGCGTCGGTGCGGGAGGTACCGGCGGGTGCATCGGTGGTGGGTGTGTCTGCTGTTGAGTCAGCGGCGGTTTGCTCGGGCAGGTCGGCGCTCGTGGGCGGCACGGGGTCAGCGGTGCCGGTGAGGGCGTCGGTACCTGCGGTGCCGGTGAGTTCGTCGGTACTTGCGGGGCCGGGCCGAAGGTCGGCGCCTGTGGGGGCGGGCCTTACGTCGGTGCCTGCCGTGCCGGTCAGTGCGTCAGTAGCGGTGGTTCTCGGTTCGGGGTCGGCCGGTGACTCCGTGTCGGTGGGGTCAGCAAGCGGTTGCGTGGCGGGGGACGCGGTCGCAGAGGTGGCGTGGAGGTCGTCGGTGAGGGGGTCGGTGCTGACGGGTCCTGCCGTTGAGTTGGCGGGCGCAGGGCCGGCGAGAGAGTCCGGCGTGCGAGTCGGCTGGTCGGCGTCGGTCGTACCGGTCGGCGGGTCGACGTCGATGGTGGAGGCCGACGGATCCGCTTCGAGCGAGTTCGCCGCAGCACCCGTCAGCTGGTTCGCAGCACCCGCAGCACCCGCAGTACCCGCAGCACCCGTCAGCTGGTTCGCAGCACCCGTCTGCTGGTTCGCAGCACCCGTCTGCTGGTTCGCAGCACCCGCAGCACCCGTCGGCTGGTTCGGAGTGTGGGTCGGCTGGTCCGTGGTACCGGTCAGGTGGTCGTCGGTGCTGTCAGCTTGTGGGGTGGTGGTGAGGTCGTCGGGGGCGGGGTGGCGGTTGGCGCCGAGGGTGGGGCGTTGGGGTGGGGTGGGGATGGAGTCTTGGAGGTTGCGGCGCCACGCGAGGCGGACGACGGGGAGTTCTGTGGTTTGTTCGCTGGCGTCCTCGTCGTCGTAGCGGGACGAGGCGGGGACGGAGCCTGGGCGGATGGGGTCGCCATAGGGGGAAGCGACGGGAGGCGTGGCGTAGGGGCCGGGGGCCGTCTCCAGGGTGTTGTCCAGCCAGCGTTGCTTCAGGAGAGGGCGGAGGATTTTGCCGCCGGGGGTGGTGGGGAAATGGCGGCGCGGGACGCCGACGACGCGGGCGTCCAGGCCTAGGCGCCCGCGCACAACGGAGCGGATGGCCTCGTCGACGCCCTCGGCCGACTCCGACGAGAGGGCGTAGAAGATCAGGAGGCGCTCAGTGCCAAGCGCAGCGTCCGCGACACCGCAGGCTGCGACCAGGCCGGCGACAGCTCCAGGGGCGGTTGCAGCGACCGCCTCGAGCTCGTGTGCGTAGTACGTCTGCCCGTTGAGGATGATCCGCTCGCTGTCGCGACCAGTGATCACCACCTGCCCACCAGTGATGAACCCCTGGTCCCCAGTAGCCAGCCACTTCCGCGCCGGCCAGTTGCCCGCCGGGAAGGCAGCCCGGTCTGCATCCGGATTCCCCAGATACCCAGGCGTCACCCGAGCAGACGCGATCTGCAACTGCCCGATCCGCCCCTCCGGCAGCACAGCGCCGTTGGGCCCCACGATCCGCACGGTCGCCCCAGGAGCCGGAGCACCGACAGACACCAGACTCAGTACGCCGGGCGCATCCACACGCCCCTTCCCCGGCCGAGCAACCGCGACCTTCCCAGCACTGGTCCGCTGGTCGACCCACTCGACCACACCGGTCTGCGAGATCCGCACCCGATGCACGTTCGGCGTCAGCCCCGGCCGACCGAAGGTGATCCCGGTGACCGTCTCCGTCATGCCCCACGCCGCAACGAACGTCTCCGGCACCACGCCGAACCGATTCGTCAGCCGCAGGAACTCGCTCACCACCGGCACCGTGATCTGCTCGCCACCACTGACCAGACTGCGCAACGCCGACAGATCCCAGTGCCGATCCGGCTCCCCAGCGATCGCCGCGGCAGCCAGCCGATACCCGAAGTTCGGCGACCACGAGTGGTTCACCCGGTGCTGGTCCATCAGGTCCAGCCAGCGCAGCGGCTCCGCGAGCACCCAGTCGGTCGCGACGTGGATGTTGGTGCAGCCGGTGAACACGGGCAGCAGGTGGTACAGCAGGAAGGCCCCGCTGTGATCCAGCGGCAGCCAGTTGAGAGTCGTCTGCCCCGGCCGCACCGGCAGCATCGCCGGCGTACCGGCTGCGAACTCGACCAGCCCGCGATGCGTGAGCTGGATGATCTTCGGCGTACCAGTGCTGGACCCCGACGTCATCATCAGCACCGCGACGTCGTCCGCCGCGGGCCGGTGGAACTCGGAAGTCGGCTCATGCCCGGCCAGCGCATCGGGATCGAGCACCGGCAGCCCGAGGTCGTTCGGCAGATCCGACGGCCGCCCGATCAGTACCGTCCAGCCGAGCAGGTCGGTGACCTTCCGGAGCCGCTCGCGCCCCTCCTCGGTCGTGTCACCCTCCGGCGACGGCGACATCAGCAGCGGCCGGATGCCACCCAACGTGCACGCCCAGAACGCCGCGAAGAACCCGACCGGCTCCGTGCAATGCACAACTGCCGGATCACCGGCCCGTACGCCGTTCGCGCGCAAGCCGGCCAGTATCCGCGCAGCCAGCTCGAGCAGCGTCGGGAAGTCGAGCCGCGTCTCGCGACCGTCCGGGCCGATCTCGACGACTCCCGCCGTACCGAAGTCGCGGGCGGCCCGCAGCAGGGCGCTGGGCAGATCGCGCGGATACCCCGCCGGGATCATCAGCGCCGGCCCGGTGCTGATCGCCGGCCGGTCCATACCGCTCCTCATCGCACCAGCCCCACAGCCACACCAGGGAGCACAGAGGCGCCAGTCAGTTGGCGACCCACGGACACGTGCCTCCCCAACTGGACGGAGCCGGGCTCAGGGCATGCCCGTCTCGCTGGTATCGACAGAAAAGCCCCGTTGACGACTCGCGCGAAAGAGGGTGACCGAGTGGTCCCGGTGCGTCATCGCGTGAGCCGACGAACGGGAACCTTACCAGCCGAAATGTGACCTGGCCGAAGCAGTTCCGGCAGCTGACTGTTAAGAAAGTCAGCAGGACTGAGAGGTGGGCGCTGAGGGGATCGAACCCCCGACATCTTCCTTGTAAGGGAAGCGCTCTACCGCTGAGCTAAGCGCCCTCGTCACCGCCTGTCAGAAGGCGGAGCGGAAAGTCTAACCGAGATCGGGGCGAAGACTTGCCAGGGCCTCCGCGTACTCATCCGGGTCCCGGGCCGCACCGATCTCGTTGACCACGGACCAGCGCACCAGGCCGGCCTGGTCGACCACGAAGGTCCCGCGCAGCGCGCAGCCCCGGTCGGCGTCGAACACCCCGTACTGCGAGGCGATCGCGCCGTGCGGCCAGAAGTCGCTGAGCAGCCCGAACTCCAGCCGTTCGGCCTCGGCGTACGCGCGCAACGTGAACATCGGGTCGCACGAGATCCCCACGAACTCCGCGCCGGCCAGTAGTTCGGGCCGGTCGCGGAGCGCGCCGAGCTCGCTCGTGCACACCCTGCTGAAGGCATACGGATAGAACACCAGGACCACGTCGCGCCGGCCCCGGTACTCCGAGAGCCGGAACTGCTCGCCGTGCTGGTTCCGGGCGGTGAAGTCCGGTGCCTGGTCGCCGACCCTAGGGACGACGCCAGTCACCGTGCATTCACTTCCTGACCTTGGGCGACTTCGGCAGCACCAACTTCGTCGCCGACCAGTCCGGGGTCGCGCTCAGGCTGCTGGTCGTCTGCATCCCCGCCGTCGGCGCCGCCTCCGCGATGTCCGCCGCGTCGACGTAGCCCTCCCGGCCCACCTTGGGAGTCATCAGCCAGACGGCACCGCCGGCCTTCAGGTCGGTCAGCGTCTCGAACAGGGCGTCGACCAGATCCCCGTCTTCCTCGCGGAACCAGAGCAGGACGACATCGACCGCGTCGTCCGGTTCGTCCCCGGTGAACTCCTCACCGGTCAGTTCCACGATGGCGTCGCGGAAGGCGTCGTCACAGTCGTCGTCGTAGCCGAGCTCCAGCACGACCGTGCCGCTCTCGAAGCCGAGCCGGCTCGCCATGTTCGGCTCGCCGCTCTTGCCGTCCGCGTGGTCCGCGGTCGCGCTCACGTGTCCTCCTCCGTCGTCCCCGGTGCACGGGGGTAGGCGTCAGTAGCAGTAGTCCATCGTGGCCTACCGCGTCGCGCAAGTATGCACGAGGGTTCCGTGACGTGTCCGGTATCCGCATGTCGGACACGGTGCGTGTCCGGTGGGAACCTACCCTTCCAGGCGAGATATGCCGGGGTTGTGGATGCGAAGTAGAACGCATTCCGGTCAGGTGACAGGATTACCAGTGCTCCGATCACTCAGCACTGGAGTAGGACCGACTAGACAGACAGGCAGGACACCCGTGGCTTCCGGACACGAACCACCAGCCATCATCACCGAGGGGATGCCCACCCAGCTCCCCGACATCGACCCCGACGAGACCCGCGAGTGGGTCGAGTCGCTCGACGCCGTGCTGGACGAACGCGGCAAGGCGCGAGCGCGCTACCTGATGCTCAAGCTGATCGAGCGGGCGCGGGAGCGACAGGTGGGGGTGCCCGCGCTGCGGAGCACGGACTACATCAACTCGATCCCGCCCGAGCGCGAGCCGTGGTTCCCCGGCGACGAGCACATCGAGCGGCGGATCCGGGCCTTCATCCGGTGGAACGCCGCGGTGATGGTGAGCAAGGCCAACCGCAAGGGCCTGGAGGTCGGCGGCCACATCGCCACCTACCAGTCGGCGGCCAGCCTGTACGAGGTCGGCTTCAACCACTTCTTCCGGGGCAAGGACCACCCGGGCGGTGGCGACCAGATCTTCATCCAGGGTCACGCCTCCCCCGGTATGTACGCCCGGGCCTTCCTCGAGGGCCGGCTGACCGCCGACCAGCTGGACGGGTTCCGCCAAGAGGTCTCCCGCGGTCCGCACCAGGGCCTGTCGTCGTACCCGCACCCGCGGTTGATGCCCGACTTCTGGGAGTACCCGACGGTCTCGATGGGGCTGGCGGCGCTGGACTCGATCTACCAGGCGCGCTTCAACCGGTACCTGCACAACCGCGGCATCAAGGACACCAGCGACCAGCACGTCTGGACGTTCCTCGGTGACGGCGAGATGGGTGAGCCGGAGTCGCTCGGCGCGATCGGCCTGGCCGCCCGCGAGGAGCTCGACAACCTGACCTTCGTGGTCAACTGCAACCTGCAGCAGCTGGACGGCCCGGTCCGCGGCAACGGCAAGGTGATCCAGGAACTCGAGGCGTACTTCCGTGGCGCCGGCTGGAACGTCATCAAGGTGGTCTGGGGCCGGGAGTGGGACGCGCTGCTCGCGCAGGACCACGACGGCGCCCTGGTCAACAAGATGAACACCACCCCGGACGGCCAGTTCCAGACCTACTCGGTCGAGTCCGGCGAGTACATCCGGAACAACTTCTTCGGCGGCGACCAGCGGCTGCAGGCGATGGTCCGCAACCTGTCCGACGAGGACCTGCGCAAGCTGCCCCGCGGCGGTCACGACTACCGCAAGGTCTACGCGGCCTTCAAGAGCGCCAAGGAGCACGTCGGCCAGCCGACCGTCATCCTGGCCCAGACCGTCAAGGGCTGGACGATCGAGGCGCTGGAGGGCCGCAACGCGACCCACCAGATGAAGAAGCTCACCTCCGACGACCTGAAGACCTTCCGCGACCGGCTCTACCTGCCGATCGAGGACAAGGACCTCGAGGACGCCTACAACCCGCCGTACTTCCACCCGGGCAAGGACTCCCCGGAGTACCAGTACATGATGGAGCGGCGGTCGCAGCTCGGTGGCTTCCTGCCCGAGCGCAGGGTCCGGCCGAAGACGCTGAAGCTGCCTGGTGACGACGTCTACAAGCCGCTGGCCAAGGGCAACGAGAAGACCCCGGTGGCGACCACGATGGCGCTCGTCCGGCTGTTCCGTGACCTGATGAAGGACCCGGAGATCGGCCACCGGATCGTCCCGATCGCCCCCGACGAGTACCGCACCTTCGGGATGGACTCGATGTTCCCGACGGCGAAGATCTACTCGCCGCACGGGCAGACGTACGAGGCCGTCGACCGCAATCTGCTCCTCGCCTACAAGGAGTCGGAGAAGGGTCAGCTGCTGCACGAGGGCATCAGCGAGGCCGGCGCGATGGGCTCGATGATCGCCGCCGGTACGGCGTACGCGACGCACGGCGAGCCGATGATCCCGTTCTACATCTTCTACTCGATGTTCGGGTTCCAGCGCACCGGCGACCAGCTCTGGGCGCTCGGCGACCAGCTCGGCCGCGGCTTCCTGATCGGCGCCACCGCGGGCCGGACGACGCTGACGGGTGAAGGTCTGCAGCACGCGGACGGCCACTCGCCGCTGCTCGCCTCGTCGAACCCGGCGGCCGTGCACTACGACCCCGCGTTCGCCTACGAGGTCGCGCACATCGTCAAGGACGGCCTGCGCCGGATGTACGGCTACGGGCTGGACAAGGACAAGCCGTACGGCGAGGACGTCTTCTACTACCTGACCGTCTACAACGAGCCGGTCGCGCAGCCGGCCGAGCCGAAGGATCTCGACGTCGCGGCCCTGCTCAAGGGCATGTACCGCTTCGAGGAGTACCAGACGGCCTCGGGCGACGACGTACCGCGCGTCCAGCTGCTCGGCTCGGGTGTCGCGCTGCCGTGGGTCCGCAAGGCCCAGCAGATCCTCGCCGAGGAGTACTCGGTGGCCGCCGACATCTGGTCGGTGACGTCGTGGAACGAGCTGCGCCGCGACGCGATCGCCGCGGAGCAGCACAACCTGCTGCACCCGGACGAGGATGAGCGGGTCCCGTTCATCACCCAGCAGCTGAAGGACACCAAGGGCCCGGTCGTCGCGGTCAGCGACTTCATGCGCGCGGTGCAGGACCAGATCTCCCGCTGGGTGCCGAACGACTACACCTCGCTGGGCACCGACGGCTGGGGCCTGGCCGACACCCGCGCGGCGGCCCGCCGGCACTTCCAGGTGGACGCCGAGTCGATCGTCGTCGCCGCCCTGGAGATCCTGGCCAAGCGCGGCGAGGTCAAGCGCGAGGTGGCCGCGGAGGCAGCCCGCAAGTACCGCATCGACGACCCGACCGCGGTAGCCGGAGTCAAGCAAGAGGGCGCCGGCGCCTGACGAAATAGCTCACGCCAAGGGCCGTCCACCGATCCGGTGGGCGGCCCTTCGCCGTCTACGAGAAAGTACGTAGTACAGGCCGCAAGCAGTTGGGTATTGCGACCGACGCGGCCACTGCCGCCCCGCTCATACCGTCGGTGACATGACTGGCGCAGGCATCGCTCTACTCGCGGGGACGGTATCGACCCTCCTGTTCGCGTCGAGCACCCTGCCGATGGTGGTGAAGGCGGCGCGGACGAGGGACCTCTCGTCGTACAGCCTGGCGAATCTCGTCCTCGCCAACATCGGCAACGCCGTCCACTGCATCTACGTGGTGCACCTGCCGGTAGGGCCGATCTGGGCCTTGCACGGCTTCTACGTCGTGACGACCGGGCTGATGCTGCTGTGGTGCTTGCGCTACCGGCCGGCCCGTCGAGCGCCCGGCACGCAACGCACTGAGCGGAGACTCGCATGATCACCGAAAGCATTGAGACTGTCATCATCGGAGCTGGGCAGGCCGGGCTGGCGACCGGGTATCACCTGCGGAAGCGGGGACGGCGGTTCGTCATCCTCGACGGGAACGCGCGGGTGGGTGACAACTGGCGGGCGCAGTGGGACTCGCTGCGGCTCTTCACGCCGAAGAAGTACGACGGGCTGCCGGGCATGCCCTTCCCGGGCAGCAAGTGGTCCTACCCGACCAAGGACGAGGTCGCCGACTACCTGGAGTCGTACGCCGCCCACTTCGAGCTGCCGGTTCGCACCAGGACGACGGTGGACCAGCTCGAGCCGCTGGACGACGGCGGCTACGCCCTGATTACCGGCGACCGGCGGATCCTGGCCACCAACGTGGTCGTTGCCACCGGCACCTTCGGCCGTACGCCGTACCTGCCCGACTTCGCCGTCGACCTCGACCCGGCGATCCGGCAACTCCACTCCAGCGAGTACCGGCGCCCGGCGCAGCTCAAGGACGGGCCGGTCCTGGTCGTCGGCGGCTCGCACTCGGGTACCGACATCGCGTACGAGGTCGTCACGACCCATCCCACCGTGCTGGCCGGCCGCGACCCCGGTCAGATCCCGGTCCGGCTGGAGAAGAAGGGCGCCCGGATCTTCTTCCCGGTCTTCCTCTTCCTCGGCAAGCACCTGATCACCCGCCGGACGCCGATGGGCCGCAAGGAGCTCCACGAGATCCGGTACCACGGCGGACCGATGCTCAGGGTCAAGCGGGAGAACCTGCTCGAGCGCGGCGTCGAGCGGGTGCACAACCGGGTCGCCGGCGTCCAGGACGGACGGCCCGTACTCGACGACGGCCGGGTGATGGACGTGGCGAACGTCGTCTGGTGCACCGGGTTCCGCCAGGTGTTCGACTGGATCAAGGCGCCGGTCATCGGTCCGGACGGCTGGCCCGAGGAGATGCGTGGTGTCGCCGACGGCGCGCCCGGCCTGTTCTTCTGCGGCCTGTGCTTCCAGTACGCCTTCACCTCGATGACCCTGCCCGGCGTCGGCCGGGACGCGGAGTACGTTGCCAAGCGCATCGTCGCCCGTTCCACGGCCGCCAGAACCGTCACCGCCGCCTGAGGTGCTCGGCGCGTATCCTCAGCTGAAAGGGGACTCTCCGCGGAGGAGATGGGCGATGGGCATCGTCGACGACCTCGAGCTGGCACGCCGGGCCTTCGAGCGGCGGGACTGGGCGGCTGCCTACGACCGCCTGTCGCTGGTCGCCGACCTCGGCCCTGACGACCTGCTGAAGCTCGCCACCGCCGCGTTTCTGGCGGGCGACGACGACGCCTGCATCCGGGCCCTTCAGCGGGGCTATCAGGCCCACGTCGACAGCGGCCACACCCTGGGCGCGGTCCGCTTCGCCTTCTGGCTCGGGCTGGTGCTGAGCACTCGTGGCGAGGCGGCGGTCGCGGCCGGCTGGGTCGCCCGGGCCCAGCGACTGCTGGCCGACCAGCCGGACGACGTGGTGGAGCGGGGCTACCTCCTGATCCACGACTTCTTCCGGTACCTGGACCAGCAGGACTTCGCGAACGCGTTGCGGATCGGCAGCGAGATCGCCGACCTCGGCCGCCGGTTCGGCGAACCCGATCTGGTGGCGCAGGGCCTGGTCTGCCAGGGCCGCCTGCTGATGTACTCCGGACAGGTACCGGAAGGCCTCGCGCTGCTGGACGAGGCGATGGTCGCGGTCGCAGCCGGCGAGCTGTCGCCGATCTTCGCGGGCAATGTCTACTGCGCGATGATCGAGGCCTGCCAGGAGGTGGCCGACTTCGGCCGGGCCTCCGCGTGGACGACCGCGCTGACCCGCTGGTGCGACACACAGCCCGACCTGGTGCCGTTCACCGGCCAGTGCGCTGTCCATCGCGGACAGATCCTGCGGCTGCGCGGGGCCTTCAGCGAGGCGCTGGAGGAGTTCGAGCTCGCCCGCCGGCGCTATGCGGCCACGAACTCGCAGGGAGCGGCCGGACTGGCATTGAGTGAGTGCGGAGACGTACTGCGGATCCGTGGCGAGCTCGCGGCCGCCGAGTCCTGTTATGAGCAGGCCTCAGGATTCGGGTACGAGCCTCAGCCCGGTATGGCCCTGCTGTGGCTCGCTCGTGGGCGTACGCCGGCCGCACTCGCCGCCATTCGCCGGCTGCTCGCCGAAACGCCTGACCCCGTGCACCGGTCCCGACTGCTGCCCGCGGCGACGGAGATTTTCGTCGCCGGTGACTGCGGCGACGAAGCCGAAGCCGCGGCGGGCGAGCTGACGAAGATCGCTGAGGCCTTCGGCTGTACCGGGCTGAGGGCAACGGCGGCGTACTGCGCCGGGCTCGTCGCGCTGGCCGCCGATGACGCCGGCCGTGCCCTCCCATGCGCCCGGCTCGCCACGCAGCTCTGGACCGGGCTGCAAGCGCCGTACGAGGTCGCCCGCGCCAGGGTGCTGGTCGGACGCGCCTTCCGGATCCTCGGCGACGAGGACTCGGCAACGTCCGAGCTGACTGCCGCCGGGCAGGCGTTCGCCGAACTGGGCGCGGTGACCGAGAGCATCGACCGACTGCTGCTCCGGAAGGCGGCCGGCGGCCTCACGGTCCGCGAGCTCGAGGTACTGCGCCTGGTTGCTGCCGGCAACAGCAACACGGAGATCGCGCAGCACCTCGTGCTCAGCGACAAGACGGTCGCCCGGCACCTGTCCAACATCTTCACCAAACTCGACGTGCCGTCCCGCACCGCCGCGGTTGCCTACGCCCACGCCCACGACCTGCTCTAGACAGCTACCTCGAGCTCTACCTCGGCCGTGGCCGCCTCGAGCTCCCTGACCAGCGGGAGCACCTTCGCGCCGAAGTACTCGACTTCTTCCTGGAAGTGGAGAAAGCCGGCCAGGATGAGATCGACGCCGCGGCGGCGGTAGCTGACGATGCGTTCGGCGATCTGTTCGGGGGTGCCGATCAGTTGAGTGCGGAAGCCGTCGTTGTACTGGACCAGGTCCTCGAAGGACGAATCCGCCCACATGCCCTTGCTGTCCGAAGCCGATGCGCCGGCCTGGGTGACGGCGGCTCTGAACCCCTCCACCGCGGGCTTGTTGGCCTTGGCGACGATTTCGCGGAGGACCTCGCGGGCCTCCTTCTCGGTGTCGCGGGCGATGACGAAACCGTTCAGCCCGAACTTCACCTCACGGCCGGCCGCTCGGGCGGTACGCCGGACGTCGAGCAGTTGCTCGGTGACCCCGTCGAAGTCCTTGCCGTTGGAGAAGTACCAGTCGGAGTATCTACCCGCGTTGTCGCGGGCCGCCGTCGAGTTGCCACCCTGGAAGAGCTCGGGGACGACTCTTGGTTTGGGCTTCAACGTGAAGTCGCGGATCCGGTAGAAGTCGCCGGCGAACTCCACCTCGTCCTCGCTCCAGAGCTTCCGCAGTACCTGCAAGAACTCCGCCGACCGCCGGTACCGCTCGTCATGCTCCAGCCACGGCTCCCCCAGCGCGGTGAACTCGCCCTTGAACCACCCGCTGACCACATTCACCGCGAACCGGCCGTTGGACAGATGATCCGCCGTCGCCCCGAGCTTCGCCAGTACGCCGGGTTGCCACAACCCCGGATGCACCGCCGCGATCACCTTGAGCCGTTCCGTTGCCAACAGCAACGCCAGACTGAAGCTGGTCGACTCGTGCTGGAACTCGGCGCCGTAGCTGGCCGTGTAGCGGACCTGGCTCAGCGCGTACTCGAACCCCACCCGTTCGGCAGTCTGCGCCAGCTTCTTGTTGTACTCGTAGTCCCAGCCGGTCCGTTGCTCGATGTCGCTGGTGACCAGGCCGCCACTGACGTTGGGGACCCAGTAGGCGAACTTGGTCTGGTCCGACACCCGCTCCGTCGTCATCAGGAGTACCAGGTCGGCTCGGGCAGCTCGCCGGTCAGCAGGTGCCGGCCGACCTCGCGCCGTTTGTAGGCGACCGGATCGTGCAGCGTATGCGTCCGCACATTGCGCCAGAACCGGTCGAGTCCCTCACGCGAGGCAGTCGAGCGAGCACCGGTGACCTCGAAGATCCGGTTGGTCACCTCCAGCGCGACATCGGTCGCACGAGCCTTCACCGCGGCCACCCGGACCTCGTGCTCGCCGCGTTGCTCTGCGGTCACTTCCCAGGCATTCTCGTGGATCCGCTGCCCCTCGAGTGCGACGGCATCGGCGAGCGCCTCCACGGCCCAGAGTTTCGCCTGCAGATCGCCGTACAAGTCAATGACATAAGGCTCTTCGGCCGCCGTCGAGTAGCCGCCGTGCAGCCAGGAGCGGCTCTTCTCCTGGGTGTAGGTGAGCGCCGTCTCCAACGCCCCGCGAGCGATTCCCAGATAGAAGTTGACGAAGACGAGCTGGATGGTCGGGACGTTCAGCGTGTTGTAGACGCGAGGCTGGAAGGTCTTGCCGACGAACCCGGCCGCCTGTTCCCACGGGACCCGCACGTGGTTGAGGCTGACGCTGCCGCTCTCGGTCAGCCGCTGGCCGAGGTTGTCCCAGTCGTCGTGGAAGGTCAGCCCTTCGATGTCCGACGGCACGATCGCGAAGACGTGCGTCCCGCTGTCGAGCAGGGTGCCTTCGAGCACGGTGACGTCGGAGACCTTGCTGCCGGTCGAGAAGCTCTTGCGGCCGTTGAACACGATCGTGCTGCCCTCGTCGGCGACCACGACATCGGAGTCGCGCGGATTGACCGCGCCGCCGAAGAACCACTTGTTCTTGGTGGCTTCCGCCTCGACGTGCGCGATCTGTTCCTTCGTACCGACCAGCCGCGCGGCCCAGAACCAGAGCAGGTGATAGCCGAGTAGTTGCCCGATCGACCCATCGGCGGTGGCGACCGTGCGGATCACCTGGTACGCCGTCGGCCAGGTCTGACCACCACCGCCGTGCTCGGTCGGGCCGAGCAGGGTGACGAGGCCGGACTCCTTGAGCAACCGCACTTCGTCGTACGGCGTGGCGCCGGCCCGGTCGCGGTCGACCGCGTCGACGGCCAGGATCGCGGCCACCTCGGCGGCTCGCTGGATCCATTGCTCGGGCGTTCTCGGGGTGACGGTGGACAACGCGTGCGTCTCGGTGCTCATGGAGGGTCCTCTTTCGGGGGTCTGGAAGCTGCTGGCTTTTACCTCAATGTCTATGAAGTTACTGAACTATCACGCTCCGTCGGCGCCGTCTCAGCCGGTGGACACTCCCCGATTGGTCGTTGGGGTTCGCAACCGACTACGGTCAAGGGGGACGTTTTCCAACCACAAGGAGTAGTCGAGCGTGTCGGGAACGCAACAGGTAGAGACCGAGGAGAAGCAGTTCTTCGGGCATCCGCGTGGGTTGATGACGCTGTTCACCACCGAGTTGTGGGAGCGGTTCAGCTACTACGGGATGCGCGCGATCCTGTTGCTCTACCTGACCGACAAGGCGCACGGGCTCGGCCTGGGTGAGTCGCTCGGGCAGGCGGTCGTCTCGATCTACGGAGCGTCGGTCTACCTGCTGTCGGTGCTCGGCGGCTGGTTCGCGGACCGGGTGTTCGGGGCGCGCCGGACGGTGCTGTACGGCGGTACCGTGATCGTCACCGGCCACCTCTGCCTGGCGATCCCGGTCGAGGGGCTCGCGTACGTCGGTATCGCGCTGGTTGCCCTCGGCACCGGACTGCTGAAGCCGAACGTGTCGACGATGGTCGGCAACCTGTACGCCAAGGACGACACCCGGCGCGACTCGGCGTTCTCGATCTTCTACATGGGGATCAACATCGGCTCGTTCAGCGCGCCGTTCGTGGTCGGCTTCCTGCGCCGCAACCTCGGCTTCCACGCCGCCTTCGCCGCTGCTGCGGTCGGTATGACGCTGGCGCTGGTCGCGTACGTGCTCGGCCGGCGGACGCTGCACGGTCGCGGCGACACCCCGCCGAACCCGCTGACCGCCGAGGACCGGCCGACGATGGTCAAGATCACCGTGGCCGTGCTCGCCGTGCTCGGGATCGTTTTCGCCTTGTCCGCCTGGAGCTCCGGCGGGGTCGGCCCGAAGCCGGTGGTCGACGCGATCTCGTACCTGTGTTTCCTGGCGCCGATCGCGTACTTCACCATGCTGCTGCGCAGCCCGCTGGTCGAGCCCGACGAGCGGCGCCGGGTCCGGGCGTACATCCCGCTGTTCATCGCGGCGATGCTGTTCTTCATGGTCTTCGAGCAGGCCGCGACGACGCTGACCACGTTCGCGGCCGACCGGACCAGGCTGTCGGTGCTCGGGATCTCGATCACGCCGGAGTTCTTCCAGTCGGTGAACCCGTTCAGCATCATCGTGCTCGCGCCGGTCTTCGCGCTGATCTGGATCAGGCTCGGCGATCGTGGGCCGAGCATCGGGCAGAAGTTCGCCACCGGTCTGCTGTTCGCCGGCATCTCCTTCGCCGTGATGTCGCTGGCCTCATCGGTCGCCGGAGAGTCTTTGGCCTCGCCGCTGTGGCTGGTCGTCGTGTACGTGATCCAGACCCTCGGCGAACTCTTCCTCTCCCCCGTCGGCCTGGCCGCCACGACATTGCTGGCGCCCAAGGCCTTCACCAGCCAGATGATGGCCCTCTGGTTCCTGGCTCCCGCTGCCGGACAAGCCATCACCGCCCAGTTGGTCCAAGCCACCGAAGGCGCCTCGGACACCGCGTACTTCGGCGGCCTGGCGATCGTCACCATCGCCTTCGCCCTGGTGCTCTACTTCCTGGCCCCCTGGATCCGCCGCCACGCGGACGCCCGCAGCTGAGCCCCTCTGCGGAGGGAGCCGGATCCCTTTGCGGAGTGAGGACCTGAGCCGCGCTGCCCGGGATGCTCGGTGTCATGACCGAGCATCCTGTACCGCGCTGGGCCTACCGCCTGGCACACGTGATCCCGTTGCTGACGCTGCCGTCGGGGCTGTGGCGGCTGGGGTTGGTGGCCGGGTCGTCGATGGGGATGCTCGACGACTACGGACGGCCGGCTCGGGTGGAGGGGGTTTGGCAGGGGGTCTACATCGTCTGCCTGAGCTTGTTCTCGGAGGCGGTTGCGTTGACGGCCTTCGGGATGGTCAAGCCGTGGGGTGAGGTGGTGCCGCGATGGATTCCGTGGCTGGGTGGGCGGCGGGTGGCGCCGTACGCGGCGATCATTCCGGCGACGTTGGGTGCGTTGTCGCTGATCGCGATCTGGACCTATGGGTTCCGGGATGTCTTCAGCGGGGACTTCCTGCCGTTCTCGAGTGACGCGGCGGCGGCGCTGATGATCAGTTGCTACGCGCCGTTGCAGCTCTGGGGGCCGGCACTACTGGTACTGACCTGGGCCTATTGGCGACGGCGGCGGGGCAGCACGGTCATCGTCGGGAACGTGGGCGGGGTTTGAGGCGGGTGGCTGGGAGGGGTGGGGCGGGGAGGGCGTCGCCGTCGTAGCCGGGGACTGTTGGGAAGCGGTCGGTGCCTTGGGCCTCGATCGACGCCATCCAGTCGTTGCGGGCGGCAACGATCTCCTCGTGGGAGCGGCCGATGAAGTTCCACCACATGACGAGCTGTTCCTCGAAGGGCTCGCCGCCGAGCAGCAGGAAGCGGGCATCGCCGGTCAGCTCGATATCGTCACGGCCGGCCCCCAGATAGACCATCTCGCCGAAGCCGGCAGTCAGGCCCGCAGTTGTCCGATCGCCGACGGTCGGGTCACTGGCGGTCGGGTCGGCGGCGGTCGGGTCGGCGGGGGTCGGGTCGCTGACGGTCAGGGAGCCGGCGACTACCAGGACGGCGTACTCGAAGGCTGGAGTGAGTGGGAGGGTGGTCGCGCCTTCGAGTTGGAGGTCGGCGCCGACGAGCGGGGTGTAGGCGGGGGCGGGTGACGTGATGCCGGCGACCGTACCGATCATCACGGTGCCGTGTGCACCATCAAGGGTCAGCTCGGGCAGGTCGGCGTACGCGTTGAAGTGCGGTGGGACCGTGGTCCGCTGGGAGTCGGGCAGGGCGACCCAGAGTTGGGCGCCGTGCAGCGTCGGTGGGCCATCCGGCAGCGAGACCTCGGAGTGGGCGATGCCGTTGCCGGCGGTCATGATGTTGAGTTCGCCCGGCCGGACCATCGCGTGCGAACCGACGCTGTCGCGGTGCTCGATCTCGCCCTCGAACAACCAACTGACCGTCTGCAGGCTGGTGTGCGGATGTGGGGGCACGAGCATGCCGCGCTCGCCCGGTACGTCGTACGAATCGACGCGCGCAGTCAGGTCATCCGGCCCGTAATGATCGACGAAGCACCAGGCCCCGACCATCCGGCGATCCTTGTTCGGCAACAGCCGCCGCACCCTCGTCGTCCGCCCGAGCACCACTTCGCGCGCCTCGAGCAGCTCGATCACCGGCCCCTCGGCGCCCTCGCCACCACAGACACCTTCAGCGGGATGCTCGTCCAGGTTGCTCATGCTCCGAGTATCACCCCGCGGCCCACTCCAGCAGGGCCGGGGCATCCCAGGTGTTGATGACGCGATCGGTCGGTACCTCGCACTCCTCGGCCCGCTCGCAGCCGTAGATCTGCCAGTCGAGCTGGCCGGGCGCGTGGGCGTCGGTGTCGATGGAGAAGACGCAACCGGTCTCGACTGCCATGGACAGGAGCCTGCGCGGCGGGTCGAGGCGTTCGGGGCGGGAGTTGATCTCGACGGCGGTACCGAACTGCTTGCAGGCCTCGAACACCACCTCGGCGTCGAACTGCGATTCCGGCCGGGTGCCGCGCTCGCCGGTGATCAGCCGGCCGGTGCAGTGGCCCAGTACGTCGACGTGCGGGTTGGCGATCGCGCGGACCATCCGCTCGGTCATCGCCTCCGAGTCCATCCGGAGCTTGGAGTGCACGCTCGCGACGACGAGGTCGAGCCGCGCGAGGATCTCGCTGTCGCAGTCGAGCGAGCCGTCGTCGAGGATGTCGACCTCGATCCCGTTGAGGATCGTGAACCCGTCCAGCTCGTCGGCCAGCTTCTTGTTCAGCTCGGCGACGACGTCCAACTGCTGCAACCGCCGCTCGCGGGACAGTCCGTTGGCGACGGTCAGCCGGGGCGAGTGATCGGTGAGCGCCATGTACTTGTGCCCGAGCGCGGCCGCAGTACGGGCCATCTCCTCGATCGGGCTGCCGCCGTCGGACCAGTCGGAATGCAGATGCAGGTCGGCCTTCAGTTCGGCGCGCAACGTAGTACCGGCGCCGGCCGAGGTCAGCTCCCCCGCCGCCTTCTCCAGCTTCACCAGGTACGCCGGCGTCTCGCCGTCCATCGCCTCGATGATCACGGCCTCCGTCTTCGGCCCGATCCCCGACAACTCGGTCAACGTCCCCGCCCGCCGCCGAGCCCGCACCTCAGCCGCCGGCAACGCCTCGATCGTGTCCGCCGCCCGCCGATAAGCCTTCACCCGATGCGTAGGCTGCCGCTCCCGCTCCAGAAAGTACCCAATCTTCCGCAGCGCCCCCACCGCAGCCTCAACACCCGCCCGATCACTCATCCCCCCATCATGCCGCCTCCCAGGGACAAGAACCGCTAATCCTCCGGCCAGTTGGTGAGGAGGGTGTGGAGGGCTGTTAGGGCTACTTGCCAGGAGGACTGGGAGGGGCGGGGGGTGTGGCGGTAGGAGCCTTGTAGTTCGAGGGTTATGTAGCCGTGGAGGGTGGCGCCGAGGAGGCGGATGGCGTCGATCTGGGCCTCGGGGGTGAGGTTGTACGCGTGGAGGATGGAGCGGGTCAGGTCAGCGTGGCGGCGGGCGGGGGCTGCTGCTGGGCCGTCGGCGTCCAGGTCTTGTTGCATGGCGGCGTAGCGGCCGGGGTGTTGGGTGGCGTAGTCGCGGTAGGAGTTGGCGAAGGCGGCTAGGGCGTCTTTGCCGGAGCGGCCGGCCATGTTGGTGGCTACCTGGTCGGCTAGCTCGGTGAGGGCCTGGGCGGCTACTCGGGCGCGGAGGTCCTTCGCGTTCTTGATGTGGGAGTAGAGGCTGGCGTCTTTCACGCCGAAGTGGCGGGCCAGGGCGGAGACGGTGACGTTGGCGAAGCCGATCTCGTCGGCCAGTTCGGCCGCGGCCTGGGTCAGGCGGTCGGCGGTCATTCCCACGCGCGGCATGTGGCTCCTCGGATATCGGTTTGCCTAGAGGGTCTAGGATACTACCTATGAGCACTTGGATCACTACACCGATCGACAGCCGGCTCGTCCGTGGCGCGGTCGAGCTGGAGGACACCCGGTACGGCGTACTGCCGCATCGTCTCCCGGCGTGGGCCCGGGCGCAGTCGACGGACGGGCAGCTCGCGATGGCCGAGGCGCAGCCTTCCGGCGTACGGCTCGTCTTCCGGACCGCCGCCACCGAGATCGAACTGGACGTACTGCCGACCAAGGTCCTGTACGCCGGTGCGCCCACCGCCCCGGCCGGCGTCTACGACCTGCTCGTCGACGGCCGGCTCACGGCCCAGGCGCACGCGACGGGCGGGAACGTCCTCACCATCGACATGGCCGCCGGGACTACCGAGTTCACCCCTGGGTCGCCGACGACCGTCACCTTCGCAACGCTTCCATCGGGCGAGAAGGACGTCGAGATCTGGCTCCCCCACCGGGAGCGCACCGAATTGGTTGCCCTGCGCACCGATACGCCGATCGAACAGCCGGTGGGCAGCAACAGGCCGGTCTGGTTGCACCACGGCAGCTCGATCAGCCACGGCTCGAACGCGGACAGCCCGACGCAGCTCTGGCCGGCGCTCGCGGCCCGGCAGGGTGGCGTCGACCTGGTCAACCTCGGCTTCGGCGGCAGCGCGCTGCTCGATCCGTTCACCGCCCGGACGATGCGCGATCTCGAAGCCGACCTGATCAGCGTGAAGCTCGGCATCAACCTCGTCAACGCCGACCTGATGCGGCAACGCGCGTTCGGTCCGGCGGTACACGGGTTCCTCGACACCATCCGCGAGGGGCATCCGACCACACCGCTGCTGGTGATCTCGTCCATCTACTGCCCGATCCATGAAGACACCCCCGGACCGTGCGCCCCGGAGTTCGTCGACGGCAAGGTCCAGTTCAAAGCCACCGGCGACCCGACCGAACCCGGCAAACTAACCCTCAACTGGATCCGCAACGAACTGGCCGACCTCACGGCCTCCCGGGCGAAGGACGACCCCAACCTGTACTACCTCGACGGCCGCGAACTGTACGGCGAGGCCGAGTTCGCCCTCCGGCCACTGCCGGACCAGCTGCACCCCGACAACGCAACTCACCACGAGATGGCCGCGCGTTTCGCCGACCTAGCGTTCGGCGCGTTCGGCGCGTTCGGCGCGTTCGGAGGCAGGTGAGCCCGGCTCGGCGAGAGCACACAGCGGCCAGCTGGACGCGCCGTGCCCAGCGGCCCGCGGGCAGGCGAGGCGGCAGAGTCCGGCGGGCTGCAGGGTGCTTGTTCAGCGGTCGACGGTGATCTGCGTGCGGCGAGGGAGCAGCAGTGGGGTTGCGAGGATGAGGGTTCCGGCGGCTGCTACCGCGATGCGGGGCGTGGTGGCGGCCGCCAGCACGCCCCACAGGGCGGTCATCAGGGCGATGACCGCCTTGCTGGAGATCGACCAGGCGGAGAGGGTGCGGGCTACTCGGTCGTCTGGGGTTTCGGTTAGGCGGTAGGCGGCGAAGAGGGGCATGAAGATGCCCATGCAGGTGATCAGTCCGAGCTCCACCAGGATCACCGTCAGCAGGCCCACCACCCCGGGCTGCACGAAGGCCAACCCCAGAAGCCAGAAGGCTCGCAGCCAGCCTGTCACCATCAACACCCGGTGCGAACCGAAGCGCGCAGCCAACGGCGCCGACAGCCTCGACCCGATCAGGCCGCCTATGCAGGGTAGGCCGAAGGCCAGGGCGTACTGCCAAGGGGCGAAGCCGAGTTCCCCCAGCATCAGCACAGCCAACAGCGGCGCCGTCGCCATGATCAAACCGCTGGTCAGTACGCCGTTGAAGAACAGCAACCGCAGCGACGGATGCTCGAGGATGTAGCGCCAGCCGTCGAGCAGGTCGGCCGGCCGCAGGCGCTCGGTACGACGTACAGGCGGGCTCTCCCGCAGGCGGATCGCACGGACGCTCAGCGCCGAGAGCAAGTAGCTGACCGCATCGACCACGACCGTGACGACAGGGCCGAAGAGGCCGATCGACGCGCCACCGAGCGGCGGGCCGATCATGGTGGCCGTCCACGTGGTCGACTCGAAGCGGCCGGTCGCGACGACCAGGCGCGAGCGCGGTACGACGGCCTTCATCACTGCGCCCGTCGCCGCGGTGAACGCGTTGTCGGCGGCGCCGACCACGACCGAGACGACCACCAGCTGGAGGAAGCTGAGCCGGCCCAGCCAGTACGCGAGAGGGATGGTCGCCAGCGCGACGAAGCGGACCAGGTCCATCCCGATCATCACCGGTATCTTGCGGCGGAACTCCACCCACGGGCCGAGCGGTATCGCGACCACGGCCCCGACAGCCAACCCGATGGCCGCCAGCAGCGATACCTGACCGGGCCCGGAGTGCAGGACCAGGATCGCGATCAGCGGGAACGCGTCGAAGGCGAACCAGGTGCCGACCGTGCTCACGGCGTACGAGGTCCACAACCAGCCGAACTGCCGCCCCAACCCGCGCTCACTCACCGCAGGATCAAACCGCGCCGCGAGGCCTCGGCTCAAACAACCGCGGACCCGGCGAGCCACAACCGGCGGTTGTCGAGTACTCCCGAGGTGGCAGAACCAGTACTCCCGAGGTGGCAGAACAAGGCCCGCACCTCGGGCGCTGTAGAACAGACGACGTGGATCTCGACGCCGTGCGCACGTTCGTCGCGGCTGCCGCCGCGGGCAAGTTCCAGGACGCGGCCGATGACCTCGGCATCACCCAGCAGGCCGTCTCCAAACGCATCGCCGCCCTCGAAAGCCACCTGGGCGTCAAACTCTTCACCCGTACTGCGCGTGGCGCCCGGCTCACCGTCGACGGCCAGACGTTCCTCCCCCACGCCCAAGCGCTCCTCACCGCCGAGCAGCAGGCACTCGCCTCGGTGAAACCCGGCAATCGCCCCCTCCGCGTCGACGTCATCGGCGGCTTCCTCGCGCCGGCCGTCCTCGTCCGCGACTTCCACCGGGCCCACCCCACCGTCGCCCTGGACATCGTCAACCTCCCCAACGGCACTACCGCCGTAGAAGCAGTCCGCGAAGGCACCATCGACGCCACCTTCCGCGCCCTCCACAATCCAATCGGTGATGAGCTGAGCAGCACCCGGGTCTTCGACGAGCCTCTGCAACTCCTCACCGGACCGGCCCACCCCCAAGCCGATGCCAAGTCGCTCAGTCCAGCAGATCTCAAAGACCAAACCATCTGGATGCCTGGCAACATCGCCGGCAGTGAGTGGGCCGCGTACTACGACGAGCTCGCCACCGCCTTCGGCTTCACGATCGATACGGCCGGACCCAACTTCGGTCTCGACTCCCTGCTCGACGCGCTGGCCGAAGCACCCACCCGAGCCACCTTCGTCGGCCAGCTGACCCGATTCCGCTGGCCGGCCGCCTACGACCTCCGCCGCATCGACCTCCACAACCCAACCCCCGTCTACCCGCACTCCCTCATCTGGCGCACCACCAATCCCCACCCCGCCCTGACCACCCTCCACACCCACCTCCTCCGCCACCCCCATCCCCGAACCCCCACCCCGACCGCCTCCGGACCTACCCAACCCACCCCGACCTGGCCGCCCCGCCGCCCCATCTGAGGGGTTAACCCCTCAGATGGTGGGTTGCCACTTCAGATTCCGGGAGGGCAACCCACGAAGTGAG